>CAVDXU010000006.1:0-79253 GCA_963613135.1 bacterium
GCAAACAAAAAGCCACCTTTCGGCGGCTGAGAGTTTGGTGGAGCCTAGGGGGATCGAACCCCTGACCTCATGGCTGCCAGCCATGCGCTCTCCCAGCTGAGCTAAGGCCCCGAAATGCGTGCAGTCGTTATTATACGGAACTTGCCCGAATGCGCAAGGGGTATTTTCCGAAGTAGCTGTATGGTGCTTGGCGCGTTTGCAAGGACGTGAGTTGGGACGCTTCGCCGTGCTGGTTGGGGTTCCTTGTCAGATTGAAATCGCCTTTCGGCACCATGCTTTTCCGTTGTTCTACCGTTCACCGGCAAAATTGCACCGTTCGCAACGGTTTAACGCCTATAGGCAAACTAGGCAATCTTGAAAACATAGAATCCCGCTAAGCCTATAGACGAATAGGGATATCGCATGACGAGGCGATATCGGAACGAGACGAGACAAACGATTCGAGGAGACCATGACGAACAAGCTGAGCTTGTCGCGCCGCTCATTTGTCGCGGCTGCGGCGGCATTCGCCGGCGTTGCGGCATCAGGCGCGCTTTCCGGCTGCGCCGGAGCGCTTGCGGACGATGACGGCGCGCAGCAAGCCGAAGACACCGTCGAGATAAAGCATTGCTGGTGCCAGATGTGCGGCCCGGCACGTACCCACTGCTCGACGCTGTGCACGCTGGTGAACGGCCGCTGGGAGCACGTCGAGGGCAACCCCGCGGCGGGCAACAACTGGGGCCGCGGGTCCAAGTCGCTGTGCGCGAAGGGCCAGGCGGCGATGCAGACCATCTACGACCCGACGCGTCTGCGCTGGGCGATGAAGCGCGTCGGGCCGAAGGGCTCGGGCGAATTCGAGCGCTGCACGTGGGACGAGGCCATCGGTGCCTTGGCGGACAAGCTCAAGCAGCTGCAGGACGAGGGAACCCCCGAGGCGCTCGGCGTGCTCTCGCCGCAGTATTTCGCCGTGCTCGCCACGGTCGGGCGCCGCTTCATGAACGTCTACGGCACGCCGAACTACCTGCATAGCGCCATCTGCAATTCGCAGCGCGTCGCCTCAAAGCGCATCTCCATCGGGCCGACCGCCGACTGCGCGCCGGGCCAGATCGATAAGTGCAACCTCTACGTCATCTGGGGCGCCAATCCGGAAAACTCCGCCGTCAACCAGGGAAAACCGGCCGCCATCGTCAAGCAGAAGGCCCGCGGCATGAAGCTTGTCGACATCCGCCCGATGATGGACCAGCTCACTTCGAAGGCCGACGTGTGGGTGCCCTTGCGCCCTGGAACCGACGCCGCGCTTGCCTACGCGATTCTCAACGTGCTGATCGACGAGGGCCTTTACGACCACGATTTCGTCGAGAACTGGTGCAGCGGCTTCGATGAGCTCGCCGAGCACGTCAGGCAGTTCACGCCCGCGTGGGCATCCGAGAAGACCGGCATCGCGGCCGACGAGATTTACCGTCTCGCGCGCCTTATGGGCACCGAAAAGCCGATGGGCATCCTGTACGGCAACGGCGTGGGCGACCAGCAGAACGACGGCAACTGGGAAGTCGTGGCCATCAACCTCATCGAGGCTATCACCGGCAACCTCGCCGTCGCGGGCGGCGGCGGCGCGTCGAAGGTCGCCCCGAAAGCCCAGATCAAGCTGAATGCGATCGATGTGCTTTCCGACAGGCTGCCGGCAAGCGAGACGGATACGGCCAATGGTTGGACTGCCGGCGCATCGAAGCTGGTGGCGCCCGAGTTCCCGCGGTGGTTCCAGAGCAAGAAAACATGGGAAAGCGGCCCCACCTCGGCGTACTATAAGGGCCTCATGAGCATCGCGAACACGCCGGAGGGGCAAACCGCGCCGCTTCGCTGCATCATCGCGCAGTCGACGAACCCCTTCGGCGCCACGCGCCAGCCCAAGGACATCGTCCGCGCGCTGGAGAAGCTGGAGTTCTACTTCGTGATGGATTCCCATTGGAACTCGTCGTGCGACTGGGCCGATTACGTGGTGCCCGCCTGCTCGCACTACGAGGCGGGCCAGCAGATCGGCGTGAAGAACACCGCGGCCGGCACGTTCGCCGCCATCAACGAGCGCATCCAGGAGCCGCAGGGCGACGCGCATTCCGACTGGCAGTTCTGGCTGGACCTGGGCGTGGCGATGGGCTTTGGCGACGACTTCTGGAACGGCGATATGGATGCGTGCCTGCGCGAGCAGCTCGAGGGCTCGGGCACCACGCTCGAGGAGCTGCGCGCCTCCGAGGGCGGCCTGTTCAAGGAGCACCCGGCGGGATCGAGCGCGACCGAGCCGAAGTACCAGGACTACGCAACGCTGTTCGCCGCCCTGCCCGACGGCAAGGTGCAGTGCTCCAACGCCTGGATCGGCGGCAAGCCCAACGCCGACGGAACCGGCGAGCTCGGCTGGCTTCCCGAGTATTCCGGCCCGCCCGAGGGCATTGCCGAAACGCCGGAACTTGCCGGTGAATACCCGCTGATCATGAGCGACGTCCATGCGTACCGCCTGTGCGAGCACAGCTACTATTCCTCCATTCCCTACCTGCGTGAACTGCAGCCGACGCCTTGGGTACGCATCAACCCGGCCACGGCGAAGAAGTACGGCATCGCCGACGGCGACTGGATCCGCATCGAAAGCCCGCACGGCTGGGTGAAGATGACGGCGCAGTATTTCGAAGGCATATCGCCCGAGGTGCTGATGGCACGGCGCGGCTGGTGGCAGAACTGCGAGGAGCTGGACCTTCCGGGTTACGGCTGCATGGACGGCGGCAGCGACCCGACGGTTCTGTACAACACTGACACGTCCCTGTTCGATCCGTTCCATTCAGGAATGGCGAAGCAGACGCTCGTCAAGATCAGCAAGTACGAGGGGGAGAAGTAAATGGGCGTGCAATACGGGTTTCGCGTCGATACCGACAAATGCATCAAGTGCTGGGCATGCGAGGTGGCGTGCAAGGCATGGAACGGGATTTCGGCCGGCGGCATCGCGCGGCGCAAGGTTCACGAGGTGTGCGAGGGCACGTTTCCGAACGTGACGCGCTATTTCACGTCGCTGACCTGCCAGCACTGCGCCGAGCCGGCCTGCGCGAGGGTGTGCCCGGCGGGGGCGATCACAAAGCGCGCCGAGGACGGCATCGTGGTCGTCGATAAGACGCGCTGCATCGGATGCCACTACTGTTTCATGGCCTGCCCCTTCGGCATTCCCCAGTACACCGACGCTGGCATGGACAAGTGTGATTGCTGCCTGGGGTGCGGCGTTGAGCCGGGGGAAACGCCGCATTGCGTGAGCGCGTGCACGACGCAGGCGCTCACCTACGGCGACTTATCTAAGCTGGCTGAGGAAGCGCAGCAGGCTTCAACCGAGCGGGCGGCGACGACGTCATCCGCGGCGGCGGGCAAGTAGGAGCGGTCATGGACGAATTGCAAACGGTATGGGGCGTGCTTCCCGCGCTGTATCTGTTCCTGGCGGGTGCCGCGGCGGGAACGTTCTTCGTGAGCGCGGTGCTGCAGATCGCGAATGATAAGCGATACGGTCGTGTTTCATGCGTGGGGTTCATCGTATCGCTGGCGCTGCTGGGAGCCGGTCTTTTGTGCCTGGTCGCCGAGACGGAAAAGCCCCTGCGGGCGTTGCTGCTGCCGATGAGCTTCACGAATTTCGGATCCTGGATGACGATCGGCGCGTGGCTTTTGCTCGCGGCGTCGCTCGTGTTCGCAGCCGCGGGTGCGTTGTCCTTGCCGCGTGTTCGGATGGTTGCCGGCGATTGCGGCAGCGCCGTCTTGCGGGCGGTATCGGTGGTGGGCTCTGTGCTCGCGGTGGGCGTCGCGGCGTATTCGGCGATGCTTCTCATGGCGGCGCCGGCCGTGCCGCTGTGGTCGAGCCCAGTGCTCGTCGCGGTATTTCTGGCTTCGGCGGCAAGCATGGGCGTGGCCATCGTGTCGGGGATCGTGCGCTGGGTTGTCGCGCGCGATGATTCGCGGGATGCGGGGCACGGGGAGCCTTTTGCCTTGCGTTGCGCGCTGGTCGCGGCGCCGCTTGTCGAACTTTGCACCATCGCGGCGTTCCTGGGAGCGACGGCCGCCGGCGGTGCGACGCAGCAGCGATCGTTTGGGTTGATTACGACAGGTCCGCTGGCGGTTGAGTTCTGGGTCGGCGCGATCGTCGTCGGGATCGTCGTTCCCGCCATCATCGCCGTTGCGGAAGGCGTTGGCGGTTGGTTGAGGGGAAGGCGCAGCGCAGGCCGCGCGTCCGAGGGGGTTTCACCTGCGGAGAGCGCTTCGGGTCGAAAGGGCGCGAGCGGACGGTTGGCCGCATTGCGCGTTGCGGCCACCGCGTCGTGCGCGTGCTCGCTTGCGGGGGCGTTCTGCCTGCGTTCGGTGATCGTCGCTGCCGGGGTCCATGCGGCTTTGGCGTTTCCCGTTGCTACGGCCGCTGCGGCAGGGTTGACGTTGTAGCGAGACGGCAGATTCAGGCCGTGTCTCCGCAAGCTCTATCGGTAGCAGGTGGCGGTCATGCGGGCTATTTTGCGGCCGGTGTCGTCGGTGATGTCCACGGTGTAGAACCCGAGCTTTCTTCCCGATTTGTCCGCCGTGCACTCGGCGATGAGCTTGCCTCCCTTGGCCCCCGATAGGTACTCGATCGTGTTGCTGACCGACACCGTCGGTGTTTCGCCGATGTTGCAGGCGATGGCAAGGCAGAAGTCGGCAAGGGTGAAGATGGCCCCGCCCATGACGCCGCCGGCCGCGTTGTAGTGCTTGGGCTCGAGCGGCATCTCGCAGACGGCGTGTCCGCGGCTTCCGGCAATGACGCGGCAGCCGGCCACCTCGGTTGCGAACTTGTCGTTCGCGAAATAGCGAGCGATTTCCTCAAGCGTCGGGTTTTCAGGCAGTTCCGGTTTGCTCATCTTGCTCGCTTTCTTAATTCACGGGTGTTGCCGTGCAGCCGAACAGTTCAAGCAGCTGCCCGTCTTCGACGGTTACCGTTTGCTTGCTACCCTTGATCAGGTATTTCGTATCAAGGATCGAGTCGTCGTCGAATTCAAGATCCTGCATGACGTAGGCCGCGTAGTCCTGCGTGGCCTCGCGCGGGGCGTCGTCGCTCACGGTGACGGTGTACGTTCCCGCGGGGATGTCCTCGCCGACGCGGTACAGGCCGGAGGTGTATGGCGCTTGCGGGCTGAAGTCGGCTTCCTTCGCGGGGATCATGCGCATGTCGTTGCTGCTCGGCTTGAAGACGACGACCTCCCCATCTTCAAAATCGTAGAGGTAGTGACCTATGTAAACGATGGAGGCATCCAAGCTGAAGGTGCCCGAGCCCTCGGGGTCGAATACGTAGAAGTTGCTTTCCTGGGAGGTCATGCCCTGCAGGAAATAGCTTCCCGCGTCGATGTCGCGCCCGATGACGTACACCCCGGCACCGGCCTTGCCCTCGTCGATGTCGCCAGGGAGGTCACCGGCTGCGTTGACGATATCGTCAAAGGTGAACCCGCCGTAGACATCGGAGCTGGAAGAGTCGTCGTCATAGCTGTAGCCGTAGTCGTAGCCGAAGGGCGCGTCGTCGTAGTCGTACTGATGCAGCGACCCGTCGCGGGTTTGCGGTGGGTTTCCCAGCAGGATGCCGATCGCGGTGCAGCCGGCGCAGCCGCCAAGGCCGAGCAGGAAGGCGAGAAGGCAGGCGAGCAGCACCCATGGCCAGACCTTGCGGGTGGTCTGAGGCTGCGCGGGTAGAGGTTGCGCGGGCGCCGGCGGTGTCTGCTGCGCGGGGCTCGCGTATGCGGTGGGAGCCGGCGTCGGCGGTGCGGGGTTACTGTTTGAATTGGGGTTTTCTGGCTCGGTCATGAAGATGCACTCCTCGGCTCTGTGTTGTTCAGCTGCATCTTAGCATGCGAGCGTATCGGCCGTTACTGATTCAATGGCGATGGCATCATGTCGGCACACCTTTGCGCACGCCCCGCACCCGATGCACAGGCGGCTTTCGAAGGCGAGCTTCCCGGTTTGCGCATCGGGGCGACGCGCCCCGGTCGGGCACACGCGCGCGCAGCGTAGGTCTCCTGCGCAGGCATCGGGGTTCGTCTGCGTGATGCTGAGTTGGACGCGCTTGGCCATATCGGGGTCCGCTTCGATGGCGTTGAGGAGCATCTGACGAGACGGGTGCATGATCGTTCTCACTCTGCCTGTCGGTGTAAATCGGTTAAACTCCTGGCCATTACCGAGATTAAGCCTCGCTCGAGAACGGGTGCGCTCGTTTTGCTCGATGAATGAGCGCAGGCGCGGATCGGTTCGCTTTCGCAGCTCGCCCGACGAGGCATCTTTAAGGCTGGCGAAAATGTCGGAGAAGGCGCCGCGGCGGCCGCCTTCCTTCCCCGCTTGCGCCAGCGAGGCGAACAGGCCCTCGTCGGCAGCGGTGGGGATGTGCTCGCTGAATCCGACCTGCTTGCCGCTCCATGTTTCGGCTTGCGCGATGGCGTCGGCGTAGATGCTATCGGCGCTCTGGCATGGGCGCGCGTTGGCGACTTCGCCGGCGTTCCGGCATGGGCGCGCGTTGGCCGCCCCGCCGCCGGGCTCCGTGCCAGTCTTCTGTGCGCAGGTGGGGCAGTCGCTGCAGGCAGCCAGGTCGATCGCGACCGAGATATTGACGTTGCGGGCAAGGAATTTGGTCCACAGCTCGGCGGGGATCATGGCCAGGCAGGGCGCGACGACCACGTTGCTCGCCGGCGTGCCGCCCTCCGCAACGTTGCGGTCGCAGGTGATGATCACCTCGCGGCCCGGCTCGGCGAGCGCGATGCGCATGACGGCTGCATCGATATCGCCGACCTTGATGCCGCTCGAGGTGAACGCGTCGCAGGCGCCTTGGCAGACGCCGCAAAGCGTGCAGGAACCCGCGTCTATCGTCACGGTGTCGCCGGCAATAGAGATGACGCCTGCGGGGCACACGTCGACGCAACGGGCGCAGGCGACGTTCGCGCTTCGAATGCAGAAATCCCGCAGCACCAAGATGCGCTGCGGGATTTGCGGGCTTTTCTGTTCGCCAGACACGGCCATTTAGGCGCCGAACACCTCGGCGGTCACCTGATCGATACGCGCGAGCACGTCTTCGCGGGGCAGAAGCTCGATGGATTCGAACAGCGGCGGGGACACCATGTTGCCGCAGACGGCCACGCGCAGAGGCTGCAGCACGAACTTCAGCTTCATGTCCATGACCTCGCCCAGCTCGCGGCAGGCGGCCTCAAGACCGGCCGCTTCCCAGGCGCGGGAGGTGTCCGCCAGGATCTCGCGGCACTTCGCCAGAGCCTCGTCGGCACGGGCGCCTTCCTTGAGCAGCACCTTCTTCACCGACTTCTCGTCAAGCGCGGCCACCTTGTCGCCCCAGAACATGTAGGCGAGCTTTTCGGATACCTCGGATAGACGCCCCAAGCGCTCGGAGACGAGCGGATAGAGCTTGGCGTACCACTCCGGGCGCGCGTCGATGTCGGCCTCGCCGGCGCCGGCCTCGACGAGCCACGGGCGCGCGGCGGCGACCCAGGCCTCGGCGCCCATGCGCTGGATGTACTGGCCGTTCATCCATTCGAGCTTCGTCTCGTCGAACACGGCGTCCTTCTTGGTGATGCGATCGAGGCTGAAGCGGCTGCACAGCGTCTCGCGGTCGATCAGCGTGGTCTCGCCGTCGAGCGACCAGCCGAGCAAGGCCAGGAAGTTCACCATGGTGTCGGACAAGAAACCGCGATCGCGGAACTCCTCCACGCTGGCGGCGCCGTGGCGCTTGGAGAGCTTGTGCCCGTCGGCGCCCAAGATCATGGACAGGTGCGCGAAGGTGGGCACGTCGTAGCCGAGCGCCTCGTAGATGAGGATTTGGCGCGGGGTGTTGGACAGGTGGTCGTCGCCGCGGATGACGTGCGTGATGCCCATATTCGCGTCGTCGCAGACCACGGCGAAGTTGTAGGTGGGCGAGCCGTCGGTGCGCACGACGATCATGTCGTCCATGACGTCGGCGGGGAAGGACATGTGCCCGTAGACCGCGTCGTCGAACTCGATGGGGCCGTGGTCGTCGGGCACCTTCAGGCGCCACACGTGCGGCTCGCCGGCTTCGATGCGGCGCGCGGCTTCGGCGGCGTCAAGGCCGCGGCAGGTACGATCGTAACCGGCGTAGCCGCCCTCTTCGGCCTCGGCCTTCGCGCGCTTGGCGTCGAGCTCGGCCTTCGTGCAGAAGCAGGGGTAGACCATGCCGCGCTCTTTGAGGCGCTCAAGGGCGGCGGCGTAGGTGTCGAGGCGCTGCGTCTGGAAATAGGGGCCGGCCTGGCCGCCGACCTCGGGGCCTTCGTCCCAGTCAAGGCCGAGCCACTTCATAGCGTTGAGGATGACCTGCGTGTTCTCTTCGGTGGAGCGCTCGGGATCGGTGTCCTCGATGCGCAGGATGAAGGTGCCGCCGCAGGCTCGTGCGAACGCCCAGTTGTAGATTGCCGTGCGGGCGCCGCCGACGTGCAGCTTGCCCGTGGGGGAGGGCG
Source organism: bacterium (assembly GCA_963613135.1). Lineage (GTDB taxonomy): Bacteria > Actinomycetota > Coriobacteriia > Coriobacteriales > Eggerthellaceae > Senegalimassilia. Next base: position 8,478 of record CAVDXU010000006.1, read on the forward strand.
CGAAACGGACGCGCACCGGTTTGCTATCTGCCATGGTTGGTTTTTCCTATCTTCAATCCAATGAGTACCGAAAGTATAGACAGCACGCCGGTCACCGCCAACCAGATGCCTCCCATCCCCATCCAAAATTCGGTTGGGTAGAGGGTGATCAGTAGGCTGTCGTAGGCGAAGGTCCAGGTTCCCGCGCTGAAGAAGAGGCCGTGCAGCGTGTTGAACATGCCCAGGAAATCGACGGCCGCCCACACGCCGAGCGCCGCGAAGGCCGCGATCACCAGCCCTCCCGCGATGGCGCATACGCGTCCGAGCGCTCGCTTGCCGATGCGCACGCGCACGTGGGCGAGCCCCGCGATGCAGATGACGGCCGCCGCGATAAGTGCCGGTTTCGCCACGCGCACCACGTGAAACACGTCGTCGAGGTGGCTTCGCGCCTCGACGGTCAAGCTGCGCGTCTCGCTTGCGCGGGTGGCGGCAGTCGCGCGCCCGTCGCCCTCGACTGCGTTGTTGGCGGCGTCGATGGCGGCGTTGAGCTTGAGCGGGTTGTTGTCATCGAAGGTGTAGTGCTTGCCGGCGATGGCCATGGAGCAAAGCTCATCGGCCGAAAACGGCGTGTCGGGCTGTTCGCAGCCTGAAAAGGCGCGCGAGAGCTGCTCGGTGGCAACGTCGGGCACGGCCACGACGGCGAACCCCGCCGCGATAAGGCACAGAGCCAACAGCAAGGTGGACCCGAAGGCGACGATGGCGTTGATGAGCTTCACGCGGCGCCCTTAGTCGACCCAGATGGTCGCGCAGGTGATGCCCGCCATGGGCTTGGAAATGGTGGGGTAGGGCCCTAGGCGGCTGAAAATGCCCTGGAAGTGCCCGTTGTAGCAGTACAGGCCTTCCAAGTTGTTGTACGGCACCGGCTCGCGCGGCACTTCCGCGTCGGTAAGGTTCGCGATGTCGTTGTCGGGCGGCAGGACGAGCGTCTTGTGCGGGGTGATGTAGCGCTGCACCAGGAAGGGGGCGCCGGCCGCCCCGTTCGCGAAGCGGTCGATGATGCCGTTCCACTCTTCCTGCGTTTGGAAGCAGCCGGCATAAACGTCGGCCGCCCCGTAGGCGTCGGTGGGCTTGATGATCCAGGCGTCCTTGTTCGTGCGGATGGCGTCAAGGTCGACCTCGGCCGCGTCGAGATAGCGCGTCTGCGGCACGGTGCGCTCGATAAACGCGATTTCCTCGGGCGTCAAGAACGCCTGCGTCTTGGGATGGAACAGCGCTTCCATGATTTGCTTGTCGTGCACGATGTGCCCGGCGAAGCTGCCGATGAGCGCCACTTTCTGAGCGCGCACGGCCTCGATGAGCGCCTGCGAGTCGTCCCAGAACTCCAGCACGTCGTTGGTGACGCAGCGCCGCCAGATGGCGTGCACGGGCTGGCCCGCCTCGTCTCTGAGCACCTCGCCGTCGAAGGTGAGGTCGCGTACGTCGCAGACCGTGCAGGGATAGCCTGCCTTCGTGAAGCGTTCGGCGAACAGGTGGAACTCGTCAACGACGCCGTTTTGCAGGTAGTCGCAGATGGCGAAGCGGGGGGATTCCACGCGATGCTCGTAGGTGTTGTAAATGTTCACGAATTCGGCCACCCATGCGTCGAACAGTTCGCAGGGGCGCACCTCATGGCGGCGCGCGAACTCTTGGAAGGTGGCGGTGCTCTCGACCGAGTGGGTGATCTCGCGGTTCTCGTTCATGCCCGAGCTGCCGTCGCCGTTGAACTCGCAGAAGGCCACATCCCCGGTATTCTCGTCAAGGAAGATGTCGAAGCGGGCGAAGGGCAGAAGCGCGTCGTAGCCGCGCGGCACCAAGATGAGCTCGGCTAAGCGCGGATCGTAGTCGAAGATGGTGCGGTAATCGGCGTCGTCGAGGTAGTGCTGCATCACCTTCGTGAGGATGCGGTGCGTGGTTTCGACGACTTCGCGCATGACCTGGCGGCTTTTCGCGTCGTAGAGCTTCGGCACGAAGCTTGTGGAGACGACCTGGTGGTGCACGATGGCGGTCGAGGAATCCATGTAGGCTCGCGCGGCGCGGCGCCCTTCGATGTCGCCGTCAAGGGAAGCGGCGATGTCAAGATATTCCTGCGTGTAGGCGGCGTTATTGAAGACAGGTTGAGCGTTTGCGGTTTCGGCCATGTGGGTTGCCTTTCCCGAGTGGTGACGGATAGACCTATTTCTGCAATCGAGCATCAGTGTATCACGCGCCCGGTCCCGCTTTCCCGCCTTGCGTGCTCTGCACATTATATGCAACATATGTTCGTGTGGCATCCTTCCGGAATGAATATAGTTACAGATGGTTGACTTACTAGGGATGCTCTGTATACTTTGTCAGCCAAGGGTAACAAAGGTTACCTTACATATGGCAATATGGAGGGAACATGGTTCGTTCTGGAATGGGGAAACCGGCGTTTGGCGTGCGTTCGGCGACGGCGGCTGCTTTGGCGGCATCGCTGGTGTGCGGCATGGCGCCGACGGCGGCGATGGCGCAAGGGGATTTCGCGTCATCTGCGATGGGTGACGGCGATGGCGTTGCCGCCGTGCAGGATGAGATGCCTTCGGCGGTTCAGTGGGCCACGTTGTTCGGGGGCTCTTCCACGAGTTCCATCGCGGGCTTGTGCGACAGCATCGCGCAAACGCAGCGTCTTGGCGACGGTGGCCTCGTCGCGGCGGCAACGATGGGTGAAGATAAGGTTTCACCTGATGAGCATGCTAAAGGCAAGTCGGATGCCGTTCTCGTTCGCTATGACGCGTCCGGAGTCGAGCTGTGGCGCACGTTCGTTGAGGGCGAGAAGGCCGACCTGTTCAACAGCGTGACGGAGACGGACGATGGCGGCTTTTTGGCCGTCGGCGCAACGCAGTCGACGAAGTTTGACCTTGAGGGCAAAAGCCGTGGCGGCAAAGACGGCTTGCTGGCGAAGTTCGACGACCAGGGCAATCTGGTGAAGACGGCTACGTTCGGCGGTTCGGACGCCGATGAGCTGACGCGCGTGATGCCGGCGCTCGATGGCGGCTATGTTGCTGTCGGGTACACCAATTCAACGGATGGCGATATCGAGCAAACGGGCAAGACCGAAGGCGACCGCGATGCGATCATCGCGAAGTTCGACGATGATTTGAACCTGGTATGGGTGACGCGCGTCGGTGGCACGAAGGACGAGTCCATCTCGGGCGCTCAACAGGATTCGTTCGTTGACTTGGTGCAGATGCAGGGCGCGCATGCGCTTGACGGCTTGGGCGAGGATGTCGAGGTTTCCGCCGGTTACGTGGCCGTTGGTTATTCGAACGCAAACAACGGCGACCTTGAGGGCGCGAACCAAGGCGGCCAGGACGTGCTGGTGACGAAGTTCGACGCCGACGGCAAGGTGGAGTGGGTGCGCTCGTTCGGCGGCTCGGCTGAGGACAAGGCGACATCCATTGCCCGCGCGACGTCCACGCACTCCGCACCTTTAGAGGGCACGCCCACCTACGATAACGGCTTCGTCATCACAGGCACCACGAAATCTGTCGATGGCGCTTTCGGGGGGCGTGACGCTGCCGAAGCTGATTCCGCGGGTTTTGCGGTGAGCATGAGCGCTACGGGCGATATTCGTTGGACAAGCCTTATCGAGGACAGCGCCGCCGTTACCGCCGATAGCGTGGTATGCGCGCCGGAAGGTTATTTGGTGGCGGGCGTGCATAGCGCATCCGATCTGGACTTCACCGGGACGGAGTCCTACGGCAAGAAGGACGCCTACGTGGCTCACCTTTCCGAGGACGGCGCGCGTCTGGGCGTGGAAACCTTGGGCGGATCCGACGACGAAACGGTGGCTTATTTGGCTCCGAGCGGCACCGATGACTACCTGCTGTGCGGCCACACGAAGTCCAACGATGGCATGTTCGCGGGCGTTGCGGGCAAGACCGACGGCTTTGCGGCCAGCCTTTCCGCCGACGCGTTGCTGACGCACGCCGAGCAGAAGACGCTGGTGCCGGTTGCTGCATGGCGCGCGGATTCCGACACCGCTTCCATGATGGCGCCCATGCTGTACAAGGACGCGTACGTGGAGCGCACGGGCGAGCAGTACGAGGTGACGGTGTACTTCACGCGCGCGACCATCATGGGCAGTGAGGTGAGCCCGACTATCCTGGGCGCGGTTTCGTACGATCGCGGCGACGGCGTGATGGTGGATGCGCTGAGCGATTCGTATGACGAAAAGACGCGCGTGAAGTCGACCACCATCAAGCTGACCTCGCTCGATAAGCCTGTGGCGATTCATATCGAGGGCTCCATGGGCGACGTTCGCCTGTCGTTTACGCCCGATGCGGCCGTGGAGACCGAAACGCCGCCGTATTTCGAGCCCGTTGAGGTGACGTTGCCCGATTTCGAGTGCACGTGGAAGGCGATGTTCGGCGGCACGAGCGAGGATTACGCTGCCGATGCCACGGTGCTGGCGAGTGGCAATTTGCTGGCGGTGGGTCAGACGTACAGCCAGGATGGCGACTTCGACGGATTGCAGCGCGGCCCGGCATGTGCGTTCGTGCAGGAACGCGATGCGGCCGGCAAGGTGGTGCGCACGTTCGAGCTGGGCGGCATGGAGAACGGCTATTCGTCATATGCCGCCAGCGTGGACGCCTTAGCTGACGGCGGGTTCGTGCTGTGCGGGGGCTACACGTCGCCCACGGGCACCCCGGCAGGCGATTTCGCGTCGCTTGATGTGGAAGGCGCCGTGTTCGGCCAGACGGACAGCTACGTGGCGCGCTATGCGGCCGACGGGTCCCTTGTGTGGATGCGCGGGCTTTCCGGTTCCGGGCATGATCAGGCGAAGCAGGTGCGCGCAACGGCTGACGGCGGCTGCATCGCCCTGTTCGAGACGTCCTCGCACGACGGCGATATGGAAGGCGATGCGAACCGCGGCGTGTTCAACCTGATGGTGGTGAAGTACGATGCCGAGGGCGCGGTGCAGTGGCGGCGCACCATCGGCGGAACCAATCTGGAGTCGAGCGATTTCGGCTTGGACGTGCTCGCCAACGGCAATTACGTGGTAGGCGGCATCAAATCCTCGTATACCCACGATTTCGAAGACGCCGAATATTTCGGGAATACGTTCGACCTGTTCGCAACCGAGATTTCGGCGCAAACGGGCGAAAGCGTGTGGCTGCGCACCTACGGTGGCAGCTCCAACGAGTACCTTAACGCCGTGACGGCCACCAGCGACGGCGGATTCATTATGGTGGGTGACACGAAGTCCGGTGATGGCACGTTCGCCGCATCGGCCACCGGCTATGACAACTCGTACGTGATGAAACTCGATGCTGCGGGTGAGGTTGAATGGGTGAGCGCCCTGAAAAGCTCGGAATACAACGAGGCCGAGCGCGTGGTGGAGCTTGCCGACCGTTACATCGTGCTAGGAAACACCAGCGGCACCGACTTCGATTTCAAGAACCTGAACAAGGGCTCGAGCGATGCGTACGTGGCCCAGTTCGACAAGCAGGGCAACCGCTTGGCTCTTGACGTCATCGGCGGTTCTGCGGCCGATTACGCTGCGCAGATCACGGCGGTGAACGATTACCAGGTGAACGTGTTCATGTACGGCGAATCCGCCGACGGCGATTTCGCCGAACGTCCGCAGGGCGCGAACGACGTCATGCTGTTGACGTACGATTGGCGCGAGAAGCCCGTCGATACCAGCGCGCTTGAGGCTGCCATCGAGCAGGCCGGCGGTTTGACGGAGTCCGACTACACGCCGGATAGCTGGGCGATTCTCCGCTCGAGGCTCGCTGCCGCCCAAGCGGTTCTGGCCGATGAAAACGCTACGGAAGAGCAGGTTGACGAGGCGATGGTCGCCCTGCAGCTGGCCATGGACGGTCTGGTGAGGGCCGATCCGGGCGATAACGACGACAACGGTTCCGACGGCGATGACGACAACGGCGACAAGCCCGGCAAGGACGACAAGCCCGGCAAGGACGACGGCAGCGGCTCGGGCGCCGATGGCGCGACCGGCAACGGCAGCTCCGGCAATGGCAGCTCCGGCAATGCCACCGCCACCGCCAACGACGGCGCCGCCGCCAGCAAAACCGCCGCCAGCGGCAATGGCGCCCAGAAGTCAGCCACGGTGCAAACCGGCGACGTCGTCGGCGTGATGGGCGCTGCGGCGGCGGTAGCTGCAATCGTTGCAGCCGCAACGGCGATCGGCGCGCGCCTGCGGCATCGTCTGAGGAAAGGCTCGACGCGCTAGAAGGTAGCTTGGTTGCAAGATCCTGCAGCTCATGGCGCTGGCACCATATTGAGATGGTGCCAGCGCCCGCGAGGCGGACGGACGTCAGGGCGCCCGTCCGCCTCGCGGGCCTTCGCTGATATATGGTTATTCCACACGGGTGTTTCTCGCACGGTGCAAATTGTTGCTTTCGTGGTAGTATTCGCAGCTAGCATAAACGCGGGCGCGCATACGGAGTTGCGCTCGAACATATCCGTTTATCAAGAGTCGGGGGAGAGGGTTGGCTCGTTGATCCCGACACCAACCTGGCGCATGGGGCGCCGTGGTGGTCCGGCCGACACCGATGAAGAAGGAGCTTTCCCATGGCTGATGCGCCAAACACCTATCTGTTCACCTCCGAGTCCGTCACCGAAGGGCATCCCGACAAGATGTGCGATCAGATCTCCGACGCCATCCTCGACGCCATTCTCAAAAAGGAGGCCGAGCTCGAGCAGGAGGGCTACATTGCCCCGAACGGTCAGCCGGCCGACCTGTCCAAGGTGCGCTGCGCGGTGGAGACGCTTTCGACCACCGGCATGGTCGTCGTTGCCGGCGAGGTGCGCACGCAGGCCTATGTCGACGTGCCCGCCATCGTGCGCGAGGTCATCTGCGAGATCGGCTACGACCGTGCGAAGTTCGGCTTCGACGGCAGCACGTGCGGCGTGATGAACGCCATCCACGAGCAGTCGCCCGACATCGCGCAGGGCGTCGACGAATCCTTCGAGGCCCAGCACGGCGACGCCGCCGACGAGTACGAGACGGTCGGCGCGGGTGACCAGGGCATGATGTTCGGCTATGCCTGCAATGAGACGAAGACCCTGATGCCGATGCCTATCTATCTTGCCCAGCGTATGAGCGAGCGTCTGGCTGCCGTGCGTAAGGACGGCACGCTTGCGTACTTGCGTCCCGACGGGAAGACGCAGGTTAGCGTCCGCTACGTCGACGGCAAGCCGCGCGACGTGGAGAAGGTCGTCGTGTCCACCCAGCACGCCGAGGATGTCGACAACGAAACGCTGCGCGCCGACATCGTCGCGCACGTCATCAAGCCGGTGCTCGCCGACGAGGGCGTGTCGTTGGCCGAAGGCGCCGAGCTGCATATCAACCCGACCGGCCGCTTCGTCATCGGCGGGCCGATGGGCGACTGCGGGCTGACGGGCCGCAAGATCATCGTCGACACCTACGGCGGCATGGGCCGTCACGGCGGCGGCGCTTTCTCGGGCAAGGACTGCACGAAGGTCGACCGCTCGGCCGCCTACGCCGCGCGTTGGGTTGCCAAGAACGTGGTCGCTGCCGGCCTGGCCGAGCGCTGCGAGATCCAGGTCGCCTACGCCATCGGCGTTGCGCGCCCGGTTTCCATCATGGTGGAGACCTTCGGCACCGAAGCGGTGCCCGTGGCCGACATCGAGCGCGCCGTCGGCGAAGTGTTCGACCTGCGCCCCGGCGCCATCATCGACGAGCTCGACCTGCGCCGGCCCATCTACCGCAAGACGGCCGCCTATGGCCACTTCGGCCGCGAGCTGCCCGAGTTCACCTGGGAGTGCACCGACAAGGCCGCTGCGCTGAAGGCGGCGTGCGGCCTGGCTTAAGGCACGCGAGGTTTGGCAACGTTGCATCCTTGAAGGGGCTCGCCAGCGGGCCCTTTCCTTATTTCCGAGAGGTTTTATGAAGCTAGCATCCGTCATCTTGGACATCCCCACGCAGTCGCTTGATGCGCCGTATACCTACGCGGTCCCCGAGCCGGGGCTTTTCGACGACGGGTGTCTGGATGCTTTCGATGGCGATTTCGAGGCCGATGACGTCTGCGGGCTGCCGGGCACGCGCGGGGTGTGCGATCCCGTGGGCGCGGCGATGGCGTCGTCGCTTGCCGTGTCGGTCGGCTGCGCGGTGCTCGTGCCCTTTGGATCGCGCCGCGCCATAGGCTTCGTCGTGGGAGTGCGCGACTGCGAGCCGGGCGGCGATGGATGGCCGGAGGGGCTTGCCCCGGCAAAGCTCAAGAGCATCTTGCGCGTGGCGAGCAAGCCGTATTTCGATGAGGAAGGCGCCGCGTGCGCGCAGTGGCTCGCCGAACGCTATATCGCCCCGCTTTCCGCCTGCGTGCGCCTGTTCACGCCGCCCGGCGCCGTGCCGCGCGTGGTTCACGGGCGCGACGGCCGTTGGCGTATGGAGGAGCCGGTCGTGGGCGAGGTCGACGACCGCTGGGTCGTCCCCGGCGCTGCTTTCGCCGGCTTCAAGCCGCGGAAGAACGCGCCGCGCCAAGCCGAGGTGGTGTCGGCCATCTCCGACGGGCCGGTGCGCGTGGCGGAGCTATCGGCCCAGATGGGCTCGGTCTCATCGGTTCTGAAGTCGCTTGAGGCGAAGGGCGTCGTGGCCATCGAGCGCCGCCGCCGGATGCGCGGGGCGCCCGCGCCCGACCAGCCTCTCGCCCCTGCCGCGCGCGATCTCGTCGCGCTGACCGCCGGGCAGGCCGAGGCGCTTGCCGCCATCCAAGACGCCGTCGGGCGCGGCGACGGGCGTGTGGTCGTGGTCGATGGCGTTACCGGCTCGGGCAAGACCGAGGTGTACTTGCGCGCCATCGCCGACGTGCTCGCCTGCGGTCGCAGCGCCATCGTGCTGGTGCCCGAGATCTCGCTGACGCCGCAGACCGTGGGCCGGTTTCGCGGGCGCTTCGGCGACACGGTAGCGGTCATGCACAGCCGCATGTCGGCCGGCGAGCGCTACGATCAGTGGGACCTTATCCGCTCGGGAGCCGCGCGCGTGGTGGTGGGTGCGCGCAGCGCCCTGTTCACGCCGATTTCAAACGTCGGCATCATCGTTATCGACGAGGAGCACGAGGGCTCCTACAAACAGGACAGCGCGCCGCGCTACCATGCGCGCGATGTGGCCCTTTGGATGGCGCGTCGTTCGGGAGCCGCGGTCGTGCTCGGATCGGCCACGCCCTCCATCGAGGCGCTGTACCATTGCGCGAAGGACGAGCGCTGGCGGCAGGTCCGCCTTCCCGAGCGTGCCAATGGCCGGCCCCTGCCCGAGGTGCGCGTCGTCGATATGGCCAACGAGTTCTCCTCGGGTTCGCGCTCTATGTTCTCGGCAGCATTGAAAATCGCCTTGGGGGAGGAGCTCTCGGCAGGTCGCAAGGCCGTGCTGCTCCTCAATCAGCGCGGGTTCGCCAAGTTCTTGCTCTGCCGCGAGTGCGGCTTCGTGCCAAAATGCCCGCACTGCGACACCTCGCTTACCTACCACGAGCGCGGCAACGTGCTGGTGTGCCATCATTGCGGGCACCGCCGCCCGACGCCTGCCGTCTGCCCGAAGTGCAAAAGCCCGTATCTGAAGAAGTTCGGCGCCGGCACGCAGCGCGTCGAGGACGAGCTGCGCGTGCTGCTCGACGCCATGCCCGGCGCCGGCCCGGGCGTGCCCATCATCCGCATGGATGCCGACACCACGTCCGGCAAGGGGGCGCACGAGAGGCTGCTCGGGCAGTTCGCCTCCGCCGATGCCGCGGTGCTTCTGGGCACGCAGATGATCGCGAAGGGGCTTGACTTCGACGACGTGACGCTGGTGGGCGTCATCAACGCGGACACCCAGCTCGAGCTTCCCGACTTTCGAGCCCACGAGCGCACGTTCGACCTGATAGAGCAGGTGGCAGGTCGTGCCGGCCGCGCGAACCTGCCCGGACGCGTGCTCGTGCAAACCTACGAGGCCTCCTGCGCACCCATCCGCGCCGCCGCGCGCTACGATCGGGCGCTGTTCCTGCGCGACGAGCTTCCCAAGCGCCGGCTTTTGGGCTATCCACCCTATGTTCGCCTGGCGAACGTGCTGGTATGGGGCTCGCACGAGGCCGATGTCGCCGCGCTGGCGCGCGAGATCCAGCAAGACCTCGAACGCGTCGTGCGCGATTACGGCGGGGAGGGGTGGTGCGTCCTGCCGGCCAACGAGTGCGCGCTTGCCAAACTGCGCAACACCCACCGCTGGCATGTGGTAGTGAAGTGCCCCGCCGACGCCGACCTCTCCGCGGTGCTGCTGCCGTACTTCCGATCCCGCAAGCCCGACAAGTGGGTCAACGTCGCCGTCGACGTGGATCCGGCGAGCTTGCTGTAGAGGCGGCTTGACGCACGATCTTCGCGAGGTATTTCGCAAAATAACGTATTCCCCTAGGCGATTTTGTGTGGTATCGTATTTGCTTGCATTTTTGCGCCCTTTTTCGGTACGAACAGCGGGCGCATCGAAGTCGAAAGGAAGAACACGTGGCTCAAGCTTCGAAGAACCAAGCAACAGCTTCCAAGGCGAAAAAAAGCTCAGCGGCAAAAGGTTCCATCAAGGAATCTGCAGCTGAAAAGCCGGTAGCGCAAGAGGTTCTCGCTGACGATGCGGCGATGGACGACGTCGATGAGGATGCCGAACCCGATATGACCGCCGCCGAAGCTCCTGTCGACGAGAAGCAGGAAACGACGGTCGGCGAAGACGGCGAAGAGGAAGATCTGCTCGCGGGCATTCCCGAGGAAGAACTCAAGGCCGCATCCGACGTATCGCTACCGAAGGTCCGTGCGAAGAAAACCCGTTCTTCTGCTCGCAAGCGCAACGAGGCCGCCAACGTCACCATGCTCACGGGCGACCCGGTCCGCATGTACCTGAAGGAAATCGGCCGTGTGTCGCTTCTGACCGCCGCCGAGGAGATCGACCTGGCCATGAAGATCGAGGCTGGCGTTGCCGCCACGGCCGAGCTTGACGCCGCCGAGGAAGAGGGCCGCGAGCTCGATCGCCGCGAGAAGCGCCGACTGGGCCGCATCGAGCAGGTGGGTCTTGACGCGAAGCAGCAGCTTATCGAAGCCAACCTGCGCCTGGTCGTTTCCATCGCGAAGCGCTACGTCGGCCGCGGCATGCTGTTCCTCGACCTGATCCAGGAGGGCAATCTCGGCCTTATCCGCGCCGTCGAGAAGTTCGACTACACCAAGGGCTTCAAGTTCTCCACGTACGCAACCTGGTGGATCCGCCAGGCCATCACGCGCGCCATCGCCGACCAGGCCCGCACAATCCGCATCCCCGTGCACATGGTTGAAACCATCAACAAGCTTGTGCGCATCCAGCGTCAGCTTCTGCAGGAGCTTGGCCGCGAGCCAACGCCCGAGGAAATCGGCGAGCAGATGGGCCTTCCGGCCGAGCGCGTCCGCGAGATCCAGAAGATCAGCCAGGAGCCCGTTTCGCTCGAAACGCCCATCGGCGAGGAAGAGGATTCGCAGCTCGGCGACTTCATCGAGGACGATGCCGCCGTCGTGCCGCCCGATGCCGCATCGTTCAGCATGCTGCAGGAACAGCTTGCCAAGGTGCTTGACGGTCTGGCCGAACGCGAGCGCAAGGTCATCAGCCTGCGTTTCGGTCTGGAAGACGGGCACCCGCGCACGCTTGAAGAGGTCGGCCGCGAATTCGGCGTCACGCGCGAGCGCATCCGCCAGATCGAGAGCAAAACCCTGGCGAAGCTTCGCCACCCCTCGCGTTCGAGCAAGTTGAAAGATTATCTGGAAGATTAGCTTCTGCGACGCGGGCCTTTGCGGCCCGCGTTTTGTTTCGGTGCCGATATGCGGGCATTCGCGTGCCCGCAGTGCAGAAAGGGCCCTTGCGATGCATACCCCTGAAGAGCCTACGTTCGAATTTTTCGCTAGCTGCCTGGCGGGGCTGGAACAGCATCTCGCTGCGGAATTGAAGCGCCTGCGCGCGCAGCGCGTCCGTCCGCTTGGCGGCGGCGTGGCGTTTTTCGGGTCGGCGGCAACGGCTCAGCGCGTGTGCCTGTGGTCGCGCCTGGCGTCGCGCGTGACGCTCGTGATAGGGCGCGTGAACGCAGGGGACGCATATCTGCTGTACGAGGGCATTCGCCGTCTGCCGTGGCATGAGGTCATCGCGCAGGGGTCGAGCATCGCGGTTCATGCGCATGGCACCAATGAGGAACTGCGCAATTCCCATTTCACCGAGTTGAAGGTCAAGGACGGCATTTGCGATGCCGTGCGCGAACGTTCCGGCACCCGTCCGTGCGTTGACGCCGCTGCGCCCGATTGCTCCATCGACGTGCGCATCCGTGACAACCGCGCCACCATATCGCTCGATCTGTCGGGCGCCTCGCTGTATCAGCGTTCCTACCTTGAGCCCGATGCCGGCCAGGACGCGCCGCTTGAATGTGCCATCGCCGCCGGCATGCTGGCCATGGCCGAGTGGGATGGGATGTGCGCCCATGCGGCCCTCGTCGATGCGGCATGCGGCGATGGGGCGCTCGTCGTCGAGGCGGCGTCCGTCGCGTGCGACCTTGCCCCCGGTCTTGCGCGCGATGCGTGGGGCTTCACGGGTTGGGCCGCTTTCGACGAGGATGCGTGGAACGCCGCGCTCGACGATGCCGATGATCGCTTCGAAGCCGGTCTTGGCGCCGTGGCGGGGGAGGGTGCCTCGCTGGCGGCCGCTTCCGTGCGTCCCGATCTTGATCGCGTGCGCATCGTCGGCGCCACGACCTCAAGCCCCGCCATTGCGCGCGCCCGCAACCGCGCCAAGCGCGCGGGTTTGCGCCTTGCGGTGAGCATCGAGCAGGGGGACGCCTCCAACGTGGCGGATATGGCGGCTCGCGCGCAGTCCGCGGCGCATGGCGTCTTCGCGGCTGCGCAGGCGTGCACGGACGATAAGCTCTGCCCGTGCTTGGTGGCCAGCGCCATGCCGTTCGGCGACCGCATACAGTCAGAGGCTCGTGCGGCCGCCGAGGCATCGGCCTTCGTTCGCGCGGCGCATGCAGCTGCGCCGGATAGCATCTACGTCGTTTCGGGCGGTCAGGGCGTCGAAGGGCGTTTCGGCGTCGATGCGGCCGATCTCGTGCGTTTCGGCCGCGGCCGCGTCTCGTGCGAGGTTCGCCTGTTCATGCGCCCTCCGGCGCAGATGCATCGTGCGGTCGTTCCCGATAACGCCGGTGGCGCCGAGCGCGTCGTGGAGGTGTACGAGGAGACGTCGCAGCAGTTCGTCGACCGTCTGCGCAAGGTTGCCAAGGAACGCCGCAAGTGGGCTCGCCGCGAAAACGTCACCTGCTATCGCATTTACGACGCCGACCTTCCCGATTATTCCTGTGCGATAGATCTGTACGCGGGTGCCGGCCAGGCGCAGGGGAACACCTATCTGCATATCGCCGAATATGCGGCTCCGAAATCCATCGATCCGGACAAGGCGCGCCGCCGCTTCGACGATATCCTCGCGTTGGCTCCGGTGGTGCTCGACGTGCGCCCGGACCACGTGTTCTCGAAGATGCGCGTGCGCGAAGCGGGTGGCGGGCAGTACCGCCAGGCCGGCAAGCGCAACTACGTGACCTGCGTGGAAGAGGCCGGATGCCTGTTCGAGGTCGATCTTTCCGGGTATCTGGACACGGGCATCTTCCTCGATCACCGCGACACCCGCGCTTACGTGCGCGACCTTGCCCTCGGCAAGCGGTTCCTCAACCTGTTCGCCTATACCGGCACGGCGACGGTGCAGGCGGCGGCCGGGGGAGCGGTGGAAACGGTGACGGTCGACCTGTCGCAAACGTACCTGGATTGGGCGCAGCGCAACATGGAGCGTAACGGTTTTGCCGGGCCGGAGCACCTGTTCGAGCGCGGCGACGTCATGAAGTGGATCACCGATTGCCGCCGCAGCCCGCGCCGCTTCGATTTGATCTTCGTCGACCCTCCCACGTTCAGCAACTCAAAGGCCATGGGCAAGCGCACCTGGGATGTGCAGCGCGATCATGTCGAACTGCTGGTGGGGGTATCGCGCCTGCTCACCAAAGGGGGTCAGGCGATATTCAGCTGCAACTTGCGCACGTTCAAGCCTGATTTGGAGCAGCTGGAAAAGTATGGCGTCCAGCTTGAGGACATCACCGAGCGCACCATCCCGCATGATTTCGAGCGCAACAAGCGCATCCATAAGTGCTATGTCGTCAAGCGCGCGTAAGGGATCGTTTGCCTGATCGGTCGTTTGGGTAGTCGACGGTCGTGCGACGGCCGATGGGCGGGTGATGGTTGGTCGCGCGCGGTCGACGTGACAAGTTCTTCTTTTCGTGCTGTCGTTAGGTAGGTACCGGTTTGCCCAGGCGATCACCGCAGCTTGCGCGATTGATCGTCTGGGCTGGTCGGCAATCGTTTTATGGGACGGTTGCCTGCAAAACGATCGCCGGTTTAGGCTTGCGAGGCGTCGGCTTCGGCGATTATCGTGGCGCTTTCGGATTGGCTTTTCGCCTGCGCCTGTGCCTTCGCTTTCTTCGCCCGCATGGGGATTGCCGGGCGTGCACCGCCCATATGCTTGACGAAGAAATTCACCACGAAGCCGGTGATGAACGCTGCGGCGACGGTTCCCTCGCGCACGCCGATGATCCCGCCCGTGAGCACGAGCGACGTGAGGCAGGCGAACGCCACGCAGGATACGTCGAAGCCGACCTTGGTATGCCCGAAGTTCCACCCTGTTTTCGACGTGATGGCCGCAACAAGCGCTTCGCCGCAGTTCAGAGCCACGTTTGCGACGACGGTGCAGGCGACGCCGAGCGCCAGGACGCAGATGCCGAGCGCTAAAAGCCCCAGCGATACGAAGTAGTTGGCGGGCACCATGAAGCTGAACAGGTGCGCGAAGCCGTCGATGCCGAGGCTGAACAGCACCGAGATGGGGATCTGCACCAGCGACGACGCGCGGAAGCGGCTGCGCAGGATGACGATCTGCAGCAAGAGCAGGAATACGTTCCAGTCGAACATGAAGACGCCGTAGGAGATGTCGGGGAAGGCGACGCTCAGAACATAGCCCGTTGACGAGATGGGCGTGTTGCCGGTGGCTGATTTCGTGACGATAACGATGCCTGCGGCCATGACGACGATGCCGATAGCCATAAGGCACCAACGTGCGACGTGGTGCTTCATGCGATCACTTTCTGTTGGAGGGTGGGGAGCTGCGCGGCGCAATCGATGAATCGGTCTATCGTCACATACTCTGGTTTCAGTCTAGGCTTACCGGAGATTGCCTGCAACAAGCATGGAGAAAACAACAGAGAGGGTTTTCCGGTGTCAATTGGCGCTCGAGTGCAAAATCGCCTGCAATTACGCCTTGCCCTCCCATGCGGGGCGCACGGTTCGCGATACCTAAGGTGTATGCCGCGATGCAATTAATTATGACAGTTCGGCATGCGCTTATGACCTTGCTCGCCGAAAACCGCTTCTTCGTTCTTGTCGCTGTGCTTTTATTCGACCTGAAAGGGTGAAAAGGCGATATTGCTTCGGCACTCTCTGATGATTTCGCTGATGCGTCGTCCTTTCTCCGATTTGGCCGGTCAATTGGAATCCGATCGTGTAAGGAGGCATCGAGCAACATGGCTGATTACAAGGGTATCTTCACGGCTCATTTAAAGAAGCACGAGATCAAGTACGATGATGTTGATGAACGCGCAGTCTGCGTTCCTTGGCGCAGGGATAGTCTATCGTTCCTTATCTTCATCATTTTCGATCCCGGAAAACCCACCGTTCATTTTAGGTGCTGGATAATACAATTCGAAGAAAATAGCGTCGATAGCGGCCGTCTTGCTTGCGGTAAAGCAAACCAAGAATATCGTTGGGCTAAATTTATCATCGATGAAGAACGGCATGCAATTGCGACTATCGATGCCTTTATGACAGAGGAATCATGCGAAACGATTTGCTCCAACCTTCTTAAGGCCTTTGCGGGTATTTTACTTGATGTCTATCCGATGTTTATGATGGCTACCCAGAACATGGTGGCCGCTCAGGACAGGGTAGCCATCCAGGACAAGGCGGCCATTCAGGACAAGGCGGCCATTCAGGGCGAAGAAGACAAAGAGCGCACGAAAGATCTCTTTCTCCGTTGCACCGTTTGCGGCGCCAGCATCATCAACGAAAGCGCTGCTTTCTGCACCAATTGCGGCGCCTCCCTGAAGAAAAAAGCGTCGGAGCGCGAAATGATGATTTGTCCCAAATGCGAGGCTTGGATGGATACGAAAGACCCGGTCTGCAAAGCTTGCGGTTGGCCGAATGATATATGGTTTCCCGACTGATGCATTTTGGGGATTGCGGGAGAGCCCGTGCAATGCGCCCGGCAACTGATTTTTACATCGAGATTGCCGGTGGTGACATTGCTCGCCGAATGATTCAGGCCTTGTCGTTTGCCTGCTATATCGTGCTTTCCCAGGAAATATTGATGAGCGTCGGCATTGATTTTCTCGGCCGATCCAACCATTGGAAAGGGAGCGCATGGATTGCCTGATTTGCGGTCATGAATTTACTAATGAGAATGCGCGCTTTTGCTCCCAGTGCGGAGCGGATCAGGTAGCGCTTAGAAAGACCGAACCTGTATTGACTTGTCCGAACTGCGCCGTTCAGATATCCAACAAGGATGCAGCTTTCTGTCCCAATTGCGGCACTTCGTTGAAGGCTGCGAATAACGAGGATACCGCCCCTTCGCCGTCGCCCGAGCCGTCGCCTTCGCCGGCACCGTCGCCGTCACCCGAGCCTTCGCCCGTCCCTTCGCCGACACCGTCGCCGTCACCCGACCCCTCGCCGTCGCCTGATAAGCGGTTCTGCTCGGGCTGCGGATACGAGTTCGCTCATAAAGACTTGCGATTCTGTCCCAAATGCGGCAAGCCGGTTAGCGGGGCTCCGAAACCTAAGCCGAAGAGGTTTTGCCCTGGCTGCGGGAAAGAGGCATTGGATGAAACGGTTGACTTCTGCTCGTATTGCGGCACCCGATTGAAGTCCACGTCGTCCCCGATCGATTTATCTGATTTGGTCGAGCGCTCGAAGAACCTGCTGAATGCAAACGGCGCTTCCGATGTTGAGAAGAAGTCCGACTTGATCTCTGCTGGCTCGATGGTTCTTTTTGCGCTGATGACGTTTCTGCCGATATACACCATATCGAACATCCCTTTCCTGTCGGGCAGCTACAGTTTGTTCACCCTGCTGAACGAGTTTATCCAGGACTGGCATGTTTTCTCGTCCGACGATGCCACCGCCGGGTTAATTATGACCTGGTCGTTCTTCGTCGTCATATTGTGGGGTGCCGTTCTTTGCCGTGCGGGCTATAGCGTGTATTGCGTTCTCAAGGGAAAGCGCGTCGACATACGGTTCAACCCGCTCGTGTCCATCTTCGGGCTGTTCAATCTTCTTTCGGCGATGATCCTCGAGTCTTCGTTGAAATCGTCCGCCGGCTCGTATTCGTCGCTGGTGAGCAGCATCAACATCATCTCATGCACGCCGTACGTGTGGTTCTTGGTCGTGGCTCCGTTAGCCGTCTACGGCTTGTGCTACGCCCTTACCAAGAAGTCGGAATAAGTTCGGGAATAATCCGGGGAGGATCATATGTTCTGTCCGATGTGCGGGAACCCCGTGGCTGGTGACGCTTCTTACTGTTCTCGATGCGGGTCTCAACTCAATAGCACGGCGAACCAGCAGCCGCCGACGCCGGATCGGGAGCCCAGTCCCGCGCCTCCGGAGCCCAGTCCCACGCCGACACCCCCGCAACCAAAGAAAAAGAAGCTCGCTCCATGGGCTGTTTGCGGCATCGTCGCCTTGTCGGTGTTGGCTGCGGTGCTGATCGGCGTCGGCGCTTGGGTATTTGTGATCGCCACGAGCAACGGGACGATGAGCGGTACCTGGACGCTTTCCAGCACCGTTAAAAGCAGCTCTAGTCCCACTGATGTCGGCGAAGTGACCGCAACGTTTGAGAAAGGGAAGTTCAAGGCAAGCGTTACCGATGTGGGGTATTTCGGGAAGGTGTTGCTCGGGCTTGATTCCGTTAAAAACGAGAGCCTGGTAACTGATCTGCTCACATTGGAGGGAACCTATACCGAAGAAGTGAACGGGGACTCGCTTGTATGCACACTTGACATTTCCAAGGTTGGCGATAATACCACGGCTCTGATGTCAGCAGGTGTGCCTGCGTACACGATCTCATCTTTGGAGAACTCGGAGGTGACCATCGTCCTTCCCGCGAAAGGTTGGAATGCCTGCAAACCTGTTGGCAGATGGAGCATTACCCGATCGGAGGGAAACGGTTCTTCGGAATTCCAATTCGATCTCGGTGAGTTGGGTGACCACCGACCCATATGGGAAGACGATTTTTTGGGGTATGTCCGTGTGGGATTGGTTTCATTTTTTGACGGGAACGGCAATAGCACCTCTTCGGATGGCGATGCATTTTGGTTCGCCCATGAATCCTCGGACAACGACATCGACATAACGATAGTCGATAGGGATGAGGACGACATATACACGAGGTTTGAGATATCCCACAAACGCTAAGGAAGCACTATGACTTATTGCCCGGTATGCGGAACCAAGATCAAGCAGAACGCTAGGTTTTGCAGCGGCTGCGGAACTCCCGTCCATGCCCCTCTGGATTTCGGAGAGCAGCATTCGGGAGAGCAGCATTCCGAAGGCCAGCGTCAGGAGCCGGTCGATACCGACGACGTTGCGCTCCGCCCAAAGCGACGTTGGCGAACGGTCGCGGTTGTCGCGGGCTCCATTTCGCTGTTCGTCGTGCTGGTCGTTGCGGCGTTTTTTGGCGTGAAAACCTTCTTGCCGAGTTTCTTCGGCTTCACTTTCGTGAACGCTGCCGCATTCCCCGACGAGGCGATGAGAAATGCGGTGTCGGAGCAGCTTGATTCCGATGGTGATGGCATCTTGCAACCTTCCGATACCGAAAAGGTTCGTTCGGTGATCGTCGAGCCTGAGCGCATCGTGCTTTCCGATTCGCCATCCGATGCGGAGGGCGTCGCCGGGGGAGATTCTTCTTCGGACGGTGCCGGTTCCGTGACGTCTCTCAACTGCGCCCGATTCTTCCCGAACCTTGAAACGCTAGCCTGCTCGGGCACCGACCTTGTGGAAATCGACATATCGCAGAACAAGGCCCTCACCTACGCTGATTTGACTGGATGCGGCATTGCGAGCATCGATGTTTCGAGCAATAAATCGCTGACCACGCTTTACTGCGGCGAGGGTGTTTCCGTGACGGGCGCCGACGAGGCTGATCTGTATTGCAGGGACCTGATCACGTCGGCGACTTACACGTCCGCTGATTCGTCGGAATCCACCATCACCATCGATTACGATGCATCGGGAAGGCCGCTGCAGGCCACCGACGGTAAAGGCTACCGTCGGCTCTACAGTTATGGCGATGACGGCGTGAAAACCTGCATGATCTTCGGCGACACCATGGTCACGTGCGATTACGACGAGCAGGGAAGGATCACCTCGGCGAAAACCACCAACTCTGCCGGTGACGTGAACGACGAGTACCTGTATTTCATGTACGGCGATAGCGGGCTTCTCTCCTCGTTCGAGAGATCGAGCGTGACGAAATACAAATCAGAGATGTACACGAGTTCGCTCACGTTCGAAAACGGCTTTTTAACCAAGCAGAACATGGACGTGGTTGGCCTTTCCGGCCCGAGTCGCACCAGAAGCGCAACATGGAGCTACAACGCCGGAGGAAAGGTGGTCTCGAACACCAAAAGCGCCGTTTGCGAAGATATCAGCCGCTCGGGCGACTACAACCATGAGATCAATTGGACGTTCGGCGACGACGGCCTGTGCACATCGCTCGTCTGCGATATGAATCAGGTAGCCGGCATGCAGGGAACCCAGCGCGTTGACGTTTCGTACAAGTCGGACGGGACCGCTCGCGCGACGTACACCAACGACATCTACGGCACGGACAAGCACACGGGTATTCAAGATCTGGAAACGAACGCCGACGGGTATATATCATCGGTCGGTTTCGATGATCTGGGCACGGTGCGCAATGGCGGGAAACTGTCGGTTTCGTACGTCAAGCGCATCGCTCCTTTGTCCGAGCGCGCGCACGCAAGTGGCGTCCCGGTATTCCAGATCGAGACCATCGGCCGCTCCTCGGCGTTCGATTGCTCGGTCACGAATTGGTTTGAGACGGCGGATGACCAGGTGGGCTGGCTTTCCCTGGTCGAGCACGATCCTTGGTCGGACCCGTTGTATTACTACGGCATCTCGGACAATGCGATAAACGTTGCGAACGAAGATGCTATCGCGTCCTACGACGCCTCTCTTCGCTCCGGCAAAAACCAATCGTATGAAGTCAAGGAATCGAAGGCGTCCTCGACGGAGCAAGTTACCGACGAGGAGAAGGAATATCTCGAGTTCATGGCGCTTACGTATTGGTGCGCAATGGGGTTGGGGAAGAATATCGGCGATGGGGTGGTGGCAAACCAGTCCGCTGAAAACCTAGCTCAGCTGATTCCCCAAATAGCTAGTACCAGCAGTTTGTCCCAAGGCTACCTAAGAGAGGCGCAATATATCGATAAGAGCAGATTCGATATCGAAGAGTTGGGTGGAAATACTGGCAAGCCGACGATATCCGAATTCGATGGATTATGGATAGTGTCATCATTCTGCGGCAAAGAGAACACCCCGGACGCTTCCGCTCTTCAGGAATTCCCGGTGTCCTATGATGGGACGAATTTTACGTACGAAGCGTCCGGCACCGGTGGGGGCTGCGAGATCGAATCGACGGAGATGTCCAAATCGGGGAAGACGTACACGTTCAAGTGCCGCTTGTACCGAACCGGAAGCAGCATCGGGTCGAGAATCAACGAATCGGTCAACTACCAGGTGGAGGCGGTCTCCGATGCCGATAGCATGTTCGGCGTCCGCCTGGTTTCCATGAAGCCGCTGAGTTAGCGCCGGAGCGGGGCGGGAAGGATCGCCGGTCATGGTTGTTGTTGCGGCAAGGGACGGATTGCGAAATACGAAGGCATGAAGCGCAGCATTGTTTGCCATTGATTGCTTGCTGTGCTGAGACGGCATGCGGGAAGCGCGAGAAGGAGTGCTGGACATGATTTTGAACAATAGGCAGGATGAAGAGTTTCTCGTCGAAACGCTTGAGGACGATGTCGCCGGTTGGAAGGCAAAGCGCTTAGAGGCTATGACGGAATTGGGCGTATGCTTGTACGGCCGGGTAAAGGACGATCCTGCATTCGTAGGCGGGCACGAAGAGCTGTTCGAGAAGATCCGCGGCATCGATGATCAGATCGACAGGATCAACGCGGAGCTCGCCGACTTGAGGCGGAAGCTCTCCGATGACGACACTGAAAGGTGCCCCTGCTGCTTGAGCCCGGTCGATGCGGAAGATGTCTTTTGCAGGAAGTGCGGCTTTGAGCTGCATTCCAAGGGGGGTCTGGTTTGCCGAAACTGCGGCGGCGCGCTCGAAGAGGGCGACAAGTTCTGCGCATGCTGCGGAACGCCCGCCACTGTCTTCCTGGAATAGATGGTACGTACTTGGCCCTGGGTTTTACCTAACATCTAGCTTGGATGAAGCCATTAAACGCCTTCTGCCGCAGAAATTGCATGACAGTATGCGTTTAAGACTGATCGCGCGTTGGGGGCGTTAACTTTCCGCGAGGTGGTTTATTGTGAGTGGTCAGCGTTTTGCCATCAATCATTTCTATGACGCACGGGTTGTTGAAATGATATCCGAGAAGTACAACATGGCGCCGATGGAAGCACTCTCGGCGTTTCTGGAGTCCGAGACGTACCGCATGTTCTGCGATCCTGAACTGGAAATGACCAGCATTCCGCCAGTCGGCATTTTCGATATGTGGGAGAACGAGCGTGTGACCGGGGATCCTCGTAATTCGCTTTACATCACGAGGGATGACCATGTCTAAGGAAATGGACTTCTTCATCTACCTGCTAGAATCGTACGCGGCCGATAGGGGGGTGTCCGCCGCCGATGTGCTGGCCGAATGGCGTGAGCGCGGACTGGTGGACTACGTGTACGACAATTACTGGCTCTATCATACCGAGGCGATCGAAAACGCCTATGCAGACATAGACAGCATGCTGCAGAACGGGCACCCTGCTTGGTAGGTTTGCGGACCGCTTTTGCCGGGTCGTCGTATAAATCCTAAAATTAGGGCTTGCGTGGCAGGGGATGTTCCTTTAACATATATCGAGCACTTCGGAGAAGTTGCAATTCGGTCGCTTGGCTCAGCGGGAGAGCATCGCCTTCACACGGCGGGGGTCACAGGTTCAAATCCTGTAGCGACCACCATTAATTACAGGTCGGACGAAAGTCCGGCCTTTTTTGTTGCCGTCGCCGGCGGGGTGTGCGCCCGGGGTTGCCGTCGCCGGGGGTTGCCGCTGCCCGCCCTTGCCGCTGCCCGCCCTTGCCGCTGCCCGCCCTTGCCGTCCCACCCCTTATCGTGATGGGCAATCTGTCGAAAACGTGCGGGCAATATGGGTGACGGGGCTTGGAAACGTGCCTGCAACAGTGGCTGATATAATTTCCCGCCAGAAAGGCGTTTTGCGCCTTCCCTTTTGTTCTGTCCGCGGATGTGCGGCAATGCCGCCGCCGCGCCCGACGCCTTCCGCGCAGGCGTCGGCTGCCAATGCTAGGAGGCCTGTTCATGGCTACGAATCCCGAAGAGGACTTCGTTCTGAAAACCATCAAGAGCCGCGATGTCCATTTCGTGCGCTTCTGGTTCACCGACGTGCTCGGGAGCATGAAATCGTTCGCCGTCATCCCCAGCGAACTCGACGACGCCTTCGCCGACGGCATGGGCTTCGACGGCAGCTGCATCGAGGGCTTTTGCCGCACCGAGGAATCGGATATGCTGGCCTTCCCCGATGCTTCGACGTTCCAGGTGCTGCCCTGGCGCCCCGAGTCGAACGCCGTCGCGCGCATGTTCTGCAACGTGCGCACGCCCGACGGATCCCCGTTCGAGGGCGACCCGCGCTACGTGCTCTCCCGCGTGGTGGGCAAGGCGCAGGACATGGGTTACGTTTTCAACGTCGGCCCGGAGCTGGAGTTCTACTACTTCAAAGACCCCGATTCCGCCGAAATCCTCGACCGTGGCGGCTACTTCGACCTGACCAGCCTCGATTACGCATCCGACCTGCGTCGCGACACGGTGCTCACCCTTGAGAAGATGGGCATTCCCGTCGAGTACTCGCATCACGAGAACGGCCCGTCGCAGCACGAGATCGACCTGCGCTTCACCGACGCCCTCACCATGGCCGACGCCGTGATGACCTACAAGCTGGTGGTGAAGGAGATCGCCATGAAGCACGGGGTATACGCATCGTTCATGCCGAAACCTTTGGCCACCGCGCCGGGCAGCGGCATGCATGTGCACCAGAGCCTGTTCGATTTCGACGGCAACAACGTCTTCTTCGACCAGAGCGACCCGCAGGGTTACAACCTCTCGGCCACCGCGAAAAGCTACCTTGCCGGCATCCTGAAGTACGCCCCCGAGTTCTGCCTGATCACGAACCAGTACGTGAACTCTTACAAGCGCTTGTTGGCCGGCGGCGAAGCCCCTATCTACCTGACATGGGCCCGTGCGAACCGCAGCACCCTCGTGCGCGTGCCGGGCTACCGCCCCAATCGCGAGGAGGCGTGCCGCCTGGAGCTGCGCAGCCCCGACCCGGGCGCGAACCCCTATCTCGCCTTCGCCGTCATGCTGGCCGCGGGCCTTGCCGGCATCGAGGAAGGGCTGCAGCCGCCCGATCCGATCGAGGATCGCGACCTGTTCACCCAGTCGCGCCAGGATCTGCGCAAGCAGGGTTTCCGCACCTTGCCGGAAAGCCTGGGCGAGGCCGTTGAGCTGTTCGCGGAATCGAAGCTCATGCGCGAGACGCTTGGCGATCACATCTGCGACTACCTGGTCGAGACGAAGCGCGCTGAGTGGGACGAATATCAGTCGAACGTTTCCGAGTGGGAACGCGATCGTTATCTGGCGGTCCTGTAATGGGCTCGTGCAAGACGGCGTGCGCGTCCTGTGCAAGCGGCCGTATTCGTGTTCATGCCGCTAACGTATGTAGGGAAGAAGGGCTATAAAATGAGGAAAACGGTCATCTTTATTGCGGACAGCCTCGACAACGCCCACAAGTTCCAGCAGGTGCTCTCCGGCCTTGATGTGGACGTCGCCGCCGGCTCGTCGGTGCAGTTCAAGAAGCTACTTGCACAGCATCCTTCCTACGACCTGGTCATATACGAGGCGCGCAGCGATGCTCTGGCCAATGTCTCCCAGGTAGAATCGGTTCTGTTGGAAGACGGCAGCGCGAGCTTGCTCGTTATCGTCGGCGAGGAGCAGCTCAGCGAGTTCCGGCTTCCTGTTCAGGTGAAGAGCGATTTCGTGGTGCATGGTGCCTCCAACGATGAGTGCGCTGCCCGCATTCGCCAGCTCCTGTGGCCCGGCAACGAGAGCTCCACCTC
The DNA here is from genome assembly GCA_963613135.1 of bacterium. Classification (GTDB taxonomy): domain Bacteria; phylum Actinomycetota; class Coriobacteriia; order Coriobacteriales; family Eggerthellaceae; genus Senegalimassilia. Next base: position 32,959 of record CAVDXU010000006.1, read on the forward strand.
CGACTTCATCACCGTCGACAACATGACCATCAACCTGGCCACCTATCAGGTTACCGTCGGCGGCGAGCCGCTTGATTTCACCTACCTGGAATACGCGCTGCTGGCGTTTCTGGTTACGCATCCCGGCCGCACCTATAGCCGCGACGCGCTGCTGCGCCGCGTGTGGGGCTTCGACTACTATGGCGGCAGCCGCACCGTCGACGTGCATGTGCGTCGCGTGCGCGCCAAGCTCGGCCCTGAGCTCGCGCAGCATCTGGAAACGGTGCGCGGCGTGGGCTACCTCTGGTCCGCGTAGGGTTTTCGGGCGCGCCCTCCTCGGGCGTGGTGGCCACTCGCCGGCCTCGCACCGGGGGCCGCGCCCGCTGGCAGCCCAGGGTCGTTGATCGCGCTGACCGCGCCCGCCGTGCTTGTCAGGCGTCGGCTCAGCGTCGATGGTTGTGCCCGCCGCGCCCGCTAGCACCCGCGGCCGTGCTCTGGACGACCTTGTGCCCACCGCGACCGCCGCCTCCTTCGTATCGATTTCAGCCTCGAGTCCCGCGTAAAGCCGTGCCGTGCTTTGCGTGGGACTCGTTGCGTTTGGGGCACCGTCCGGGCGGTTTGCGATACACTGGCGACGAAGATAGCTTTCGGAAGGTTTGCCCATGCCCGAGAAGAAGATAGCCGTCATCGACGGCAACTCGCTGATGCACCGCGCCTACCATGCGGTGCCGCCCACCATGAACGCCCCTGATGGCACGCCCACCAACGCCTGCTTCGGCTTCATGTCCATGCTCTTGAAGTTCATCGATCTGTCCCGCCCCGACGCCATCATCTGCGCCTTCGATGCGGGGCGTCCGGCGTTTCGCATGGAGGCGCTCGCCCAATACAAGGGGCAGCGCCCGCCCATGGACGAGGAGCTTAAGGTGCAGTTCCCCGTGATGGAGGGGCTGCTGGCGTCCATGAACATCCCGGTCGTGCGCGTGAAGGGATGGGAGGGCGACGACATCTTGGGCACCATCGCCACCCGCGATGAGCAGTTGGGGTACCGCACGCTGCTGGTCTCCGGCGACAAGGACGTCTATCAGCTGTGCTCCGATATGACGCACGTTGTCACCACCAAGAAGGGCATCTCCGACGTCGCCATTTACGGGCCGGCCGAGGTTCGGGAACGCTACGGCGTCACGCCCGAGCAGTTCCCCGATTTCCTAGGGCTCAAGGGCGACAGCTCGGATAACATCCCCGGCGTGCCCGGGGTCGGAGACAAGACGGCGGCGAAGCTGCTTGCGGCTTACGGGAATCTTGAGGGCATCTACGAGCATATCGACGAGCTCAAGGGCAAGCAGAAAGAGCGCATGGTCGATAATCGCGAGGCGGCGTTCGTGAGCCGCAAGGTGGCGACCATCGTGCGCGATGTCGATTTCGAGCTCGATCTGGAAGCGGCGGCTTTCCCGGCGTTCGACGTGGCCGAGGTTACCGAGGCATTTTCCGCCGTTCGCTTCAACGCGCACTTAAGCCGCGTGCTCAAGCTGGTGGGAGAGACCGTCGTGCCCGATCAGGTGGAGGTTTCCTACAAGCCGATCGTCCGCGACGAGGCCGCCGGCGTCGCGGGCGCGGGCGCGGCCGGCGCGGCAGCGGCTGCAACCGGGCAGGGTGCGGCCGCGGCGCTGATCGATGCCGCCATCGAGGGCGGCGAAACCATCGGCGTGGCCACCTTCGAGCCCGAGCAGGTATCCTTGTTTGACACGGCTCTCTATGTCGCCTTCTCCTGCGAGGGCGGCACGGCGCTTTACGAGGGCGCGTCCGCCCTGCGCAAGCTTGCCGATGTCATCTCCCGCGGTTCGGTCTGCGTGCTTGATTCGAAGGCGCTTTTACACCGACTTGCACCGGTTGCCCCGCCTGCAGCCGATGGGGGAGCGAGCGTCTTCGCGGCCGCCGACGGCTCAGCCGATGCCGACGCAGGCGCCTTCGATCTTTCCGCGGTCGAGCCCGCGCGCATATTCGATCTGGGGCTTGCCGCCTACGTGCTGAACTCGTCCGTTTCCGGCTATACGCTCGATTCTCTGATGGAAACCTACCTGGGCGGTGTCCCCGAGCAGGCGAAATCCGATGAGGAGGCCGCTTGCCTTCGGGCCGCTTGCGCCCGCGCGCTTGCAAAGCCAATGCGCGAGGCCCTTGAGGCCGACGGCAGCATAAAGGTCTATCGCGACATCGACGCCCCGCTCGTCAAGGTGCTCGTCGCGATGGAATGCACCGGCGCCCCGCTCGACGTCGACCGCTTGCAGCAGATCGGCGCGTCGACGCAGGTCGACATCGACGAGCTGCGCGCGAGCATCATCGCCTTGGCCGGCGAGGACTTCAACATCGATTCCCCCAAGCAGCTCGGGCATATCCTGTTCGAGGTGCTGGGCTTGCCCCCGAAGAAGAAGACGCAGCGCGGCTATTCCACCGACGCCAAGGTGCTCCAGGAGCTCTCCGAGATCCACGATCTGCCCGCGCTCGTGCTGCGCTATCGCGAGCTGGCGAAGATCAAGTCGACCTACATCGACGCGCTGCCGCGTCTCGTCGACGCATCGGGGCGCGTGCACACCACGTTCAACGAGACGGTGACCGCGACCGGCCGTCTTTCGTCATCCGACCCGAACCTGCAGAACATCCCGGTGCGCACCGAATTCGGCCGGCATATTCGCGAATGCTTCGTCCCAACCGATGCTTCGGCATCTGAGCTGGCCGTTTGCCAGGATTGGCTGTTCGTGTCGGCGGACTATTCCCAGATCGAGCTCAGGCTGCTCGCGCACCTTTCCGGCGATGCGGGCCTGATCGAGGCTTTCAACTCCGGCGCCGATTTCCACGCTTCCACCGCCAGCCGCGTTTTCGGCATCCCGGTCAACGAGGTCACCCCGCAGCTGCGCAGCCGCGCGAAGGCGGTGAACTTCGGCATCGTCTACGGGCAGCAGGCCTACGGCTTGGCTCAGAGTTTGCATATCCCGTTCGGCGAGGCCAAGGAGATGATCGAGCGCTATTTCGAGGTGCATCCCGGCGTGCGCGCTTACTTGGACGCGACGGTCGCCGAAGCTCGCGAGAAGGGCTATGCCGAAACGATGTTCGGCCGCAAGCGTCATATACCCGAGCTTGCCGCGCGCAACGCCACGCAGCGCGGATTCGGCGAGCGCACGGCGATGAACCATCCGATGCAGGGTAGCGCCGCCGACATCATAAAACTTGCGATGATCGAGGTCGCGCGCCGCCTGCGCGAGGAGGGCTTCGCCGCGAAGCTGCTGATCCAGGTGCACGACGAGCTGGATTTCGGCTGCCCGGCGTGCGAGGTCGAGCGCCTGTCGGCCATGGTGCGCGAGTCGATGGAGAACGTCGTTTCCCTGAAGGTTCCGCTTTTGGTGGACGTTTCGGCGGGGAAGAACTGGGCCGAAGCGCACTAGGGGTTTCGTTCGCCGGCTGGCCTTGCTCGCTTCGCGCCCACCTGTTTCGTGAATCATTGGTGAAGCGCCGGCAAATTCCTCGATTACCTATGGTCGCAAACGGGAAGTTTTGGTAATCTGCGAATGTTGCGCCCAAAAGGACGTAACGGAAATTAGTGCGATGATACGCGGAGACGGTGCATTCGAACCCGCAAGGGACTTGCGACGGTCACGCAACCAAGTTATCGCCAGCGTTAATTTCGAGTAGGAGAAAACATGTACGCAATCGTGAAAACGGGCGGCAAGCAGTACAAGGTTGCCGTCGGTGACAAGCTGAACATCGAGAAGCTTGATGCAGAGGTCGGCGCCACCGTCGAGCTCCCCGTCATCTGCTTCGTTGACGGCAAGACGGTCGAGGCCGATCCTGCCAAGGCTGCCGCCAAGAAGTGCACCGCCGAGGTCGTTGAGCAGTTCAAGGGCCCCAAGCAGCTGGTGTTCAAGTTCAAGAAGCGCAAGAACTACAAGAAGCTGCGCGGCCATCGCCAGCAGCTCACGCGCGTTGAGATCAAGTCCATCGATTAGTAAGAGGGAGGGAACACCATGGCTCATAAGAAAGGTCTCGGTTCTACCCGTAACGGTCGCGATTCCCGTGCTCAGCGTCTGGGCGTGAAGATGTTCGGCGGCCAGAAGGTCAAGACGGGCAACGTCATCGTCCGTCAGCGCGGCACCCACTTCCATCCCGGCGACAACGTCGGTCGTGGCAAGGACGACACGCTGTTCGCGCTGTGCGACGGCACGCTGGAGTTCACGCGCGGTCAGAAGCGCCGCGTCCATGTGCGTCCGGAGGCTTAAAGCCCGGCCGTCTGCGTGACATCTATGCAATCGCGAAGCCCCCTGCACGTCAGGGGGCTTCTTTCTTATACAATCGGGAAACATCGAACGTAAAGGTCAAGAGAGGGAGCGCATCGTGTTCATCGACAAGGTACGCATTCACGTCAAGGGCGGAGACGGCGGCGCCGGCTGCATGTCGTTTCGCCGCGAGGCCCATGTGCCGAAGGGCGGCCCGGACGGCGGCGACGGCGGGCATGGCGGCAACGTCGTGCTCGAGGCGGATGCGAGCGTTTCGTCCCTGATCGACTATCGTTTCAAGCATCACTTCAAGGCCGAGCGCGGAACGCACGGCAAGGGCAGCCGCATGCATGGCTCCACCGGCGAGGATTTGGTGCTGAAGGTGCCGGTGGGAACCGTCGTCCACGAATACTTCGAGGAAACGAAGGAAACCGGCGAGCTGATCGCCGACCTCACGCACGATGGCGAGCGCATCACCGTTGCCGACGGCGGCATGGGCGGACGCGGCAACATCCACTTCGTCACCTCAACGCGCCGCGCGCCGGCCTTCGCCGAGTTGGGCGAGCCGGCCAGCGAGCGTTGGATCGAGCTTGAGATGAAGCTCATGGCCGATGCCGCGCTTGTCGGCATGCCCTCGGCCGGCAAATCCTCGCTTATCTCCAAGATCTCCGCCGCGCGCCCGAAGATCGCGGACTACCCGTTCACCACGCTCGTGCCGAATTTGGGCGTTGCCCGCTCGGGCGATCTGTCGTTCGTGGTCGCGGACATCCCCGGCCTGATCGAGGGAGCTCACGAGGGGCGCGGGCTGGGGCATGAGTTCCTGCGCCATATCGAGCGCACGGCCTTGATCGTGCACGTGGTCGACCTGACCGGGGACTGGGAAGGGCGCGACCCGCTTGACGATTACCGCATCATCAACGAGGAGCTTTCCCTGTATGCCGACGAGCTTGCGGCGCGCCCGCGCATCGTCGTGGCGAACAAGATCGACGTCGAGGGCACCCAGGAAGCGTGCGAGAAGCTTGCGGCGCGCCTGAAGGAGGACTCCATCGCGGCCGCCGGTGGCGATGAGTTCGCGCCGAGCCCCATCGACCCGAAGCTCTACTGCATCAGCGCTCTTACCGGCGAAGGTGTCGACGGCTTGAAGGCCGCTATCGCGAACAAGGTGCATGAGCTGCGCGAGCAAGCGCGCGCTGAAGCTGCCGAGGCTCAGGAATACGAGCATGTATGGGAGCTCAAGCGCGAGCAGCGCGACAAGCGCTTCGAGGTCAAAAAGCTTTCGGAGGGCATCTTCCGCGTTTCGGGCGTCCAGGTCGAGCGCATGGTCGTGCAGTGCGACTGGGAGAACGAGGAGGCTATCGTCTTCCTGCAGCATAGGCTCAAGCGCATCGGCGTTGAGGAAGCACTTGAGCGCGCGGGCGCCGTTGATGGCGACGAGATCCGCATCGTCGGGCGCGCCTTCCAATTCGAATCGGTCAAGACGGCCGGCGACGATATGTTCGAGGAGCTGGATATCTGATGGCCGCCCAATCGCACGCCGGCGGGCGCGATCGCCGCATCGTCATCAAGATCGGATCCTCGACGCTTACCACCTCCGAGTCATCCATCGATTACGATTACCTGTCCGACCTTGCCGATCAGGTGGCCCGGGTGCGCGCGGCGGGCTGGCAGCCGGTTATCGTCACGTCGGCCGCCATCGCTTGCGGACTTGAGGCGTTGGGCATGGAAAAGCGCCCGACCGATATGCCCAGCTTGCAGGCTGCGGCGTCGGTTGGCCAAAGCGCGCTTTCGACGGCGTACGCCGAAACGTTCTCCCGCCATGGCATCGTTACTTCAACGGTGCTTCTGACCAGGCGCGACACCGCCGACAGAACCGCGTATCTGCATGCGCGCAACACGCTTTCCCGCTTGCTCGAGCTTGGCGTGGTGCCCATCATCAACGAGAACGACACGGTTGCGATCGAGCAGATCCGCTTCGGCGACAACGATACCCTGGCCGCAGTGGCCGCTTGCTTGATCGATGCCGATCTGGTGGTCATACTCTCGGACATCGACGGTCTTTACGATGCCAACCCCAACGACGACCCGAACGCAAAGCTGATCGAGCGCGTCGATCGCATCACGCCGGAGATCCTCGCTGCGGCGGGCGGTTCCGGCTCGGTCGTGGGCTCGGGCGGAATGGTCACCAAGCTCAAGGCGGCGCGCGTTTTGGCGGTCGCCGGCATCCCCATGGTCATCTGCGCAGGTCGTCGTCCGGCTGCGGTGGAGGACGCCGCGGCCGGCCGGTCGGTGGGCACCCTGTTCTCGGCAAACGAGAAGCCGCATGAGATCACGGCGCGCAAGCTTTGGATCGCGCTCGGCGACAGCGCGCGCGGCTGCGTCGTGGTCGACGACGGGGCGAAGGCCGCGCTGATCGAGCGCGGAAGCTCGCTTCTGTCCGTCGGCGTCAGCGCGGTTTCGGGGCATTTCGAGCCGGGGGACATCATCGACATCAAGGATGGTTCCGGTCATCTTTTCGCCCGTGGGCGCACGGCCTTCTCAGCTGACGAGATCGACCTTGCCTGCGGGAAATCGCGCGAGAGGATCGAGTCCAACCGCCTGCTCGCGCCTTTGGCGGAAAAGCCCATCGTCCATCGCGATGAACTGGTCGTGTTCGAATAACCTTGCCCGAAGGCACCGGGGAAGGTGCCGCAAACAGATTCCCCGCAGATGGGAGGAACAGGATGGATGTGGAAGAAGAGGTTCGCCGGGTTGCGCAGGCGGCAAAGGGCGCTTCCGCCGTGCTTGCGCAGAAAAGCGCCGATGAGCGTAATGCGGCGCTTGCCGCGATGGCCGCAGCTCTGCGAAGCAACGCCGCAGCGATCCTTGCCGCCAACGAGCAGGATATGAGCGCGGCGCGTGAGCTTCATACGAAAGATAGCCTGCTTGATCGGCTGATGCTCGATGAAGCGCGCATCGAGGCGATGGCCTGCGCCCTGGAAGATCTCATGGCCCTTGACGACCCGATCGGCATCGTGCAGGAAGCGCGCACGCTTGCGTCGGGCATCCAGCTTGAGCGCGTGAGCGTCCCGCTCGGGGTCGTCGCCGTCATCTACGAGGCGCGCCCGAACGTGACGGCCGACGCCGCGGGCATTTGCTTGAAGTCGGGAAACGCGGTCGTGCTGCGCGCTGGTTCGCTCGCGGCGCGCTCATGCGCCTGCATCGCCGGCGTGCTTCACGATGCCGCCGTCGGTGCCGGCATGCCGCGCGGGTGCATCGGCATCGTCGACGCGACCGATCGCGCGGCTGCCGATGTTCTGATGAGCCTGCACGGTGTCGTCGACGTGCTCGTGCCGCGCGGCGGCGCGGGGCTTATCCGGCATTGCGTCGAATGCGCGAAGGTTCCGGTCATCGAGACGGGGACCGGCAACTGCCATGTGTACGTGCACGAGACGGCGGACCTGGCAAGCGCACGGGACATCATCTTGAACGCCAAGACGCGCCGTTTCGGCGTGTGCAACGCCGCCGAAACGCTCTTGGTCGATGCCTCCATCGCCGATGCCTTCCTGCCCGATGCCTTCGCCGCGCTCGCCGGCGCCGGCGTGCGCTTGCACTGCGACGAGCTGGCCTGCAAGGCGGCTCTTGCCGCTGGTGAAAAACGGTCACCGCTCGATAAGGCCCTTCAGGTAGACCGCGCCGACGAAAGCGATTGGGAAACCGAGTATCTGGCTCCCGACTTGGCGGTTCGCTGCGTCTCGGGGGTGGGGGAGGCCATCGAGCATATCAACCGCTACGGCACGCGCCATTCCGAGGCCATCGTCGCCGACGTGAGCAGCGCCGCCGGAGGTGCCGCCGCGCAGCGTTTCGTCGACGAGGTCGACGCTGCCGCGGTCTACGTCAACGCTTCAACCGCCTTCACCGACGGCGGCATGTTCGGTCTCGGCGCCGAGATAGGCATCTCCACCCAGAAGCTGCATGTGCGCGGGCCTTTCGCCCTTGAAGGGCTCACCAGCTATAAGTACGTGCTTCGCGGCACCGGGCAGGTGCGCTCGTGACCTGGTTGGATTCCCTGCCGTTTGCCAACTTGGGAGCTGACGGGCGTCCGTGCAGGCTCGGCATCCTCGGCGGCACGTTCGACCCCATCCACATGGCGCACCTCGCATTCGCCGAGCAGGCGCGGGAGGGCGCCCATCTCGATGGGGTCCTGTTCATCCCGGCGGGCAAACCCGTCTTCAAGCTCGACCGCGATATCGCCTCGGGCGCCGATAGACTCGCCATGTGCCGACTCGCCGTCGCATCGAACCCTCATTTCGCGGTATGCGGCATCGAGGTGGAGCGCGAGGGGCTGACCTATACCGTCGACACCCTGCGCGAGCTGCGCGAAGTCTATCCGGCAAACGTCGAGCTGTGCCTGATCACGGGCTCGGACACGGCTGCTACCATCTTGAAATGGCGCGATGCGGCGTCTATCGCCAGCTTGGCGGAGCTTATCGTGGGGCAGCGGCCCGGCGCGGCGCTCTCCGCCGAAGACGTCTCGCGCATCGAGCGGGGCGGCTTCACCTTAAGGCTGGTGGACGTAAGCGCGCTCGACGTTTCCTCATCTGATCTGCGTTCACGCATTTGTGCTGGAAAATCGCCGCGCTATTTGACGCTTGACGCGATCGTCGACTATATTCATGCACGCGGTTTGTATCGAAGCGACGAAAAGGGGGAGAACACACGGTGAGCAAGGCGAATGCTGCGACCGACAAGGTTGCCGAGGCCGAAGGTGCGCTTGACTGCATCGATGTTCTTTCCGACGCTTTTTTCGAGGCGCGCAAGGCCGACCTGGCCGGCCGCGTCAAATCCAAGCGCTTCAAGCACTCCCTCGGCGTCTCGGAAACCGCGGCATCCATGGCGCGGACCTACGGCGGGGACGTGCGCCTGGCGCGCCTTGCCGGCCTGCTGCATGATTGGGACAAGGGCTACGACGACGATGGCGCCCGAGCGCGCGTTGACGAGCTCGGATTGACCGACGAGCTGGCAAGCTATCGCAACATGCCGCATCTGCTGCACGGCCCAACCGCCGCGGCGGCGCTCAAGCGCGATTTCCCCTCGTTGCCCGCTGAGCTTTTGCAGGCTATCGCCCGGCATACCACCGGCGCGCCTGATATGACCGATCTTGACATGATCGTCTACGTTGCCGACGCCATCGAGCCGTCTCGCGACTACGAGGGTATCGACGAGCTGCGATCGTCGGTGGGCAAGGCCAGCCTTGAAGAATTGTTCCTGTCCACGTTCGAGCATGTGCTCGACAACCTGGTGTCCCGGCGAAAGCTCATACACCCCGATACCGTCATCGTTTGGAATCACTACGTCGAGCGTGCGAGGGCGCGCGAGACGCTGAAGAAGAAAGGGAGCTCATGACCGAGCAGAACAACATGGAAGAACCGATCGACCAGGGCGTCGACATGTACGGGCGTCCGAAGCCGAAGCTTCTCGGCCCGCGCGCCTGCGCGATCATCGCGGCGCAGGCGGCCGATTCCAAGAAGGCGACGGACATCATGGTGCAGGAGGTCGGCGATCTGATCGGCGTCACCGAGTACTTCGTGATCGTCACCGCATCGAACAACCGTCAGGTTGAGGCGGTCGTCGACGAGATCGAGGAGCAGGTGCGCGAGAGGGGCGGCGCCAAGCCCCTGCATATCGAGGGGACGTCGGACGGCACCTGGTCGCTGCTCGATTACGGCAGCTTCATCGTGCACGTGTTCCAGCCTGAAACGCGCGAGTACTACCGCCTTGAGGCTCTATGGAACGACGCGCCGCTTATCGATCTCGAAAAGGAGGCGGGTCTTACCGACCTCGTGTATTCCGAGCGCATCGCCAAGCTCGTCGCGCCGCAGGCGTAGTCGCACCTTGACGCGATCCGGTGGTTGATCGCCGGCATCGGTGACAGCGGCGGTTGATCTGGGTGGGTTGCCGTCGGCTGCCCGTCGGCGCAGGCAACCGTTTTAAAGCGTTCGCGCAACCGTTCGCGAAGTTTCCCGGGCTCTTCTTGCAATTTTTCTGCAAGAAGAGCCTTCTTTATTTGCATGCAGCCTCTGGTGGCCAGTTTGCATGCTGTTCCCCATATGTTGACGAACGTAACGCTGCCGTTACGTGTTTCCGACCAGATCGCTCGTTTTGCAAAACGCCTGTTCGCTTGCCGTATATATGCAGCTCGGTTATCGTTTTGCCCCAAGCCACGCATCTCCCTTTAGGGAAAAGGGAATTTTGAGATGCACGATTTTCTAGCTCGGGCGGCCTTGCGCGGCGCGCGTCCTGCCCATCTTCCGACGTTTCGGGCGTATAAGCGCTCTTCACCCATGATGGCCCTGATGCGCGAGCGAAACGTCGCCCGTTTCGTCGTCGCGCCGGCTGGCTTTGGCAAGACGACCCTTCTGCTCGAATATGCCGAGAGCATTTTCGCGTTTCATCATGTGTTCTGGGTGCGCTGCGATCAATCTGGGTTCCTGTCGTGCCTTGATGCGGAAGATATAGCGCGCGAGATCATGCTGCTCGATGAAGAGGCTCCGCTGATTATCTTCGACGACGTGCCGCAGCTTGATTCGGCGCGCGCGGCGGCGTTCGCCGACGCCGTCGAGTCGCTGCTCGCGGCGGGGTGCGAGGTCATCGCCTCGATGGCGCCGGTGGCGGATTCCTACGAGCGCATCTTGGATCGCGCGACCGTGGGAACGGCGGATCTCATGGTTTCAAGCGAGGAGATCGTCTCCGCGTCGATCGCGTCTTCGTATTGCGTCGCGCTCGATCCGGCGTCGATTCCGCGCGCCCAGCGCGTGCCTGGCCTTATCTGGGCGGATCCCGATGACGCGAAGCTGTTCCTTTCGCGCATCGTTCGCGAAGACCTTTCGAGCGAGTTCCTGCTGCCGATGTTCTGCATGCTGGTTTTGGGGTCGGGCCAGATCGACGAGCTGGAAGATATCGTTAGCCTCAAGCGCGACACGATGGGGATGCTCGCCTCGTCGTACCTATTCTTGGGAATCGACGAGGTGGCGGGCACGTTCGAGACCGCCCCGTTCGGGATAGAGCTCGTGGCGAGCGTGTTCAAAGGGCGCGTGCGCGTGCTCGCCGAGCACAGCCGCCTTGCGGATGGGGAGCATTTGGTCGAGATGCTTGCGAACCAGCTGCTTTCGGCGGATGACCTGGCGCGCGCATGCGACCTCATGCGGCTTGCGGCGCTTCCCGCGCCCCGAGCCCGCTGGCTGGTTGCGCGCGAGCGGGTATTCTTGGATGGCTGCTGCCTGGTTGCTTCGAGCGCGTTGTGCGAATCGTGCGCGCCGCGGGCGCGCACGGGCGTCCTTTCGGCCTTCGAAGCCTGCCGGCTTGCGCTGCTTGACGATAAGGTAGGGGCCGTCGCGCAGGCTCGGCGCGTCCTGGCGCTTGCCGATTCCGACGACCGCGCAGGCGATACGAAAGGCCGCCTTTTGGCTGCGGCGTGCCTGACCGCGTGCACTTCCGGCGACGCTCATGAAGCTGCCGTCGCCAGCGCGAAGGAGCTGGCCGCGCATGTCTGCGACGCGGTGGGGTCCTCCTCGTCGACGGCGGGCGGGCAAGACCCGGCGGCCGCCGACATCAGCGAGCTCGCTTGCGTGCTCGATGTCCTCATCGCGCTCGACGAGGGGCCGCGGAAAGCCGCGCAGGTGTGGCTTTCCGCTTTCGAGGGGAGCCATATCGGAGCATTTTCCCTGATAGTTGGTGCAAAGGTGCTTTCATCGGCCGCCGCTTGGCAATCATCTGCCGCGCAAAGGCCCGCCGCGCTGCCGGCACCTGCGCACGCTTGCGTCGCTCATTCGCCTGCGACGTCGTCGCCCGACTCGCCGAAGCCCGCCTCCCACACGCCCGACTCGCTGCCGCCTGGCGCCTTGGTCGATCTCTGCGCGTCGCTTGCATCGGCTCTGACGCGCGCGTATGCGCGAACCCGCGAGCTGACCCTGCCCGGCGCCCTCGCCGCCTTGGCGTTCGGCCGTGCGCGCACCATGCTCGCCGGCGATCTTCCGGCGCTTTCCGAAGACATTGTCGAGGCTGCTCGGGCTTACGAGCGCATGCTTTCAAGCCAGCGCGTCCATGCCGAGCGGATTCGCCGCGCCCGCGCGCATGAGGTGCTCTGCCGTCGCGCGGCAAACCGGGACCCGCTCAAGCGCACGATGGAACCCGCGCACGTCACGCGCCCGCCGGTTCTCACGGTGAACCTTTTCGGCGGGATGGATGTCCGCATCGGAAACGTGCCGGTGGACAAGAAGCTTCTGCATCGCCGGAAGGTCCGCTTGCTTTTGGCCCTGCTGGTTTTGCGCCGCGGCAACGAGATCCCGCGAACGTATCTTGCCGAGCAGCTTTACCCCGATTCGGGAATGGAGAAGGGCATCGCCAACGTCAGCTCGCTCAAATCGAAGCTTGCCCGCATCCTGCGCGCCCCGGACGGCACCTGTCCGTATCTGGTGGAGCGGCAGGGAAGCTTCGGGTTGGACGCATCCCTTCTTCGCAGCGACGTGATCGAGATCGACGCCGTCTGCGATGCCCTGGCGCGTCGCGCCCCGTCTCAAGGCGACTGGTCGAGCCTGCTCGCGCGCGCAAACGACGCCTTCGCCGACGATCTGCTCCCCGGCGAGTCGGGATTCGCCCCGATCGAGCCGGTGCGCCGGCGCTATCGCACGAAGCTCGTCGACGCCTTCGTTACCGCCTCCGACATCCTCATCCAGTCCCATCGTCCCCATGACGGCCTGCTCTATGCGCGGGCGGCTTACGATCGCGACAGCAGGCGCGAGGACGTGTGCTATGCGCTCATGCAGGCTCAGTACGCCTGCCTGCAGACGGCTTCCGCCATCGACACCTATCTGCGCTGCAGCCGCTATCTCAGCGAGGAGCTCGGCATGGATACCTCCCCGAAAACCGATGCGCTGTACCGAAAGATCCTTGATAGAGAAGAGATAACGGATTCCCCGGCGAGGTCCCTATGCGCCCACGCGTCTTGTGATAGAGTGAGCGAGTTGTAACTTCAACCAGGTCGTGCGTGCGCGCGACGTGAAAGGATCGGCTTTTCCATGGCGGGATTCCTCTCGAAGCTGCTTTCCTTCGGCGAAGGCAAGCAGATGAAACAGTATCAATCCATCGTCGAGAAGATCGGGCGTCTCGAGCCCGAGATGCAGGCGAAATCGGATGAAGAGCTTCGCGCCGTCACGGCCGAGCTGCGGCAGCGCGTGCAGAACGGCGAATCGGAAAACGACGTTCTGCCCGAGGCGTTCGCGGCCGTCCGCGAGGCGGGCGTGCGCGCGTGCGGCATGCGCCACTTCGACGTGCAGCTCATCGGCGGCATGGCCTTAAACGACGGTCAGATCGCCGAGATGCGCACCGGCGAGGGCAAGACGCTCGTCTCCACGCTCGCGGGCTATCTGAACGCCCTATCCGGCGAGAACGTGCATATCGTCACCGTCAACGATTACCTGGCTCGCCGCGACAGCCAGTGGATGGGTCGCATCTACCGCTTCCTGGGCATGTCGGTCGGCCTGATCCAAAACGGCATGCGCCCCGCCGAGAAGAAGAAGGCCTACGCGTGCGATATTACCTACGGCACGAACTCCGAGTTCGGCTTCGATTATCTGCGCGACAACATGGTCACCAACGCCGAGGCGCGCGTGCAGCGCGGGCACCATTTCGCCATCGTCGACGAGGTTGACTCCATCCTCATCGACGAGGCCCGCACGCCGCTGATCATCTCGGGCGCGGGTATGCAGGCCGCCGACACGTACAAGAAGTTCGCACGCGTCATGCCTGGTCTGAAGCTCGACGAGGACTTCGAGATGGACGAGGCGAAGAAGACCATCAACGCCACGGAAGTCGGCCTGGCGCGCATCGAGTCCATGCTCGGCATCGAGGACATCTACGCCGACCCGACCGGCCAGCTGCCCAATCACCTGCAGCAGGCCCTGAAGGCGCAGTTTTTGTTCCATCGCGACGTCGACTACGTCGTGGTCGACGGCGAGGTGAAGATCGTCGACGAGTTCACCGGCCGCATCATGGAGGGCCGTCGTTGGTCCGAGGGTTTGCATCAGGCCGTTGAAGCCAAGGAAAACGTGCAGGTCAAGGAAGAGAATCAGACGCTTGCAACCATCACGCTGCAGAACTACTTCCGCTTGTACACCAAGCTGTCCGGCATGACCGGCACGGCCATGACCGAGGATGCCGAGTTCCGGCAGATCTACAAGCTTCCCGTCGTCGCCATCCCACCGAACAAGGAAGTGCAGCGCGTGGACGAGGACGACCTGATCTACCGCACCATCGATGCGAAGTTCAACGCGGTGGCCGACGACGTAGCCGCTCGCCACGAGGCGGGCCAGCCCTGCCTGATCGGCACCGTGTCCATCGAAAGCTCCGAGAAGCTCTCGCGCCTGCTCGACAAGCGCGGCATCAAGCACGAGACGCTCAACGCTAAGAACCACGAGCGCGAGGCCCATATCGTCGCCCAGGCCGGCCGCGTCGGCGCCGTCACCATCGCCACCAACATGGCCGGCCGCGGTACCGACATCCTGCTCGGCGGCAACCCCGAGGTGCTTGCCGACGATGTGCTGCTCGCGCGCGGGCTGAACCCCGATCTCGAGCCCGGCCAGGAAACCGACGACGAGAACGCCCTGCCGGCGCCTTCGGCCGAGCAGCGCTCGAGCGCCCTTGCCGAGGCCAAGGGCGTGTGCGCGGCCGAGCAGAAGCGCGTGCTCGAAGCCGGCGGCCTGTGCGTCATCGGCACCGAGCGCCACGAGTCGCGCCGTATCGACAACCAGCTGCGCGGTCGTGCCGGCCGTCAGGGCGACCCGGGCACCACGCAGTTCTACCTGTCGCTCGAAGACGACTTGATGCGCCTGTTTGGCGGCAATCGCATGGACAAGATCGCCGCCATGATGGAGAAGACCAACATGCCCGACGACATGCCCATCCAGGCATCCATGGTGTCGAAGGCCATCGAGGGCGCCCAGCGCCAGGTCGAGTCCATGCACTTCGCCGCCCGTAAGAACGTCCTCGAATACGACGACGTCATGAACCTGCAGCGCAAGGCCATCTACGAGGAGCGCAACGCCATCCTCGACGGCAAGGACATGTCCGACCGCATCCCCGAAATCGTCAGCGATGCCGTCGAGGCCGTCGTGTCGGAGAACTGCCCGGAGAAGCTTCCCTCCGATGACTGGGACACCAAGGCCGTCGACATCTGGATCGCCAACATGACCGGCCGCAACGATTTCAAGTGCGACGAGGTCGACCACGATGACGACCCCGAAGAGCTCTGCTCTCTGATCGATGATTATCTCGACAACGCCATCGAGCAAAAGAAAGCCGAGCTTGGCGACCCTGTCATGCATATGCTCGAGTCTCAGGTCATGCTGCGTCTGATCGACCGCAGGTGGATGGCGCACCTCTCCGAGATGGATTACCTGAAAACCGGCATCGGGCTGCGCGCCTTCGGCCAGCGCGATCCGCTCGTCGAGTACAAGAACGAGGCGTACCGCGCGTTCTCCCAGATGACCAGCAGCATGTACGAGGAATACCTGCGCACGCTCCTGCGTTTGCAGGTCGCCGTCAACCAGGCCCCGCAGATGCCCGCCCAGCCCGACCCGCTTGCAGGCCGCGTCAACTACTCCAGCCCTGAAAAGACGCTCGGCCAGACCGGTGTCGGATCGGCGGTTCGCGAGCAGCAGGCGGCTCGCGCGGCCGAGCAGGCTGCCGGTTCCACCCCGAAGCCGACGGAGAAGCCTCAGACCTACGTGAAGGACAAGGAAGATCCCTTCGCCAACGTCGGGCGCAACGATCCGTGTCCCTGCGGCAGCGGGCTGAAGTACAAGAAGTGCCACGGGAGGGACGCGTAGCATCCTCGCGTATGACGGGCAGGCTCGCCATAGGCACCCGCAAATCATGAGAATAAGGTAGAACGATGCGCCCCGCCGATTCGGCGGGGCGCTTTTGCTGGTAAAGTGAACTGACTATGGAAAAGGAACTGAAAGACATCGACCAGGTTGCCGCCCGCGTTGCCGACGCGCATGCCTTCCTGCACATCGATGACAAAACCGCTCAGCTCGTCGCGCTTGATGCGCAGATCGCCGAGCCGGGTTTTTGGGACGATGCCGCCCGCGCCCAAAGCGTGTCGAAGCAGGCAAGCTCCCTTCGCGATACCCTCAACGATTATCATCACGCTTGCCAGCTGCTCGAAGACGCGCGCGCCGCAGCGGAGCTGGCCGACGAGGACGAGCTGTTCGCCGAAGAAGCCGCTGATGCCCTCACCAAGCTCGATGACCTGCTCGATCAACTGGAAATCACCAGCTGGTTCACGGGTCGTTTCGACGACGGGGACGCAATTGTCACCATCTCGCCCGGTCAGGGCGGTCTTGAAGCTCAGGACTGGACGGAGATGCTCTATAACATGTACACGCGCTACGCCGACTCGAAGGGCTGGAAGGTGCGCGTGCTCGATTTGGTCCCCGGCGCCGAGGCGGTCGGCTTGAACAAGGCGACCATCCAGGTGGAAGGCCGCCTGGCCTACGGCATGCTCAAAAGCGAGCTCGGGGTTCATCGCCTCGTGCGTATCAGCCCGACCGACGTCAAGGGCCGCCGCCATACCACCTTCGCCGCCGTCGAAGTGCTGCCGGTGCTTCCCGACGATGTGGAGGTCGATTTGAACCCGGCCGACGTCCGCGTCGACGTGTATCGCTCGTCCGGTCCGGGAGGTCAGTGCGTCAACACCACCGATTCGGCCGTCCGCCTTACCCATATCCCCACGGGCATCGTGGTGACGTGCCAAAACGAGAAGTCCCAGCTGCAGAACAAGGATGCGGCGTTTCGCGTGCTCAAGGCAAAGCTCTACGAGATAGAGGAGCAGAAGCGCCGCGATCAGATCGACGAGCTGCGCGGCGAGCGCATGGAGAATTCGTTCGGCAGCCAGATCCGCAATTATGTTCTGTTCCCGTATCAGCTGGTGAAAGACGTGCGAAGCGGGGTTGAAACCGGTAATGTGGATGCCGTGCTTTCCGGCGACCTCGAGCAATTCGTGGTCGGGTACCATAAATGGAGGGTTTCCCAGTAGACGCGGGCGCGATCGCGCGTGCCTACTGATAAAGGTCAAAACGACTGTGGAAGGACGATCGAATGTGTGAGCTTGACAAGCGGGCGGCGGAAATACGCATCGATATCGTGCGCATGATCGCCGAGGCGGGAAGCGGCCATCCCGGCGGATCCCTTTCCTGCGCGGACATCCTGACCGCGCTGTATTTCGGCGGCGTGATGAATCACGACCCCGAAAATCCCTCATGGGAAGGGCGCGATCGCTTTGTGCTGGCGAAGGGTCATGCGGCCCCCGCGCTGTACGCGACGCTGGCCGAGGCGGGCTATTTCCCGCGCGAAGAGCTGATGACGCTGCGCAAGCTCGGCACGAGGTTGCAGGGGCATCCGGATTGCAACCTGTGCCCGGGCGTCGAGGTTTCCACCGGCTCTCTGGGCCAGGGCCTGTCCATCGCGTGCGGCATCGCCGCGGGCCTCAAGCTCGCTGGCACCGACCAAGCCGCCATCTCGCTTCTCGGCGATGGCGAATGCGAGGAAGGCCAGGTGTGGGAGGCCGCTATGTGGGCTGCCCATCAAAAGCTCGACAACCTGATCGCCATCGTCGATCGCAACTGCCTGCAGATCGACGGCAACACTGCCGACGTCTGCGATCCGGGCGATCTTGCCGCGAAGTTCACCGCTTTCGGCTGGAACGCCGTCGAGGTCGACGGGCACGACATCGATGCGCTCGTCGAGGCATTGAACGCCGCGAAGGGCGACCGATCCGGGCGTCCGCACGCCTTCATCGCCCGCACCGTCAAGGGCAAGGGCGTGTCGTTCATGGAAAATCAGGCCGGCTGGCATGGCAAGGCGCCGAACGCCGAGCAGGCCGCCGAAGCGCTTTCCGAACTCGAATCCGCCGCGAAGGAGGCATAAGCCGTGGTTACGCTTGCAAATGAGGAACAGTCCCGCGTCAAGCGCGCCACGCGTGCCGCGTACGGCGCAACGCTCGTTGAGCTCGCGAAGGCCGGATCGCCGGTCGTCGCCGTCGACGCCGACCTGACCGGCTCCACCACCACCAAGAAGCTCGTCGAAGGCGGTTTTTCTGATCGCCTGTTCAACTGCGGCATCGCCGAGCAGAACATGGTCGACGTCGCCGCGGGCCTGGCTACCTGCGGGAACATCGCCTTCACCGGCAGCTTCGCCGTGTTCGGCACCGGTCGCGCGTACGACCAGATCCGCAACACCGTGTGCTACTCCAAGCTCAACGTGAAAATCGCCCCGACGCATGCCGGCGTGTCGGTCGGCCCCGACGGCGGCAGCCATCAGATGCTTGAAGACATCTCGCTGATGGCGGGGTTGCCGAACATGCGCGTGCTCGTGCCTGCCGACTATGCCGCTGCCGAGGCGGCCATCAAGCTTGCCGCCGAAACGCCCGGACCTGTTTACGTGCGCATGGGACGCGCGTCGGTTCCCGCCGTGTACGCCGACGGGGTGGAGCTTGAGCTCGGACGCGCATACGTGCTCAGGGAGGGCTCCGACGTGACCATCGTCGCATGCGGCGTCGAGGTTGAGCAGGCGCTCGTTGCGGCCGAAGAGCTTGCCGAACAGGGCATTTCCGCCGAGGTTATCGATGCCTTCAGCGTGAAGCCGCTCGATAAGGCGACCATCGTGGCCTCCGCCAGGAAAACCGGCGCCGTTGTCGTAGCCGAGGAGCATTCGGTTCATGGCGGGCTTGGCGCGCAGGTGGCTCAAGCCCTGTGCGAGGAGCATCCCGTCCCGGTCGCGTTCGTGGCCATGCAGGATCGTTTCGGCAAGTCAGGCGAGTTCGAGGAGCTGCTCGCGTACTTCGGGCTCGACTCGAAGGCGATTGTCAAAGCTGTGAAAAGGGTCATCGCTTAAAACGCATCTGCTAGAATGATCCCCGTCTCAGTACATCACTACTTGAACGGAGCATTCTGTGACGAACAACAAGAGCCAAGGGGCTCCTGCGCGCCAAGGCAGGCATGCAGGTTCCCATGCGGTTCAGATGCGGCAAGCTGCCTCGCAGTTGTCAGCGTCGCTTCCCGCGCTCGATATCGATGATGCACCTCAGCAGTCGGGTACGCCTGTCATCACGTTCGACCATGTGACGAAGGTGTACCCGGCTCAGCCGAACAAGCCGGCGCTGAACGATATTTCGGTTCAGATCTATGCTGGCGAGTTCGTTTTCCTGGTCGGACATTCCGGTTCCGGCAAAACCACGTTCATCCGCATGCTCATCCGCGAGGTCAAACCCACGCAGGGGCATATCTACATCGCCGATGAGGACCTGGCCAGCATGCGCAATTGGCGCGTGCCGTATCTGCGTCGCAACATCGGCTGCGTGTTCCAGGACTTCAAGCTGCTTCCCAACAAGACGGTTTTCGAGAACGTCGCGTTTGCGCTCGAGGTTATCGGCAAGTCCCGTCACGTTATCAAGACCCAGGTTCCCGAAGTGCTTCGCCTGGTGGGCCTGCAGGACAAGCTGAACAAGCGTCCCGACCAGCTTTCCGGCGGCGAGCAGCAGCGTGTGTCCATCGCCCGCGCCATCGTGAACCGCCCTCCGGTGCTCATCTGCGACGAGCCGACGGGCAACCTTGACCCGCAGACGTCCCGCGGCATCATGGACCTGCTCGAGCGCATCAACCGCACCGGCACCACCGTGGTCGTGGCAACGCACGACCGTGAAATGGTTGACAACATGCGCCGTCGCGTTATCGCGCTCGATCGCGGCAACCTGACGCGCGACCAAGATCGAGGGGTGTACGGTTTCGATGTCTAGTTTCTTCTATTTCCTCAAAGAATCCCTCACGGGTTTCACGCGCAATCTTTCGACCGCGCTTGGCTCCATCGTCACCATCTTCCTGTCGCTGCTGATCATCGGCATCTTCCTGGTCGGTGGCTCCATTGTCAGCAATGTGGTGAAGTCGGTCGAGCAAGAGGTCAACATCACCGTGTGGATCGCCGATGATGCGGCATCCTCCGATGTGACATCCCTGCAAAACGCCATTAGCTCGATGGATTCGGTCGCGCAGGTCAGCTATACGGACAAGGAACAGGCCCTCGAGAACTTCAAGGCCTCCTCGAACTCCGACATCGCCGAGAGCCTTGACGGGCAGAACCCGCTGCCGGCCTCTATCGACGTGGAGCTCTCCGACCCGAAGATGGTGGAGGACGTCGTTTCCCAGATCGAGGCGAACACCACGTTCCTGAAGATCTGCGACAGCCCCTCGAACCCTTCCGACTCGCTGCGCTACGGCGAGAAGACGGTTGAGCGCCTGTTCGCGTTGACCAGCTATGTCCGCTACATCGGTATCGCGCTGATCGTCCTGCTCATCTTCATCGCGCTCGTGTTCATCAACAACACCATTCGCCTGGCCATCCTCGCTCGCCGCAAGGAAATCGCCATCATGCGCTTGGTGGGTGCGTCGAACGGGTTCATCCGCGGGCCCTTCCTCATGGAAGGCGCCTTGCATGCCATCATCGGCGCCGCGCTCGCCGTGGGCTCGCTCGAGCTTCTGCGCAACCTTGCCATGCCGCGCCTGCAGGCGGCCCTGACCTGGCTGCCCATCGACCTCTCCACCGGCACGTTCGTCATGTTCTACATCATGCTGGCGGTGTTCGGCCTGGTCATCGGTCTTGTCGGCTCGGCATTCGCCATGCGTCGCTACCTGAAGGTGTAAGCGAGGCGTTCGGTTTCCCATGGCCAGGCGTGTCGACAAGGTCACCAATTTAGCGATGTCCGCGCGTCGAGCGCGTGCACGCAATCTCACGATCGCGAAGTTCTTCTTCGCGATCGTGCTCATAGCCGCCGCGTTCGTCGGCGGCTTCGCTGCGCGCGGCAATGAGGATCTGCTCAATGCCCTGGGGATGCAGCAGTTCACCTCGTCTAACGAGGCCTCCACTTCGAAGAGCTCATCTTCCACCACCTATAACTCGGTTGCCGCCCGCATCAGCGAGGTGGAGCAGGTCATCAAGGACGACAGCCTTGATTCCTACGACCTGGATACCACGACGGGGAAGGTGCTCGACGCTTTCGCGCTTTCCACGCAGGATTCCTATCTGCGCTATTACGATTCGGCCCGTTACGCCTCCATGAACAGCGATTCGTCGGTCACCGGCGGCGGCGTCGGCGTGCTGTTCTCCGAATACAATGGCAGCGCGTACGCGGTTGATGTGTTCGAAGGCTCGCCGGCGCAACAGGCCGGCGTGCAAACCAACGATGTGGTCGTCGCCATCGATGGCGACCGGAATCATCAATGGACCGCCTCCGAGGTTGCAAGCGCCTTGAAGCGCGATGAGGGCCAGCAGGTCGTCGTCACGTGGCGGCGCGGATCGACCCTCGATGACACGAAGGGCACCGAATTCACCACGACGCTCACGTGCACCACGGCAACCGAGAAAAACGTCACCTCGGAGCTTTCCGACGAGGTCGGCTACATTAAAATCAAGCAGCTGACCCAGAACGCCGCAACGCTCGTTCGCCAGGCTATCGTCGATTTGGATTCCCAGGGCGCGCAGTCCTTCGTGATCGATCTGCGCGATAATCCGGGCGGATACCTGACCCAGGCGGTCGACGTTTCCAGCCTGTTCGTGAAAAGCGGCACCATCGTGCGTATTCGAACCAAAACCTCCGATGAGACGACGAAGAACGCCAACGGCGACACCGCAACCGACAAGCCCGTCGTCGTGCTCGTGAACGGAAACACCGCTTCGGCCGCCGAGGTCATCGCGGCCGCATTGCAGGATAACCAGCGCGCGACCATCGTCGGCGAGAAGACGCTGGGGAAGGGCTCGGTGCAGGTCACCCATAGCCTCACGTTCGGCGGGGCGTTGCGCTACACCGCGGCCTACTACAAAAGCCCCCTTGATCACTCGATCGACGGGTACGGTATCAACCCCGACATCATTGTTGGGGCAGGTGGCGATGATGGGCAGGATGCCCAGAAAGATTTCGCCATCGAGACCGCGCAATCGCTGGTGAAGGACTAGCGTGGGGCGTAATCGCAAAGGCGCGCGCCGCCGCCCGCGCAGCAACCCTCACGGCGTTTTGGTGGTGCATGCTGGCTCGTTCGGCTTCGTCCGCACGGCGGAGGGGGAGTATTTCATCCCCGAGGCGAAGATGGGCGGCGCTTTCGATGGCGACCTGGTCGAGGTGGTTCCCTTGCCGTCCCGCGGCGCGAGCAAGGGTTTCTCGGGCGGCTCGGACCGCCCTGCTGGGCGCATCGTTCGCGTGATCGACCGGGCGCACGACACCGTCATCGGGCGCTATGAGGTTGCTGAGCCGTTCGGCGTGGTCGTGCCCGAGGACCATAACATTCCCTACGACATTTTCACCATGCGGGCTGATTTTCCCGATGTGCCCGACGGCGCCCTCGTTCGCGTGCGCATCACCACGTTCCCGTCGCGCCATGAGGCGGCATGCGGCGTTATCGAGGAAGTGCTCGGCATCGCCGATGAATCGAGCGTGTCGGTTGAGGCCATCATCGCCCGCAACAAGCTGGAAACCGAGTTTTCCCCGGCTGCGCTTGCCGAGGCCGATGCTGCCAGCCTGGACGAGGTGGGGGCGCTTGCGGCGGGTTATCGCGATCTGCGCGATCGGATCGTTTTCACCATCGATCCGGCCGATGCGCGCGATTTCGACGATGCGCTATCTCTTGAGAAGGTGGAGCACTCGGGTGTGCACGGCGCCGACGCGCGCGGCGCGGATGTCCCTCGCGCGGTGTGGCGTGTGGGCGTGCATATCGCCGACGTCTCGCATTACGTGCCATGGAATTGCTCGCTCGATCTTGATGCGCGCCGCCGAGCTACCAGCGTCTATTTGGTTGATCGGGTTATCCCGATGCTTCCGGAGGCGCTGTCGAACGGCTTGTGCTCGCTGGTGCCCGGCGAGACACGGCGCTGCATGACCTGCGACGTCTACTTGGATGCAAACTGGGAAATCGTATCGTACGAGCTGTATCCGGCGCTCATGCGCTCGCGTGCTCGGCTGACCTACGATGAGGCGCTCTCCGTGCTTGCGGATGGGGAAGCGCCGGCCGCTGAAGCCGCCGCTGCGCCGGCAGGCGCGACCGCGTTCGACCGCCTGACCCCCGATGACAGCGCAGCCATCATCGAGCGGATCCGCACGCTTTCCTCGTTTGCTCATGCGCGCGTTGAGAAACGCGTCCGCGCCGGCGGGCTGGAGTTCGATTTTCCCGAGGCGCGGGTTCGCCTTGATGGGTCTGCCCGGCCGATCGGCGTCGATCTGCGTCGGAAAAACGAGGCGACATCCCTGGTCGAGGAAGCGATGATCATGGCGAACGAGGTGGTTGCTGAGCATCTGTCCCGGCGCGATTTCCCTTCGCTGTATCGCGTGCACGAGAAGCCTTCCGCCGATAGTTTGGCGGCGCTCATCCCCGTCCTGCAGGAATTTTCCTGGTTCGGCCGCATAAACAAGCAACGCATCGTTGCGGGTGATCCGCATGCGCTTCAACAGGTGCTCGCCGAAAGCGAGGGGCGCCTTGAGGCGAACCTGGTTTCGAACCTGGTGCTGCGCGCGCAGAAGCGAGCCTGCTACAAACCGTCCTGCGACGGCCACTACGGCTTGGCCAGTTCCGCCTACACCCATTTCACCAGCCCGATTCGCCGTTACCCTGATCTGGTGGTGCACCGTATGCTGCGCGCCCAGCTCACGCGGCGGCCGCAGAAGTTCGACCAGGAGGTGTCCGCGCTTCCCTGGATCGCCGAGCATGCGTCCGACATGGAGCGCGTGGCCGAGAAGGCCGCGCGTCAATCGCAGGAGCTCAAGCTCATCGAGTACATGGCGAACTTCACGGGACAGCCGTTCGACGCCCAGGTGTCGGGCGTCGCCGCCTACGGGATGTACGTCCGGCTGGAGAACACGGCGGAGGGGATCGTCGCCGCCAAGGCGCTCGGGTCCGAGTACTTCGCGCTCGATCCGGTGCGCCATATGCTGATCGGCCAGGACACGGGTGCGTACTTCCGTCTTGGGCAGAAGGTGCGCGTGGTGCTCGTCGCCGCGGACGCGCGCTCGGGCCGTCTTGATTTTCGCCTGGAGAAATAGCTGCTCGAAGCAGAGTGCTTTTACCAGGTAGTTTGCCGTATATCCATATGATGCACCACACAATCGGAGAAAACGTGGAATAACGCGGCTCTCGGTTTTGAGAATGCCTGATTGCACTATTATTTTCAAGGTTTGAATCAAGCCTTTCCGCCTTTTCGCGAAGGGCTTTGTTGAGATAGGATTTCTTCTCATGAACACACGTGTTACCGAGCTTTTGGGCATCTCTTATCCCATTATCCAGGGCGCCATGGCGCGCATCGCCGACGCGAGCCTCGCAGGTGCGGTGAGCGAGGCGGGCGGTCTGGGCATCATCGCCTGCGGGGGCGCTCCGCTTGAGTGGGTCGAGCAGCAGGTTCGCGCGGCCCGCGCCATCACCGATAAGCCGATCGGCGCGAATGTGATGCTGATGGATCCCAACGCCGCCGAGCTGGCTCAGCTGCTCGTCGACTTGAAGATCGATGTCGTCACCACCGGCGCAGGCAGCCCGGCGAACTACATGGATATGTGGAAGTCGGCCGGCATCAAGGTCATCCCCGTCGTGGCCACCAGCGCGCTCGCGCGTCGCATGGAGCGCCTCGGCGCCGATGCGGTCGTCGCCGAGGGAACCGAGTCCGGCGGGCATGTCGGCGAGCTCACGACGATGGCGCTCGTCCCGGCTGTCTGCGAAGCCGTCTCCATCCCCGTCATCGCCGCCGGCGGCATCGCCGACGGGCGCGGCATCACGGCCGCATTCGCGCTTGGCGCCGAGGGCGTGCAGATGGGCACCCGTTTCCTCACGGTCGACGAGTGCACGGTCGCCGAAGCCTACAAGGAGAAGATCCTCTCCGCGAAGGACTCCGACACCATCGTGACGGGCCGCGGCACGGGGCACCCCGTCCGCTGTTTGAAGAACAAGTTCTCGCGCAGGGTGCGCAAGCTCGAGGAGAACGCTGCGCAAAACGGCGACGAGCTTGAGGCCATGTACGTCGGCAGCTTGCGCCGCGCGGTGTCCGGCGACGTCGACGGCGGATCGGTCATGGCCGGCCAGATCGCCTCGCTCGTCTCCGAGCGCAAGAGCGCCGCGCAGGTCATCGAGGAGATCATGTCCGAGGCCGCATCCCTTGCAGGGCGCGGGCTCGATCAGATGGCCGCTGCGAATGCATCGCGCGAAAGGGCTGGTCGTTAATGGATCCGGTATTCCTTTTCTCGGGTCAGGGCGCGCAGAAGCCGGGCATGGGGGAAAGCCTGCTCGACGTTCCCGAGGTAGCTGACGTTTTCAGCTGCGCATCCGATGTCTTCGGCTTCGATGTCGCCGATCTCGCATTGAACGCCCCGGCTGAAAAGCTCAACGACACGGTTTACGCCCAGCCTGCCATGTGCACGTTGTCGGTCGCCATCGCCCGTGCACTCATGGCGCGCGGCGTCCGCCCGTCCGCCGTGCTCGGGTTCTCGCTCGGCCAGGCAAGCGCGCTTGCCGTATCGGGCATGCTCTCCGACGAGGAGACCTTCGCCTTCGTTAAGGAGCGTTCGCGATTGATGGCCGCCTCCGCCGCCGAGAAGCCCGGCGTCATGAGCGCCCTTCTCAAGGCCGCCCCCGAGGACGTTGACGCCTTGTGCGCCGAATGCGCGCAGGACCAGGTGCTTGTTGCGGCGAACTTCAACAGCCCCGGGCAGATCGTCATCTCCGGCGAGCTTGCGGCGGTCGAGCGTGCCGAAGCCGCTTGGCAGGCGCAGGGCAAACGTGCTGCGCGACTGGCCACGTCGGGTGCTTTCCATAGCCCCTTGATGGCATCCGCCGCGCGCGCCCTCGACGAGTATCTGGAAAACGTCAGCTTCGCCGATCCGGCGATCCCGCTGATCTGCAACACCGACGCCCGCCCGCTTACCGCCGCCGCGGCGCGCGAGCACCTGGTTTCCCACCTGGTGAGCCCGGTTTTGTTCCAGCAGAGCGTTCAGGCGCTCATCGCCGAGGGCGCGACCTGCTTCGCCGAGGTCGGGTTCGGCGGCGTTCTTTCCAACCTGGTCAAAAGAATCGATCGAAGCGTGGAGCGTCCCTGCATCCAGGACCGCGAGAGCTTCGATGCGTTCATCTCTTCGAATGCCGAATAGGAGGCATCCATGAGCGAAACAGCTATCGATACAAGGCGCGCCGCGCTTGTTACCGGATCATCGCGCGGCATCGGGGCGGCCATCGCCCGCGAGCTCGCATCGAGCGGCGTGGACGTGTGCCTGAACTGCTCGAACCCCGCCGGCCTGGATGAGCTTTCCGAAGCCGCCCGCGCGCTTTCCGAGGAATTCGGTGTGCGTGCGATCGCCCATGCGGCGTCGGTTGCCGACGCCGACGAGGCGCAGGGTTTGGTGAAGGCCGCGCACGAGGCGTTCGGGAGGCTTGATATCCTGGTGAACAACGCCGGTATCACCCGCGATGGGCTGATGGTCCGCATGAAGGAGGCCGATTTCGACGACGTCATCGCCGTCAATCTGAAGGGCACCTTCCTTACCTGCAAGGCCGCTGGCGCCATCATGATGAAGCAGCGCTACGGGCGCATCGTCAACATGTCGAGCATTTCGGGCGTCGGCGGAAACGCGGGCCAGATCAACTATGCGGCTTCGAAGGCCGGCGTCATCGGGTTGACCAAGACCATCGCTCGCGAGCTTGCCGCCCGCGGCGTGACGGCCAATGCGGTGGCACCCGGGTTCATCGACACTGACATGACCGGCGCGCTTTCCGACAAGCAGCGCGACGCCATCGGGGCGCAGATCCCGATGAAGCGTTTCGGGCAGACGTCCGACGTGGCGCACCTGGTCCGTTTCCTGGCAAGCGACGAGGCCGCCTATATCACCGGGCAGGTCATCTGCATCGACGGAGGTTTGGCACTATGAGCAAGATAATCAACGGCATCGAAACGCGCCGGCCGGACGGCACCCATCGCGTGGTCATCACGGGCATGGGCGCGGTTTCCCCGGCAGGCGTCGGCGCGGAGGCGCTATGGGATGCCGTCATGGGCAAGCGCTGCTGCATCGATCGCATCATGCGTTTCGATACCGAGGAATACAAGGTGCATAATGCGGCGGAGGTGCGCGACTTCGATCCGACCGAGCACGGCCTCTCGAAGAAGGAGGCGCGCCGTTTCGAGCGTTTCGTCCAGTACGCCATCGTCGCCGCCGACGAGGCGGTGGCTCAGGCGGGCCTTGACATGGATGCCGAGGACCCCACGCGCGCGGCCGTCATCTTCGGCGCGGGCATCGGCGGTATCGACGAGCTGCAAAACGGCTTTTACACGCTGCATGACAAGGGCCCCAAGCGCGTGAGCCCCCTGTTCGTTCCCACGATGATCGGCAACATCGCCGCCGGTCATCTTGCGATTCGCTACGGTATGCGCGGTGAATGCATCGACGTCACCACGGCATGCGCGACCGGCGCCCACAACATCGGCGCCGCGGTGCGCTCCATTCGCCACGGGTATGCCGATCTCGCCTTGGCCGGCGGTGCCGAGGAGTCGGTCAACCCCATCTGCATAGCGGGCTTCGCGAACCTGGGCGCTCTTTCCGAGGAAGAGGACCCTGCGCTCGCCTCGCTTCCGTTCGACGTGCGCCGCGGCGGGTTCGTGGCCGGCGAGGGAGCGGGCGCGGTGGTGCTCGAGTCGCTCGAGCATGCCCTGTCGCGTGGGGCGGCGCCCATCGCCGAGATCACCGGTTTTGGCTCAACGGGCGACGCCTACCACATGACCGCTCCCGAGCCTTCCGGCGAGGGTATTCTGCGCGCCATGAAGCAGGCGCTTGACGAGGGCGGTTTCGCGCCTTCCGACTTGGGGCACGTCAACGCCCATGGCACCGCGACGCCGGCGAACGACTCCACGGAGTCTCATGCGCTGCTCGCGCTTGCCGGCGACGAGGCGGGGCGCAAGATCCCCGTCTGCTCCGTCAAGGGTTCGACCGGCCACACGCTCGGCGCTGCCGGAGCCATCGAGGCCATCGTCACCGCGCTTTCCGTCTCGCGCCGCTGCGTGCCCCCGACAACCGGCTTCGCCGAGGCCGATCCCGATTGCCCGGTGAACGTGCTGACCGAGCCCCTGCTCGACTTCGACCAGAAGGTCGCGCTGTCGAACAGCTTGGGATTCGGCGGCCACAACGCGGTGCTCGCGCTGTCGCCGGCTCCGGTCGCGCAGGCTTAAAGGCTTCCGGCGGCCGAGGCTTCGGGGCCTCGGCCTCTGGCCCCGGCCTTGCCTCCCGGCCGTTCGAGGGTCGTTTCGTTTTCGCCGCCATGGCGCATGGCGGCACGGTTTTCAAAAAGGATCGAACATGCAGGAAATAACATATCCTTGCGGGCGCGAGGTTATCGAGCGGGTGCTCCCGCATCGCGACCCGTTCGTGTGGGTGAGCCGCATCGTCGAGTGCGAACCGGGCGTTTCGGTTGTGGCGGAATTGGACGTCTCGGCCGACCTGCCCCTTTTCCGCGGGCATTTCCCGGGTCATCCGGTTTTGCCGGGCGTCATCATCATGGAGGCGCTTGCCCAGGCGATGTCCTTCTCCGTGCTCGTCGGCCGCAACGACGAGGGAACGCTCGGGTTTTTCGCGGGCATCGACGGGGCGAAGTTCCGCAACCAGGTGCTTCCGGGCGACACGCTGACGCTTAAAGGGACCGTTGTGAAGAACGGATCGCGCATGGTGGTGGCCGAGGTCGAGGCGCTTGTCGGTGACAAGGTGGCGGCCACGGCGACGCAGAAGTACGTGCTCGCCCGCGCGGAGTAGCTGCGGGGACGGCCTGCGCGATCGGGCTCATCGGGCGCCTCGGTGCCTGGGCTCATCGGGCGCCCTGCGGCCAGCGCTTAGGCGCGGGCGCCGATTTCAAACGATAGGATACGTGGCCGGCGAACATGGGGCGCCGGGCCTGGAAGGCAGAATGCGGGTATGTGCAGCAAACAGGGATATATCTCCTTCGATAATGGCGGATCGTTTCTGCAGACGGAGGCCTCGTCGGGCACTTCAGTGAAGAAGCCTGCGCAGGACGCGCCGTCGGAAGATTCGCTTGACGTGGTGTATCGGCTGGGGAGGATCGCCGAGGAGGCGCGCGCCGATATGGCGGTGACCCCGAATGCGGTCGGCGCGACCGATGTGTCGGTCTACACCGCCGTCGAGCCCGCGAAGGCGTGCGCCATGCCCGGTTCCACCTATGGAAGCGACGCGGAATCTGCTGCTTGCGCCGGCAACCCCGTGGCGCTCGTGGTGGCGCGCGGGCGCATGGCGAAGAAGACGATCCTCGCTGCCCAGGATGCCGGTCTTCTCGCCTGCGCCGTGTACACCGACGACAAGCCCGCCGATTCGCACCTGAAGCTGGCCGATCTGAAGGTGAGCCTTGGCGAGCGCTTCACCGAGGCGCTGTTCTCTAACAGCTATGCGATCTTGGAGGCCGCACATGCCTGTAACGCGCAGGTCGTGCTGCTGTGCGAGGAGTCCATCGCGCTTGCGAAGGTGGACACGTTTCTGGCCCGCGCGAACGCCGAGGGCATTCGCGTCTTCACGCCGCTTGGGGACTCCCCGCAGCTTGGCTGGGTTCTGTGCACCACCGACAAGGACCTGGCGAGCCGCGGTTCTTGGCGCACCTGCAGGCATTGCAAGCTGAAGTTCGACAGCGCAAGCCTTGCGGCCGGTCATTACGTATGCCCCGGTTGCGGCGAGTATCTGCGCATGGATTCCAACGAGCGCATCAACGACACGCTTGACGCGGGGTCTTTCGAGGAATGGGATCGCGTCATCGCCGAGACCGACCCGCTTCAATTCCCCGGCTATCTTGACAAGCTTGAGGCGCAACGCGAAAAGTCCGGCCTTGAGGAAGCAGTGCGCACCGGTTGCGGCACCATCGCGGGGCTGAAGGTGGCCGTCGGCATCATGGAATCGACGTTCTTCATGGGCTCGATGGGCAATGTGGTGGGCGAGAAGGTCACGCGTCTGTTCGAGCGTGCGACCGAGCGGCATCTGCCCGTCATCATCTTCACCGCTTCGGGCGGCGCGCGCATGCAGGAGGGTTTGGTCTCGCTCATGCAGATGGCGAAGACCTCGTGCGCGCTCGAGCGCCATTCCGCGGCGCACCTGCCCTATATCTCGGTGATCACCGATCCGACGACCGGCGGGGTCACCGCGTCGTTCGCGATGGATGGCGACATCATCATATCCGAGCCCCATGCGCTCATCGGCTTCGCCGGCCAGCGCGTCATTCGCGACACCATCCGCCAAGAGCTGCCCGAGGGTTTCCAAACCGCCGAGTTCGCGCTCGAGCACGGGCTTATCGACGCCATCGTCGATCGCGATCAGCTGCGCGGTACCTTGGCCCACATCCTGGCCGTGCATAAGGCCACCTCTTTGAACGTGCGCTCGGAGGATCTGGGCGCCGGTGAGCAGGATATTCTGGTGAGCTACCAGGCTGTTTGCGACAATTTGGAGCATGGAAGCGCCACGTACAACACCGTCACGTTCGGCAATCTCAAGCCTGAGGAGATGACGGTCGAGGAAGAGCAGGTGTGGGACAAGCTGCGTCGCCAGGTGATGGCGACCATCGCGCCCGACGGCCTGCGCAGCCCGGCGAGCAAGCGCCTGCATCGCGCCATCGCCGAGGGGAGCTTCGACGCCGAGGGCGGCGTGTCGCTTGAGGTAGGAGCCGACGATGTTGCCGAAGCCGCCGAGGCCGCTGACGTCGTCGCCGACGATGCTGCTGCGCCCTCCGGCGTCGCGGCCGCGGTCGCGGGCGTTGCGGCCGCCGTGGCGTCTGCCGTGTCCCCAGCGAAGCCCGATGACAATCCGGCATGGCAAAGCGTGCAGCTTGCGCGCAACGTCCATCGCCCCACGGCGATTTCCTACATCCGCAATTTCGTCGATGGGTTCATCGAGCTGCACGGCGACCGCTCATTCGCCGACGACGGGGCCATCATCGGCGGCATCGGCTGGATCGGCGGGCGCGCGGTCACGGTGATCGGCCAGGAGAAGGGTGAGAACCTCAACGAGCGCATCCGCCGCAACTTCGGCTGCCCGCAGCCTGAAGGCTATCGCAAAGCGTTGCGCCTCATGCGTCAGGCCGAGAAGTTCGGGCGCCCGATCGTCTGCCTGGTCGATACGCAGGGCGCGTATTGCGGTACCGAGGCGGAGGAGCGCGGCCAGGGCGGCGCGATCGCAGAGAATCTTGTCGCGATGGCGGGGTTGAAGGTTCCCGTCGTCACCGTGCTGCTTGGTGAGGGCGGTTCCGGCGGCGCGTTGGCGCTAGCCGTGGCGAACCGGGTCGCCATGCAGGAGCATGCGGTCTACTCGGTGCTGTCCCCGGAGGGTTTCGCCTCCATCTTGTGGAAGGATCGCACGCGCGCGCCCGAGGCGGCGGCCGTCATGAAGATGAGCGCTGCAGAGTCCTTCGAGTTGGGGATCATCGATGCCGTGGTGCCCGAAGGTGCGGCACCTGCGCACGAGAACCCCGAGGTTGCACAGGAAAACGTGCGTGATTACGTGATCGGGGCGCTCGACGAGCTATGCGATATGTCCGCCGACGAGCTGCTCGATCAGCGCTATAAGAGGTTCAGGAAGTTCTAGGGTGTCAGGGCCGCTTCGCTTTTCGCGTCGCGGCCCTATCTCTTTCGGGGCTGCCCCCTCTATGCTCGAGCTGTTCGGGTTGCGTTGTTCGGCTTAGGGGCTGCCTCTTTCGCCCTTTTGGTTGAAGCACCGTTGATGAAAAGCCTTTTACTTGACTTTAAGTCCGCTCCAAGTGTTTATATGGGTGGGAGAGAGGATAGGAGGCTCAAGCGTCATGAGGATCGCCGAGGCAAGCAAACGCTACGATATTTCCGCGGATACGTTGCGCTATTACGAGCGCGTGGGGCTTATGCCTCATATCGCTCGCACGGAAAGCGGCATTCGCGATTACAGCGAAGAGGATTGCGCGCGCATTCAATTCATCAAATGCATGAGATCGGCCGGTATGCCCATTGAACCCCTGATCAAGTACATGAATCTGTATGACGAAGGGGACGAGACTATTCCCGAGCGCATCTCCCTGCTCAAGGAGCAGCGCCGCAACATGCAGGAGCGCATAGCCGAGATGCAGGCCGGCGTCGAACGGCTCGAGTGGAAGATCGCCCACTACGAAGCCTGCGAAAAGCTGCTGTAGGGCTTAAGCCTCCCAAACGCCGCATTCTTCTTCGCTAATCTCCCGCAACGCAGTAGAATGAATGTTTGCAAACAATGCGCGAAAGGACTCATCCCCCCATGACGCTTGAAGCAAACATCGCTCGAAGCTGCAACCCGCGCTCGCTCACGCGCGGGCGCGCCATCGCCTCTTCGGATAGGAACATTCTCACCAAGCAGGTCCGCTACGATGCCGACGAAACGATCGTCAGCGCGTTCGTCGCCTCGTCGAGCGGATGGGACGATCGCTACCGTACGTCCGTGATCCTCGATGAGGAAAGGGGCGACGTCGTCGATTATTCCTGCACGTGCCCCGCGTTTCGCGAGTATATGGGCATGTGCAAGCACTGCATAGCCTTGGCGCTGAACTTCAACGATCGCCCCGAGCAGTACATGGGCTGGCAGCCGCGCCACCAGGCTGCATCCTCGGCATGCATATCAGAGCTCATGCGTCGAGCTGAGCGGCTTGAGGACGACGATACGCCCCGGGGCAGCATCACGCTGCTGCCGGAGCTTTGCTGCGCCTACGATTCCTGGTCGGTGACGTTCCGCATCGTGGGCGGCGAAGGCACGCCTTATGTGCTGAAGAGCATCGGGGAGTTTGTTGAGCGCATGTATACGGGCCAGCATCATGCTTACGGAAAGAAGCTGGCGTTCACGCATGTCAGATCGGCGCTTGACGGAAAATCGCAGGAAATAGAGCGCTTCTTGGAACGCGCTTGTGAGACGCGTTACGCGTCCGATCTCTCCTCGCCATGGTATTCGCGTCAGTCGGTAACGCTTGGGCGGACGCTTTCGCTCACGGAGGCGGAGGCCGTCGAGCTGTTCGAGATCCTCGATGGCACCACCTTTCCCGTCAAGGGGGGCGACTACGCCACGCCGTCGATCGATCGCGTGCATATCGAGCATGCGGATGCGCCGGTGACGGTACGGCTGGTGAAAACCGATCGCAGCGGATGGGAGATCGAGCGCGGCGACCGCGTGCGCCTGGTCGAGCACGCCGACCAGGTGTTTGCTTGGCTGGGGGGCGACGTCATCTACCGCTGCTCGAAGGAGTTTTCCCGTTGCGCCGACTTCCTGCGCAACGTTTACGAGTCGCAGGATCGGATGCTGTTCATATCCGACGAGGATATGCCGCTGTTCTGCGCGGCGGTGCTTCCCGTCATCGAGGCGGGCCTGTCCGTCGAGGCGCCTGAGGAAATCGACGCGTATCGGCGCGTGCCCTGCACCCTGCGCTTCTATTTCGATAAGGATGCCAAGCGCGTGATGGGCGTGGCCGAGGCGGTCTACGGCAATCGGGCGTTCCGCTTGCGCGGGCGCGCAGACGCCGCGTCGGCGGGCGACGATTCCGGGGATGCGGGCTTAAGCGTGCCGGCCGGGGCTGGTGCCGGGCACGAGCGCGGTGACGTGGCGGGCGGCCCGGGTGCCGGCACCGGTGGCGGCGCGGGCGGCGGCAGTGCTGTCGGCGGTGGCGCGGGCGCCCCGCTGCGCGATGCGCGGACCGAAGGCAAGGCATGTACGCTGTTTGATTGCTTCTTCACCGATCCGGCGGGCACTTTGCCCATGAAGGAAGAGGATACGGTGGCACGGCTGGTGTTCACGGGGCTTTCCGAGTTCCGCTCCCTCGGCGAGGTGTTCACCACGCCGGCCTTCGACAAGCTCATCCGCGATGGGAAGCCGCGCCTGACCATGGGGGTATCCCTAGCGGGCAACCTGATCAACCTGACCGTGCAGGCCGACGATCTGCCGGCGGACGATTTGGCCGCCATGCTTTCGAGCTACCGGCGCAAGAAGCGCTATCATCGCCTGCGCGACGGGGCCTTCGTCGACCTGGAGGACTTCGACATGGCCCAGCTCGACCGCCTGGCATCCGATCTGGGCTTCAGCGCGAAGGACTTGGCGGCGGGCAGCGTCGAGCTGCCATCGTATCGCGCGTTCTATCTCGATGAGGAGGAGAACATCGACCGCGATCGCTCCTTCGACGACTACATCGATCATTTCCGCGCGGTCAACGAGGCCGACTACGAGGTGCCCGCTTCGTTGCGCGATGTTCTCAGGCCGTATCAGGCCGAGGGCTTTCGGTGGCTTTCGGCGCGCTGCGACGCCGGTTTCGGCGGCGTGCTCGCCGACGAGATGGGCCTGGGCAAGTCTGTTCAGCTCATATCGCTGCTGCTTGCCCGGCGCGCCGAGGGGCGGCAGATCGGGCCGAGCATCATTGTGTGCCCCTCGTCGCTCGTGTACAACTGGACGGCCGAGCTTGAGAGGTTCGCACCCGAGCTGAACGTGCTGGCCGTAGCCGGAACCGCCGCCGAGCGCAAGGTGGCGCGCGGCAGGGTGTTCTCCGATTGGGAGGCGTCCTTGTCGGTGAAAACCGGTAACCAGCCTGATGAATCAAGCCTGGTGGACGTCATCATCACCTCTTACGACCTTGCGCGCATCGACAGCGCCGACTACGCGGGCCGCCGCTTCTTCATCTGCGCGCTCGACGAGGCGCAGTACATCAAGAACCCGGCCACGCTCACGACCCGTGCGGTGAAGCGCCTCGAGGCATCTCATCGGTTCGCCCTGACGGGCACGCCCATGGAAAACCGTTTATCAGAGCTGTGGAGCATCTTCGACTTTTTAATGCCGGGGCTGCTCGGTCCCTACGCACGCTTCCGCGAGCGGTTCGAGCTTCCCATCGTGGGTGGGGAGGAGGACGTTGCCGCGCGCCTGCAGGCCCTCGTCGGGCCGTTCATGCTGCGCCGTTGCAAGGCCGATGTGCTCACCGACTTGCCCGACAAGCTCGAAAGCGTCGTGTACGCGCCGCTCGAGGGCCAGCAACGCAAGCTGTATGCGGCTTGCGAGCAGCAGCTTCGCGAACAGCTCACGCGCCAGCGGGCCGAGCGCAAGCAGCGCCAGGTCAAACGTGCGCAGGGCGAAGAGGTCTCCACGGTCGAGGTGCTTGCCGAGTTGACGAAACTGCGCCAGCTGTGCTGCGACCCGCGCTTGGTGTACGAGAACTATCGCGGGCACGGGGCGAAGCTCGACGCCATCGGCGAGATCATCGCCTCCGCCATGGATGCGGGCGAGAAGACGCTCGTGTTCTCTCAGTTCACCAGCTTCCTCGATTTGATCGCGCAGCAGCTGCAAACAGCCGGCACGCGCTTCTACACCATCACCGGTTCGACGCCGAAAAAGCGCCGCGTCGAGCTGGTGGAGGCGTTCAACGGCGATGACGTGCCGGTGTTTCTGGTGTCGCTGAAGGCCGGCGGCACGGGGCTGAACCTCACGGGGGCGAGCGTCGTCATCCATGCCGACCCGTGGTGGAACGCCGCCGCGCAGCAGCAGGCGACCGACCGTGCGCACCGCATTGGGCAGACGCGCGTCGTCAGCGTGCAGAAGGTTATCGCGAAGGGCACCATCGAGGAGCGCATCCTGCGTCTGCAGGAGGAGAAGAGCAAGCTTGCCGACCAGGTGATCGGCGCGAGCGGCATATCGCTTGCGTCGCTTTCCACGGACGATCTCATCGAGCTTCTCGAAGGCTAGCCGCCGCGCGCAGGTGTGAAGCCGCCTTCCGCCCGGCATCATAAAGCGTGCGAGCTGGTACAATGGTCGCTTGCACGAATACGAAAGGGTTTTTAAGCATGATCTTGCAGGTTGAGCATATCGCGAAGTCGTTCGGCGGCCGCACGCTGTTCTCCGACGTCACGTTCCGTCTGGAGGAGTACGACCGCCTTGCGCTGGTCGGCCCGAACGGCGCCGGCAAAACCACCATGCTCAACATCATCAGCGGCCGTGAAGACCCTGATGAGGGGCGCATCCTGTTCGCGAAGGGTGCACGGGTGGGCTACCTTGAGCAGGAGGCCATCGAGATGCCTGATCGCCCCATCTTCGAGGAGGTCATGTCCTCGCAGGTGGAGATCCTCGAGGCGGAGCGCCGTCTGCACGAATTGGAGAACTCCCTGGGTGACAACCCCACCGAGCGGCAGCTCGCCGCCGCCGGCCGCGCGCGCGATGCGTACGAGGTGCTCGGCGGCTACACCATCGAGTCGAAGGTGCGCAGCGTCATGTTCGGCCTGGGCTTCAAGGAAGGTGACCTTGCGCTTGCGACCACCGATTTCTCCGGCGGTTGGCAGATGCGCATCGCGTTGGCCAAGCTTTTGGTGCGCAACCCCGAGGTTTTGATGCTCGACGAGCCGACCAACCATCTTGACCTGGAAAGCGTCAAGTGGTTGGAGGGTTTCCTGCGCTCGTACGAGGGGACCGTTATCGTGGTCAGCCACGACCGCGAGTTCATGGACAACATGGTCGATCGCGTTGCGGAAGTGGCGCATGGCCAGGTCAACCTTTACAAGGGCAACTACACCGCGTATCTGAAGGCCCGCGAGGCGCGCATCGAGCGCATGCGCCAGCAGCGCACCAAGCAGATCGAGGAGATGAAGCATCTCGAGGAGTTCGTCGAACGCTTCCGCTACAAGGCGACGAAAGCCCGCCAGGCGCAGGAGCGTGCGGCTCGGCTTGAGCGCCTGAAGGAAGAGCTCATCGAGATTCCCGAGGAGAAAAAGCCGATCCACTTCAACTTTAAGCAGCCGCCGCGCACCGGCGACGAGGTGGTGCGCTGCCGCGGGCTTGTCAAGCACTACGGCGACAAGCATATCTACGACGATTTCGACTTCACGATGTACCGCGGCGACAAGGTTGCGCTCGTCGGCCCGAACGGCGCGGGCAAATCGACGCTCATGAAGATGATCGCCGGGGTCAGCAAACCGGATGCCGGCACGATCGACTACGGCGTGCATGTGAGCCTGACGTACTACGCCCAGCATCAGCTTGAAGAACTGCACCCGGGCAACACCGTGTTCGAGGAGCTTGATCACACGGCTCCGGGCTGGACGATAAGCCAGGTCAGAAGCTTGCTCGGCGCGTTTTTGTTCGAAGGGGACGCGGTCGACAAGAAGATCAGCGTGCTTTCCGGCGGCGAGAAGAGCCGTCTGGCGCTGGCGAAGATGCTGGTGGCTCCGAAGCCCCTGCTGTGCTTGGACGAGCCGACCAACCATTTGGATATTGCGAGCGCGGACGTGCTCGAGCAGGCGCTGAACGCCTTCGAGGGAACCATTCTCTTGATCACGCACGACCGCCACCTCATCCGCAGCGTGGCGAACCGCATCGTGGAGGTGAAGCCCGGCCGCGTCACCGTCTACGACGGCGATTACGACTACTACCTGTTCAAAAGCGGCCAGCTTGACGCGCCGGCCCCTGAGGAGCAATCGATCGTCGATGAGATGCTTGCCGACGACGCGTCCGCCTCGTCGGGGAAGAAGGCTCGCGGATCTGCCACGGGCGTCGTCACGGCGAAGGGCAAAGGATCGGCTTCGGGTGTTTCTGCGGCGAAATCCGGCAAGGATGCGCCCGCTTCGGCCACCGCCGGTGCGAAGCCTGCCGCGAGCTTGACCGCCAAGCGCGGCAGCGCGCCGAAGACCAAGGAGCAGAAGCGCCGTGAGGCCGAGGCGCGCAATCGCGCCTATGCCGCCTTGAAGAATCATCGTAAGCGCATCGCCGAGCTTGACCGGCAGATGGAGCGCGACAACGCGCGCATGGAAGAGCTGCTCGCGCTGATGGCCGACCCCGATTTCTACATCAACGAATCCGAGAGCACCGATGCCATCGCGGAGCATTCCAAGATCAAAGCGCGCCTTGCCGCAGCCGAGGAGGAGTGGTTCGTCCTCAACGAAGAGCTTGAAGCCGAGCTCGCGCGCCAGCAGGAGGCCGCTCGATGAGCGAAGAAGCTAACGTTGCCGTTTCCGCCGCGGGCTCCGTCGGCACCGCCGGCACCGCAGCGGCTGCCGGCGTCGCAGCTGCCACTGGCACCGCCACTACCGATGCCGCTGTCGCTGGCGTTGATGTAGCCAGCCCCGCCGGCGCTGCCGGCGATCCTGTTCTCAACATCGTGCTCGTCGAGCCGGAGATCCCGCAGAACACCGGCAACATCGCCCGTACCTGCGCATGCACCGGGGCTCGTTTGCATCTTGTCGAGCCGATGGGTTTCGCGCTCACGCAGCGAAACCTCGCGCGAGCCGGGTGCGACTACTGGGATGAGGTCGACATCGTCCGCTGGGCGTGTGCCGAGGAGTTCTTCGAGGCGCATGGCGCCGACGAGCTGCACTTGTTCACCGGTCATGCCACGCGCAACTATGCCGATGTGCGTTATAGGTCGGGCAGCTACCTTGTGTTCGGGCGCGAGAGCCGCGGACTCGATGAGCGGTGGATGTCGCGCTACAACGATGCGTGCGTGCGCATCCCCATGCGCGAGGGGCTGCGCAGCTTGAACTTGTCCAACTCCGCAGCTATCGCCGCCTTTGAGGCGCTCCGTCAGCTGGATTGGCCGCATCTTCGTTAAATTTTCCCGGCAAATCTGCTTGTCGAATACCTCGAATCGGGAACAGCGGGGCAACGTCGCTGATGATGAGCTGAAAAAGCCGCATTCAGCTTCGTTTGCCTCGATGCTCGCCTACGCCGGTTCGCGTTAGAGCTTCACGCTGGCGGGGGTGATGACGTCGTAGCGAACCGCCTTGCCCGCGATGGCGTAGCTCGGTTTCGCCCCTGCAAGATGGGGGCCTCTCGCCGGTCGCTTCACGACGACCTTGCGCGGGTGCGCCGCAAGGGCCGCGCGCAGCAGCTCTTCTTCCGCATCGCACGGTGCTTCCAGGTGATGAAGCAGCTGGAACTTCTTCTTCACCGAGGCGCTTTTCGTGCGTGCCGGGAACATCGGGTCAAGATAGACGACGTCGGGCGCCTCTTGGCCGCCAGAGGCGATATCGCGCAGGGCTTGGATGCTGTCTGCGCACGTCAGATGCATGTTCGCCACGATCGCTGCGAGTCGGCCGTCGTGTGCGGCGCGGGAAAGGCCGTCCTTAAGGAGGGCGGCGATCATGCGGTCGCGTTCGAACAGGTGAACCTCAAACCCGGCCGCCGCCAAAAGCAGCGCGTCTTCGCCGAAGCCCGCGGTTGCATCGATAGCATAAGGGTGCGCGCAGCCCTTCACCTTGGCGGCGCGCACCAGCAGCTCCTTGCTTAACTTGCCGGGCGCGATGCGCGGCAGCATGCGGCTGAAGTCGCAGATAAGCGTCATGCCGTCCCCGACAAGGGCCAAGCCGTCCTCGGTTTCCTGCAATGACGTGAGCGCGCCGCCGGTTTCGGGCGCTCCGGACTTCGCGCCGCTCTCTTCGCTTCGCGCCCCGGCGAGCGCGCCTTCGGCCTCGCTTCGCGCCCCGGCGCCCGCGCCGTCGGTCTTGGTTTGCTCTCCGGCGACGGCCCCGCCGGTGCATTTCGCTTCGGGCATCTTCTAGCCGAGCTGTTCGATCATGCGCAGCACCAAGCCGGCCGACTGACGAGCCGCCTGCGCTTCGAACAGCGGATAGTCCATGGAGGAGGATCCGTCCGCCTTGTCGGAGATCGCGCGCACGATGGCGCAGGGAACGCCCGACAGATAGCACGCCTGCGCGATGGCCGCGCCCTCCATTTCGCAGCATTTCGCACCGAAGGTATCGACGATGCGGCGCTTTTCGGGTTCCTCGCGGACGAAGCGATCGCCCGACGCGACGCGCCCGGTGTGCGTGCGCACGCCGATCTGCTTCGCCGCGTTGAGCACCTCTTTGGAAAGCGCGGGGTTCGTGGGGAAGGAGAGCGTGTCGACGTCGGGCGTTTGGCCGAGCGCATAGCCAAGGTTCGCGACATCCATGATATGGTTGACCGCATCGGTGGCGACCACGATGTCGCCGATGTTGATCGAAGCGTCCAGCGAACCGGCGATGCCGGTGTTGAGCACCGCATCGACGTTGAAGACATCCACCATTACGCGGGTGCAGACCGCGGCGTTGACCATGCCGACGCCGCATTTCGCGAGCACCACCGTCGTACGCCCGATGACGCCGATGATGAATTCCATGCCCGCAACGCGACGCGTATGCGGTTCCATGGTGCGAGCCATCTCCTCGTGCAGAAGCTCGATCTCCACGTTCATGGCGCCGATGATGCCGATGGTCTTGCCTTCTTGGTTCATGCAACGTTCCTTTTCAGATTGGTATACGGGGCTATTAATCCAGCAGCGCGGGGTAGTGCGTGTGTGCGTCGTC
The DNA here is from genome assembly GCA_963613135.1 of bacterium. Lineage (GTDB taxonomy): Bacteria > Actinomycetota > Coriobacteriia > Coriobacteriales > Eggerthellaceae > Senegalimassilia. The sequence goes on from CAVDXU010000006.1 coordinate 73,569, forward strand.
GAGCTTTGCGAGGGTGTTGTCGATGTAGCGCGCGGCCCACCACTTCGCCTGCAGCAGGTCGGAGTCGTGGTAGTTGCCGCATTCCTCCGGGCGTGCCCCGGGGATCTCGCCCTCGAAATCGCGGCAGAAGACGAACATGCGCATCATGACGTCGGCGATGTCCGCGGGCTGAAGATCGCCGAAAGCCACGAGGTAAAACCCGGTGCGGCAGCCCATCGGCCCGAAGTAGATCACGCGGTTAGACCATTCGGGGTCGTTGCGCAGAAACGTCGCGCCCAGATGCTCGATGGCGTGCACCGCGGCTGTGTCGATCACCGGCTCGCGGTTCGGCGCGGTCATGCGCAGGTCGAACGTGGTGGTGATGCAGCCGGTTTGCGGATCCATGTCCGAGCGGGAAAGATAGATCCCAGGCTCTAGTTGGCGGTGGTCTACCGAAAAGCTTGCGATGCGTTCCATATGCTGCTCCTTGCGTTTAGGTTTGCCTTCGCGTCGGGTTCTGCGGCCTTGAGCGCCCATGCGCCGAACCGCCCGAGGCCGCCTTCGCTGCCCGGCGGTTTATCTGGCTGCCGCGGAGGGCCGCGTCGATTTCGCGTTCCCATTGTAGCGTGCCTTCACCGCCTAAGCGCGCCGCTTCCCTGTAGGTTTCGCGAAGAACACCATTGCGCGATACCATTACCGTATGCGATTTCATTTTGTGCAAGGAGGCCTCATGGACGTCACCCGCAAGCGTTATCTTCAGCTGCTCAGCCGCAGCTTCCCCACGTTGGAGCTCGCATCGGCCGAGGTCATTAACCTGAGCGCCATCATGAACCTGCCGAAGGGAACCGAGTTTTTCGCCTCCGACATCCACGGCGAGGCCGAGGCGTTCAGCCATATCCTGCGCAACGGGTCGGGGTCCATCCGCATCAAGGTCGACGAGGTCTTCGGCGACGAGCTTTCCGAGGCCGAGAAGCGCAGCCTGTGCACGCTTATCTACTACCCGCGCGAGAAGGCCAAGCTTATGCTTGCCGAATGCGCTGATGAAGCGGCGTTTTACGCCACGTACGTCCCGCGTTTGGTCGCCGTCGTGCGCCGCGCCGGGCGCAAGTACACGCGCAGCCGCGTGCGCAAGCAGCTCCCGCGCGAGTTCGCCTACCTGCTCGAAGAGCTGATCGGCGTCGACGTCGATGCCGCCGACAAGGAGGCCTACTACGACGCCATCGTCGACGCCGCCGTGCGCACGGGCCGCGGCATCGACCTCATCGAAGCGCTTGCCCGGGCCATCCAGCGCCTGGCCATTTCCCGCCTGCACATCATTGGCGACATCTACGACCGCGGCCCGGCGCCCGATACCGTGATGGAAACCTTGATCGCCCATCACGACGTCGATATCCAGTGGGGCAATCACGATATCGTGTGGATGGGCGCCTCGCTCGGCCAGCGCGGGTGCATCGCCAACGTCGTGCGCATCTGCTCGCGCTACGGCAACCTGTCCATCTTGGAGGACGCTTACGGCATCAACATCCTCCCGCTCGCCACCTTTGCCCAGCAGGCCTACGCCGACGATCCGTGCGCGGGCTTCGGGCTGAAGGGCAACCCCGATCTGTCGCCGGCCGAGCTCGAGATGAACGTGAAAATCCAGAAGGCCATGGCGATCATCCAGTTCAAGGTCGAGGCCGCGCTTATCAAGCGCTATCCCGGCTTCAAGCTCGACGACCGCAACCTGCTCGACAAGATCGACTACGAGCGCGGCTGCGTGATGCTCGACGGCGTCGAATACGAGCTCACGGACAAGGTGTTCCCGACCGTCGACCCGGCCGACCCCTACGCGCTGACGCCCGAGGAGGAAGAGGTCATGGCGCGCCTGGAAGCGGCGTTTTTGGGCAGCGAGAAGCTGCAGCGCCATATGCGCTTCTTCCTGGAAGCGGGCAGCCTGTACAAAATCAGCAACGGCAATCTGCTGCTGCATGCGTGCGTACCGCTCAACGACGACGGCAGCCTCAAAGAGGTTGATATCTTCGGCCAAACCTACAAGGGCCGCTCGCTGTACGACGTATGCGACCGCTATGTGCGCGCGGCGTTCTTCAGCCACGACGCGGCCGAGCGCGAACGCGGGCGCGACCTTCTGTGGTATTTGTGGCTGGGGCAGGGCAGCCCCTTGTTCGCGAAGAGCAAGATGGCCACGTTTGAGCTGTATCTCATTGCAGAAAAACCCGCGCGCAAGGAAGTGAAGAACGCCTTCTACAATCTTATCGACGACGAGCAGGTCATAGGCGGCATCTTCAAGGATTTCGGGCTTGATCCGGAAACGTCCCATATCATCTGCGGTCATGTGCCGGTGAAGGTGAAGGACGGCGAGGATCCGGTGAAGTGCGCAGGGCGCGTCATCATGATCGACGGCGGCTTCTCGCGCGCCTACCAGCCGACGACGGGCATTGCCGGCTACACGCTCATCAGCAACTCGCACGAGTTCATCTTGGCGGCGCATGAGCCGCTCGCCTCGGCCAAGGCGGCGGTGACCGAAGAGGTCGACATCCATAGCAGCAGGCGCATCGTCGAGCGCCGCGCATCTCGCGCGCTGGTATCCGACACCGACACCGGTGCGGTGCTTGCCGCGCGCATCGGCGAGCTCGAGGAGCTGATCGAGGCGTATCGCACCGGCGAGGTCTCCGAACACGCCCAATCGTAAAGGAACGGTAAAGGATTCTTGCTCTCTGGTAACAAAGTGGTCTCCTCGCTGTAATGTTTCGGTAAAATTACGAGCATACGACATTCGTCCAGGCTAAAACGAGGTGCTCCTTGGCTCTTACGTTCGCGGGTTTTCTGGAACAGGCGATGGCTCAGCCCATCCTGTTCGTGATATTGGCGCTCGTTATCGGCGTTACCGCCGTTTCGGGCGCTACCGATGCTCCCAACGCCATCGCAACGGTTGTTTCCACGCGCTGCTTGAAGCCCGGCGTCGCTATCGGGCTGGCGGCCGTCTTCAACTTCGTCGGCCTGGTCGGCATGACCTACATCTCGACGGCGGTGGCGAAAACCATGTTCGGCATGGTGGACTTCTCGGGAAGCACCGATGCGGCGCTGCTTGCGCTGATGGCGGCCATGATAGGCGCCATTTTATGGGGTTGCGTCTGCTGGGTGTTCGGCATCCCGTGCTCGAAGTCCCATTCATTGATCGCCGGCATCACCGGCGGCGCTATCGCGCTCAACGGGTTTGCGGGCGTGGTTCCCTCCGAGTGGGTGAAGGTCATCTACGGCATGGTGTTCTCGCTGGTCGCGGGCTTTTTGCTCGGTTGGGTCTTCACGCGCATCATCGAGCGGGCGTTCAGCGCGGCGAATCGCCAGGCCGCCAACAAGGCCTTCGTCGTCATACAGGATCTGTGCGCCGTGGCGCTGTCCTTCCTGCATGGTGCGCAAGACGGCCAGAAGTTCATGTCGATCGGCATGCTCGGCATCGCGCTGTCGTTCGGCATGTCCGCCCCCGACAGCTCGGGCTTCCCCCTGTGGCTCATGATCATCTGCTCGGCGGCCATCTCGCTTGGCACCATCGTCGGCGGCAAGCGCATCATCAAATCGGTCGGCATGGACATGGTCAAGCTGGAGAAATATCAGGGCGTGGCCGCCAACTTCTCCACCACGTTCACGCTTCTGTTCGCAAGCCTCACCGGCATGCCCGTGTCCACCAGCCATTGCAACACCTCCGCCATCATGGGTGTGGGTGCGAGCAAGTCCATCAAGCGGGTGAACTGGGGAATTGCCAAGAATATGCTGCTGGCATGGATCATCACGTTCCCGGCTTGCGGCATCATCGGCTACGTTCTGGCGAAATTGTTCATGCTGCTGGCGTAAAGCCACATCTTCGCGAAACGCAACGTCCGTGCCGACGATGCGTGGACGTTGCCGCCCGTGCCGGCCGTTGCGCCGACGCGGGCGGCACTTTATATGCCGCTTCCGTTTCGCTTCAGGCCCTGCGTGCCCCTTGGGTGCGCAGGGTCTGAAGCTCCACCAAGCCGCCGCTACTCGGCTTAAGCCTTGCGCGCGGTTCCCGAAATCGCCTTGATGAGGAAGCTCTCGATGATATGGTATTGCTTGAGCTGGCCCTTCTTAAGCGTGATGGAGCAGATGGGAACCCCGATCTGCTCGTCGGCGTTGATGGGCACGATGGAAAACGGTCCGGTTTGCTGGCTGGGAAGAGGGAAGATGGCCGAGAAGAAATAGCCGTTTTCCTCCATCATGAACGAGGGGTCGTTCTCGGATAGCGTTTTGACCTCGTGAATGTTGGAGATCAGCCCGCGCTTGCTGTACAGGTTCAGGATCGATTCGTTGAACGTGTCGCAGATGGGGGACATGCCTGCCGGGTATGCCGCCAGATCGGCGAGGCTCACCGAGGGGCGACCGGCAAGCGGGTGGCTCTGCGCGAGGCAAACCCCGGTTGGAAGCGTGCCGATGGGCGTGCAGTTCACCTGATCGTCCTCGTACTTGCCGATGGTCATCAGCGCGCAGAACGTGCGCTTCTCAAGCCCTTGTCGCGCGATGTCGGGACTGACCGTTTCGATTTTCACGTTGAAGCCGGTATTTTGCGAGATGAAGGCCGATACCGCATTGCATAGGCCCACGTTGTTCATGAAATCCGGCGAAGCGAGCGCGATGCGGAATTCCATTGGCTCGGCGGCGGGGATCGCCTCGCCGCGTGCGAACGCTTCAAGCCCTTCGAACGCTTTAAGCACCGGGCGTGCGCGCATGTAGAAATCCATGCCGAGCTCCGTTGGCTCCGCGCCGTGGTTCGAGCGTAGGAACAGCTTTTCGCCAAAGTCGCGTTCAAGGTCCCCGATAGCCTTCGAGACGGCTTGCACGGTTACGCACTGCGATTGCGCGGCAAGAGAGAAGCTTTGCTGCTCTACGACCGATACGAAATATTTGATTTGGTTGATGTTCATATGCGGCTTCCTGCGCTTGCTCGGATAGGGGAAAGAAGCGCCCATCGCGGGTGCATTACGGCAGTTGGGGTTCTGCTATGCATCAACGTGGTAGCTGGTTACAGATTTCAACGATAGGTATTACGGTTGAAGCTGTCAACTAATATTTGAAGATAGCTGGAGTTTGGTGGAATAATGGGCGCGCCTGCACGCTTTGCCGAATCGTCCGCGCGTTTCGCGCCGCTTGCGCGGGGACGGGCGATCTTGGGTATGATACGGACGGCTGCCATTGCGGCTGCTGGCATGATGGAGCCCGCAAGGGTGGTGCTTGCAAGGGCGGTGACCGCAAGAGCGGTGACCGAAAGAACAGCGCCTGCGGGGGTGGCGGCGCTAAAAGATGGATGATACTTCGCCCTGTGTGCCCGCTGGGTGCGCAGGGCGCCTCTGGAAGGAGCGTTCGTGAACGCAATCGAAGACTTTACGAGCAGTCCCCAAGTGCGGGCATGGCTTGCCGACGCGTCGGATGCCGTCCTTGCGAAAACCGCGGAACTTCTTCAGCGCGTCAGCGATATGCGCGAAAACGAGAACATCTATCCAGCTCAAGATCACGTGCTGCGGGCGCTCGAACTGACCTCGCCCGAAACGGTTCGCGTCGTCATCCTCGGGCAGGACCCCTATCATGAGCCCGGGCAGGCCATGGGACTGTCATTCTCGGTTCCCGCCGCGTGCAAGCTGCCGCCTTCGCTTCGCAACATATATAAGGAGATGGCCGACGATCTAGGTTGCGCCG
>CAVDXU010000007.1:0-5655 GCA_963613135.1 bacterium
GAGACGATAGCGTTGATTTCGCGTGCTTGACCCAGACCGACGCTTTCGCGCATTTGACCACTTGGCGGCATGCTTCGTGCCGGGTATTCTGCTCGAAGCCGCAAAGCGATCGGGTGTGCGGCGCATCGGCGGCTTCAGGTTGCCGGGTCGCCGTTTTCCGATCGCGTTTGTGCAGGATAGCATTCGATTCGGGAATCGGTTCGTGGAAGGCCTGCCCGCAACAGCGGGCGAAAGAAGGAGGATTATATGAGATCCATGACGAAATCAATTGGTGCGAACGGTCTGAAGATGACGCTTGCGTTGGCGCTTGCGGCATTGGCTCTGTCTTTCGGATTGGCTGGCTGCAGCAGCGGTTCGGCGAATTCGGACAGCTCCTCGGACGGCAACGGCGGCAGCTCCTCTGAGCAGTCGGAGCAAGCCGAGGCCGCCACGGTGGTCTACGAGGCCATCTTCCTAGACAACGACGAGATTTCGAACCTGTTCACCGAGACCCGGGGCGAAACCGCGCCGTTCGACAAGGTCACCAAGGACTTCCATGTGACCACCGCGTTCATGCCCGAAACCGCGCATTCGCAGTGGTACGGCGCGAAGGTGACCGTGCATATCACGGCCTACGCGGTGCAGGATGTGAAGGCCGACGACGGGTCCACGACCTCGAACGAGGGCTTCAAGGCGGAAGTGACCAGCGACAATAAGGAGCTCAACGAATACCTGGAATCGCTCGGGAAGAACTACCACATCACCGGCGCCTATAAGGATGGGGCCAAGTACACCGAGTACGTCGACTTCTCGCAGGGCGATCCCATGGACGTGACCGTGACCGGGACGTTCGGCGGTAGCATGTCCGACGGCGTCATCGACCTGGGCGGGAAGTAGCGGCGTGCGCTGCTTCGGCTTGCAGTCGCGTTACAGGGTGCCTTCCGGTGCTCGTCGTCTTGTGCGGGGAGGGGCGCGATGACCGCTCGCGAGGATGTGCTGGCGGCTGCTCGGTCCGCCATCTCGGAACGCCGGCTTGCGGGCCCGGATTCCCCGGTGCTGCTCATGGTGTCCGGCGGTTCCGATTCCACGGCGCTCGCCTATTTGGCGCGCGACCTGTTCGAAGAGGGGTGCATCGGCCCTGCGGCCATGCTGCACGTGAACCATTGCCTGCGTCCGGGGGACGCCGATGCGGACGAGGCGTTCGTCGCTCAGCTGGCCGAGCTTCTGGAAATTCCCCTGTTCAACTGCCGAATCGATATTGCGGCTCAGGTAAAGGCCGAAGGCGGCAACGTCGAGGCGGTTGCGCGTCGCGAGCGCTACCTTGCTGCGAACGAGGCACTTGCGAGCCTGTGCCGGCATGTGGGCACTCCGCTGTCCGAGGGCCGTATCTTCACGGCGCATACGGCCGACGATCGCGTCGAGACGTTCTACATGCGCTCGATGGTGGGGACGGGCCCGGGCGGTTTCCGCTCCATGAGGTATCGCAACGGCGCGGTGGTGCGGCCCCTGCTCGACGTGGGTCGGGAAGACCTGCGCGCTTACCTGGCCTGGCGCGAGGCGGCGGGGCTTCCCTGCGTGCGCGACGACGCCGGCGGTTTATGGCGCGAGGATGCCACGAACGCGCACACCGATCGCTTTCGCGCTTATGTTCGCCATGAGGTGATCCCCCGGGTGAAAGAACGCAGCCCGCGGTTGCTGGAGGTCCTGCCGCGCACGATGAATTTGATCGCCGACGAGGACGACATGCTTGAGAACATGGCCTCCGAGCTGGTGGAACAGCATGTCGAATGGACGAGCGCGCTGCCGGGACGTCAGCCGGATCACGCCGATGGAGCCTTGATTTCGCCGGCGTTCGGGCTGTTGCCGCTGCCGCTTGCGCGTCGCGCGACGGTGCAGCTGCTGCAAAGCATGCTCGGTCCCGATGCGCGCGTCGAGACGTCGTCGGTCGACGCAGTGCTTGCCGCATGGGAGGACGCCGGCACGCCCGGCGCGCGCCCGATCGGCGGCTACGTAACCAATATCCAAGGGAACATCGCCGTCAGCGCGAACAAGCGCGGCGTGCTCATCGAGCCCATGGTGACGTTCCGTGCGAGGAGGAAGAAATGAGCGCAGAAGAAGAAAACCAGCAGGGCGCCTCGGCGGCGTCGCCCGCGCCGGCAGGCGCTGCGGGTGACGCAGCGGCCGGCGACGTCGCCGAGGCCGCGACCGACACCGCCACCGGCGCGCCCGCTGCCGACCAGCCGCTTTCGTTCGAGGTCATCCTCGCCAGCGGCAGCCCGCGCCGCCGCGACCTGCTTGAGCGCGAGGGCGTGAAGTTCACCGTTCGCGTGTCCGAGGTGGACGAGTCGCTGGAGCCCGACCTTGCCGCCAACCCGCCCGAGGCGGTCAAGAAGCTCGCCGAACGCAAGGCCGGCGCGGTGATGCAGGACGTGCTCTCCGGAAGCTTCGTCGGGATGGCGGCCATTATCGGTGCCGACACCATGGTGGTCTGCGATAACGAGATTTTCGGCAAGCCCGCGAGCCTGTCGGACGCCAAGCATATGCTGCGTCGGCTGCAGGGCCGCACGCATCAGGTGATGACCGCGGTTTCGGTGTGGCTCGTGTCCGCCCCGACCACCGAGGACGTGTCGCTGGGCTTCCGCACCTTCGTGGATACCGCCGACGTCACCTTCCATCCGCAAACCGACGAGCAGCTGGCCGAGTACCTGGCGCTGGGCGAATCCTTCGACAAGGCGGGCGCTTATGCGGCCCAGGGCGAGGGCGCGCGCTTGATCGAGCGCATTGACGGCGATATCGACACCGTGATCGGCTTGCCGGTGACCCGTCTGCTCAAGGAGTTCCCCGACCTGCGCTGATCTTCTTCGTATCGGTTGATACCCTTCTATTTATGTGGCGTTACGGTATTGTCACGTGGCCGATATAACCGAATGGTAAACTTACCAGCGTTTAGGCGCCCACGCGCTCCATGCAGGCAAAACGCAGCAAAGAGGTTGGCATCGTGCATCACGACATAGATCGCATTTTGTTCGAGGAAGACGAAATCGCCGCGCGCGTCGCGGAGATCGGAGCGGGCATCAGCGAGGACTTCAAGGACGCCGAGGACGGCATCATCCTGATCTCGGTTCTTCGCGGTGCAGCTATTTTCATGGCTGACCTGGCAAGGCAGATCACCATCCCGTGCGAGATGGACTACATGGCCGTTTCGTCGTATGGCAACGGGGCGAAAAGCTCCGGCGTCGTGCGCATCCTGAAAGACCTGTCGTCCAAGATCGAGGGGCGTCACGTCGTCATCGCCGAGGACATCCTCGATTCGGGCCTCACGCTTCGCTATTTGCTGAAGAACCTGCAGGCGCGCAATCCGAAATCGCTCACGGTCGCCACGCTGTTGCGCAAGAAGACGCGCGCTCAGGCGAAGATCGACTGCGCCTATGTCGGTTTCGAGTGCCCTGATGAATTCATCGTTGGTTACGGGCTCGACTATGCGGAACGCTACCGCAACCTGCCCTACATCGGCGTTTTGAAGCCCGAGCTCTACAACTAGGAAGCAAGGTCCATGCCCCAAGACAACAAGCAGCTTCAACAGCCCAATCCGCGCATGACCATCATCGGCGTGGTCGTTTTCCTGCTGGTCGTGTTCTTCGTCGGCCAACAGTACATGGCGGTGTCGCAAAGCTCTCAGACGACCACCGACAAGCTGGCCGCGTCCGAGTTCCTGCAGGCGGTTGAGCAGAATCGCGTGACGAGCGTCACCTACAGCGCCGGTGACTACACCATTTCCGGCTCGTATTACCCGGCGGCGACGGCCGGCTCCACGGCGGCCAGCGCCTTCAATGACGCATTCAGCGCGATCAACGCCGCTCTCTTGTCGGAGAAAACCGACGAGGGGAAAACCCCGGCAGGCATCGGCACCACCGACCTGGAGGGCCAGTCGCTCGGTAACGAGCACAACTTCACCGCCACTTGGGCCGGAAGCTCGCTGTCCGACCTGATGGCGCAGCATCCTGAAATCAAGTACGAGGTGAAAACCCCCAGCCCGTGGGGCGATATCCTCACCACCCTTCTGCCCATCATCCTGATCGGCGCCATGCTGTTCTTCCTGTTCAACCAGATGCAGAAGGCCAACAATTCCCAGATGAACTTCGGCAAGGCCAAGGCCAAGCAGACGCTTGAGGAACGCCCCGACGTCAAGTTCGAGGACGTCGCCGGCGTTGATGAGGCGGTCGAGGAGATGAAGGAGATCAAGGATTTCCTCGCGAACCCGGCCAAGTACCAGTCGATGGGCGCGAAAATCCCGCGCGGTTGCCTGCTCGTGGGCCCTCCGGGTACTGGTAAAACGCTGCTCGCGCGCGCCGTCGCGGGCGAGGCCGGCGTCCCGTTCTTCAGCATTTCCGGCTCCGACTTCGTCGAGATGTTCGTCGGCGTGGGCGCTTCCCGCGTGCGCGACCTGTTCAAGCAGGCGAAGGAAGCCAGCCCGTCGATCATCTTCATCGACGAGATCGACGCCGTCGGCCGCCAGCGCGGCACCGGCTTGGGCGGCGGTCACGACGAGCGCGAGCAAACCTTGAACCAGCTGCTCGTGGAGATGGACGGCTTCGACGCGAACGATTCCGTCGTCCTCATCGCGGCCACCAACCGCTCCGACGTTTTGGACCCGGCGCTGCTGCGCCCCGGTCGTTTCGACCGTCAGATCGTGGTCGACGTGCCCGACGTGAAGGGCCGCGAGCGCATCTTGAGCGTCCATGCGAAGAACAAGCCGCTCGGCAGCGACGTCAACCTCGCGTCGGTGGCCAAGCTCACCGCCGGCTTCTCGGGCGCCGATTTGGCGAACCTGCTGAACGAGGCGGCTCTTCTGACTGCTCGCCGCAACAAGAAGATCATCACGCAGCAAGAGGTCAGCGAATCGATGGAGCGCGTCATCGCCGGACCCGAGCGCAAGGGCCGCGTGATGGACGAGCAGACCAAGCACACCATCGCTTACCACGAAAGCGGCCACGCCTTGGTCGGGCACTTGCTTCCGAAGGCCGACCCGGTGCATAAGATCAGCATCATCAGCCGTGGCCGCGCGCTGGGCTACACCCTGTCCATTCCCAAGGAGGACAAGGTTCTCAACTCCATCGGCGAGATGCGCGATGAGCTGGCCGTGTTCTTGGGCGGGCGCGTTGCTGAGGAGATCTTCTGCGACGACGTGACCACCGGTGCCAGCAACGACCTCGAGCGTGCCACGAAGATGGCACGTGCCATGGTCACGCAGTACGGCATGTCCTCCGAGCTGGGCACGCAGGTGTTCGGTCAGCCCAACCATGAGGTGTTCCTGGGCCGTGATATGGGCAACACGCAGGACTACTCCGAGGAGACCGCGCGTCGCATCGACGACGAGGTCGCCCGCATCATGAAGGAGGCGCACGATCGCGCGTACGAGATCCTGAGCGGCCATCGCGAGCAGATGGATCTGATGGCGAGCGTTCTGCTTGAGCGCGAGACGGTTGAGGGCGAGGCCTGCCAGGCGCTGCTCGACAACAAGTGGGACGATTACCTGAATCGCGAAGGCGACATCATCGCCGCTAAAGAGGCCGAGGAAGCCGCTGCCCGCGCTCGCGACGAGCAGCTGGCCGATCCGAACTGGAAGGGCGACGTGCCGCCGACCGCCCCGGCCGCGCCCGCGCAGCAGCAGCCGCC
>CAVDXU010000007.1:5697-61352 GCA_963613135.1 bacterium
GCAGCAGCCGCCGGCGCCGCAGCAGCCGCCTGCGCCGGGTGCGCCGATTCCGCCCCCGGGCAGCGGGAACGACGCGAACCGCTAGTTCCGTCCAGACGCCAGGGCGCGCTGTTTCCGAGCGCGTTTGCGGATTCCGCCTTCCTTGACCTAGCGGAGGCGCGAAGGGCGAAGAAACCAATCCTCAAGAAGGCCGGCCGAGCAAACTGCTCGGCCGGCCTTCTGTTTTCCGCCCCTTCCGTCATCGGCATGAGCGTCAAGGTCGTCGATGTCGCCTTATGGCGGCGACCGCTTGGTTGTCCTGTATAACTATGCGGCAACGATATGTTTCTGCGGTAAGCTGAGGGGCGATAGAACTTTGCAACCTCCCCTTTGAAGGAAAGGCAACTCGTATGATGTGGAAATGCGGCTCGTTCGAGTTCGATACTCGTCGTCCGGTGATCATGGGCATCCTGAACGTCACGCCCGACAGCTTCAGCGACGGCGGTACGCATAACACGCCCGAAGCGGCGCTTGCGTGGGCGCGGAAGCTGATCGACGACGGTGCGCACATGATCGATGTGGGCGGCGAATCGACGCGCCCCGGTTCGGCCGAGGTGACGGTTGAGGAGGAGACGGCTCGCGTGCTTCCCGTGGTGCGAGCGCTTGCTGATCAGGGCGTTTGCGTGAGCGTGGATACGCGTCATGCCGAAGTTGCCCGCGCTTGCGTCGATGCCGGCGCTGCGGTCATCAACGATGTTTCCGGCTTCCGCGACCCGGCCATGGTCCAGGTTGCCGCCAGCAGCGATTGCGGCGTGGTGGTCATGCATATGCAGGGCGAGCCGGGCACCATGCAGGTTGACCCGCACTATGCAGACGTCGTTGCCGAGGTTCGCGATTATCTGCGCGAGCAGGCTACGATGCTGGAAGATGCCGGCGTTGCGCGAGAGCGCATCTGCGTCGATCCGGGCCCGGGCTTTGGCAAGACGGCTCAGCAGACGCTCGAGCTGGTTCGCAACTTCCACGAGTTTTGCCGTTTGGGCTACCCGGTGATGGTCGCCGTGTCGCGCAAGAGCTACCTCGGGTTCGCCTACGGCATCGACGATCCGGTCGAGCGCGACCACGTGAGCGCGACCGAGGCTCTTGCGGCTTGCGAGCTGGGAGCGTCGGTCATTCGCACGCATAATGTCGCTGAGACGGCGAAGACGCTTGGCGACCTGCATCCCTACGTGCTGTTGGGCTTGGGCTGCAACGTGCCGCTGGTGGCCAACCCGGGAGAGGAGCGCGAAGGGAAGATCGCCATGCTCAACCAGGCCATCACCGAGCTGTGCAGCGTCCCCGATTCGCAGATCATCGACATTTCCGGTTTCTACGAAAGCGAGCCGGCGTATTACGAGGATCAGGATACGTTCATCAATGCCGTCGTGCTGATGCGCACCGGCATCGCGCCGCGCGAGCTTCTGGGGTATCTGCATGCGATCGAGAACAGCCTCGGCCGGGTGCGCGATATCGAGAACGGGCCGCGGACCTGCGATATCGATATCCTTGACTATCAGCTCTACGTCACCGACAACGAGGTGCTGACGTTGCCGCATCCGGGCATCCTCGAGCGCGATTTCGTGTTGAAGCCCCTTCTGGAGCTTCGTCCTGGGCACGTGCTGGCAAACGATGTGCGCGTGGCGGATGGTGCCATGCCGGAGCCCGAGCGCTATGGCAAGGCGCATAAGGTGAAGCGCTAGGGGTTCGTGGTGGAGTTTCGGGTCGAATCCTACGAGCGGATAACCTCGACGAACGATCGAATCAAGCAGGCGATAGATGCGGGCGAGTCGGAAGGTCTGGCGATCCGTGCACTCGTGCAGACGGCCGGGTACGGACGGCAGGGACGAACCTGGCAAAGCCCGCTCGGCGGCATGTACCAGTCGTTTTTGCTGCGGCCCGAGGTAAAGCCGGCGCAGTTGCCGACGCTCAGCCTTCTGGTAGGCATCGCCGTCCGTCGCGCCGTTGTCGACTTGGTGCCGCAGCTGGCATCTCGTGCGCAGGTCAAGTGGCCGAACGATTTGGTCGTGGCGCCGGCGGGGAACCCGGTTTCGTCCAGCTCGCCCCCCGCCAGCGCCCCCGCTCTAGCGACCCCGGCCGCACCCAGCTCGCCCGCCGCCCGCGCCCCCTCGGCCCCGACCGCACCGGGCATGCCCTCGCAGCCGTTCCTCAAGCTCGGCGGCATCTCGCTCGAAGCGCATCGCGGCGCGATTTGCGTCGGCGTCGGGGTCAACGTGTCGCGCCCGGTTGACGAACCGCAGGCCAACGGGAAGAACATCCCCGTGTTCCTTGATGAGCTCGGCCTTGCCGGCGATTCGGTCGAATGTCGGATCGAAAGCGTGGCGGATGCGATCTGCGCTCAAATAGCGACCCTGTATCCTCGCTGGTGCGAAGGCGGCCTTGCCCCCTTCGTCGACGAGTTCAACGCCTGCTCGGCACTTACCGGGCGGGAGGTTCGGATGGAGGACATCGAGGGTAATTTGCTGACGGCGGGCGTCGTTCAGTGTGTTTGCCCTGATGGCCGTCTGTTTTTGCGCACACCTGACGGCAGCGAGGTGCTCGTCGGGTCGGGCGAGGCGCACATTCGCGCATATGAATCTCCGGTGTAGGCGCACGGCTCACGGGGCCGGGTGTGGCCACCGGGGCGATCGCGCCGTACAATGAATCTCTGATAAATAGAAGCGAAAAGAGAAGAATCCCGAAAGGCATCCGAACGATGACATCGCATCCTGACGCGCAAAATCAGCGCGAATCTGGCTCCTCGACCACAGCGGGCGCCGTTGAATCGAAGAATGCAAGCTCCTTCGCAAAGGGAGAGGGCGCCCCTGCTGCCCCTGCTGCCCCTGCTGCGTCCGGCGCGCCCGGCGCCCCTTCCGCATCTGACGGCGATGGCAAGCACCAGAAGGTTATGCGCATGGGCACCGAGTCCATACCGCGCCTGATCACCGAGTTCGCCGTTCCTTCCATCTTAGGGATGCTGGTCAATGGCGCGTACAACGTCATCGATTCCATCTTCCTGGGGCAGGCGATGGGCGAGATCGGCCTTTCGACGGCCACCGTCGCGATGCCCATCATGACGGTGTTCCTGGCAATCTCGCTCCTCATCGGTAACGGCGGCAACGCGCTCGCTGCGTTGCGCATGGGCGAGGGGAAGCCCTCCGAGGCCGAGCGCAGCCTGGGCAATACCGTGACGCTCGCGATCATCCTGTCGGTCATCGTCGCCGTGGCCGTTTTCATCCCACCGTGCATGGACGGCCTGCTCGGCATCTCGGGCGCAACCGCCGAGGTGTGGGATTATTCCCGCTCGTTCATCCAGATCATCTCATGCGGGTTCATCTTCCAGTGCATCGGCATGGGCGTGAACAACTTCATCCGTACCGCCGGCGCCCCGAACCGCGCGCTGGGCACCATGGTGATCGGTGCGGTCGCCTGCACCCTGTTCAACGCGCTGTTCGTTTTGGTCATGGGCCTTGGCGTGGTCGGCAGCGCTCTCGCGACCATCTGCGGCCAGGCGATATCCTGCGCAACCGTGCTGTGGTACTTCTGCCTAACGAAGGGCGTTCCCATGCGCCTGCATGCAAGCATGATGCGCCTGCATGGCGAAACCGTGCGGCTGATCCTCACGCTCGGTCTCGCGAGCTTTTTGGTGCAGGCGGCGGCTTCGGTCGTGAACTTCCTGCTGAACAACCTGCTGAACGTCTACGGCGCGCAGAGCGCCATCGGCGCCGAGGGGGCGCTCGCGTCCATCGGCGTGGTGCAGCGCGTTGCGGCGTTCGTCGTGTTGCCGCTCGTCGGCATGTCCATCGCCATCCAGCCGCTGCTCGGGTTCAACTACGGCGCGCGCCTGTATTCGCGCGTGCGGAAGACGCTGGCATGGGGCGTTGCGGGCGCGACCGTCATCGCCGTGGCGCTGTGGGCGCTCGTGCACATCTTCCCGACGCAGATCGTCGGGTTCTTCGGCATCACCGATCCGAACCTGGTCGACTTCACGGTGTTCGCGCTGAAGGTGCAGCTGATCATGATCCCGATCGTGGGATTCCAGATCGTCGGCTCGAACTACTTCCAAGCAACCGGCCAGCCGCTGAAGTCGTCGTTTCTGGCCCTCACGCGCCAGATCCTGTTCCTGATTCCCGCGCTGATGATCCTGCCGTCGGCGTTGCCGGCCCTGTTCCCGCAGTACACGGCGCTCGATGCGCTGTATTTCGCGGCTCCCGTTGCCGACTTCCTGGCCATTTTCGTGACGTTCATCTTCGTGATGGTCGAGCTGCGACGCCTGCACAAGCTTGAAACAGGGCAGATCAAGGCGAAGTTCTAGGGGCGACCGGACCCCGCGGCGGGCGCCCGGGCCGCCTCCGGTGGGCGGCCGAGCCTCTGCGGCGGGCAGCCCGAACTGCGCACGACGGGGCACCCGGATCGCCTGTGGCGGATGTCCGAACCGCACACGACGGGACACCCGGATCGCCCGCTCTGTGAACACTTGCAAAACCCCGGACGCCGGTGGTTGCGCGCGTGCTACAATTCCCCCCGCAATCTATAGGAATAGGGTGATTGGCGCGAAAACAAGCCGTTATGTGCGGGTTTCGCGCTGTTCGTCGCCCGCCGTGCGCAGGAGGCGGCACGGCTATTCAGTAAGGCCTTGAAGGTCGAAAGGGGAAGCAATGGAACAGGTGCAGAAGAAGGCCGCGACGGGATCGCGCACGCGATCGATCGTGTTCGTCGCGCTGACCGTGGCCGTGACCGCCGTATCGGCTTGGTTCACGGTGCCGATCGGGCCGGTTCCCTTCACGTTGCAGATTTTCGCCGTGGCGTTCATGCTGCTGGTGCTTTCTCCGAAGGAGGCCATCGCCGCCATCGCCATCTACTTGGCGCTCGGCGCCGTCGGCGTTCCCGTGTTCAGCAGCATGCGGGGCGGCGTCGGCGTGCTGGCGGGTGCGACGGGCGGTTTCTTGTGGGGTTATCTGCTGGGCGTCGGTTTGGCCGTCGCCGTGCGTTTCGGCCTGAAGGCCGCGTTCGGTCATGGCAAGGATCTGATCGGCGCGAAGGCGTTCGCGATCGATTTCGCGACGGGGCTGGTCTTCCTGCTGGTCGCGTACGTGTGCGGCTGGGCGCAGCTGATGGCGGTCGCTCATTACTCGGCGCTGCAGGCCTTCGCCGCCGGCGTTGCACCGTTCATCGTGGTCGATGTGGTGAAGCTGGTCGCCGCGGTTGTCTGCGCGCGTGCGGTCAACGCCGCGGTTGGGCATATCAAGGCTTAGCGGCTTTGCGGTCGCGCCGGCGCGGTGTCTTGCGCCGCGGCTGCCGATGTGCCGGCGACCCGCCCGCGTGTCGCATGTCGAGACTGTCCATGCGGCGCGACTGGCTCAACTGGCGCGACCGCCGATACCCTCACGCCAAAGCGGCTCGGTTGATCCTCGCGATCGACCGAGCCGCTTTTCTTCAGTAGGAGCGATGCCCCTTTACGCCTCGTACAGAATGGCGCCGCTGGTGAAGCCGCCGCCGAATCCGACGAGCACCACCTTGTCGCCTGGGTGGATGCTGCCGTTCTCGTATGCGTCGGACAGCGTCATCGGGATGCACGCCGATGACGAGTTCCCGCGATGGGCGATGGACAGCTGGAAGCGCTCGAGCGGAAGGCCCATGCGCTTCGCCGCATAGCGGATGATGCGTTCGTTGGCCTGATGCGGAACGATGAACTGCACGTCGTCGATGGTGAGGTTCGCGCGACGCAGCACTTCCTCGATAGCCGCGGGCATGGCGCTTGTGGCGAACTTGAACACCTTTTGCCCATGCATGTAGAGCGCTTGGCGCGGGGCACCGGCGGCGATGCGCTCGGTTTCCTCGAGTTCGGCCGCGATGGCGATGTCGCCCAGATCCGCTTCGCCGAAGGCGGCTGTATCGATGCCGCTTTCGGTGAAGGGCACCGGCGCGTCGAAGGTCGACGGGCATGTCAGCGCATTGGTGTCGTCATCATCGTTCTTGATGAACCACGACAGGATGCCGGGCTTCGTCTCGTCCCATTCCACCACGGCTGCACCGGCTCCGTCCCCGAACAGCACGCAGGTGTTGCGATCCTTCCAGTCGACGATGCGCGTTAGGCGCTCGGAGCCGACCACCAGCGCATGGCGAATGGGGTTGCGCCCTTGCGCCCCCGGGGTGCCCGGAGCGGTTGCTACCATCATGGAGTCGGCGATGGTGAGCCCGTAGATGAACCCCGTGCATGCGGCGTTCATGTCCAGGGCCGCGGCGTTCATCAGGCCGAGTCGGCGGCGCAGGACGGCCGCGCAGGTGGGGACCACCTCGTCGGGCGTGATGGTCGAGTAGATGATCAGGTCGATCTCCTCGGGCGCGATGCGGCGCGTGCAGAACCCGTCGTCGTCCCAGCCGAGCGCCTTGCGCGCGGCGCCTTCGGCAAGGTCGACGTTCGTTTCGTCGACGCAGATGCGGCGGGTGAGGATGCCGGTTCGCGAGGAAATCCATTCATCGGAAGTGTCGACGAGTTTGGTCAGCTCGTCGTTGGGCACTTCGAGTTTGGGCAGCTGCTTGCCGCAGCCGATGATGGTGCAACCCATGATGCTCCTTTTGCGGGGGCTTTGCCGCCCCGGAAACGATGTGTGACAAGGACAGAGTATAGCACCGGGGTTCGTTCGCGAGGCGTTGCCCGACGTACTTCCGCAGATGTGGCTTAGCGCTTATTTCGACGATGCCTTCGCCGGGATGGAGGGAATGGCCACGATGAAGCATGCCCCGCCTTCGGGCCGGTTGAGCGCCTCGACGGTGCCGTCATGCGCCTCGGCGACCGATTTGACGATGGCCAGCCCCAGCCCGGTGCCGCCGGTGTTGCGCGCGCGGCTTGCGTCGGTGCGGTAGAAGCGGTCGAACAGCATTTTCGGGTCGATGTCGCCGAACCCGGTGCCGTCGTCCTTGACCGACACGATCGAGTTGCCCGAAAGCCCGTAAAGCTCCACGATGATATGGCCGCCCGGCTCGATGAAGCGGCTCGCGTTCTCCACGAGGTTGGTGATCGCCTGCCGCAGCGCATCCGGGTCGCCCAGCACATCGGGCGCCTCGCCGACGACCTGGACGTTCGCGCCGCGCTCGATGAGGATGGGGGTGAGCGCATCGACGACGGACGTTGCCAGCTCGCGCAGGTCGACGCGCTGCATCTCGGCGGGGATGGGGGACTGCTCGATTTTCTGCAATGTGAGCAGGTCGTGGGTCAGACGGCTTAGGCGCTCGCTTTCGCTGACGATGATGGAGCAGAACTTGTCATGCAGCTCCGGCGGCAGGTCGGGGTCGCTGAGCATCTCGGCATTGCCGCGGATGGCCGTCAGCGGGGTGCGCAGCTCGTGGGCGACGTCGCTGATGAAGTCGTTCTGCCGGCGTTCCTTGATAGCAAGATCGTGCCTCTGCTGCTTGGTCGTCTGCACGAGCGTCTTGAAATCGCAGGCAAGCAGGTCGGCCTCGTACATGCGCCCGTCGGGTTCGATCGCGATGTTCGCCCCCCGGCGCCAGGCCGCTATCTTCTTCGTCAGGTCAATGAGAGGTTCAGTAAGAAAATGCCCGATCAGAAGGCTGATGCAGAAGATGATGATGCTGCTCGGCAAAAGCAGCACGATGGCGAACAGGGGCGTGTCGAACAGGAACATGCACGCAACGAGGCATACCGCCGAAAGCAGCAGCCCGAGCAGGGTGGACAGGAGCGCGAAGTATGTTTGCAGTCGCTTGATGGGAGGCCCAATCTTCCAAATGCCGGCGTTGCGCGTAATGCGCTAAAGCTTGAAGCGGTAGCCGTAGCCGCGTACCGTCTCGACGATGCCTGGGTCGTAGCCGGCGCTTCCGATCTTATCGCGCAGGCGTTTGATGTGCGTGTCGACCGTCTTCGTCTCGGTGAGGTATTCCCAGCCCCACGCGTCGCGCAGGAGCTCTTCGCGCGTGACGACCTTGCCGGCGTTCTTCATCAGGCAGCCGAGGAGCTCGAACTCGCGCGGGGTCAGCTCGATGTCGCCCGCCTCGCCGGTGGCCGTGTGGGCGTCCTCGTCGAGCGTGATGCCGCCGGCCGTGATGGCGTTGCTGTGCCCGGGCAGGTCGGATCCGGAGCTGCGGCGCAGCAGGGCGCGCACGCGCGCGATGAGCTCGCGCACGCCGAAGGGTTTGGCCAGGTAATCGTCGCCGCCGATTTCGAGGCCGACAACCTTGTCAAGCTCGGAGTCGCGGGCGGACAGGAACAGGATGGGCGCCGACGTTCTCGGGCGCAGGCGCCGGCACAGCTCGTAGCCGTCCATCCCCGGCAGCATGATGTCGAGCACGAACAGATCGTAGTCGTTTTCGAGGGCCATCTGGTACGCCTCTTCGCCGTTGTTGACGACATCGGGCGCGAACCCTTCCTTCTTCAGGGCATAGCTGACGAACTCGGTGATGGATTGCTCGTCGTCGACGACGAGGATGCGTGCGGGAGCTTCGTTCATGGGCGCCTCTTTCATGTGCTTCGACCGCTAATTGCTCTGCTGAGCGTTATATCCTTGACAACTATACCAGTCGGTTTGAGGTGGGCTGCCGCTTGTCGAAAACACGTTACCTGGAAGTTGTGCGGGGAAGTTGCGCTCGGTAGCGTACAATCGTCGGGATACTGAAACGAAAGGGGTGTGAACATGCTGCTCGCAATCGACGTGGGCAACACTCAAACCGTGATCGGCGTGTACAAGGGCGCCGAGCTGCTGCATTGCTGGCGCGTCGCCACGAACAAGCTGCATACGTGCGACGAGCTGCGGGTGAAGCTGCTCCCGCTCCTGAATTCGGAGAACCTGGGGTTCGGCGATTTGGACGGCGTCGCGCTCGCGTCGGTCGTGCCGGCGCTGACGACGGCATGGTGCCAGGCGACCAAGCAGATGCTCGACGCGCGTGCGGTGGTGTGCACCGCGGAGACGGCCGGTGAGCTGTTCGATGCGGGCGACTATCCCAATCCGCGCGAGATCGGCGCCGACCGCATCGCCGACTGCGTGGCTGCGCGCAGCTTGTACGGCGCGCCGGTGGTGGTGGTCGATTTCGGCACGGCCACCAACATGGAAGTGGTCGATCGCGCGGGCGGTTTCGCGGGCGGCGTCATCGCGCCCGGCGTCGAGACCAGCTCGCGCGCCTTGTTCAGCCATGCCACCAAGCTCGGCGCGATCGATCTGATCAACCCGCATGTGTCCATCGGGCGCAACACGGTGCAGGCGATGCAGGTGGGCATCGTGTACGGCGAGGCCGATCGCGTCGATGGATTGGTCGAGCGCATCTTCGACCAGCTTGGGTACCGCGCCCCCGTCGTCGCGACGGGCGGGCTTGCGCGTCGCGTGGCGCCTATCTCGCGAACGATCACAGAGGTCAATCAGCAGCTGACGCTCGAAGGCTTGCGGTTGGTGTACGACAATTTCATCGCCGCTGACGAAACGGGCTTGTACGGCAGGCCGAACGAATAGCGCTTGCCGGCGAAGCCGGGCCTGAAGCCGCTGCGGCGGCCGGCGAATTTGGGGCAGGCATCGCCGCTGCGGCTGGCATGCGGCGATGCCTCCTTCGGTGCCCTCGCCCTCTTCCGGCGCGCTCGCCGGTTAATCTGTGTTGCCTTACGGGTATGTTCGGCTCGCCGTCGGCCTGCAGCCGGCGCGCGGTCTAGAATGTTCGGCACGAGTAAAACAGCCTTGCCGCTGCGCCCATCGCGCTCGCGCCTGCGCGCAAGGTTCGCTTCATCCATGAAGAGAAAGAGGGCTTGACGTGCTGACTGACATCGAGATCGCCCAGGCGGCTACCCCGCAACCCATCACGGCCATCGCCGAGGCTGCGGGAGTTCCCGGGCGTTACCTGGAGCAATACGGGACCACCAAGGCGAAGGTCGACTACAACCTGCTGCGCGACATTCAGCATACGCCGGGCAAGCTGGTGCTGGTCACGGCTATCAACCCCACGCCTGCCGGCGAGGGCAAGACCACCACGACGGTGGGCCTTGCCGACGCCATGAACCGCCGCGGCAAGAAGACCGTCGTCGCGCTGCGCGAGCCTTCCTTGGGGCCGGTGTTCGGCATCAAGGGCGGTGCCGCGGGCGGCGGGTATGCCCAGGTCATTCCCATGGAAGACATCAACCTGCACTTCACCGGCGACTTCCACGCCATCGGCGCGGCCAACAATTTGCTGGCCGCCATGCTCGACGCGCACATCCATAACGGCAATCAGCTCAACATCGACGTGCGCAAGATCACGTGGAAGCGCGTCGTGGACATGAACGACCGCCAACTGCGCAACATCGTGTGCGGCCTGGGCGGCAAGGCCAACGGCGTGCCGCGCGAGGACGGCTTCGACATCACGGTGGCCAGCGAGGTCATGGCGGTGTTCTGCCTGGCAACCTCCATCACCGACCTGAAGGAGCGCCTCGGGCGCATCGTGGTCGCCTACACCTACGACGACGAGCCCGTCACCGCGCACGACCTGCACGCCGAGGGCGCCATGGCCGCGCTGCTCAAGGACGCGCTCAAGCCCAACCTGGTGCAAACGCTCGAGGGCACGCCGGCGTTCATCCATGGCGGCCCGTTCGCCAACATCGCGCACGGCTGCAACTCCATCATGGCCACGCGCATGGCCCTGGCCCTGGGCGACTACGCCGTTACCGAGGCCGGCTTCGGCGCCGATCTGGGCGCGGAGAAGTTCCTGGACATCAAGTGCCGCCTGACCGGCATCAAGCCCGACGCGGTGGTCGTGGTGGCCACGGTGCGCGCGCTGAAGAACCACGGCGGCGTGGCGAAGGACGCGCTGGGCGAGGAGAATCTCGAGGCGCTCGAGGCGGGCCTCCCCAACCTGCTGCAGCACGTGGAGAACATCACGCAGGTCTACAAGCTGCCGTGCGTGGTGGCCATCAACCGCTTCCCCACCGACACCGAGGCGGAGCTTGCACTCGTGGAGAACAAGTGCCGCGAACTGGGCGTCAACGTGGCGCTGTCCGAGGTGTGGGCGCGCGGCGGCGAGGGCGGCCTGGCCCTGGCCGACGAGGTGGTGCGCCTGTGCGAGCAGGGTGACGACGCCGGCCGTAGCGCGCAGACCTTCGAGTTCGCGTACGGCACCGAGGGCGGCCTGCGCGAGAAGATCGAGGCCATCGCTGCGCGCATCTATCGCGCCGACGGGGTCGATTTCGAGGCGAAGGCGGCCAAGGAGCTGGCCAAGCTCGAGAAGCTCGGGTTCGCCGAAATGCCCGTGTGCATGGCGAAAACCCAGTACAGCTTCAGCGACGACGCGAAGAAGCTGGGTGCGCCGCGCGGTTTCCGCATCACCGTGCGCGACATCAAGGTGAGCGCCGGTGCGGGCTTCGTGGTGGCGCTGACCGGCAACATCATGACCATGCCGGGCCTGGGCAAGGCGCCCGCGGCCTTCAAGATCGACGTCGACGAGACCGGCAAGATCACGGGGCTGTTCTAGTGGATACGACGTTCATCGACGAGCTTGCCTCGTCGGCTCCGACCCCGGGCGGGGGAGGGGCGTCGGCGTATTGCGGCGCTCTGGCCGCGGCGCTCTCGTCCATGGTGGGCAACCTGACCGTGGGCAAGAAAACGTATGCCGACGTCGAGGACGAGGTCAAAGAGCATCTGGTCGCGCTCGCTCAGCTGCAGGAGCTGCTGTTGGGGCTGGTGGAGGCCGATGCGAAGGCGTTCGGCCCGCTTGCCGCAGCTTACCGTATGCCGAAGGACACCTACGAGCAGCGCATGGCGAAGCGCGAGGCGATGCAGCTGGCGCTTGCCGGCGCGGCCGAGGCGCCCATCACCATCATGCGCACGGCGGCGGCGGTGCTCGATCATGCCGATTTCCTCGCCCATAAGGGCAGCCGTCTCGCGCGTTCGGATATCGGCACCTCGGTCGCCATGATCAGTGCCGCGGTCGAAGGCGCAAGCTTGTACGTGTATGCGAATGTGGCTCCCATGGAGGACGTTGAGCTGGCACAACGGTTGCGGGATGAGGCGGACGGGCTGGCCGCAACCACGCGCAAGCGCTGCGACGAGCTGTTCGCATTCGTGAAGGAATCGGTTCTCTAGATCCCAGAGCTTGAGAACCTCAAGGCATAAGTAGATAGGGCGATTATAAGCATGGCAGAACTCTTGAAGGGCAAACCGGTCGTTGACAGCATGGCCGAGGATATCCGCGCGCGCGTTGCGACGCTTGAGGCGGCCGGCATCACCCCGACGCTCGCGCTCGTGCGCTTGGGCGCGCGGCCCGATGACCTGTCCTACGAGCGCACGGCCATCAATCGCGCGGCCGGTCTCGGTATCGCGACGAAGCGCTACGAGATCGCCGCCGACGCCTCGCAGGCCGAGCTCGCGGGCGTTCTGCAGTCCATCAACGACGATGCGAACGTGCATGGCTGCCTGATGTTCCGTCCGTTGCCGCGATCCATCGACGAGAAGGCCATGTGCGACATGCTTTCGGCCGCCAAAGACGTCGACGGGATCTCCCTCGCGTCTCTTGCGGCGGTGTTCACCGACGACGGCAGCGGATTCCCGCCCTGCACGGCTGAGGCCTGCGTGAAGATGCTGGATCACTACGAGATTCCCATCGAGGGCAAGCATGTGGTTGTCATCGGCCGGAGCCTCGTCATCGGCAAGCCCGTCTCGATGATGCTGCTCCGTCGCAATGCGACGGTCACCATGTGCCATAGCCGCACGAAGGATCTGGCGGAAATCTGCCGCGCCGCCGACATCGTCATCTGCGCGACCGGTCGGGCGCGCGCTTACGGCCGCGCGTATTTCCGTGCCGGGCAGACCGTGCTCGATGTGGGGATCAACTTCGATGCCGAGGGAAACCTGTGCGGCGACGTCGACTTCTCCGAGGTTGAACCCGTTGTTGCGGCCATCACGCCTGTTCCTGGGGGTATCGGCACCGTTACCACCAGCCTGACCATGGAGCATACCGTGGCTGCGGCCGAGGCTGCCCTGAAAGATATGGGATAGCCCTTTCGGCCCCCGGCCCCCAGCGCCCGGCCCCGGCGCCCGGCGCCCGGTTCCGGCTCCGGTTTCCGGTTCCGGCTCCGGCTTCCGGCCCCGGGCCGGCCCCAGCTCCCGGGTTCGGCCCCGATCCCCGACTTTGATCCCTCAGCTTCGCCCTGTTCGGTGCATATTTCGCGACAATCTCCCATGAGCAGGCGCGATGGCGTATCATGTCGGCACTATGGCTAACGGACTTACATATGCAAGGAAAACCGAATCCGAGGATGCGACGCGGCAGCTCGCGGCAACGCTGGCCCCGTATCTGCATCCGGGTGATGTCGTTGTCCTGACCGGCGACCTGGGCGCCGGCAAAACCCATTTCGTGCAAGGCGTGGCGGTCGGCCTGGGCATCGCGGCCCCGGTCACAAGCCCCACGTTCAACGTGCTGCTCGAATACGACGAAGGGCGCATCCCGCTGTACCATTTCGATCTGTATCGTCTTGAAGACGCTGATCAGCTTGAGGATGTCGGCTATTTCGACGTTATCGAATCGGATGGCGTGTCATTCATCGAGTGGGGCGAGAAGTTCCCGCGCGCATTGCCGTACGGTTATTTGGAGATCCGCATCCAGGTGCTTCCCGAGGGGGATCGTCGCGTGGTCGCGCACGCTCTCGGCAGCCGTGCGCGTCAGCTGCTATGCGTATGGGCGTCGGATGCGAAGTCGCGCTTGAGCAAAACATCGCTTTCCACGAACGACCGCGTGTCGCCCGATGCGTTCAGGCAGCTTGATCGCCAGCTGGCGGAAAATGCTGCGCGGTTTGCGCAAGTCAATCCGGACGCAACTACGTCCCGCCTGGTCAGCAGCCCTTTTGAGAATGTTGCAACCATGCCGTTGCAGTCTTCCTCGGACGATGCCGACACCGATCCCGCTGCGGGGATGAATTGATTTGAGCGGCATGCAGAACAGCCCATCGGCACGGGGCGCGTACGTGCTCGCCTTCGACACTGCCAACGAGGTGGTGGCCATTGGCGTGGGGAAACTCGACGCGCAGGCGCAAGCGGTTCGCCCCGTCGCATCGCTCGAGGTGGCGGCGCATCGGGCGTCGAACACGCAGCTGCTTCCCCGCGTGGATGCGCTGCTTGCCGATGCGGGCATCGATCGCTCGGATATCGCTTGCGTTTGCGTTGGCCGCGGCCCGGGTTCGTTCACGGGCGTTCGCATCGCCATGGCAACGGCGAAAGGCGTCGCTTCGGCACTCGGCGTGGCGCTCGTCGGCGTGTCATCCCTCGATGTTGTTGCATGGAACGCCTGGTCAGCAGGGGTTCGCGGCAGCGTCGCCGTGGTGGCGGACGCCATGCGGCGCGAGGTGTATCCCGTGCGTTACGCGCTGGACGATGCGGGCGTGGCCCGGATCGACGCTGACCGGGTGGTCAAGGCGCAGACCGCGGCGGACGAGCTTGCGCAGAGCGTGGCGTCTTCGTCGGACGAAGCGGCGAGCGCGGCTACCGGTGCGGGGGCTGCGGCTGTCGGTGCTGCGGCCGCGCCGGCCGCTCCCTTGCAGATAACGGGGGATGGGCTGAAAAAGTACGCCGATCTGTTCGCCGCGGCGGGCGTTCTGCTCTCCGAGGATCTTTGGGCGCCGACCGGCGCCGGGCTGCTTTCCGCTTTGCAGGCGGCTTGGCGTTCGGGCGCCGCCGACCCCTTCAACGCCCAGCGCCACAACCCGGGTTTCCTGCTCCCTGTGTATACGCGCCTGTCCGATGCCGAGGAAAACGAGCGCATCCGCCTGGCGAAGAACGACCCGAAAAATCTTGCTACCGGCGTGCAGGACGTTGCGCCGCGCCGTGATCAGCGGGCGACCATGCACGACACCGCAATCCTCAATGCGCGGCCCGATGCAAGCGGCATCGTCTACAAGCCGCTCGACGCTGCGCACGCGGCGGATGTTGCCGCCATGGAGGCTCAGGTCATGGGCAGTGACGCGTGGAACGCGAATCAGGTTGCCGATGAGCTTCCCCGCGCTGATCGCACCTGGTGGGCGGCGTATACTGCGACCGCCTGCGGCGACGCGTCCCGCGACGAGGCCGCGGCTGCGCGCACCGAAGCGCGTGCCGCTTCCGCCCTCCCTGCAGGCCGCACCTCCACGGACGCCGTTGCCGACCCTTCCGGCCCTGCAGCAAGCGACGAGCTACAGCTGGTCGGCTATGCCGGCGGCTTCATCGTCGATGGCGGGGTTCAGATTCTGAAAATCGGCACCGATCCCGCTTGGCGTCGTCGCGGCATCGCGCGGCAGCTTATCGCGCGCGTCGCTTCGGATGCCCGCGATCTGGGGGCATCCGAGGTGTCCCTGGAGGTGCGCCTGAGCAATACCGGCGCGCAGGCGTTTTACGAGACGATCGGCATGCGCTCGATCGGCGTGCGCCCGCATTACTATTCCGATCGCGAGGATGCGGTCATCATGGAGGGTCCGATCGACCCGGTGATCAGCTCCGATACGGCTACGGCTGGAAACGCCTCGGTCGCGGGCGAGGGCGCGCCTGCGTCGGCGGATGCCCCTGGCGCTGCATCGCGAGCCGAATGCGCGGCCGTTGCCGGCATGCGCCTGCAGGTGAACGAGGCGCACGATGCGCAGGTCGCCTTGACGGCGCAGGCGCAGGGCGCCGCCGGCGAAATCGCTGCTGCCGGCGCTGTCGACGCCGACGCCGGTGCCCCGGCCGACGCCGACGCGCAAGCCATCCCCACCCCCGCCGCGCGAGTCACGCCTGCCGAGCCCGCCCGCCCGCTCATCCTGGCCATCGAAAGCTCCTGCGATGAAACCGCGGCCGCCATCGTCGACGGGGAGGGGAACCTTCTTGCCGACGTGGTCGCAAGCCAGATCGACTTCCATTCCCGTTTCGGCGGCGTCGTCCCTGAAATCGCAAGTCGCAAGCATATCGAGGCCATCTGCGGCGTTTGCGATGAATGCCTTGAGGTTGCGGCTGCGCGCCTGGGGCGCGATCGCTTGACGTGGTCCGATCTCGATGGCGTGGGCGTCACGTACGCCCCCGGCCTTGTCGGCGCGTTGGTGGTTGGTGTGGCGTTCGCCAAAGGAGCGGCATGGGCGGCGGGAAAGCCGCTTATCGGCGTGAACCATCTGGAAGGGCATCTGTACGCGAACAAGATAGGCGCCCCCGATTTCACTCCGCCGGCAGTTGTTTCCCTGGTCAGCGGCGGGAACACCATGCTCGTGCACATGCGTGGCTGGGGCGACTACCGCCTGCTCGGCGCTACGATCGACGATGCCGTCGGCGAGGCGTTCGACAAGGTTGCCAAGGCGCTTGGCCTGGGCTATCCGGGCGGTCCGGTCATCTCGGCACAAGGGGCGCTCGGCAACCCGAAGGCCATCCCGTTCCCTCGCGCGATGATGCACTCCGGCGACATGCGCTTCAGCCTATCAGGCCTGAAGACCGCCGTGGTGACCTACATCAACGACGAGCGGGCGGCGGGGCGCGCCTTGAACATTCCCGATATTTGCGCGAGCTTCGAGGCCGCCGTGGTTGACGTGCAGGTGAAAAAGGCCGAAATGGCCCTGCGGCAAACCGGCGCCCGCACGTTTTGCTTGGGCGGTGGCGTCGCGGCGAATCCCATGCTGCGCGCCGCATACGAAACCCTGTGCGATAAACTGAAGGTGCGGCTGGTCATGCCTCCGCTCAAAGCATGCGGGGACAACGCCGGCATGATAGCGCTCGTGGCGCTCGATCGGTTCGTTCAAGGCAAGTTCTACGGCCTTGACGCTGACGCGCAGGCGCACGCTGACCTGGAAAAGCCCTACTAGTAAGGAATCGAAGCCATGGCAATCGACACCGCAACCGGCCAGGAGGCACCGGCCGAGATTTCCTCGGAGCGCGTGAAGGACATCTTCTCGAGCATCGCGAAAAAGTATGAGCGCTTCAACGCCATTTCCAGCTTCGGTGCTTACAAGGCATGGCTTGCGGGCATGATGAAGCAGGCTCCCATCAGCGAAAACGATGATGTTTTGGATATCGCGGGCGGGACGGGTGACGTCAGCTTCACTGTGGCGCGCTCCAAGCATCCGCGTCATATCCAGTGCACTGACTTGGTCAACGAGATGCTCGATGTGGCCCGGGCGCATTACGCCGCCGGATCCGCGCAGGGCGTGCCGGTCGATTTCGAGGTCGTCGACGCCCAGGACATCCCGTACGCCGATGCCAGCTACGATGTCATCACCATGGCGTACGGCATTCGCAACATGCCCGATCGCCCCAAGGCGCTCTCCGAGATGTATCGCGTCCTCAAGCCCGGCGGCAGCCTTGTGTGCCTGGAATTTTCGACGCCTCCCAATGTTGTATGGCGAGCGTTGTACAACTTCTACCTGAAACATTTGATCCCGTTCTGGGGCGGGCTCATCACCGGTGATCGTGACGGCTTCGTGTACCTGTCGAAGTCGATCAAGGCGTTCCCCAACCAGGAGGGCTTGGCCAAGCTTATGCGCGATGCCGGCTTCGCCGATGTTTCCTGGAAGAACTACACCGGCGGTATCGCTGCCGTTCACGTGGCGAAAAAGCCTGAATAAGGCAGATCCTGTCGAAGTTGAATGCGCAATCCGGGCGGCGTTGGCGCCCTCGGTTCGGAAGGCGGTGCGGGTCTATCCCGCGCCGCCTTCTTCTTATCTGAAAACAACCTGAAATCGTCCGTCGCGTTTCAGGGTTCTTTAAGCACGGATTCCTAATATCTCAAGCACGGTCAAGGCGTCCCGCATACGCGCCTGCGACCATCGGCTATCGCAGGGCGAGCGCCCGGGTCGGCAGCGTTCCCTTTCCTCGCTGCCGCCTGTGCGCTTCGCCTCGGCGGCCAAACACACCAACGACTGAAGCACGGCCGCCTGAATCGAAAGGAACCCGCATGGCAACGTTTACCGACACCTTCAAGCGCAAGGAAGTCAAATATCGGCTGAACGCCGCGCAGCATCGCGCGGTGCTTGAGGCCTTGGAGGGTCGGATGGTTGCCGACGAGTACGGGCGCTCGCGCATCACCAGCTTGTATTTCGACACGCCGAATCGCGACTTGATCGCCCGCAGTGTCGAGAAGCCCCTGTACAAGGAAAAGCTTCGTGTACGGTGGTACGGCGACGTGTCGCGTTACGACCGCGTTTTCGTCGAGCTGAAGAAGAAGTACAAGGGCATCGTGTACAAGCGTCGCGTTGGTTGCTCGAACGCGGCCGCGCAGGCGTATCTCGATCGCGTCGTCTCCTTCAAACAGGCATGCAGCGCTTATCCGCTTGCCGATGCGGCCCAGCAGGCCGAAGCCTTAAGCGCCCAGAGCTTGCAGATCGCCAGCGAGATCGACGCGTTCGTCGATCGTCATGCGAAGCTGCGCCCGTCGATGTACATCGTGTGCGAGCGCACCGCCTTCGCCGCCGTGCCCGGCAGCGATTTCGAGGGCTTGCGGATCACGTTCGACACGGGGATCTCGTATCGTGATGTGCTGCGCGGCGACGCGACCGAGAGCACGTTTCACCCGCTTCTTTCCCTCGGCGAGGCCATCATGGAGATCAAGACGGCGGATTCGTTCCCGTTGTGGCTGGTCGAAGCTCTGAACGGATGCGAGTCGTACCCGTCGTCGTTCAGCAAGTATGGTGCGGCCTATGAGGCTTGCGATGGGGCGAAGGCCCGCGCACCCAAGCAGGTGCAGGCTGAAGCTCAGATTGGGCAGCAGGCGGATGTGCCGTCTCGATTCGCGCGCGACGGCGAGAAGGCCCGCCTTGGCTGGCGTTCGCGCACCGCGCTGCCGAGCCGCATGGACTCCGCGCGCGCTGCCGCCCGCGACCGCGTACCGTTTTTGGATCGTCCCGACCACACGGGCCCGCAGCGCGGGTGGCACGGTGGATCGCCTGCGTTCGAGGCATCCCGCGCCCTAAAGGCGAAGCAGGATCCCGAACCCGAGGAGCGCCTGGTCAACGGTGTAAGCTCTTCGGTTCGCCACATGTGCGCGCCGGGATCGAGGAAGGGCCGCTCTGCCGGCAACCACGCCAAACAGCAGCGCAGAACGGCCTAGCCCGCGCCGGCGCGGTACCCCCCCGCGGTACCTCCTGCTGCGGTGCCCCTGCCGCGGCGCATCACCCCTCTCACAAGCAATGAGACACTTCTCGGGTGCAATCCTCCCGGGCTTCCCGACGCGCCTCTTCGCCTACGCCCCCTGTAACCCAAGCATTCGACAGAAAGGATGATCAACATGTTAGACGCCGCTCTGACCTCGGTATTCGGCACGACCGATTCCTTGGTGGCAAGCGTTTCCACCCTTGAATTCCTGGCGTGCTGCCTCGCGTCCATCGTTTTGGGCGCCGCGGTGGCCGCCATCTACATGTTCCGGCACAACTACTCGAAGAACTTCGTCGTGACCCTGGCGCTGCTGCCTCTGATCGTTCAGATGGTGATCACGCTGGTCAATGGAAATCTGGGCGCCGGCATCGCCGTGATGGGCGTGTTCAACCTGGTGCGCTTCCGCTCCATTCCCGGCAGCGCGAAGGATATCGGCAGCGTGTTTCTGGCTATGGCGGTCGGCCTCGCGACGGGCATGGGCTTCATCGGCCTGGCGGTGCTGTTCACGGTGATCGTCGCCATCGTCAACGTCGCCTACGTGCTTTCGCCCTTCGGCCAGCCGCAGCAGCCGGCGAAGGTTTTGCGCATCACGGTTCCCGAGGACCTGGAATTCGACGGGATGTTCGAGGACGTGCTCGGCCGCTACACTTCGACGCACGAGCTCACGGAGGTGCGTACCACCAACATGGGAAGCCTCTACCAGCTGGAATACAGCGTGCGCATGGGCGCGGCCGGCTTGGAGAAGCGCATGATCGATGAAATCCGCTGCCTCAACGGCAACCTGAAGGTCAGCTTGGGCAATGCTCAGGCGACGCGGGAGGTGTTGTAGATGGCAGGAGGAGCGAAAGGGGCGTCCTTCCTTTCCCGGGGCGCCTTCGCAGGTATGGGGTTTGCGCTGGTGATCAGCGTCGTCCTCATGTTATCGGGCTGCTCGGCGAATGCGACATCCGGTGCGGAAAACTCGGCCGCTGCCAATGCCGCATCCGCCGAGGACGGCTCGGCAACGTATGATTCCTTCGAGGCCGTGGCGGCGGACTTCAGCGAAGACGCGCTCGATCTCGATTATTCCAAGCGCGATCTGGACGCATCCTACGATGCGTCCGCGGCGACGACCATCACGCTTTCCGGCTCAAGCGCCAACGTGTCCGGATCTGGTGCGAGCGTGTCCGACGACGGCTCGACGGTAACGGTGAGCGCTGCGGGAACGTACCTGGTCACAGGTTCACTCACCGACGGGCAGCTCATCGTCGAAGCGGGCGAGGACGACAAGGTGCAGCTGGTGCTCGCAGGCGCCGCTATCAACAACGACGACGGCCCGGCCATCTACGTGAAGCAGGCTGACAAATGCTTCGTCACGCTTGCCGACGGCACGACGAACTCGCTGCTCGACGGATCCTCTTACACGCTCGACGAGGGAAGTGATGAGCCGTATGCAACGCTGTACGCGGCCTGCGACTTGACGTTGAACGGTTCGGGGGAGCTGAACGTGACCGCATCGTATCGTCATGCCGTGTGCTCCAAGGATGATCTCGTCGTTGCGGGCGGTACGTACAACATCAGCGCCGTCGAAGACGGCCTGCGCGGCCGCGACAGCGTGAAGATTTGCGACGGCACCTTCGTGATCGAAGCCGGCGGCGACGGTATCAAGTCGAACAAGGACACCAAGGCCACGAAGGGCTTCGTGAGCATCGACGGCGGCACCTTCACCATCCAGGCGGGCGACGATGGCGTGCAGGCAAAGACGCTCATCCGCATTGCCGGCGGGACCATGAACGTCGCCTCCACCGACGACGCGTTCCATTCCGATCTTGAGATGCACCTGCTGGGCGGGACGCTCACGGTCGATGCGGGCGACGATGCTTTCCATGCCGAGACCAAGCTGACGGTTGATGACGGCCTGGTGAACGTGACCAGTTGCTATGAGGGTTACGAGGCGGAGAAGATTTACGTCAACGGCGGCGAAAGCCATATCACGGCTAGCGATGACGGCGTAAACGCGAGCGCGGCCAACCTGTCCGACGATGCGGACACCGATACGGTCAGCGACACGCTTCCCAACGGCGAGGCTGTCGGCGGGCCGGGTGCCGGAGGCGCCGCTCCGGGCGGGAACACTGCTTCCGGTAGCGAACCCCCGAGCTTGCCGGACGGAGAAACCGCAGGTCAGCAGAATGCCGCGCAGGGCGGGCAGTCCGGCCAGGGCGGCCCGGCGGCCGGCGGCCAGGGCGGCCAGCAGCCCGGCTCCGCGAGCGGTAACGAGGCCCAGGCCAACGGCGGCGCCCCCGACAACGCCTTCGCCGAGGGCACGGGTGCGGGCGGCAACGGCGCCGGCAACACCATGGGCGACGAGAACTGCCTGATCCAGATCAACGGCGGCTACTTGATGGTCGATGCGGCCGGCGACGGCATCGACAGCAACGGCAGCGTGGAGATCACGGGCGGCGTGCTGCTTGTCAACGGCACCACGTCGGGAGGCGACAGCGCCTTCGACTACGACCTGAATGCGACCGTTTCCGGCGGTGTGGTGCTGGCGGTCGGCTCCACCGAGATGGCGCAGAACTTCACGGGCGGCACGCAGCCCTTCGTGTTCACGACGAGCGCTTCCGGCCAGGCCGGCGACACGGTCGCGATCACCGACGCCGACGGCAATGTGGTGGCGTCGCTCACGGCGACGAAAAGCTTCGGCATGGTGCTGGCATCTGGACCTGCGTTGACCGAGGGCGGCGAATGCTCGCTGGTCATCGGCGGAACGCTGACCGGGACGAACGCCGACGGCTTCGCCTCGACGGGCACCGTTGACGGCGGCACGTCCACAAGCTTGACGGCGAGCACGACGGCCTCCGCCGGCATGGGCGGACTTGGGGGCGGCGGCGGGGCGATGCCCGCCGGCCAAGGCGGCGACGTGCGCGTAGCGAGGCGATAAGCGCAAGCGGCGTGCGGATAAAGTGAAAGAAGGGGACTCTGCCGGATATTCGGCAGAGTCCCCTTCGTTTTTGACGTTCCCCTCGTCTGCGGAAAACGTCCGGCCGTGTGAAAACTCGGTTTCGCTTTAGTCGGATGGAGTACAATACCGGCGTACGAACGAGAAAGGTGAACCCGATGAGCGAGCTGCGAACCCCCGAGGTTGAGGATCTGTTGCGCGTCCTGGCGAAAATGGATGACCCCGATGAGGTGTTCTCGCTGCTCGAAGACTTGTTCACCGTTCGCGAGATCCGTGAAACCTCGCAGCGTCTGGCCGTCGCGCGCCTTCTGAGCGACGGACGGTCCTATGCTGCGATCGAAAAGGAGACGGGGGCCTCGGCGACCACCATCGCGCGCGTGTCGAAATGCCTCGGTTACGGATCCGGCGGCTACTCGCTTGCGCTCGCCAAGCTTTCGCAGGGCGCCGAAGCCTAAGCCGGCTCCGACCAGCCCCAGGCGAGGCGGACCCCGGCAGCTTGGGCGGCCCTAGGTTGCCAGGTGTCGGCCCTCGGGCGATCTTGGGGGCCCGGCCTTTCGGATCTGCCGAACATCGGCTCCAAGCGCCCGGCCTTTCGGATCTGCCGAGCATTGGCTCCAAGCACCCGGCCGTTTCAGATCGCCCAGCATCGACCCCGATCGACCGGCTGCCGCGTCTTGCGTCTCTAGCGCGCGAACCCTTCCAGCACCAATTGCAGACGGGTCCCAACAGGTAGGCTGTTCTGCTGCAGGAATCGCGGGACGTCGGCTATCGCCAGCGTGAACACCTCGATGAACTCGTTCGGCTCAGGCGCGGCGTCGCCCACCTTTTCGACCTGCGCGAAAACCGTCTGCACCGATTCGTCGGACATGCCCGTCGACGAATGCCCCGCCTGCGGCAGAAGCCGCAGCGCTTCGGCTTCGGGGATGTCGCGCCTGAGCGCGTAGCCGGTTTCCTCTCGAAGCTCCCGATCTACGGCGTCCGCCAGGTTCTCCCCGGGTTCAACCAGTCCGGCCGGCAACCCGATAACCCAGCTGTTCAGCGGGTACCTGAATTCGCGAATCAAAACAAGCTTCCCGTCGAGTGTCTGCGGAACGATGGAGACGGCATCGGCGCTGCGAGGTGCGGGATGCTCTTGCTCGTCGGCCATCGCTGCCGCTGCCCCGAAATCGGCGGCGCCGGCATCGATGGCCTGCACGACGGCATCGCTTTTGCGGCGATAGCGCGCCAATTCGTTGGTGTAGGCATCAAGGGTCTTGCGTGATGCGCTCTCGTAGCTGAATGCGCTTCCATCGGGCAGTTCGTACGTGAGCACGTACTTTTTGATCCAGCCGTCTGAAACCTGTTCGATATGGGTAAGGGTCGGTGTCTCTCGCATGATTGCTCTTTCCTCGGTTCATCAACGCGACGCCTGCGTCGGGACGCAATGCGAACACCATGGTAGCAAATAGGCGAAAGGGAAAATAAAGGGAAGGGGCAGGCGAGGCATAGATGGGAAGGAATGCCTCGCCTGCGGCCAGGGCGCCGATGGGAAGGAGCGCCCTGGCACGTGGCCGAGAATGCTCGGCCGGATCCTTGTGCTCGCGAGTGGGATGCTCGCGAGCCCTGGAACCGCGGATGGGAAGGACGCGGTTCCTAGGAAGGGAAAAGGAACGATTTGAATAATAGCGGCTCAATCTGAAAAAAGCCTTAAAGAGAGGTGATGAGCATATGAATTTCAAAGAACCATTGCGCAATCACGGTGGTAGAACGAGCATAGAAGCTGCTTCTATCAGGGAGGATAACACTTTTACCTCGCGCAAGGATAAATCATAGCGAAGTGAGGAGAAATCAACGGTTTCGTTCTAATCGCAGCGTTTCGCCAGCGCGTGTGCCAAAATCGACGGGAACGAAACGCTTGAAAGGCCCCGCATGCTCCAGCTTAACGATGTTTGCAAGTCCTATACCACCGCCGACTTCACTCAAACGGCGCTCGACCACGTGTCGGTCGCCTTCCGCGACAACGAGTTCGTCGCGGTGCTCGGTCCGTCCGGCTCGGGCAAGACGACCATGCTCAACATCGTCGGCGGCCTGGACCATTACGACTCCGGCGACCTTGTCATCGACGGCGTCTCTACCAAGCGCTACAAGGACCGCGACTGGGACACCTACCGCAACAACCGCATCGGCTTCGTGTTCCAGGCCTATAACCTCATCCCGCATCAAACCATCTTGGAAAACGTCGAGCTGGCGCTCACCCTGTCCGGTATCGGCCGGGCCGAGCGGCGCCGCCGCGCCATCGACGCCCTCGGCCGCGTTGGGCTCGCCGACCACGTGCACAAGAAGCCCAGCCAGCTTTCCGGCGGCCAGATGCAGCGCGTGGCCATCGCCCGCGCGCTCATCAACGACCCGGAAATCCTGCTGGCCGACGAACCGACGGGCGCGCTCGACAGCAAGACGAGCGTGCAGATCATGGACCTGCTCACCGAAATCGCCAACGACCGCCTGGTCATCATGGTCACGCACAACCCCGAGCTGGCCGAACAGTACGCCACGCGCATCGTGACGCTGGCCGACGGCGTCATCCGCGCCGACACGCGCCCCTTCGACCCTGCGACCGAAACCGACGCGCCGCGCACGGCCAAGCAGGCCCGCACCACGCGCATGTCCCCGGTAACCGCGCTTTCCCTTTCGTTCAAAAACCTGCTGACGAAGAAGGGCCGCACGCTCATGACGGCCTTCGCCGGCTCCATCGGCATCATCGGCATCGCCGCCATCTTGTCGCTGGCCAACGGCGTGAACAACTACATCGCGACGGTTGAGGAGGAAACGCTTTCCGAATACCCGCTGCAAATTCAGGACCAGGGCTTCGACATGACCAGCCTCATGTCCATGGGCAGTATGGGCTCCCCGGGCGATTCCGGCACCGGCGACTCCGACAACTCCAGCTCCGATTCCGGCAAGCCCGTGCACGAGGCGAAGATGGTCTCGGGCATGTTCGGCTCCATCGGCAGCAACGACTTGGCCAGCCTGAAGTCCTACTTCGACACGGGCACCACGGGCATCGAGGACTACGTCAGCTCCATCGAATACGGCTACAGCGTCACGCCGCAAATCTTCAACACCGACACCTCCAATGGCGCGCACCAGGTCAACCCTGACAAAACGTTCTCCAGCGTGGGGCTCGGATCGTCCACCAACAGCATCATGTCATCCATGATGAGCACCGACATCTTCTACAAGCTTCCGGCTGATATGACCCAGGTGAAGAACCAATACGACGTTGTGGCCGGCCATTGGCCCGAAAGCTACGACGAGGTGGTCATCGTGCTCACGGCCAACGGCGGCGTCAGCGACTTCATGCTCTACTCCATGGGCTTGCGCGACCGCTCCGAGCTCGATTCCATGGTGCGCCAGTTTGCCAACGAGGAAGAGGTGACGGTTCCTGACAACAGCCTGTCGCTGGACTACAGCGATCTGATGAGCGTTGAGTTCAAGCTGGTCAACGCCACGAACTTCTACCAATACGATTCCGAATACAAGGTGTGGAAGGACAAGTCCAGCGACAGCGACTACATGACGAACCTGGTCAACAAAGGCGAAACCATCAAGGTCGCCGGCGTGGTGCAGCTTAAGGACGGCGCGAAGATTTCCAGCCTGCAGACGGGCATCTACTACCCGGATTCCCTGGTCAGCCACCTGATCGACCAGGCCGGCGAATCGCAGATCGTGCAGGATCAGCGCGCGAGGCCGGCGACCAACGTCATCACCGGCAAGTCGTTCGCTGAGGAAGAGGACGAGCAGGGAAGCGGGTCCGGTTTCGACATGTCCAGCCTGTTCACCGTTGATGGGCAGGCCATTCAGCAGGCATTCACGTTCGATCAATCCAAGCTGACCGCGGGGCTTTCCTCGGCCGACCTTTCCAGCAGCCTTGATTTGTCGGGCATGAACCTTGACCTGTCGAGCATGCCCGCCTTCGACGCATCGTCCATAAGCATCGATCCGTCGTCGCTTGATATGTCCAGCTTGAACCTCGACTTCTCGGGCGTTCAGCTTGATTTTTCCGGTGCGAACCCGACGGTTGATTCCGAGAAGCTGACGCAAACGATGTCCCAGGTCATGCAAGGGTTCTTCCCGTGGTATCAGCAGCAGATGCAGGACGATCCGACGAAGTACTCCGGCTCGGACGGCATGCAGCGCGCCATGGGCGACTACCTGGCAACGCCCGACGTGCAGCAGCGATTCGGGCAGGGCATCGCCGACGCCATCGACATGTCGGGCATGGGCGAGGCGATCCAGCAGCAACTTGCCGAGCAGCTTCAGCAGCAGATGTCCGAGCAGATGCAGCAGCAGGTGATGCCTGCGCTTACGCAAGCTATTGGCCAGCAGCTGCAAACGCAGCTCTCAAGCGCCATCCAAAGCTACATGACGCAGGTGATGCAAACGTCGATGACGCAGATGGCATCCGTGATGCAGCAGCAGATCTCGACGGCGATGCAGAGCTATATGAGCAACTTGACCGCTAACATGTCGCAAGCAATGGGCATCGATGAGTCGGCCTTCGCCAACGCTTTCAGCATGAACATGGACGAGCAGGAGCTTTCCGAGCTGATGGCCAGCCTCATGTCCACCGAGCAGTCCAGCTACGACAACAACATGAAGAAGTTCGGCTGGGCCGACTACGCCAAGCCGGCCAGCATCGACATCTATCCGAAGGATTTCGAGGCGAAGCAAAGCGTCATCGACATCCTCGACGCCTACAACGACGACATGAAGGCCGCCGGCGACGACGATAAGGTGGTCAGCTATACCGACATCGTCGGCGCGCTCATGAGCAGCGTCACCACCATCGTCGACATGATCAGCTACGTGCTGGTGGCGTTCGTGGCCATCTCGCTGGTGGTCAGCTCCATCATGATCGGCGTCATCACCTACATCAGCGTGCTCGAGCGCAAGAAGGAGATCGGCATCCTGCGCTCCATCGGCGCGAGCAAGGGCGACATCAGCCGCGTGTTCAACGCCGAAACCATCATCGTGGGCTTCGCGGCGGGCGCTATCGGCATCGGGCTCACCCTGCTCGCGTGCATTCCGGCCAATGCCATCGTCTACGCGTTGTTCGATGTGGAGAACGTGGCCATCCTGCCCTGGCAGGCAGCGGTGGTGCTGGTCGGCATCAGCGTGCTGCTCACGTTCTTGGCGGGCCTCATCCCGTCAAGCGCGGCCAGCCGCAAGGACCCGGTGGAGGCCCTGCGCTCGGAATAGCGCGTTCGGGCCGCCCGCGCCGCCAGCGTCCTCCTGCGCCCGTCCGCGCCGGCCGGCTCGTCCTGTCCCGGCTCGCGTCTGCCAATCCGCCTTGGTTGCACGGCGCTGTTCCTGCTAGCGCCCGCCAGCGCTTTCCGCTACACTGCCTAGCAACGTTTACGCAGCGCCCGCCACATCGTGCGACGGGCGCTTTTCCATGGAAAGGCGAACTGAAACGATGGAACGCGAGAAATTCGGCTCGCGCCTCGGATTCATCCTGGTGAGCGCGGGCTGCGCCATCGGGCTGGGCAACGTGTGGCGCTTCCCCTACATCACCGGCGAATACGGCGGCGCGGCATTCGTGCTCATGTACCTGGTGTTTTTGGCCATCTTCGCGCTGCCGGTGCTCATCATGGAGTTCTCAGCCGGGCGCGCCAGCCAGAAATCCATCGCGCGCAGCTACGACACGCTCGAGCCGGCGGGCACGAAGTGGCACTACTTCAAGTGGGTGGGCCTTGCGGGCAACTATCTGCTCATGATGTTCTACACCTGCGTGGCCGGCTGGATGCTCGCCTTCATGGTGAAAACCGCCACGGGCACCTTCAACGGCGCCGATAGCTCGCAGGTGGCCAGCGTGTTCTCGAATATGCTCGCCAACCCGCTCGAGATGATCGTCTACACCGTCGTCATCGTTGCCATCGGCGTGCTCACCACGCGCGCCGGCTTGCAGAACGGCGTCGAGCGCGTGACGAAGGTGATGATGGTTGCCCTGTTCGCGGTGCTGCTTGTCCTGTGCATCCGCGCGGTCACGCTGCCCGGGGCGGGGGAGGGCCTGGCCTTCTACCTGCTGCCCGACTTCGGCAAGCTGTTCGCCGGAAGCACGACCGCCGAGCAATGGGCCACGTTCGGCGATGCGGTGTACGCGGCCATGGGCCAGGCGTTCTTCACCGTGTCGGTCGGCATGGGATCGATGTCCATCTTCGGCAGCTATATCGGCAAGGAGCATCGCATGACGGGCGAGGCGCTGCGCGTCGCTGTGCTCGACACCATCGTGGCGCTCATGGCGGGCCTGGTCATCTTCCCGTCGTGCTTCGCGTTCGGCGTCGAGCCCGGATCCGGCCCCAGCCTGGTGTTCATCACGCTGCCCATCGTGTTCAACGAAATGCCCCTTGGTCAGCTGTGGGGCACGCTGTTCTTCCTGTTCATGACCTTTGCGGCGCTGTCCACCGTTATCGCCGTGTTCGAGAACATCATGAGCTTCACCATCGACCAATGGGGAACGCCGCGCAAGAAGGCGTGCCTGGTCAACGGCTTGTGCATCCTGGCGCTCAGCATGCCGTGCGTGCTCGGGTTCAACGTGCTTTCCGGCGTTGCCATCCCCGGCATCGGCGACATCCAGTCCATCGAGGACTTCCTGGTCTCCAACAACATCCTGCCGCTCGGCGGCTTGTTCCTGGTGCTGTTCGTCACCAGCAAGCGCGGCTGGGGCTGGAAGAACTTCCTGGCCGAAGCCGACACCGGCAACGGCCTACGCTTCCCCGCCTGGTCGTATCCGTACATGCGCTACGTGCTACCCATCGGCATGATCATCGTGTTCGTCTTAGGCTACGCCCCCATCATAGGAACCTGGCTCGGCCTGTAGGCGGGCCGACGGACGGCGCGCGTCGGCAAGGGCGCGCGTCGTCCGAAAGAATCCATGGGCGCGTTCGCAAGAGAGCGCAATGGCCGGGTCCCAAAGTCGCATAACGCTGCAACACTCGCCTGGCCCCTTCGCTGCCGCCCGCCTCGTTTCTTCATAATCGGCGTTTTTTCCGGGCGCCTCTCGCCATGTTCGCGGACGCGCGCCTATAATGGCTCAAATCAAAACCCGTGCTGAAGCGAAGGAGTCATCAAATGGCGTTCTATTACGACGAACCGTCCCGCACGTTCAACGAGTACCTGCTGGTGCCCGGGCACACGCCCGCAACGTGCATTCCCGCGTCGGTGAGCCTGAAAACTCCCCTGGTCAAGTACCGCAAGGGCGAGGAAGAATGCCCCATCTCCCTGAACATCCCCATGGTTTCGGCCATCATGGCGGCCGTGTCCGACAACAACATGGCCGTCGCGCTGGCCACCGAGGGCGGCCTGTCGTTCAT
This sequence comes from bacterium, assembly GCA_963613135.1. GTDB lineage: Bacteria > Actinomycetota > Coriobacteriia > Coriobacteriales > Eggerthellaceae > Senegalimassilia. Next base: position 35,037 of record CAVDXU010000007.1, read on the forward strand.
CTACGGCAACCAGACCATCGAGCAGGAAGCCGCCATGGTCAAGGCCGTGAAGGATTACAAGGCCGGCTTCGTCGAGTCCGACGCCAACCTTTCGCCCGACATGACGCTCAACCAGGTCGTCGCCCTGAAGGAGGCCACCGACCACTCCACTATGCCCGTCACCGACGACGGCACGGCGCACGGCAAGCTGGTCGGCGTCGTCACCGAGCGCGACTATCGCCTCTCGCGCATGACCGGCGATGAAAAGGTTTCCGAGTTCATGACCCCGCTCGACAAGCTCATCACCGCCCCGGCGGAAACCTCGCTCAAGGAAGCCAACGACATCATCTGGGATCACAAGCTGAACTCCCTGCCGCTCGTGGACGCCGAGGGCAAGCTTGCCTACATGGTGTTCCGCAAGGACTACGACTCTCATAAGTCCAACCCTAACGAAATGCTCGACGGTCACAAACGCTACATGGTGGGCGCCGGCATCAATTCCCGCGACTACGCCGAGCGCATCCCCGCGCTGGTCGAGGCCGGCGCCGACGTGCTGTGTATCGACTCGTCCGAGGGCTATTCCGACTGGCAGAAGATGACCATCGAATGGGTGCGCGAGCACTACGGCGACTCCGTGAAGATCGGCGCCGGCAACGTGGTCGACGGCGAGGGCTTCCGCTTCCTGGCCGAGGCGGGCGCCGACTTCGTCAAGATCGGTATCGGCGGCGGCTCCATCTGCATCACGCGTGAGACCAAGGGCATCGGCCGCGGCCAGGCCACGGCCACCATCGAGGTTGCCAAGGCGCGCGATGAGTACTTCAAGGAAACCGGCATCTACGTGCCCATCTGCTCCGACGGCGGCATCGTCTACGATCACCACATCTCGCTCGCGCTGGCCATGGGCGCCGACTTTGTCATGCTCGGCCGCTACTTCGCCCGCTTCGACGAGTCCCCGTCGGCTAAGGTCATGGTCAACGGCACCTACATGAAGGAATACTGGGGCGAGGGTTCTGCCCGTGCCCGCAACTGGGGTCGTTACGACCTGGGCGGCAAGAAGTCGCTGTCGTTCGAAGAGGGCGTCGACTCCTACGTGCCCTACGCCGGCCCGCTCAAGGACAACATCGCCGTCACGCTGCTGAAGATCAAGTCCACCATGTGCAACTGTGGCGCGCTCACCATCCCTGAGTTCCAGGACAAGGCGAAGCTCACCGTCATCAGCTCCACCTCCATCGTCGAGGGCGGAGCTCACGATGTCCTGCTGAAGGATAAGGCGCCCTACGCCTCCAACATGCGCTAGTTCGCGTAAGCATAGCTTTTCAGAGGGACTCGACCGCCAAAGCGGTCGAGTCCCTCTTCATTTGCGGGGGAGGTTTTAAGGGCGTCGGATTTTTGCGGTTGGCTTACGCCACCCCATCAGGGTTTTCGTAGGTGCGAGCGAAAGCTCGCGCAGCATAACGAAGCGGCCCTGCCTTTCGACACAAGACGAAGGCAGGGCCGCGGCATCCTTCTGGCCTTAGCGCGCCTTCACGCCTTCGCTGGCGTCGATGATGCGGTGCAGCTCCTCGATGTAGCGGTCGAGCAGGTCGGAGGGCTTGCGCTTGTCGTGCATGATGTAGCCGACGGTCATGCGCTCGTCGGTGTCGAGCGGGATCGAAGCGATGCCCGAGTGCATCTCGCTGGACAGCACGCCTGTCGACAGCGTGTATCCGTCCGAGCAGGCGAGCAGGTTCGACAGCGTGCCGCGATCCGAGATGCGGATGTTGCGCGCATGTTCGACGTAGCTCAGCGGTTCCTCGGCGTAATAGAACGAGTTCACCGTCCCCTGCTCGAAGCTGTAGCGCGGCCAGTCCGCAAGTTCTTCCTGCATGATAACCTTTTTATGTGCGAGCGGATGCTTTTCGCCGACGAACACGTGCACCCCGGCGTCGAAGAGCGGGTAGAAGCGCACGCCCGCGTCATCGAAGGCCTTTTGCAGGACGCGCTGGTTGAACGAGTCGAGGTACAGGATGCCCACCTCGCTTCTGAAGGACTGCACATCGTCGATGATGCTCGCGGTCGTGGTCTCGCGCATGATGAACTCGTAGTCCGGATCATCGCATTGCTCGACGACGTTGACGAACGCTTCGACGCTGAACGCGTAATGCTGCGTGGAAACGGCGAGGCGCTGACGAGGCTTTTCCTTGCCGGCGTAGCGGGATTCCAGCATGTTCGCCTGCTCGATGACCTGGCGTGCGTAGCCGAGCAGCTCGGTGCCGTCGTTGGTAAGCGTCACGCCGCGATTGCTGCGCGTGAAGATGGAAATCCCCAGTTCCTGCTCAAGCTCCTTGATGGCGGTGGAAAGATTCGACTGTGAGGCGTACAGATTCTGCGCCGCAGCGTTGATGGATCCGTATTCTGCGATCGCGATCAAATAACGAAGCTGTTGAAGCGTCATGGCAGGCCCCTTCGTCGTATCGTCCGTCTTCCGCTAATACTATACCCGGCGTTCGACGGAGCATATAGCGAAAACCTTCACACAAATATTCGTTGACCCATGCGCTTCTCACCGGTATCATAATCAATCGCGCAAGTTGGGCCGTTAGCTCAGTTGGTAGAGCAGGGGACTTTTAATCCCAAGGTCGAGGGTTCGAGTCCCTCACGGCCCACCAGCGCGTGCTGCTTATAGCAGCAGCTGCATCAGACTGGGCCATCGTCCAACGGCAGGACTCTGGTTTTTGGTACCAGCTACCTAGGTTCGAATCCTAGTGGCCCAGCCATTATTTGATCCCTTTGAACAAAAATAAGCGCTCGGGTCAACCCCGGATGGGGATTCGTCCGCCTCACGCACCCACACTTCCTCCACATGCACTTGACGGGGTTTCGCGAACGTTTATCATGTTTGAAATCTGATTGCTCGGGGTCGGTGTGCCCAATCGAGCAAAGGCCGACAAGGCGGCTGCGCGAAAGCGCGAATACCTGGCGGCTTCGTCCAATCCAAGCGACGCAAGCTGCGCGGCATCTAGACCGCACGCCTGACATGCAGGTACGTCAAAGCCAAGAGCTTCATTGGTCTTGTGCGCTTTATGTGTTCTCACCCCAATAATCAAATATTTTGGTAACATACCGGATTGCTGTGTATAGACAGATTTGCTTGAAGGAGCACCATTGGCCAAACAAGATGTAATCGAACTGGGCGGCAAGGTCATCGAAGCCCTGCCGAACGCCATGTTCAAGGTAGAGCTGGAAAACGGGCACGAGATCCTGGCCCACATCTCCGGCAAGATGCGTATGCACTACATCAAAATCTTGCCCGGCGATAAGGTGACCGTCGAGTTGTCCGTCTATGACTTGAACCGCGGTCGTATCACGTACCGTTTCAAGTAGTTCGCCAGCAACATTGCGCGTGAGCCGGCGCGCCTCTATCCCCGAGAATCATCACCTGCGGCTGGGTGTGGAAATATAGGACCGCATTAACCGAAAGGAAATTGAAATGAAGGTACGTCCTTCGGTCAAGAAAATGTGCGACAAGTGCAAGATCATCCGACGCCATGGCAAGGTGCTCGTCATCTGCGAGAACCCCCGCCACAAGCAGCGTCAGGGCTAGGAAGAAAGAGGAGATAAACCTATGGCACGTCTCGTTGGTGTCGACCTTCCTCGCGGCAAGCGCATTGAAGTCGGCTTGACCTACATCTACGGCATTGGCCTGACCACCTCCAAGAAGGTCTTGGCGGAAACGGGCATCAATCCGGACACGCGCACCGATGACCTCACCGAGGAAGAACTCGTCAAACTGCGCGATTACATCCAGAACAACATCAAGGTGGAGGGCGACCTGCATCGCGAGGTTTCCCAGAACATCAAGCGCCTTATGGAGATCGGTTGCTACCGTGGTCTGCGCCACCGCAAGGGTCTGCCCGTTCGCGGCCAGCGCACTCACACGAATGCCCGTACCCGCAAGGGTAAGCGCAAGCAAATCGGCGGCAAGAAGAAGTAAGGGAGCTAACAAGTGGCAACTAAGAAGAACGTGCGCACGCGCATCAAGCGCTCCGAGCGCAAGAACATTGCCGTTGGTGCTGCGCACATCAAGTCTACGTTCAACAACACCATCGTCAGCATCACCGATCCTCAGGGCAACGTGATCTCCTGGCAGTCCGCCGGCACCGTTGGCTTCAAGGGCTCCCGTAAGTCCACGCCCTTCGCCGCGCAGATGGCTGCCGAGGCTGCTGCCAAGACGGCTATGGAGCATGGCCTGAAGAAGGTCGCCGTGTACGTGAAGGGCCCGGGTTCCGGTCGTGAGACCGCCATCCGCTCCCTGCAGGCTACCGGCCTCGAAATCGCCAGCATTCAGGATTGCACCCCCATCCCGCACAACGGCTGCCGCCCCAAGAAGCGTCGTCGCGTGTAACTGAAAGGATCTATTTACTATGGCTATCAATAGAACTCCGGTTCTTAAGCGCTGCCGCCAGCTCGGCCTGGATCCCGTCGTGCTTGGTTACAGCAGCTCCAAGACTTCCCGCCGCGAGCCGAAGCGTCGTCGCAAGGAATCCGAGTACGCGATGCAGCTGCGCGAGAAGCAGAAGGTCAAGTTCATCTATGGCGTTCTCGAGAAGCAGTTCCACGGCTACTTCAACAAGGCCAAGGCTATGCCGGGCATCACCGGTGACAACCTGATGATCATCCTGGAGTCTCGCCTGGACAGCGTTATCTTCCGCCTGGGCTTTGCCCGCACCCGCAAGGAAGCTCGCCAGATCGTGACCCATGGCCACATCGAGGTGAACGGCCGTCGCGTCGACGTGCCTTCCTACCGCGTGAAGGCCGGCGACACCATCGCCGTGACCGCGAAGTCCAAGGAGCTTTTGGTTATCAAGAGCGCTCTGGTTTCCAACGCTCGCTTCCAGGTTCCTGCTTGGCTTGAGGTTGACATCGAGAAGCTGCAGGGCAGCGTTCTTGCTCTTCCCACCCGTGATCAGATCGATCTCGACATCCGCGAACAGCTCATCGTCGAGCTGTACTCCAAGTAGTGATCGCGCGATAGTAAGGAGGCTTACCCAACATGACAGAGTTCATGAGGCCGACGGTAACCACGGAAGAAGTCAACGACACCGTTGCACGTTTCATCGTCGAACCGCTGGAGCGTGGGTACGGCTATACGCTGGGTAACAGCATGCGTCGCGTTTTGCTGTCGTCTCTGGACGGCGCGAAGGCGACGGCCATCCAGATCGAAGGTGTGCAGCACGAGTTCACCACCGCCGAAGGCGTCATCGAGGACATCACCGATATCGTCCTTAACGTCAAGGGTTTGGTTTTCTCCGCGCTCAACGAGGACATCGAAGAGGCCACGGCGCATGTTTCCGCTGAGGGTCCCTGCGTTGTCACGGGTGCTGACCTGCAGGTTCCGACCGAGTTCACGCTCATCAACCCGGAACATGTCATCGCTACCGTCGCCGATGGCGGCCAGCTCGACATGACCGTTCGCATCGGCGTCGGCCGCGGCTACGTGTCCGCGGAGCGCAACAAGCGCACCGAGGATCCGATCGGCGTTATCCATGTCGACTCGCTGTTCTCGCCCGTGCGCCGCTGCACGATGAACGTTGCCGACACCCGCGTTGGTCAGCGCACCGACTACGACAAGCTGGTGCTCGAGGTCGAGACGGACGGCTCCATCGCCCCGATCGACGCCGTAACGCGTGCCGCCAACATCGTCAACCAGTACATGGGCGCGTTCCTGAGCCTGAACAGCACCGACGAGGAAGAGGAAGGCGAGGTTCCGTCCATCTTCGCGCCGGAGGGCCAGGAATCCAACGCCGAGCTCGACAAGCAGATCGAGGATCTCGACCTGTCCGTCCGCTCGTACAACTGCCTGAAGCGCGCCGGTATCCATTCCGTGCGCCAGCTGGTCGAGTTCTCCGAGAACGACCTGCTCAACATCAGGAACTTTGGCGCGAAGTCCATCGAGGAAGTGAAGGACAAGCTCATTTCCATGGACCTCAATTTGAAGCAGTAATAGGAGATACTCACCATGAGGCATAACTACAAGGGCCGTAAGCTGGGTACTGATTTCGCCCACACCAAGGCCATGAAGCGTAGCTTGACGCAGGCGTTGTTCCTCAACGACCGCATCAAGACCGTCGAGTCCCGTGCGAAGGAAATCCGCCGCGACGCCGACAAGGTCATCACCTGGGCCAAGAAGGGCGACCTGCATAGCCGCCGTCTGGCTATCGCCGCTCTCGGCAACGACAAGGAACTCGTCCGCGAGATCTTCGAGAAGGTTTCCCAGGGCATGTTCGCCGACCGCAACGGTGGCTACACCCGCATCATGAAGCTCGGCAACCGCAAGGGCGACAACGCCCCCATGGTCATCATCGAGCTCGTGACCGAGCCTGTTGCCAAGAAGGCTGAAAAGGCCGAGAAGCCCGCTGCCAAGAAGGCCGCTCCGAAGAAGGTCGAGAAGGCCGAGGAGGCTGCTGAGGCTGTCGAGGCTGCTGAGGCCGAGAAGGCTCCCGAGGCTGCCGAAGAGGCCAAGGCCGAGGAGAAGGCTGAATAGTTTCAGCTGCGACGGTTGATCGCAATTCGAAAGGGGACCCCAATGGGGTCCCCTTTTTTCGTTTGAGCGCGTTGGTGCTTGAATCGGGCTGCCATGCTCGGGGCGAGTCGTCCTGGGCACGGCCGCAGTCGGGCGGCCCCAGCTCGGCCGGATCCGGCTAGCCTTGCTGCTCTGCAGTGCGCCTGAGGGATATCGCTGGTAACCGTGCGCAGCCTTGCCCGCCTATTTCTCATTGCCGCGTGATGGCCCTGTGCATTCGGTCCATCGGCCCTTGCGTGGCGATTGCTGCGCTATACTGCGCGGTATGCGATTACAGGTGAGCGCCTACATCCCCGGAACATCCCCGATTCATGCGTGCGATCCGCGCGTGAAAGTCGTGCTGCTAGCCGCATACACCATCGCGCTCTTCTGGGTCGACACTTTTGCCGGGCAGGGGATTTTCGCTCTTCTGCTGCTGGTCGCGCTTTTCTCGTCGGGCATTTCGCCCTGGCGTCTTTTGGGTCTGGGCTTGCCGGTGTATGTGCTGGCTGCCCTGACGGTCGTTTTCGCCAGCTTCAATCCCGCAACCGGAATCGTTTTGGGGTGCCTGTACGCCGTTCGGATCGTTCTGCTGGTGATCCCCAGCTTTCTGGTGACGTTCACCACGACCTCGACGCAGCTGGTTGCCGCGCTTCGATGGTTTCTGCAGCCGCTTCGCTATGCGCGTGTTCCCGTCGACGACATCTCGATGGTTTTCAGCCTTGTTGTACGCTTCATCCCCTTGACGGCGATGGAATTTTGCCAGATCAGAGATGCCCAATGTGCTCGCGGTGCCCGCATCGCCGCAGGCAATCTTCTGCAGCGCTTCACGATTTGGGGAAACGTGTTCATCGCCTTGTTCGTGCAGCTGTTCAGGCGTGCAGACAGGCTTGCCGTTGCCATGGATGCGCGCTGTTATGGCGAACCGGGTGTTAGGAGAACGTCGTTGACGAGGCTTCGGATCGATGCCGCTTCCGCTCTTGCGTTGGTCGTTGGTATTGCTGTCATGTTCGTTGTTGCTTGGCTGCTTTAGCCGCTGGTGGCAATCTTCGCGAGTACCGAGCGACCTTCCTGCTCCCGATATTCCGGATGCGGCCCCATTTCGCCGTCCGGCGACCTCTGCCGTGGGTTGGCCGGGTAGCATGGTACAATGCGCCCCGTATGGCTCGGCGCAGGCGCCGGGCGCACAGGAAACATCCTTAGAGGAGGCATTCAATGAGCGTCATCATCGATGTGTTCGGGCGTGAGATCCTGGACTCTCGCGGCAACCCCACGGTTGAGGTGGAAGTTGTGTTGGAGGATGGTTCCTTCGGTCGTGCTGCCGTTCCTTCCGGAGCGTCCACCGGCGCGTTCGAGGCCGTTGAGCTGCGCGACTGCGACAAGGATCGCTATCTGGGCAAGGGCACGCTCGATGCGGTCGCCCATGTGAACGACGAAATCGCCGACGCACTGATCGGCGTGGAGGCCGATGACCAGCGCGCCATCGACGACATCATGCTGGAGCTTGACGGCACCGACAACAAGGGCGCCCTGGGTGCGAACGCCATTCTGGGCGTTTCCCTGGCTTGCGCGAAGGCCGAGGCGGAGTCCTGCGGCCTGCCGTTGTACAAGTACATCGGCGGCGTGAACGGCCATATCTTGCCGACGCCGATGATGAACATCCTCAACGGCGGCGTGCACGCGGACAACAACGTGGACTTCCAGGAGTTCATGATCATGCCCGTCGGCGCCGAGACGTTCGCCGAGGCGCTGCGCTGGTGCGCCGAGATCTACCACACGCTGAAGAAGGTCCTGCACGAGGCCGGCCTCGGCGGCGGCGTGGGTGACGAGGGCGGTTTCGCGCCGAACTTCACCACCAACGAGGAGCCGCTCGAGTACATCGTCAAGGCGTGCGAGGCCGCCGGCTACAAGCCCGGCAGCGACATCATGTTCGCCATGGACCCGGCTTCCACCGAGTTCTACAACGCTGAAACCGGCAAGTACGTGCTGGCGGGCGAGGGTCGCGAGCTGACGAGCGCCGAGATGGTCGACTACTGGGCCGCGCTGGTGGAGAAGTACCCGATCATCTCCATCGAGGACGGCATGGCCGAGGAGGACTGGGACGGCTGGAAGGCCCTCACCGACCGCATCGGCGACAAGGTGCAGCTGGTGGGCGACGACCTGTTCGTCACGAACAGCAAGCGCCTGGCCAAGGGTATCGAGCTGGGCTGCGCGAACGCCATCCTCATCAAGGTGAACCAGATCGGCAGCCTCTCCGAGACGCTCGACGCCATCGAGATGGCCAAGCAGGCCGGCTACGCCTGCGTGATGAGCCACCGTTCCGGCGAGACCGAGGACACCACCATCGCCGACCTGGCGGTTGCGCTGAACACCGGCCAGATCAAGACGGGCGCCCCGTGCCGCTCCGACCGCGTGGCGAAGTACAACCAGCTGCTGCGCATCGAGGAAGAACTGGATACTCAGGCGCAGTATGCCGGCCTGAAGGCCTTCTACAACATTTCTCGCTAGTATTGGTTGCGCTGGCCTGACGGTCAGCGCAAACGCTCGACGCTGCGGGTCGTCCTGGGCCCTGGCCCCCGCGATTCGGGAATCGCGGGGGCTTTTTCCTGCTTGCAACGTTTCGGCTGCTACAATGTTCGACATATGTGTCAACGCGTCGCAAGGAAGTCAAGACGATGAAGCAATACAACCCGCACGAGATCGAGCCTCGTTGGCAGAAGGTCTGGGCCGATGCCGACCTGCATAAGGTGACCGAGGATTCGTCGAAGCCGAAGAAGTACGTGCTCGAGATGTTCCCGTATCCGTCGGGCGACATCCACATGGGTCACGTGCGCAACTACACCATCGGCGACGTCATCGCCCGCTATTCGAAGATGCGCGGATTCGACGTGCTGCATCCGATGGGCTGGGACGCGTTCGGCCTTCCTGCGGAAAATGCGGCTATCAAGCACAAGAGCCATCCCGCGAAGTGGACCTACGCCAACATCGAGACGCAGAAGGCGTCGTTTAAGCGCATGGGCTTCTCCTACGACTGGGACCGCACCGTGGTCGCATGCGACCCGGAATACTATCGCTGGGGCCAGTGGATCTTCCAGCAGTTCTACAAGCGCGGGCTGGTGGAACGCCGCAACAGCCCGGTGAACTGGTGCCCCGGTTGCGGCACCGTGCTCGCCAACGAGCAGGTCACCGAGGGTCGTTGTTGGCGCTGCGACAGCGAGGTGGAGAAGCGCGACTTGACGCAGTGGTACTTCAAGATCACCGATTACGCCCAGGAGCTGCTCGATGACTTGGACACGCTCGAGGGTTGGCCCGAGCGCGTCAAGCAGCAGCAGGCGAACTGGATCGGCCGTTCCGAGGGCGCCGAGGTGAAGTTCACCCTATGCGACCGCGCGGGCAATGCGCCGGAAAACCCCACCGAGGACGACCTCATCACCGTGTTCACCACCCGTGCGGACACGCTGTTCGGCTGCAGCTTCTTCCTGCTGGCGCCTGAAAGCCCCATCCTGGCCGACTTGGTGGCCGGCTCCGAATACGAGGCTGCCGTCATGCAGGTGGTCGAGGATGCCAAGAGGATCACGGCCGTCGAGCGCGCGCAGGGCAGTAAGGAAAAGCACGGCGCGTTCACCGGCCGCTATGTGGTGAACCCCATCAACGGCGAGAAGGTGCCCGTGTGGGTGGCCGACTACATCGTCGCCGACTACGGCACCGGTGCGGTCATGGCCGTGCCCTGCGGCGACCAGCGCGACTTCGAGTTCGCCAAGAAATACGACCTGCCCATCATCCCGATCATCTTGGGCGAGGACGACCCGTTGTTCGCCCAGCTCAATGGCGAGCAGAACCGCGTCGTCACCAGCGTTGACTGGGAAGCGGCCATGGAGGCCGAGGGCGTTCTGGTGCAGTCCGGCAAGTACACGGGTATGACGGGCGGCAAGCATTCCGAGGGCGAAGCGGCCATCGTCGCCGACCTGGAGGCGGCCGGCCGCGGCAAGCGCAAGGTGGAGTTCCGCCTGCGCGATTGGCTGATCTCCCGTCAGCGTTACTGGGGCAACCCCATCCCGATGATCTACTGCGACGATTGCGGCGTGGTGCCCGTCCCCGAGGAGGACCTGCCGGTCCGCCTACCCGAGGACATCGACCTTTCCGCAGGCGAAACGCTTGCTTCGCACGAGGAATTCTCGAAGTGCACGTGCCCGAAGTGCGGCAAGCCCGCCCGCCGCGAAACGGACACCATGGACACGTTCACGTGCTCGAGCTGGTACTACCTACGCTATACCGACCCGCATAATGCCGAAGCGCCGTTCGACACCGAAAAGGTGAACCGCTGGATGCCGGTCGACCAGTACATCGGCGGTATCGAGCACGCCATCCTGCACCTGCTCTACAGCCGCTTCTTCACCAAGGTGCTGCGCGATTTGGGGCTGGTGAACTTCGACGAACCGTTCAAGAATCTGCTGTGCCAGGGCATGGTGCTCGACGAGCACGGCGACGTCATGAGCAAGTCGAAGGGCAACGTCATCTCTCCCGAGGACATGATCGCCGGCTACGGTGCCGACGCGGTGCGCGCCTACATCCTGTTCATGGCCCCGCCCGACAAGGAGCTGCAGTGGAACGAGGACGGCTTGGCCGGCATGCACAAGTTCCTCAACCGTGCATGGCGCATGGTGTACGACTTGGCGGGCAAGGCCGGCGAGGACACGCTGTTCCAGACAGGCGCAAGCGACGCCGATATCGCCGAGGCTCGCAAGGTGCTGCTGCGCGAGCGTCATCGCGTGGCCGGCAAGGTGGTCGACGACTTCGACCGCAACAACTTCAACACCGCCATCGCCGCCATCATGGAGCTGGCTAACGCGACGGGCGACTACCTGCGTAAATGCGGTCCCGAGCAGCGTGCAGCATCGGCCGACGAGCAGGCGTTCGCGTCCGAGATCGCCGAGGTGCTGGTGAAGCTGCTGGCTCCCATGTGCCCGCATATGTGCGAGGAGCTGTGGCATGACGCGCTGGGCCTGGAGGGCAATGTGTACACGCAGCCGTGGCCTGAATTCGACCCAGCGCAGGCGAAGGCCGACGAGGTTGAGCTTGCGGTGCAGGTCAATGGCAAGGTGAAGGCGCGCATCACGGTTGCCGCCGACGCCGTCGACGACGACGTGAAGGCCGTGGCACTTGAAGCGGTGAAGGCCGCCGTCGAGGGCAAGGATCTCAAGAAGGTAATCGTGGTGCCCGGACGTTTGGTGAACATCGTTGCGAAGTAGCGCCCCGGCGTGTACAATCGAAAACAGCGGCGATGCCCGTAGGATTTGAGACCGTGACGGGCGACGCACTAGGATGGGAAGCGGTAGTGTCAGCTACCGCTTCTTTTTGTTCCGAGTGGACACTCTCCCTTCTACGTAAGCTATCAAGCTTATGAGGAACGAACCGATCGAGCTGGCTGCTGCCAGCGCAAACAGAAGGTCCATGGCTTCACCTCCTTTCGAAGGCGTCGCCCAAGGTACGAACGAGCATCGCCGCATCGAGTTAGCGTACCAGTTCGGCCTTGCATCTCGGTAGCATTCGCTTGCGCCTCCCTTGCGCAGGGGTTGCATGGCCTGGGCGAAAACCTTGCAGCTGCACCCATCTTGTTCTCTCTGTCGGGTTTCGGTGGCGTTGCTGAGACGGAATTGCGACGATTCGGCGGGTCTTTCGGCACGTTGAATCGCGTTTGTTATCATCGGTTGTCCATGAGCAGTGCAAGAAGACATATCGGATGTATAGGGCGGGTATTGAGCGTGATCGCTACCTTGATCGTTGCCGTCTTCGCGGTTTTCGTCGTGACGAACATCGTCACCGTTTTCGGTTCGAAGCAGGCGATCGTATCTGCTGAGGAGGCGGATTCGTTCCAGGCGGACGCCGTCGTCGTGCTGGGTGCGAGCGTGCTTACCGATGGAACCCCCTCCACCATTTTGCAGGATCGGCTTGACGACGGCATCGCGTTGTATTTTGCCGGTGCGGCGCCTAAGCTCATCATGAGCGGGGACAATGGCACGGCTTCGTACAACGAGGTCAAGGCTATGAAAGCGTATGCGATATCGAAAGGCGTGCCTTCCGAGGACATCTTCTGCGATCATGCTGGCTTTTCCACGTATGAAAGCATGTACCGCGCGAAGTACGTGTTCGGCTGCGAGCGCATCGTCGTGGCGACGCAGACGTATCACTTGTATCGCGCTTTATGGTCGGCGCAGTGTTTGGGCATGAAGGCCGTTGGCGTGCCGAGCGATTACCGCACCTACCAGAAGCAGATGCAGTACGACATTCGCGAGATCCCTGCGCGCACCAAAGACTTCTTCAAGGCGCTCCTGCGTGTGCCCTCGACATACGTGGGCGATCCCATCAGCCTCGACCAGTCGGGCGACGTGACGAACTAGCGGGCCCGCTCGGCGGGGGCGTCGCCCGCTCGGCGGGGGGCGTCGCCCGCCGGCCGCAGGGGCCGCTCGCCCTGTCCGGCTCGCTCGCCCGGCCCGCCTGCCGCGTCATCTTTTTATGCCATTGGCGGCTCTTCAAGGCCGAAGCGCTCGCGATGCGCCTCGGTGACGATGTTGGCGAAGTAGCAGTACAGGATGTGCTGCGTATGGGCGAGCAGGTTGATGGCGCCGCCCGACAGGCACCATTCGAACACGCACCCCTTCACCACCGAGCAGCAGTCGAACGACATGTCCTCGGCGCTCCAGTCCTTGCGCACGTAGCCGTTTGCCTGCGCGCGCCGCAGCCCTTCGGTGCAGGTGCGCAGCATGTTGTTCATGGTTTCCGCCGTCCCCATGGTGCTGCGCGCATCGAGCGCCTTGTTGCTGGTTTGGTAGTAGTTCGAAATGAACTCGATGCCGGTTTGCTGGCAGTAGTCCAAGTACTGGTGATACAGGCGCCAGATGAGCAGGCATACGTCGTCACCGGCTTCCTCGACGATGGAGGAGTCGTGCTCCTCGATGAAGGTGTCGAGCCCTTCCTCGAGGTAGTAGAGCATCAGGTCATCCTTCGAGTTGAAGTGATAGAAGAACGTGCCCTTCGATACGCCGGCCGCATCGCAGATGTTGGCTATGGTCAGGTATTCCTCGCCGTGATCTCGGAGCAATTTTGCCGCTGCGTCGAATATTTTCTTGCGGGTCTGTTGGGACTTCACCCGCCGAGGAGCTTGGATAGCCATGCTCGAACCTCCCTTGCTCTTCCTGCAAAAAAGCAGGTCAACTGCCTTGTTTCGCAAGAAACTATACCAAAGTTCAAACAACTTTGCAAAAAGGTGTTGACAACCCTGAATCTAGGGGCGTATTCTGCGCTCGTACCGAAGATTAAACCGAGTTCAAATAAGGGTATAAGACTAGGTTTAATTAACGGTATGAATGGTCAGATTTGCGCTTGACCTGCGCGGTTGGGCGCGCCAAGGGGTAGAGGGGGCACGTATGAGCGCTTACGATAAGCTGCTTGAGCCAATCAAAATCGGCACCCACACGTGGAAGAACAGGATTGCCAAAGGGCCGTCCTCCACGTTGTTCTGGGGTCCTGATCAGTTCTGCAACGACACCGTCATTAACACGTTCGAAGCCATCGCGAAGGGCGGGGCGGCGGCCGTCACCATCGGCGCAGGTATTTCCGACGACCCGGCGATGCTCATCTGCAAGGACGGCTCCTCGGGCTTCACGGTGGAGGATTACCCGTTCCCGGGGCTGTACGACGACAAGTTCATCCCGGGGTTGTCGAAGCTTGCCGACGCCATCCACAAGCATGGATCCGAAATCATCATGCAGATCTTCCAGAACGGATCGGCGCTGAAGACCGAGGGCGGGTCGTGGGGTCCCTCCGACGTCGCCGAGGCCGATCTTCCCAGCCCGGTGCCGTACTGCTTCCCGGTTCGCGGTGTTTCCCATGAGGAAATCCAGTCGTTCAAGGAGCGCTACATCGATGCGGCCGAGCGCTGCAAGAAGGCGGGCCTGGACGGCGTTGAAGTGCACGCGGCAAACGGGTACTTCGTCATGAGCTTCACCAGCCGCATCTGGAACAAGCGCACCGACGAATACGGCCCGCAGTCCTATGAGAACCGCACGCGCCTTGCCTGCGAGCTGATCAGCGGCATCAAGGAGCGCTGCGGCGAGGACTTCATCGTGGGCGTGCGCATGAATGGCCAGGAGTTCGGGCATCCGGACGGCACCACCATGGAGGAGTCGGCGGAATTCGCCAGGCTCTACGAGGCAGCCGGCGCCGACTACATCAGCGTGACCGGTTACGGTTATGGCGACTGCCCGTTCCAGTATGCGGCCGATTACTGGCAGTACCCGAAGGCCGACGCGGACATGAAGCAGTACCTGCCGCGCCTGGAGGACAAGGGGCTTTTGGTCCCGCTGGCACAAAACGTCAAGCGCGCCGGCGTGAAGGTACCCGTGTTCGGCATCGGCAGCCTGACGCCCGATACGGCCGAGGCCGCCATTGAGGCAGGCGAGATGGACCTGGCGCTGTTCGCACGCGGTCTTTGGGCCGACCCCGACATGGCCAATAAGCTGGCCGCGGGTCATCCCGAGGACGTTCGCCGCTGCAATCATTGCGCCACCTGCGATGCCGAGGGCCCGGGCATCCACAAGCGCTGCCGCGTGAATCCGGCGTTCGGGCGCGAGGCCGAGCTGGGCAATTACGGTCCCGCCGCCACGCGTAAGAAGGTGCTCGTGGTGGGCGGCGGCGCGGCCGGCTTGGAATGCGCGCGCGTTGCGGCCGAACGTGGCCACGACGTCACCCTGTGCGAGAAGGAATCGATGCTGACGCTCGAGCTGAAGCTGGCGACCATGGTCAAGGGCAGCGTGTCGGAGGACGTCCCGGCGCTTATTGAGTTCCTGGAAAGCCAGGCCGCCAAGCAGCCCAACCTCACCATCAAGACGAAATGCGAGGTCACGCCCGCATTCGTGAAGAAGTTCAAGCCCGATGCCATCGTGGTGGCCACGGGCGGCAAATATGGCGTGCCCAACGTGCCGGGCATCGATTCCAAGATCGTCTCGACCGTTCCCCAGCTCACCAAGATGGCGGCGGCGCCGTTGAAGATCTTCGGCGCGAACGCGCTCAACAAGCTCTCGCAGGTGGCGCTTCCCGGCATCGGCAAGAACTGCATCGTGCTCGGTGCGCAGATCGAGGGTATCCAGGGCGCCATCTTCCTGCAGAAGCGCGGCAAGAACGTCGTCGTGTTCGACGAGGTGGACAAGGTTGCCGACCGCATGCCCCCGCGTTACGCCGACCGTTCGCTGCACTACCTGACTGAGGCCGGCGTGCCCATCACGACGGGCGTGACCTTCAAGGAAATCACCAAGAAGGGCCTTTCCTATATCCAGGACGGCCAGGAGAAGTTCCAGAGCGCCGACACCATCATGGTGTTCCAGTCGCCCGGCGCCGACTTGTCGGTATACGAGCAGCTCAAGGGCTTGGCGCCCGAGGTCTATTCCATCGGCGCGTGCAACGGCGAGGACACCTCGCTCATGGTCGATGCGCTCAGCCAGGGCCGCGAGGTGGCCGTGCGCTTGTAAGGGGCGCTACTGAGGGAAAGCCGGGGAGCTGCGCCGGCGCCGGTTGGAATCGGCGCGCTTCCCGTCTTGGCTCGCGAAGTTGAAAGGGGTTTCGCCTCGCGTGCCGCATAAGGGGTTCGAAAGCCCGGAGGGGCCGGGCGTGAACCTGCGAGGAGGTTTCAGAAAGGGGTAGGTATGGAAGCTACGAAGCTTTCAAAGGCGCCGTCATTTAGGTGGTGGATGCTGATCATGAACATGCTGGCCTACGGCCACTTCTTCATGACCGTGCAATGTTCCGCCGCGTTCGGCTCCGCCATCCAAGAGTCCTTGGGGCTCAACGCTACGATGCTGTCGTTCTATACGACGGCGATCATGATCAGCTTCGCGTTCTTCGGAAGCGTGGGCGGCAAGCTCATCGTGAAGGTGGGGCTGAAGAACACGGTGCTGGCGGCGCTGGCCATCAACGTGGTGGCGTCGGTGCTGTTCATCTTTTTGGGCGCGGCGTACGTTCCCGGGCTGGTCTTGCGCTTCTGTCAAGGCATTGCGGGCGGTTTCTTGGCCGCGGCGGCCGTGAACTCCACGGTCATGTGGTTCCCGGTTCGCCAGCGCGCGCTTGCCAACGGCATCCTGCTCGGCGTGCTGGGTATCGGCTTCACGTTCGCCACGCTCGGCGCATCCGCCCTGCTGGGGGCCGGTTTCACGTGGTATCAGGGTCTGGGCTTGCTCGTTGCGGCTTCCGGTGCCGTCATCTTCGTGCTGTATTTGCTGACTACGAAAAACGTTTCCTCTGTTTATCCGGGCGCCGTCTCCATCGCGGAGCTTCTGCCTGAGGAGTCGGGCGCTTCGAAGGCGGCTGCTTCCGAGAAGTTGCCCTCCACCATGGCCGAGATCCGCAAGAGCCCGAAGTACTGGTGCTGCGCGCTGTTCGGCTTCGGCAACGGGTTTTTGGTGTACGGCTTCGGCACGTTTTTGTCCAGCCTGCTCACCAACGACTTGGGCATCACGGGCGATCTGATCACCACGGTCATCAGCTCGACCTTCGTCATCACCATCGTCGCGGCTCCGCTCGGCGGCGTCATCTCCGACAACGTGTTCAAGGGCTCGCGCTACCAGACGCTCATGATCGCCACCGGCATCACCGCCGTGAGCCTGCTGCTCATCCCGTTCGTGGGAAGCGTGTCGGTCGTGGTCGTGGCGGTGCTTTTGGCCCTGGCCTACGGCTCGGTGTCCATGGTGCTCGGCCCGTTCTGGTCCATCCCGAACGAGATCACCACGCCCGAGATCTCCGGCGCTTGCTGCGGCGAGCTGTCCATGTTGGCGAATTTCGGCGGCATCCTGGCCGCGCCCATCTTCGCGTCGATCCTCGACGCCACGGGCACTGCGTTCATCTGCTTGGGCATCTGCATCGTCGTGGGTGCCGCGAGCTTCGTCGCCGGCCGCGTGATCCATCAGTAGGGGCTGGTCGAGGCGCCGCCGCATGGCGTTGCGGATGGTTTGAGGCCTCGCGAGAAAGCGGGGCTTGAAACAACAGAGGCATTTGCCCCGACCGAGGGGGTCGGGGCATGCAATAGGAATCCGCCTGGGGAAAAGGGCTCAGGCGGGCAACGAAAGGGGTTTGTCATGGAAAAGAAGGTTGCGATCGTCACGGGTGCCGCGATGGGCATCGGCAAGGCGGGCGTCGAGCGTTTCTGCCGCGGCGGGTACACGGTTGCCGCATGCGACATCAACGAGGCCGCGCTTGCCGAAACGGTCGAGGAAATGAAGGCGAAGGGTTACGACGTGGTTCCCTACGTGCTGAACGTGTGCGACTACGACGCCTGTCAGAAGGTCGTCGATGACGTGGTGGCCACGCAGGGCCGCGTTGACGCGCTGTACAACAACGCCGGCATCTTGGGTGACCGCGACGGCATCCTGGGCTTCGACCACAACAAGGTCAAGGAAGCCTTCGATGTCAACGTGTTCGGCGCGCTGAACCTCATCCAGATTGTCGCCCGCGCCATGGACAAGCTGGGCATCCAGGGTTCCATCGTGAACACCACTTCCATCAACGCCGAGGTCGGTACGTGGGATCCGATCGGCTACATCGGCTCGAAGGGCGCCATGAAAGCCATCACGCAGGGCGCGGCGTTCCATCTGGGCGCCCAGGGCATCCGCGTGAACGCCGTGTCGCCCGGGGCCACCATCACTCCGATGGCCGCGAGCGTCTACGATTGCCCGCCGGCGCGCGAGGCCGTGGCGGTGAACCACAATCGCCATCGCTGGATTACCCCCGAAGAGGTTGCCAACGCCGCGTTCTGGCTGGCCGGCGAGGAGTCTTCCGGCGTGAACGGCATCGTTGTGTCGGTTGACGACGGCTATGCCACCGGCAAGGGCGCCGATCTGCTCGGCATCTTCGAGGAGTGGGAGAAGGAGCATCCGGCCGAGGCCTAAAGGCGCGCTGCGAAATTACGTTCGAATGGGGGCGGGTCGCGTTCGGCCCGCCCCGCAGAAGGGGGTAGCAATGAAATTGACGAAGGAAGAGTGGAAGAGCCTCAATGACCGCCTGGTCATGGCGCTTCGCCCGCTGACCATGCCCGTTGCCGTCAAGCTGCTGAACGACGAGAAGGAATTCGACCAGTTCGAAAACCTGCAGATGGTGAAGAACGTCTCCACCGGCTGCCAGCTGATCGGCATCGCCACGCATTTCCATATGACCATCGGCATCACGCCCGACAAGTTCATGACCACGTATTGCGGCGCGAATTGCGGCTGCTGCGAGCGCGATAAGGATTGGCACGAGGGCGTGCTGCTGGCCAACCCGCCGTATCCGTGGCAGGGCAACCTCGAGGCGTCGAAGGCCCATATGCAGTCGTACTTGGAGACGCTGCCTGAGAAACCCTACGCCGGCATGGTGTGCAGCTGCCTGGACGACAACAACGTGCTCGAGCCTGATTGCATTTCCGTGCAGATTGTTGCTTCCGGTGCATTTTACCTGATGGCAGGCTTGGTCGAGTCCGAGTGGCAGAAGGTGTGGTTCCCGTTCTCCGGCGAGTCTCAGTGCGTCGACACCTGGATGTACACCATCAAGACCGGCAAACCCGGCCTGTCGCTGGGCTGCCGCGGCGACCGCGCGCTCGGCAACCTGTCGGCCGGCGACGTGCGCATCACGCTGACCGTCGAGGACTTCATCAAAGCGGTCGATGGCGTCGAGGCGCTGCAGAAGCGCGGCATCGACTACCCGTACTTCGCGCCGATCATGCTGCCCGAGAACGTGTAGTACCTGGTCGCGGGGCTGCGGCTGGACGAAGCGTGGTGCTTGCGGCTTCGTTTGCGTTTGCTGGTCTCGTTGCGACGAAGGGGGCGAGCGTCTTGCTGTCAGTTGGCGGCGGGCGTTCGCCCTCTTTTTGCGTTTTGGTTGTTGGCGGGGGGCGTTGCCCGCTCGGCGCTGGCCGGCGTCATCTGCCGCCGGCTGCTGTCCCGCTACAGCTCGTCGGTGTCCAGCCAGATGGTGAACGGGCCGTCGTTTGTGAGGCTGACCTGCATCATTGCGCCGAACCTGCCGGTTTGCACGTGCGCGACGTCGGCGCGGGCGCGTTCGACGAACGCCTCATAGAGTTCTTCGGCAGCCTGCGGCGCACCGGCCTGCGTGAACGAGGGGCGATTGCCCTTCTTGCAGTTCGCGTACAGCGTGAACTGGGAAACCACCAGCACCTCGCCGCCGACATCGGCTAGCGACAGGTTCGTCTTGCCGTTCTCGTCCTCGAAGATGCGCATTTTGAAGATCTTGCTCCAAAGGCGCTCGATCTGCGCCTGACCGTCCCCGTCGCCGACGCCGAGCAGGATAAGGTAGCCTTTCCCGCATTGCCCGACAACATCGCCGCCAACGCTCACCCTCGCGTCGCTGACGCGCTGAACCAAAGCCCGCATGCTCAATCCTTTCTGCCTCCACGATGCATAACAGGATACACTCAGGTTGCCCGCTCCCAGTTTTTACCCGTGAAAACCGCCATCGCCGCGGAAGTGGTATTTCCAGCGCGAGCAGAAAAGAAAAGCTTGGGCGTATGATCTCGATGTTTCGCGGGAGAAACGGAGCATGAGCGGGGCGTTGCCCCTAAGCGTAAACGTCTTGCTCGTATTGTGCATGGCTGCTTCACTCGATGGCTCTTTAAGCATCTTTTCAGTTTGCTTCGTATAATGATTGCTGGAATCAAGTGCGTCCGCGCTGCGTGCGCAGCCGGGCGATATCGGCGAGTGAAAGGGCCCTCCATGCAGATCCTCATCGTGGAAGACGACGTGCGTCTCGCGCGTGCCCTCGCTCATATTCTCGAGGAAAACGGTTACGGCACCGATGTCGTTCATGACGGCGCCGAGGGTCTTGCCTATGGCGAAAGCGGCATCTACGACGTTATCGTTCTCGATGTCATGATGCCGAAAATGGACGGGTTCACGGTGGTCGCCGAGCTGCGCCGCAAAAACATCAGCACGCCGGTGCTTCTGTTGACCGCGCGCGACGCCGTGCCGGACAAGATCACCGGGCTTGACAGCGGCGCCGACGACTACATGACCAAGCCGTTCAGCCCCGCCGAGCTGCTGGCGCACCTGCGTGCGCTCACGCGCCGTCAGGGTGAGGTGCAGTTCGAGAAAATCACCGCGGGCGACTTGACGCTGAACCTGGAAAGCTATGACCTGTCGTGCGCCGGAAAATCCATTCATCTGTCGTTCAAGGAGTTTTCCCTCGCGAAGGTGCTGATGAGCAACCCCGGTCAGGTGGTTTCGAAGGAAGTGCTGATCAATCGCGTATGGGGCGTTGAATCGAATGCCGAGGACAACAACGTCGAGGCCTACATCAGCTTTCTGCGCAAGAAAATCCGCTTTCTCGGATCCGCCGCTTGCATCGAGACGATCCGCAAGGCCGGTTATCGCTTGGCAATCGATGGCGCGCAGGCTGCTTAGGCTCCGCTTCGCGCATAATCGTGCCGTAAACGCGCGGTCGTCGGCGCGAGGGCTCGCCTGCCCGGCGCCCTCGCATCGATGCCGAAAGTTCGAGGAGCCCTATGCTTAAAAAGCTGCGAACCAAGTTCATCATCCTGAATATGGCGACCGTGGCGGTGGTCCTGATCGCCGTGTTCGCGTTCGTCGTGTTTCTCAACTACCAACAGGCCACCTCGTCGGTGACGGATTCTCTCGACGGCGCCATTTCGCGTGCGGCCGATCGCCAGGTGAAGCCGGTGAACGGTGGGGTGAGCGATGGATCCTCCGATCTGGGAGAGCTCGGCGCCGGCGAACCGAAAGCCGCAGCCGATTTCTTCGGTGACTCCTCTGGTGATTCGTCCGGCGATTCTTCCGACAGCCTGACCTCGAACCATGGCACGCCACCGGTGATCGGCGGCCATTCTCATGGTAGCGACCAGTCTGTTCCCATGGCGGTGTTCACGGTCGATTCGGACGGGCAGGTAAGCACTGTGAGCACGAACACGGCCTCCATCTCGGACGACGTGCTTGCCGTGGCCACCTCCGAGCTCTCCGAGGCGCCAGAGGGTTCCGGGACCCTTGCCGACTTGGGCCTCATTTACATGAAGCGAAACATGGGCGGGACCATGTACCTCGCCTTCGCCGACACGAGCAACGCCAGCGGCTGGAAGACCCTGGCCTTGACGCTGGGCGTCGTCGGCGTGGCAACCTTGCTGGTATTCCTCGTCATCAGCATCTTCTTCAGCCGTTGGGCGTTGCGCCCGGTGGCGAATGCTTGGGCGCAGCAACGTCGTTTCGTAGCTGATGCGTCTCATGACCTGAAGACGCCGCTCACGGTCATCCTCGCGAACACCTCCATCGCGCTTGAGCACCCCGAGCGTAGCGTGGCGAGCCAGGCTCAGTGGCTTGAAAGCACGCAGCACGAGGCCGAGGCGATGCAGGGTTTGGTGGGAGATCTGCTCACGCTGGCGAAGATGGACGAGGAAGCTGCTGCCGAAGCCGCTGCGGGCGCGACCGGCTCTCCCGTCCCGCACCAGGCGGACGAGGCCGTTGACTTCTCGGACTTGGTGGAAGGCGAGCTGCTGCAGTTTGAGTCGGTCGCGTTCGAGCGGGGCGTCGAGCTACGCTCGGATATCGCGGAGGGCATCGAGTTCACGGGTAACGCGAAGCGGCTGCAGCGCCTGGTCATGACTTTGATCGACAATGCGTGCAAGTATGTTGACGAATCCGGCCACATCGATGTTCGCCTTTCGGCTCAGGGCAAGCGCGTGAGGTTGAGCGTCCGCAACACCGGGGTGCCCATTTCCCCGGAGGACTTGCCGCACGTGTTCGATCGCTTCTATCGCGCCGACAAGGCGCGCACGTCGGGCGCGGGCGGTCATGGCCTGGGGCTGGCGATCGCTCATTCCATCGCTGAGGAGCATGGCGGTTCGTTGGAAGTGACCAGCAGCGAAGCCGATGGAACCGAATTCTCGGTGACGTTTCCTGTTAAATAGGCGCTCTCGGCCGGGCCGCCCGCCAGGCTTTGGGCTCGCGCCCCGCGGCGCGCTGCGCCATCGTCAGCGTCTCTCACCATCGCTCGCGCTTGCCGCCTGCCCCGCGCCCCGCCCCGCCTGCCACGTGCCGCCCGCCCGTCGCGTCGCGCTGCTTTCATGGATGCCGGCACCTCCGCCCTGGCCGGCTGGTTGTCGGTGCTATCATGAAAGGCCAGCAAAAACCTACACGACGAGCGAGGCCAATCATGCTTTTATGCGCGCAGTACGTGCTTCCCATAACCGCAGAGCCCATCCAGAACGGCGCCGTGCTGGTTCGCGACGGCGTCATTCGCGACATCGGCGACGCCGCCATGCTCAAGCTGCGCTACCCCGACGAGCCCACGAGCGACTACGGCCCGTCCGCGCTCCTGCCCGGCTTCGTCGATCTGCATACCCATCTTGAGAACGCGGTGCTGCGCGGTCTTGTCCATGACGTGCCCTACGCGACGTGGATCATGGCCATGCGCGAGCTTTCCGGCAAGCTGGACGCGTCCGATTGGTACGATTCGGCCATCCTGGGCGGCCTTGAGGCCATTTCGGGCGGCATCACCACCGTCGCCGACGTCACTTCCACCGGGGCAAGCTGCACCGCCACCCAGAAGCTCGGTTTGCGCAGCGTCATCTATCGCGAAGTCGGTGCGATGGATCGCCGCCGCGTCGACCATGCCATGCGCGCTGCTGAAAACGACGTCGCCCATTGGCGCGAAGAGGTCGATTCGTCGCGCGTGACCATCGGCGTGTCCCCCTCGGCGGTGTATGCCTGCCACCCCGAAATCTTCCGCCGGATTTCCGAATACGCCGTTCGCGAAAACGTGCCCGTCGCCCTGCGTCTGGCCGGCGACCGCGAGGAATGCGACTTCGTGCGTTACGGCTCCTCGCCGTTCTCGGTGCATCAAATGGACAGCAAGCGCGGCTTCGTGGAAATCCCGCCGTGGCTTCCCACGGGCACCACGCCTATCAACTATGCGCTGAACTGGGGCGCGTTCGAAAGCGATAACGTCATGATCGTGCACGGCGTCTATGCCGACGACCGCGACATCCGCAAGATGGTCGAATACGACGTGTCGGTCGCCAGCTGCCCGCGTATCAATGCGCAGCTCGGCATGGGCGTTGCGCCGCTTGAGGAGTTCAATCGCGCCGGCCTGCGCGTCGGTCTCGGCACCGACAGCCCCGCCGCAACCGATTCGACCGACATGCTCATCGAGATGCGCATCGGCATGCTCATGCAGCGCGCGGTCAGCCGCAACGGCTTCATCGATTCGAAGACGATGCTTGAGCTTGCCACCATCGGTGGTGCTCGCGCGCTGAAGATGGACGACAAGATCGGCAGCCTTGAGGTTGGAAAACAGGCCGACATCATCGCGGTCGATATGTCCGGATCGCATCAAACGCCCACGTCGGAGCCTATTTCCGACATCGTGAACGCCTGTAATGCCACCGATGTCCTCATGACGATGGTGGCGGGCAAAACGCTCTATGACAAGAACCGTTGGCATGTTGGGGTCGAGGTTGCCCGCAACATCGCGCGCGTTATCGAAATCCGAGGCAAGTTAAGGGCATAGCAATGGGAACGAATCAAAAGCTTACCGCGAAGCAGAAATCCGATCGCGTTAAAGCTGCGCAGGAACGCGAAGCGCGCGAGAAGGCTCGTCGCGAGGCGGCGGCGCGCACCAGGAAAATCTTCACCGTGGTGGTGTGCGTCATCCTGGTGCTCGCGCTTGGCCTGCCGACCATCGCGCTGTCGGTCTTGTCTGCCGGTTAGCATCAACCTATCAGCCTGTAGTGCGGATAATTCCTCACGGATACTTTTTCTGTAGACAAGCTGCATACAGGGGGGTATGCAGCGTTTGTGCTACCATGAGTGGCTGTTGCGCCCCGGCGCACGCAATTGACGATTTGACGAACGTAAGGGGATAACGTGTTCGGTATCGGTGGATTCGAGCTCTTCCTCATATTGCTGTTCGGCTTTTTGGTGTTCGGCCCCGACAAACTGCCTGCCATGGCGAAAACGTTGGGCAAGGCCATCAACAAGTTCCGCAGCGCGCAAGAGGAAATGAACAAGGTGATCAAGAACGAGGTGTACGACCCCGATTCCGATGAGCCGTTCAAAAATCCGCTCGACGCTATGGAAAAGGCCGCGGCCGCCGGCAAGCAAGCCGCCGATAAGGTGGACAAGGCCACGTCGAAGGCGACGCATTCCTCGCCGTCCAAGGCGGCTTCTCAGCAGCCTCGCACGGTTGCAAAGCAGGAAAGCTTCACCGAGCGCAAGGCTCGCTACGATCGTGAGCGCGCCGCCAAGCAGGCGGCAGACGCCGAGAAGGCCGAAGCTGCCAAGAAAGCAGCCCTTGCCGCCGCCGATGCATCCTCTGCTGCAGCCGCCAAGCCGCAAGCCGAGGTGAAGACCGCGCCGACCGGCGAGGCCGCCGCTTCCGCTGCCTCCAAGCCGGCTGACGCGCCCGAATCTGCCAACAACGAAACGAAGGGGGAGTAACATGCCTATCGGACCGGCGCGTATGCCCCTTTTCGACCACTTGGGCGAGCTGCGCATGCGCTTGGTGCGCATCGTCGTGTGCTTGCTCATCGGCGTGTGCGTGTTCTACTTCGCCACGCCCATCATGGGCCAGTTCCTCATGCTGCCCATCTCCGACTTCCTGCCGAGGGATGATCACGGCATGACGCAGTTCATGGTGCTCGATCCGTTCGAGGCGTTCGCCACGCGCTTCAAGATATCCCTCTGGGCGGCTATCGTCGCTTGCTCGCCGGTTATCCTGTGGCAGCTGCTCGCGTTTTTCCTGCCGGCACTCAAGCCGTCCGAGCGAAAGTGGTTCATCCCGACGTTCGTGGCTGCCGTCGCCCTGTTCGTCATCGGCACGGTGTTCTGCTACTTCATCATCTTGCCGCCGGCGTTCCAGTGGCTGACCGATCAGGCGATGGGCCTTGGCACCGTGACGCCGCGCTTGTCCACCTACGTCGACGTCATCATCAAGTTCGAGATCGGCTTCGGTTTCGCGTTCGAACTGCCGCTGATCGTGTTCTACCTGGTTATCTTCGACATCATCCCGTACAAGAAGTTGCGCGGCATGTGGCGCGAGATCTACGTGGCTCTACTGGTGCTTTCCGCCATCGTGACGCCCGACGCATCTCCGGTCACCATGGTGCTCATGTTCGCCGCGCTTATCGTGCTCTACGAGCTGTCGCTGCTAATCGCGCGCGTGGTTTTGCGCGGCCGCATCAAGAAGCAGAACGACCTGGTGAAGAAATAGCCTGCGCGACTGGCGACCTTAAAACGTATCCAACAACGAAACGGCTTCGGAGCTTTCCGGAGCCGTTTCTTTTTTGCGGGTTTGGCCGGCGGCGGTGCTTTCTCGCCTTTGTCATGGCGGGCGCATGTCGGTTGGGATACCATGGAAACACTGTACGAGGCGCGGCACGCTGCTTGGCTTGCCGCTGCAACAACGCGTTCGGAAGGGGGCTGCATGCACGAGCTGGGAATCATGACCGGTGTCATGGATGCCGTGAACCGTTCCGCCGAGCAGGCGGGCGCCCTGAAGGTGCTCAAAGTCACGCTGTCCATCGGCGAGATGACCGAGGCTATCGAGGACTCGCTGCGTTTCGCCTTCGAGGTGCTTACCGAAGGCACCAAAAGCGAAGGGGCGGAGCTGGTCATCAACATGGTCAAGCCGAAAAGCCGTTGCCTGGATTGCGGGAACGTGTACGAGCACGACCGCTTCCATATGGCCTGCGATGCCTGCGGGGGCTTCGCCACCGAGCTTATCTGCGGGCGTGAGCTGCAGATCGATTCCATCGA
>CAVDXU010000007.1:61521-79120 GCA_963613135.1 bacterium
GACCCTGAAATCCCCGGCGAAACCGCCGATTCCGCCGAATAGCAAGATCAACCGCTTACGAAGGAGCGAATATGCAAATCGATATCAAGCAACCAATTCTCGATAAAAACGACCAGCTTGCCGCTCAATTGCGCCGCCGCTTCGCGGAAAACCATGTGTTCGTGCTCGATCTGCTTGCAAGCCCCGGATCAGGTAAAACGTCCACGATTCTGGCCACTATCGAGGCGTTGCGCGATGAGTTCAACATCGCCGTCATCGAGGGCGACATCGCCAGCAACGTCGACGCCGAGAAGATCAAGGCGCAGGGCATCGCCGCGGTGCAGATCAACACGGGCGGGGCGTGCCATCTTGAGGCGAACATGATCTCCCGCGCGGTCGACGTGCTTGATCTGGAGCGTCTCGACCTGATCATCGTGGAGAACGTGGGCAACCTGGTATGCCCGACCGATTTCGACCTGGGCGAGAACGCGAAGGTCATGATCTTGTCGGTGCCCGAGGGCGATGACAAACCGCTCAAGTACCCGGGCGTTTTCCAGGCGTCGAAGGTGATCATCCTGAACAAGGTCGACACCATGCCCGTGTTCAACTTCGATCGCGAGGCGTTCGAGTCCGCGGTGCATCAGCTGAACCCGAATGCGCCGATCTTCCCTATTGCCGCCACAAAAAACGAAGGCGTTGAGGAATGGGCCACCTGGTTGGCCGATCAGATTCGCGCCATTCAGTAAAAGCAAACGACCATTGCCGGCGGACATCCTCCGTTAAAACGTTCAAGCGGGAAAGGGGCCGAAAGATGCCCTTATCCACGCTGCAAGCGAAAAGCCGATCTCGGATCACGTCCGGGGTCGGCTTTTGAATGATTTGTCAAGGCGTCGTGAAGGCGCGATGAAGGGTGGCGCGGGAACTATTCCACCCAAAGCTTTGAGGGGCGTGGAGAGGCGAGAGCGGGAGCGAACGCACCTGGGCTCGGCATAACCGCGAGCCCTCACAATATTCATATATTAGATAGATGATCAGGTATTTTAAATCCAAGTAATATATATCATTTTGTTGACGCGCTCTGTATACTGTGACGCAGAGCGGACAAGTCCGTGATGCTAGGCTAATGCGCGAAGGTGGCTGTTTCGATTCGAATCACCTGCCGCCATCGCAAATAAGATTGCACGATTTTGCTTGCTGGAAAAAGGCTTTCAGCAAGGGGGGTGGCTCGTAAGGAGCTGTGGAGACGAGGGAGCTTTGCCATGAGCAGAAGTCATTGCGTTTTAGGTGCTCGGTGCGTACCGAGCGTTGTCGGCCGCGTCGGCGTGGCGGTTGCGTTGGCGTGCGCGCTGACGCCGGTTTCCGCAACCGCTTTCGCCGATGATGGATCTGGCGAATCTGGTGCGGCCGGCCGGGTGGCTGGGTCAACCGCGACTACGGGGACTGCGCAAAGCCAAGTGTCCATCCGCGGCATCGATACGCTTTCCGTTGGCGGCGATGCGTTCGACATAGCTACCGTTATCGGCCTCGGCGCCGAAACGCTCTACGCCGACGTCTCGGTCGGCGGAACCGTCAAGCAGAGCAACCTGCCGTATGCCTATGATCGAGCGACCGATGAGGCCGGCGTCGTATCCCTGACCGTGAAATCGTCCTATGTGGCGGCGCATTCCGGCGACATCGACGTGTCGTTCCATCTGGGCGGCAGCTCCTCCGAGGGCGATGCAGTGAACGGCCAGGGTTCGACCTCTCTTTACGATGCAACCGTGTATGCGGTTGCCATGCGCGTGAACGGCGTGCCGTTTGGCAGCGTGGCCGATTCTATCGTGGGCATCCGCACCTGCGCGTCTTCCGATGCGACGCAGGCTTTCGAGGCTCCGCGCCTGGTGGTGCGTAATGGGCAGACCTATCGTCTTGCTTCGGCGGGCGCCACGGCTGTTCCGCAAATGGTTGACGGGGTGCTCTACGTTGATTACGAGCTGGTTGACGCGGCGGGTGTTTCAGCGTCGGTGACCTATGTTGACGAGAACGGCGCCGTGCTCCTGCGCGACGACCTGGGGACGCTTGCCGCGGGTCAAGAGCAGACAACCGCCGTGCGCGATACGGTCGAGGCGAACAATCGCGTGTACGTGCCCATCTCGAAGATGCCCACCGTCACTGTGACGTCCGCATCGCCCGAGGTTGTCGTGCATTGCCTGCCGCGCCGCGAGGTCAGCATGGATACGCGCACGGTAACCATCAACTACGTGACGACCGATGGGACGCAGCTGATGCGCGACGCGGTCGAGGTCGGCGTTGGCGGCTATACGTATGCGCCTCCCAAGATTTTCTCGCAGGCGCGCGCCGGATCGGTTGAGCGATACGTGCTCAAGAGCGGCTACGATAGCCGAACCTCCTACGATGCCGATGCGGCTGCCGCCCTGCGTTTCGATTTCGAGGGCGCCTCCGAGATCACGTTGGTGTACGAGCCCGAGGCGGCCGGCCTTTCCTACACGGTCAATTTCGCCCTGGTCAGCCCGGTTGATGGCGGCGGGTTCTCGGTGCAGATCGATTCGTCCGAAACCAAGCGCGTGACCGAATCCGACGCAGCAACGGTTGAGGCTCCGGCAACCATCAGCCGTGACGGGCAAACCTATACGCGCGTCGGCGACAGCGCCTACACCTATGCATGGTCCGATTTCGCAGCCGGCCGTTTGCTGTCGGACACCGTCTATTACACGCGCTCGGATGTCCAGCCCGCCTCTCCCTACGACGTGACTGTGCGTTACGTTGACGTTGTGAGCGGCAACCAGCTGGGAAGCGAAGTGCTCGCCTGCGATTCCGCGGACTCGGTTCTGTCCATCTCCGGTCCTGAGCAGATTGAGGCGGACGGTGCAACGTATAAGCGCCTGACCGGTCAAGACGCTGCCATCACGCACCGGTACTATGCGCCGTATCGCACCTATACCATCTATTACGCCCAGCCCGGCTCCGTCTCCGAGGGCGATACCACCGTCGTCCGCACCGACATCGTCGACGGCGGCGTTCGCTATTACGAGGTTGATTCGAACGGTACCACCACGACCACCACGACGACCGCGAACGGAAGCTCGGCAAGCGCGGGCGGCCTGAATGCCGCGACGCAATACGCCACCGTCGTGACCAACGGCGCTGCCGGCGACAACCAAAGCGCTGCTAACGGTTCCGAGGTGCTGACTCCTGAAGGCAACAGCGCATACGAGGAGCGAATCGACGACAACGAAACCCCGTTGGCAAGCGCAGCCTCCCTTGACGGCGAGGCTGATGGAGCCGTGTCCAGCACTGGGCTGATCGTCGGCATCTGCGCGGCGTTGGCCGTGGCGGTCGCCGGCGTGGTTGCCGTTGCCCGGATCCTTTCGCGAAAGCGCTCAAGCGCCAGCGATGCGAAGGAGGCGTAGGAAAATGATGTTCAGAAAGATGAATATGCTGTCCACGAATGAAAACGCCGCCAAATCGAGCAGGTCCGCGAAGGCTCGCGTTTCGCGTAGCTGTCGCGCTCTGGGGGCGAAGGTTTTCTCCGTCATGATGTCCGCCCTGCTGGTCGTCAGCCTGTCGCCGGCCTCGAAGGTGTCCCTGGCCTCCGCGGATTCCGCTGAGCAGGCGAGCTTGTCATCTGCGGCAAGCCAGCTGCCGTCGGGCACGTATTGGTACAACGGCGACGTCGACTTCACCACCATCGACAGCAGCAACACGTTCGCGTCGAGCGTTTGGGACGACTATCGCGACAACGGCTACGACGGCACGGGCAACGCGCTCGGCATCGCCGGCAGCTTCCACCTGGTTGCGTTCGACACGCTGAACACCGCCGGCAGCCACGTGTACGGTAACATGCTGGCGAAGAACATGACGGGCAATCAGGACTTCGGCACCGATAGCCGCTTCGATGACCTTTACGGTCACTCGACGCTCACCTATATCCAGAATTATCAGGGCACGCATTCCCGTTTCGGCGCGACCAGCTTCGCCAAGCAGGCCGTCGTGTTCGGCAGCAATACCGATACGTTCAGCTTGTTCTCGGTGAATGAAAACGGGCACGACATCATCAACTACGGCAACACGAAGACCACGGCGACGAAGGTCGAGTTCCCGGCGATCATCGGGCAGGATTTGGATTCCAGCACCACGCCGTTCATCAACATAAACGACGTGAAGGCGCAGGCCGTAGCGCTTTCGAACACCTTGGCCTCGCGTTCGAGCCTGGGTGGGGCGACGTTTGATTTCTCGGATATGAACAACAAGCAGATCACCTACACGAAGGGTTCCGGCTGCGCGTACGTCGAGCTGTCGCTGTCCGATATCACGAGCAACGGCAACCCCATCCGTATCAACAACGTGCCCACCGATGGCACGGGTGCGCTGGTCATCAATGTTGACTGCCAGGGCTCTTCCGCCGCCATGCCCGATCAGATCATCCTGAACGCTCAGGGCGGCAGGCAAGCTGGCGTCGGCGAGGTCGACTCGGATACGGGCTACGTGCTGTGGAACTTCTACAACGCAAGCGGCGCAACCATCACCGGTGCCGCCATGGTGAGCAGCATCCTGGCTCCGGGCGCCACGCTGAACCTGCAGGGCAACGCCTGCGGCACGTTCATCGCCGACAACATCACCGTGACCGGCGAGACGCACACGCGTCCCTTCCACGGCAAGTTCGACAAGGGCGACACCACGTCCGTGAGCGTCGAGAAGAAGTGGCTCGACTCCAAGGGCGAGGCCGAGGTTGACGTTGCGCATGGCTCTATCACGGCCGAGCTGTGGTATGCCGACGCCTCCGGCAACGCGACGACGGCTGTGACCGATGCCTCCGGCAACCCCGTGACGATGCAGCTTTCCGCGGAAAACGGCTGGAAGTACACGTGGAGCGACCTGCCCACGAAGAAGGACGGTCAGGCGCTGCAGTACACGGTGAAGGAAAGCGGCCTCTCCGACGTCGACAAGGCCCTCTACGATTCCTCGGTCAGTGCAAGCGGCAACAGCTTCACCATCACGAACCAGCACAAGGCCGAGGTGAGCGTGTCGGCTACCAAGGTGTGGAAAGACAACGACAACATCGACAAGCTGCGTCCGACGTCGGTGACGCTGAGCATTGTGCGCCAGATTGATGGCGGCGCCTGGACCCCGACGGGTGAGACGCTCGTGCTGAACGCTGACAACGGTTGGGCAGCCACCAAGGCCGGCCTGCCTGCGACCGACGCCGACGGCAAGGTATATACGTACAGCCTGCAGGAAGCTGAGGTGACCGGCTATACGGGCAGCATCGCGTCCCAGTCCACGCCTGACAAATTCGGCAACGTCTCGTACACGTTCGAGGTGACCAATACGCATCAGGCGTCGAAGGTCAACGCGACGGTGACGAAGGCGTGGGCTGACGACAACAATCGCGACGGCATTCGCGCCGGAAGCGTTGAAGTGAACCTAATGCGCAGCGTCAACGGCGGCGACACGAAGCAGATCGTCGGCACGAAGACCCTTTCGGCTGGCAATAACTGGACGGCTACGTTTGAGGACCTGCCCGTGCGGGGCGCCGACGGTACGTACACCTACTCCATCGACGAGGTTTCCGTCGCCGGCTATACCGGCACGGTTGCCACGAGCACGGATGAGTACGGCAACTATACGTTCGCACTGACCAACACGCATGAGGTCGCGAAGACCAGCGTCGGCGTGCACAAGGTGTGGAACGACTCGAACGACGCCGACGGCATCCGCCCGGCATCCGTGACGGCGCAGCTGTGCACCGTCGACGCGCAGGGCGCGGTGGCGCCGGTCGCCGGCAAGACCGTGGTGCTTTCCGCGGATAACAACTGGACGGCCGGCTGGACGGATTTGCCGGCGAAGGAGGCGGGCGCAGCCATCAAGTACGCTGTGCGCGAGGTCGAGGTTCCCGACGGGTACAAGGTTTCCATCGATGGCGGAACGAACGAGGACGGCACCTTCACCTACACCATGACGAACACGCATGAGGCCGAAGATGTCGAGTTCTCCCTGTCCGGTTACTCGGTGCGCTCCATTTCGGAGCCGGTGCCTGATGCCGAAAAGGTGTGCTACGTCGACCCGAAGGTGAACAAGGCGCTTGTCGGGCGTGCACTTGCCGACGGCGAGTTCACGTTCCAGCTGATCGACGATGCGTCGCCGACGGGTCAAGTTGTGTCGACGGCCTCCAACGACAAGTACGGCATGGTCGACTTCGACAAGGCGAACAACGTGACGGGCGACGACATGAACCCGTGCTGCCTGAAATTCACCGCGAAAGGCACGTATACCTACACGGTGCGAGAGGATCCGAACGCGGCGATAGATCCGACCATCGAGTACTCCAAGCAAGTGGTGACGTTCGTCACGACGATCGACGAGGTGAAGGGCGAGGACGGCTCGACTTCGCTGAAGGAGACGGAAAGCAAGTACGTTTGCTATGACAGCGAGGCCGATCGTGCGGCCGGCGTGAAGAGCAAGGAAATCGTTGTGACGGGTTCCGACAACGACAGCGACACCGAGCATCCGACCATCACGAACTCGGTCAAGGCTATTCAGCTCGGTTTGACGAAATTCAACGCCGATTCGAGCGCTACGCTGCCGGGTGCCGTGTACGGGCTGTATCGTTCCGGATCGGTCTCGGGCGGCGATGCTACCGACGCCGTGCTGGTCGCCAAGGCCACGTCGGATGCCAATGGGCATATGACGTTCGCGACTACGGGCTCCTCCGAGGTGATCTCGACCGACACCGATTACTGGTTCCAGGAGATCTCGGCGCCCGAGGGCTACAAGCTTTCCTCCGCTCAGACGCAGAAGTTCCAGATAAAGCGCGTGGGCGAGGGCGCTGCGACGAAGTATCAGCTGGTTTACGCCGACGGCTCCACGTCCAAGGAGTACAGCGTCGGCACCGTTATCGAGTTCGGCGACGGCTCCGGCGTGACGGATGAGGCGCTAACCATCAAGGTGAACAAGGTTGACTCGGCGCGCGCGGGCCTGGCCGGCGCGAAGCTGGGCGTGCGCCTTGCGGATGGCACCGAGGCTATCGAGGAGTGGACAAGCAACGGCGCAGGTCACGTGCTCAACGGTTTGGTTGCGGGCAAGCAGTACGTGCTATATGAGTCCGAAGCTCCGAACGGATTCGCCAAGGCGAGCGACGTCACCTTCACCGTTGACGAAACGGGTGCGATCAAGCTGGTCGACGGCGCGTTCGCCAAGGTCAACGACAGCGACGTTTTGAACGCCTATGCCACCGCCGACGAGGCCTCGCTGGTGAATTACAAGCAGAGCGAAACCGTCGAGAAGAAGGTCGTCCAAAAAGAGGTTCCCAAGACCAGCACAAGCTCGTCGACCAAGGCTTCGGCGGTGAAGACCGGCGACAGCATCCCGGTTCTGCCGATCGCCATCGTTGTGGTCGTGTGCCTTGCCGTGGCCGTGACGGCCGGCGTGATGAGCCGCCGTAAGGGGAAGTAGCGGATCGCCTGCAGGCGCGCTTGCAGGCGATCCTTTGAAATCCCGCAATCGCTTGGAAACACTGCGCTACCATACTCGTGAACGAGAAGATCCCGTTTGCGACGGAAAGGACGCCCATGCAAGCGAGCGAAATGTATCGAATCTGCGCTGACGCGCTACGCGACTTTGCCCGGAACGCCGGGTTCACCGACATGGTGGTGGGCCTTTCCGGCGGCATCGACTCAAGCGTTATTGCGACCATCTGCGTCGATGTTTTCGGCGCCGACCATGTGCACGGGGTCATGCTTCCCGGGCCGTACTCGACCGACCATTCGCTCGACGACGCACGTGATTTGGCGTCCAACCTGGGAATTCAAACCAATGTCGTGTCAATCTGCGAGCCGTTCGAGGCGTTCGAGGCGGTCTTCGCGCATGCGGGCTGCGGCAAGCTTGAGGGCACGCCGGCGGAAAACACGCAGGCCCGCTGCCGCACGGTCATCCTCATGGCGCTTTCCAACGCGAACAACTGGATGCTGGTGAATACCGGCAATCGCAGCGAGGCCATGATGGGATACTCCACGCTCTACGGCGACACGGCCGGCGCATTCGCTCCCATCGGCGGCCTGTACAAGACCGATGTCTACGCCATCGCGCGTTGGCGAAACGAGAAGGCCGAAGCCGACGGCGAGGTGCCTCCCATACCGGCGCACGTGCTGGTAAAGCCGCCGAGTGCCGAGCTGTCCCCTGGCCAGGAAGACGAGAAGTCGATGGGCATCGACTATCCGACGCTCGACAGGTTGCTGATCGGCCACTACGAGCACGGCATGAGCGCCGACGAGCTGGTGGAGGCAGGCTTCGACCGCGCTCAGGTCGAGCGCATCATTGCGACAGCCGATCGCATGGCATTCAAGCGGGCTCAGGAACCCGCCTTCCCCGAAGCTAAATTCTACGAGTAAGCTGAGCGCGGGGCCACCCGACGGAAGCCCCCCTGCGCGCGGACCACCCCGGCGGAAGCCCCGCGCCCGCGCTTGCCCTCTTTCCGAATACGCTTGCGGGCGTATGGCGCCGCCGTGCGCCGCGTCGTACCATATAGGGTATGGAAAACCTTCTGATCAGCAAACATGAACTGACGACGCGCGAATGGTGCACCGACGTCGCGATCGCCCTCGCGGCCTTCGCCGTCGGCTGCCTGCAGCTTATGCTCACGGCATCGTCCATCATCATTCCCGACCTGGCGCTTCGTCAGTACCTTGGCGAAGTGAGCGTCGTGCCCGATGCCCAGGTGTTCATCGCCCTGTTCATCATGACCGTCCCGCTTGTTCTGCGCAGAACGTTCCCGCTGCCCGTTTTCGCGTTCTGCCTGCTGCTCTTCCTGATGCTGCAGGTACGCTATTCCGGCATCACCATGCCGGTCGTTGGGCCGCTCGTCGCGCTGTACACGGTCACGTTCGAATGCGGAACCGCACCCGGGGTGGTGTGCGGCATCCTGGCGTCCCTCACGCTGTTGGTGGGCGATGCGCCGATGCAGTCGTCGAGCTTGGTGTTCTTCACGCGTTTCCAGAACATCGCTCTCATGGTGGCCGCTGTGCTTGCCGGCTATGCCTATCGCACGCATCGCGCCTACGTTGCCGAGGTCGAACGCCGGGCTGCCGAGGCCGAGCGGACGCGCGAGGAGGAGGCCGCCCGGCGCGTCGAGGCCGAACGCGTGCGGATCGCGCGCGAGGTGCACGACATCACGGCGCATAGCCTCTCCGCCGTCAGCATTCAGCTTGCGGCGGCGGAGCGTTTGGTCGACAGGGATCCGGCGGTGGCGAAAGAGGCCATCGCGACGGCGCGTGGGACGGCGAAAAGTGCGCTTGACGACATTAGGTCGATGATCGGCGTGCTGCGCCATGGTGACGATGTTGCCGAAACCATGCCGGCCGCCGGAACCGATCAGTTTCCCGACCTGCTGCGTTATCTGCGCGATGCCGGCCTTGAGACCGATATGGATGCGTCGACGTTCAACCGCGCGCTCGTCCCCGCGCATATCGATATGGCGCTGTACACGGTCGCCCGCGAGGCGTGCACGAACGCTGTGCGCCATTCCCGCGCGAGCCGGATCAGCGTTCGCCTGTCGACGCAGAACGATGTCGCGGAACTGGTGGTGGCGGACGATGGCGCCGGCTGCGGTTCGGCGATGGCGCCCGTAGGGTATGACCAGGCGACATCGTCGCTTCCCGCCGCTGCGGATGGTGCAGGTCATGGCATTGCGGGCATGGCCGAGCGCGTGCATGTGCTCGGCGGGACGTTCGCCGCCGGCGACGCGCCCGAGGGCGGCTTCACCGTGCGGGCTGCGATCCCGCTTCATGCAAGGGAGGCATAACATGGAAGAAATGGCGAATAAGCAGGGCGAACGAGCTGAGCGGGGAAGGGCTGCATCCGCAGGGGTTGCCGCCGGCGCGCCTACCGCTGCGAACGCCGCGGTAGGCACCGCGGGCGTTGCGGCCGCCAGCGCCCCCGCCGCAGGCGCGGCAGGCGCCCCGGGCGCAGCAACCGCCTCGAATGCGGCGGGCACCCCGGGCGCAGCAACCGTCTCGAACGCAGCGGGCACCTCAGGTGCCGCCGATTCCATTCGCGTGCTCATCGCCGACGACCAGGACCTTGTGCGCAGCGGTTTCCGCCTGATCTTGTCGTCGTACGATGGCATCGAGGTGATCGGCGAGGCGCGTGATGGCGACCAGGCCGCATCGCTGGCGCACCGTTTGCGTCCCGACGTTGTGCTCATGGACATCCGCATGCCGCGTGCAAACGGTATCGAGGCGACGCGCGCAATCCGCTCGAACCCCGCGCTTGGCAACGTGCAGGTGCTTATCTTGACGACGTTCGACCTGGACGAATACGTTTACGACGCCCTTTCAGCCGGCGCGAGCGGCTTTTTGCTGAAAGACGCCGAACCTGACGAGATCGTTTCGGCAATTCGGGTCGTTGCCGCCGGCGACGCGCTTATCCAGCCGTCCATCACGCGTCGGCTGATCGAGACGTTCGTCGCCTCGCGCCCGCCTGCCGGTGCCGGTGCGGCCGATCTGAGCGGCTTGACCGATCGCGAGCGCGAGATTTTGACGCTCGTTGCGCGCGGCATGAGCAACGACCAGATCGGGGAGCGCCTTTTTATCAGTCCGGCAACGGTGAAAACCCATCTCGCGCGCGTTATGGCGAAACTCGACGCGCATGATCGCGCCCAGCTCGTGGTGAAAGCCTACGAAAGCGGCCTCGTCCGCCCCGGCGCGGGAGCGTAAACAGAGGGGGGGCGCAACCGCCCCCCCCCTCGTGCATTACATATGCCTTTGCGCCCACCCGGGCGCCCTTCCTTACAGCCCTTCGGCCTTGAAGCGGCGTTCGAGCGCTTCCTGATGGTTGGAGTACGTCAGCGCCACTTCCTTGGTGACGATGCCCTGCTTCACGACGTTGAACAGCCCCTGGTCCATCGTCTGCATGCCCTCGCGGCCGCCGGCTGCCAGCACCGAATCGATCTGGTACGCCTTCTCCTCGCGGATCAGGTTGCGGATGGCGGTGTTCACGGTCATGATCTCGAACACCGGCACCGCGCCGCCGTCGATGGTGGGCACCAGCTGCTGGCTCACCGTCGCCTGCAGAACCATCGACAGCTGAATGCGCATCTGACGCTGCTGGTTCGCGGGGAAGGCGTCCAGGATGCGGTCGATGGTGTCGGCGGCGCTGGTGGTGTGCAACGTCGAAAGCACGAGCTGCGCCATCTCGGCTGCGGTGACGGCGGTGCCGATGGTGTCGGGGTCGCGCATCTCGCCCAGCAGGATGACGTTGGGGGCCTCGCGCATGGCCGAACGCAGCGCCTCGGAGTACGTCTCGACGTCGGTGGGGATCTCGCGCTGCGTGATGATGCAGGTGCCGTGGCGATGGATGTACTCGATCGGGTCCTCCATCGTGATGATATGGCCCGAACGGGTATGGTTCATGCGGTCGAGAATGCATGCGAGCGTGGTCGACTTGCCGGCACCGGCCGGGCCGGTGACCAGCACCAACCCCTTCGACATGTCGGCTAGGCGCATGACGGACTCGGGGATGTGCATATCGGCAGGGTCGGGCAGGCCGAACGGGATCACGCGGATGACGGCTCCGAAGCTGCCGCGCTGACGGAAGATGTTCACGCGGAAACGGCCGCACTCCGGCACGGCGAAGCTGAAGTCCTCGTCGTGGTTCATCTTGTTGACGAAGATGTTGATGTCGCGTCCGGCAAGCTCATAGATCGACCGGACGTAGGCCTCGGTGTCGGCTGGGGTTAGCGCCGGCGAGTCGGAGCGCACGTGGATGCCGCTTGCCTGGTAGGACAGGGGAAGCCCGGCGATGATGAAGACGTCGGAAGCCTTCAGGTCGATCATCTGCTTCAAAAGCGATTTCAAGGACATGGTGGGTTCTCCTTTTTCCTTACCTGGATGAGCTGTTCGAAGAGACGCCGGAGCTGCTCGTGCCGCTCCACAGGGTTTCCTCGGGCGCCTGCTGGGTCGTCGTGGTTTTCCATTGCTCGATCGAATACGTCCCGTTGTCGGCGATGCGAACCGCCGCGTTCAACGTTTTTCCGGAAGATGCGGAAACGCTGAACGAGATCACGCTGCCGTCGTTGGATCCCGAAAGCTGCAGGCCGTCGGTAAGACCTGCGGTGACAATCTTCTGCTGGATGGTGTTCCAGCGCGCCATGATGGAGCTGGCGGCGAACGATCCGCTGGCGCCCTTCTGCGTCTGCAATTCCTCGTCGATGCAGGCCAGAACCTCTTGCGCGCAGGAATCGAGCGCGTAGGTGTCGGCGGTGCTTTCGGCCTGGCGCTGCGCCATGGCCTCGCCCGCGTTGGTGGTGGTGATGCACAGCACCGCGAGTACCGACAGCAGCAGCACGGAAATCAGGGTGAGCAGGCTGATCGGGCCGATGCGCACGCCGTTGCGAAGCGCTCTCGCCATCTATCCCACCTCGCTCACGTAGCGCGTCGTGTCAAGCTCGTAGGCGATGCCCGCATCGTCTGAAACGATGATGTGCGCCTGATACATGGTGCCGGCCTTTCGCTCGCTCGACGAAACCTCGCACGTCACGGTGAAGTCTTCGCCGTCCTGGGTCACGTTGCTCGTCGAGGTCTTCTCGTCGCCCGAAACCGCGACCGTGCCGCTGGCGCCGGCCGCGGAGCTTGCGGGGTCGGAGCAGAACCGCTCGGCGGCGTTTTGCGCCGCCATCACGGCGTTGACCTCGCGCTTCGATTCGTTTGCCTGGCTTATCGAGCCGGCGAACAGCTGCGTGAACACGGCCATCGCCGCAATGAGCGCGGCAAGCAGCAAAAGCGACTCGACCACGAACGCAACGCTGCTCGCATGCTCGCTGAACAGGCCTTGCCTCTTTTCTTGCTCGGCCATTTAGTTTCCTCCCTGCGTGTAGCGCAGGGCGACCTCGGCGGTGCCCTGGTCCGTGGAAATGCTCAAAAGGCCATCGGAATACGAGAATTCGAAGGTTGCGGATTCGGCCACCTTGCTGGCCTTTTCCGGCGTGTAGGCGCTACCTGCGATGCTGTATTCCTGCAGGATGCTTCCCTTAAAGCGGTAGATGCGCGTCTCGTAGGTGCCCGACGTCGCGTGCTCGACGATGACGAGCGACTTGCCTTCGGGGCCTTCTCCTTGCGCGATGGCCGATGTGGCGTCGTTCGCGCGAACCGTGTTGACGATAAGCCCCAATCCCTCGCGCTGCGCGTTGCTGGCGTTTTGCAGGTCGGAGATGTGCTTGTACACCGTCACTCCCGCGATCAGCGAAAGCAGCAGCGCCACGAAGAACACGGCCAGAAGCAGGGTGGGGAAGGCCCTGCCGTTCGATTTGGGCTCGTCATGCAGCTCGACGCGCGATACTTCGGACAGCGCGTCCATCTTCTCGCCGCCGACGGCCATTCCCGTTGTCGTCCTCATGCTCATTTCGGCGTCACCACCACGGAGGGCATCACGTTGTCGGCGAAGTACTCGTAGGAAACGATGTAGGAGTCGTGGTTGATGGTCAATCCGTAGTTCTGCTCAAGATGCTCAAGCGTTGCGGGGTAGCTGCCCTCGATGGCGCAGCATTGCTTGGCCGATTGCAGCACCGTATCGCGCAACGCCACGGCGCCTTGTGTCTTGGCGCTTGCCTGAGCTGCGCCAACGATGGCGCAGACGGCCAGCACGACCACGATGCAGCATGCCGCGATAATGGCGGCCGTCTTGCGTCGCTTGCGAATCTGCTTGTCTGTTATCTCGTGAAACATTGCGCCCCCGTCCCGGTTACGCGATCGATCCCATGATGCCGATCAGCGGAAGCATGACGGCGATCAGCGTGGCGCCGACGGCGACGGTCAGAAACGCCGCCAGCACCGGCTCGACGCTGTTCACGGCGCGATCAAGCTGCAGCGTCGCGTCTTCGAAGAACACGTCGGACAGGTGCGCCAGCACGTCGTCGGTCGATCCGGATCGCGTGCCGACCAAAAGCATTCGGCCGTACACGGGCTCGAACACCTCGTTTTCGACGATGGCCTGCGCCAAGCTGCGCGGGTCGTCCAGGTTGGTCATGGAGTCGTGCGCGGACTTCAGCTTGCGCGTCAGCTCGTCATGCCCGACCGTTGCCATGGCTTGCTCCATCGCGACGTCCTCCTGCACGCCCGAGGCGACGAACGCGGCAAGAGCCGAGGTGAAACGCGAAAGCGCCATCTGGTACAGCGCGCTTTTGGTGCCCGGCATCTTCTCAAGCAGATGCATGACGGCGATGCGGCCCGTCTCGGTGCGCGAGCGGAAGGTGATGTACAGCGCAAGCACCGTTGCGATAAGCACTACCACAAGCGCCGCCCAGCCGATGCCGATGGAGATTCCCACCGTGCTGAACGACCCGGCCGTCAGCGATCCGGCCATGTTGTCGTAGGCTTTCGTGAATATGGGCAGGATAACGACCACGGTGAACGCCAGGATCACGCTCATGATGCACAGCAGCGCGGCCGGGTAGCCGACGGCGTTGCGCAGCTTCGCGAACGTGTTATCCTCGTTCTCGTAGTAGTGTCCCAGCGTGCGCAGCACGCGCTCGGTGCGGCCGGCCTGCTCGCCGACGCGGACCATTTCCACCGCATACGAGGGGAACGCCCCGGACTCATTCATAGCGTCTGCCAGGGATAAACCTTCGATGAGCTTGCCGTACACCTTGTCGCACACGCTTTTGA
This sequence comes from bacterium, assembly GCA_963613135.1. Lineage (GTDB taxonomy): Bacteria > Actinomycetota > Coriobacteriia > Coriobacteriales > Eggerthellaceae > Senegalimassilia. The sequence goes on from CAVDXU010000007.1 coordinate 76,155, forward strand.
ACTGCGATTGCTCTCGGTTTTCCGCAAGCATCTGCACCGCTTCGTCGGTTTGCACGCCGGCGGCCATCATGGTTGCCACGCTGCTGCAAAACGCGCTGATCGCGCTGCTCTCTAAATACTTGTCTGCCATCTAATGCTCCCGTTTCCGTTAAACGTAGATACTGCATTTTCGCACATCGGGGGACCTTCGCGACCCTTCAGTTCGTTTTTAAAGCGAATAAACCAGCGAAAACTTGCCAGTTCAGGGGGTGATATGCGATTTCGCGTCACGAAAGCGTCCGGCGATGTCACGTCTGCGTTCTTCGCTCCTTGGCCCATCCTAGTACACGAACCTGTCCGTGTAGCTTTTCCCGTCGCCCACGTTGGCGTTCTCTCCGCTGGATGCGAAGGTCAGATCAACGCGTGACCACGTGTTTCGCGACACGGTGAATTGCGCGCTGGTCCACGTGCCGTCGATATAGACCATGATCCAGGCGTGGTAGATGTTGCTGGGCGACACGTACCCGGTGACTATCTTGGTCGGTATCCCCTGGCTGCGCAGCATGGCCGCGCCCAGGCTCGCGTAATCGAAGCAGATGCCCGTCCCCGCGCTCAGCGTTGCATCGGGGTCGGGGATATAGCCGGTCGCGTCCTTGAGCTGGGACGCTTTCGCGTCGTCATAGGAGATGTTGTTGACGACCCATTCGCAGATGACCTTGACGGCGTCGCCCTGTGTTTGCGCGTCGGCAACCAGCTCGCGCGCCTTCGCCACGCAGGCGCTGCCGTCGTTGTAGTTGCAGACGACGTTCGGAACCAAAAACGGCGCGGTTTCGGAGGCGAGCGAGGCGTCGAAGGTGGTCGAATACAGCTCGATGTAGTTGTTGCCCGAGGTGTTCTGCATCACGCGCACGGTGTAGGTGCCGCTGCCGAAAACGAGCGGGCAGAAGGTGACGGTTCCGTCTTTCGAAAGGTCGAGGTTGCTGCTTGATTGTCCACTGGTGATCTGGGCTTTCAGACGTGATGAGGCTGATGCTGAGATGCCGATGTAGCCTTTGTCGGCATGCGTGGTATCCACGAGCGCCCCGTTGTCGCCGGACGCGGCGCCTTCGTCGAAGACGGCCGGCGTGATCGATGTCGCCGGCGTGAACGTTGCGCCGCTCGTCTGCTCCGAGGATCCGGCGCAACCGCTGAGGGCAAGGGCGAGAAAGCTTGCGAGCGCGAACGCGAGCGCAAGGGCGATGGTGCGGCCGAGCATGCGGGCGAGCGCGCGGCCTGGATTGGGGGCAAGCTTGCGTAAAAGGGCGCAAACGGCCGCCGCCGCAGCCGGTGGGCGATGGGCGGGGACGTGCGGAATGTGGTGCGCCTCTGTCATCGTGGCGATTATAACGCGAGCCCGGGGCGAAACCGTTGGGTTTACGGCGGGACGGGAAACCCGGGTTCGCCGTGTCGGGCGGTGGTGACTGCTGGGGCGGAGGCTGCGGTCGTCGTTTCAACCCCGGGCTGGCCGTCGGCGCTTGATACACTTGGCGCGATTTGGGGGTTCCTGGTCGTCGTTTCGACCCCGGGCAGGCGAGTGATAATCGTCGTGTTTTTCGTGGAAATGGTATTTGCCCCCTGTCACGTTTTCCGTTCGTATTCGGCACGGAGGGCATCGGATGTGACATCGGGCGCTGCGTTTGATTCACTTTTCTACCTGAGAGGGGATGGCGGTCCAAGCAAAACAGTAGGTTTACCTGGGGATTCTTAGCACCACGGAACAGCGTAAATATTATCTGGATTGCCCCGGTTTTTGTCGGCATATGTATGTAAAAGAATAAAGAAATTAGCTATAATAAATCAGATTATAAATTGCGCGTTCCAGCTCGTTTTCCAACTGGCGCGCGCTGAAGGTGAAAGCATGAATCGTGGGTGCTCGGCGGCTCCCGCAACGATTGATGAGGTGAGAGCAATGGCAACGGAAAACAAACGGTTTGGATCGGTAGGCAGTATGACCGAGCGGTATTCGTTCGGTCACAAGGCCATCTCGGTAGCGCTGTCGGTGGTGCTGCTGGGTTTCGGCTGGCCCACCACGTCGTTGACGAAAGCTTACGGCACCGACGCCGCAGCGTCGGATGCTGCTGCGCAGGTTGACGCGCAGGACGGCACCGGATCGGCGACAGGCACCACGGCCGACAACAGCGAGGAAACCTCCGCAACCACCGGCACGACGGGCGCAACGCAGTCCGAGGAAGCCGCAACCAAGGGCGCGAGCGACCAGGGCGACTCCTCCGATTCCGTTGATGCGGAAGCCGACATCGCGCTCAAGCTGAATAACGGCTTCATCGATTGCGAGGGTCAGCAGCCGCTGAGCGCGCCGGCCACTCATGTCACCGTGCCTACCAGCAAGGATTTCGAATTCTCCGCCGCAGCTATTTCCGGCTATGTGCTGGATAGTGTCACCCTCACCGTCTCCGGCAGCAAAACCACTCTCACCGCCGATGCCGACGACGTTTACACCGTGCCCGCAGCCTCCATCAAGGCGGGCGCAACCATCACCCTGAACACCTCTGAGGACGAAAACTCCGCCGCCAACAGTGAAAGCAACAAGGCCGTCGATATTACCGATGCCGATGGTGATTCCGCCGACAACTCGGCAAACAATGCCGCGCAGTCTGCCGTCAATAGCAACAATGGGATTTCGGTCGCTTCCGATAGCGGCAATGCGGTGTCGAATTTCGCAGGCACCGTCACCGGCAATGATACCCTCGAAGTCGGCAAGTTCGCCGTCTACACCGCCAACGGATTCTCCGGCGCAGTGACGTGGAGCACGTCCGACAGCTCCAAGGCAACGGTTGACAACGGTGTTGTGACCGCAGTATCCGCCGGCTCCGTAACGATCACCGCCACCTACGGCAACGAGACTGCCAGCAAGACGATTAGCGTTACCAAGACTTCGTCGCCGAGCGGCTATAAAGCAACCATTACGCCAACGATTGAAAATGCCGATG
>CAVDXU010000008.1:0-52380 GCA_963613135.1 bacterium
TCGCCTTGTCGAGCGTCCGGGCGTCGGTGTCGACCGCGAGCACTTCCGCATCGGGGTATGTATCGCGCACCGCGGCGGCGAAACTTGCACCGATGAGGCCGAAGCCGACGACGGCTATCCGGCCAAACGATCCGGGCAGGGTTTGTTCGTTATTCGTTGCCATACGGCGGCAAGCCTTTCATAAGAGTGAGAATAGGCGTCGGTTTCGCGCACCGTTATAGTGCGGTGCGCTTTTCCGTGGGCAATTCTACCATTGACGCGGCAAGTACGGGTTCGTGAAGCCGTAGCGTGCTATATGCGCCAGTATGTGCCGGCTGCGCAAACCCACGTCTCAATCGTCCGTTTCACGGCGGTCATCATGGCATTGACGGCGGCTTGCGAGAGATTCCCGCAAGCCGCCGTCAGCACTACAATACTAAACAGGGAATATAGCCAGCCGGCCTTGCATGCAAGCGACCCGCGCGTTAGTTGAACTGCTGCTGGGTTTTCTCCAGGCCGTTGACGACCAGGCTCAGCGCCGCCTGGCTGCCCAGGTCGCATGCCTGCGCGAAGTCGTCCGCCGCCTCCTTCTTCGCTCGTCCGAGCACCCAGTCGACCACCGGCATGCGCCCCGGCGGGCGCCCGATGCCGCAGCGCACGCGGAACCAGTCGCGCGTGCCCAGCTTGTCGCAGATGGAGCGCAGGCCATTGTGGCCCGCATGCCCGCCGCCGAACTTCACACGGATGGTGCCCGGGTCGATGTCGAGCTCGTCATGGATGACGATCAGATGGTCGGGCTTGACGCCATAAGCGTTCATGAGCTGTTTCACCGGGCCACCCGAGGTGTTCATGTAGCTTTGCGGCTTGGCCAGCACCAGGTCATGGTCGCGCCAGACGCCCTTGGCGGTAAGCGCGCCGCATTCGGTTTTCCAGTAGCGCGCGCCCGCGGCCTCGGCAACCAGATCTATCGTGTCGAAGCCGGCGTTGTGGCGCGTGTGCTCGTATTCCTCGCCCGGATTGCCCAGGCCGACGATCAAAAACACGGCAGCCCTATTCGAACAGCTGGGCCACGGAGCCGTTTTCGTAGACGTTCTTGATGGTCTGCGCGAACAGCGGAGCCAAGGTCAGCACCTTGATCTTGCCCGTCTGGCGCTCGAGCGGCACGGGGACGGCGTCGGTGACCACGACCTCCTCGATGCAGCTGTTGGCGATACGCTCATACGCAGGTCCGCTGAACAGGCCGTGCGTCGCGCAGGCATACACCTTTTTGGCGCCCTTGGCCTGAAGCGTGGTGGCAGCGGCCACAAGGGAGCCGGCCGTGTCGATCATGTCGTCGTTCAGGATGCAGACCTTGTCCTTCACGTCGCCGATCAGCGCCGTGATCTCGGCCTGATTGTGCTTGGGACGGTCCTTGTGCATGATGGCGATGTCGCAATCGAGCAGCGTCGAGAACTTCTTCGCGGCCTTCGCTCGTCCAACGTCGGGGGACACCACGCACAGCTCGGAGGCGTCAAAGCCCATCTGCTTGAAGTAATCGACGAAGATGGGCATGGCCGTCATATGGTTGACCGGCTTGTCGAAGAAGCCCTGGATGGCATCCTGGTGCAGGTCGATGGCGATGACGTTGTCGGCGCCGGCGGCGGTAAGCAGATCGGCTACCAGCTTGGCGGTGATGGGCTCGCGCGGGGCAGCCTTGCGATCCTGGCGCGCGTAACCGTAATGGGTGATGACGGCGCTGACGCTGTGGGCGCTTGCGCGCTTGGCGGCGTCGATCATGATGAGCAGCTCCATAAGGGCGTCGTTGACGTCGAAGCCCTCGATGCCGCCGCATACCGACTGGATGATGAACACGTCGGCGCCGCGGACGCTTTCCAGGTAGCGCGCGTATATCTCGCCGTTCGCAAACTTCTCGAGCTTCACGTTGCCCAGCGAAATGCCCAGCTGACGGGCGATCTCGTCGGAAAGTTTCGGATTGCTCGAACCCGAGAAAACGGCTATACGCTTGTTCTTCACCATCTCAGCAGTCATGCGCCATGCTCCTTCGCATCGCCTAGAAACTTGTCAGATTCAAGGTATTCTACTCGCCCGCGGCCTGCTTGGCGCGCTTCTTGGCCGCCCATCCGGGAATCTCCACTTGCTCGGGACGCGTCAGCGCGAGCGAATCAGGCTGCACTTCCTTGGTGATGCACGACGCCGCGCCGATGATCGCGCCCGCGCCGATGGTGACCGGGGCGACCATCATGGTGTCGCTGCCGACGAACGCGTCGTCGCCGATGACGGTCGGCCACTTCTTCTTGCCGTCGTAGTTGCAGGTGATGGAACCGGCGCCGATGTTGACGCCCGAGCCCATAGTGGTGTCGCCGATGTAGGACAGATGCGGCACCTTGCTGTTCGCGCCGATGGTCGACTTCTTGATCTCCACGTGCGTGCCGGCCTTCGCCCCCTCGCACAGGTGCGTGCCCGGGCGCAGGTAGGCGCGCGGGCCGGCGGTTGCCCCCTCGTCGAGCTGCGCTTCGATGGCGACGGTCTCCTCGATCGTGCAGCCGCGGCCGACCTTGGTGTCGGTGAGGCGCGAGTTCGGGCCGATGACGCTGTCGGTACCCACCGAGGTGGCGCCCATGAGGAAGGTTTGCGGCAGAAGCTCCACGTCGGGCTCGATGGTAACGTCCGGGCCGATCCATACCTGGTCGGGGTCGCACATGGTGACGCCGGCCATCATGTGCGCGTGGTTGATGCGGCGCTGCATCGCCTTGGTCGCCTCCGCCAGCTGCACGCGCGAGTTCACGCCGAGGCACTCGGTCGTATCGTCGGTGGGCAGCGCGAGCACGGCACGCCCGGCCTTTCGGCAGATCTCAAGCACGTCGGTAAGGTACAGCTCGCCCTGGGCATTGTCGTCGTCGACCTGCTTGAGCGCCTCGAACAAAGCCCGCGCGTCGAAGCAGTAGAAGCCGGAATTGCACTCGTTAACGGCGGCTTCCTCAGGCGTTGCGTCCTTCTGCTCGACGATGCGCTCGACGTGCCCCGCCGCGTCACGGATGATGCGGCCGTAACCGGTCGGGTCGTCAAGCTTCATGGTCAGCACCACCACGGCCGCGTCGTTCTCGTCGCGCACGGCGGCCAGACGCGCAATGGTCTCGGGCTTGATGAGCGGGCTGTCGCCGGTGAGCACCACAAGCGACCCGTCGAAATCGGCAAGGGCGTCGGCGCACACGAGCACGGCGCCGGCGGTTCCGTCACGCTTTTCCTGCACGACCACCTGCGTGTCGGCCTCGACCAGCGGGATGACCTGCTCGCGCTCGTGACCCACCACGGTGATGACGCGCGCGGCTCCGGCGGATTTCGCGGCCTCGACAACCCAGCGCACGAGCGGGCGACCCAAAACCTCGTGGGCGACCTTCGGCTTCTTCGACTTCATACGGGTTCCGGCACCTGCGGCCAGCACGATCGCGGCGGCTTCCATGGCTATCCTTTCGATGGGAAGTAGTTCGTATGGCGAAAGTATACTCCAAGGCCCGCCGACGGACGTACCGTCTGCGCAGCTTGCGCATACCGAGGGGCTCGCACCGGGCAGCGCCCGACGTTCGCGCAGCCATGATCGGCGTTGGTTACGGTTCGTTCGCGGCGTGCATCAGCTCGTGCGCATCGCGAGCTGACTCGCGGGCCGCGGTGGGCAGCGTATCCTCGTTCTCCGCCTCCTCCACAAAGGCAACGCCCTTCTTCTGCGCACGACGCGCCTGCACGAGCAGGAAGACGAAACCGATCACGCCGGCCACAAGCGAGGCGAGCAGGATCCCCAGCTTGGCGGTGGCGATAAGCACGTCATCGGTGAACGCCAGATTCGCAACGAAGATGGCCATGGTGAAGCCAACGCCGCCCAGGATGGATGCGCCGAGCATATGCGACCAGTTCACGTTTTCCGGCAGGCTCGCCAGCTTGGTTTTCACGACGATGAAGCTGGCCAGCATGATGCCGAGCGGCTTGCCCAAAACCAAACCGAAGAACACGCCGAAGAATACCGGTGAGGCGACAAGCGACGCGACATCAAGGCCTGTGAAGCTGACATCGGCATTGGTGAGCGCGAATAACGGCAAAATAAGGAAATACACCCAGGGATAAAGCTTGTGCTCCAGAAGCGTGGCGGGCGGGACGACCTGCTTGGCGACGCGAGAAAGATGCTGCACCGTCTCGACGTACTCCGGCTGACCGAGCACCGGCGTGTCGGGGTCGAAGGCCTCCGAGGCCTGCTTCACCTTGCTGCCCGACCAGGCGGAAAACGTGCGCAGGTTCACGCGCGAGCCCGACGGGATGGTGAAGGCCAAAAGCACACCGGCTATGGTGGAATGCACGCCGGACATGTAGACGCAATACCACAGGACGCACCCGACCAGAATATACGGCGCGAGCGAATAGATATGCCCGCGGTTCATGGCGATGAGCACGCAAAGCACCGCGGCGGCAGCCGCAAGCCAGCCAACCGAAGGCGACTGGCCGTAGAAGATGGCGATGACCAGGATGGCGATGATGTCGTCGGCCACGGCGAGCGTGCTTAAGAACACGCGCACGCCGGCCGGCACGCGGTTGCCCAAAAGCGCGAGGATGCCCAGCGCAAAGGCAATATCGGTTGCGGTGGGCACGCCCCAAGCGCCGGCGGTTTCGGGATTTCCCAGGTTGAACAAAGAGTAGACGACGATAGGCGCCGCCACGCCGCCGATCGCGGCGACGATCGGCAGGATCGCCTGGCGGATGTTCGTCAGCTCCCCCACCGTCACCTCATATTTAACCTCAAGGCCCACGAGCAGGAAGAATACGGACATCAGTACGTCGTTGATGATGTGGGCAAGCGACATCTCCTTCTCGGCGTCACCGAAGCTGACGCCGACGTACGTATGCCAGAATTCCTCGAAAGGTTCGTAGGCGGCGCTGTTCGCCACAAGTATGGCAACGATGGCCGCAAGCAGCATCACGCCGGCGGCGCGCGTGGACGAATGCGTCAGCTGGATCAGCTTTCGGTAGCGGCTCTGGTGGCCTTGCACCTCGGAGATGTAGATGAGGCTGTCGCTCATAGGCTTCCTTTTCGGTCGACGAGGCTACGAGCCGCTTGGCGAAAACGAAGCGGCATGGCGGCTTGCCCATGCGGTTTCCGCGTTCCGGCGCCCACCGGCGCAGGCGGTCGCACTTCCCCGATTTATCAGTTCGGGAAGTGTACCACGCAGCATTTGGGATACACCCGGCAACGTTGCGTGGACGTTGCTAAAACGTTGTTGAATAAGAACGAAATTTGATGATCAAAACACGGTAAAGTGCGCTATGCTTTACTCAACGGTTCGACGAAAGGGGTCGACTTGCAGATGCATTCGCCAAGGTTTCATTGGCTGTGAGCAGGTCAAATCTCGTCGAGCTTTTTTATTCGCCACGATAAGGAGTTGGTTACCATGACCATTACCGTCACCGGACGCAAGATGCCCGTCACCGATGCGCTGCGCGAGTACGCCGAAGAGAAGATCGGCAACTCCATGAAGGTTATGGACATCAATCCGCTTGATGCCGAGGTCGTCCTGTACGTTGAGAAGAACCCTGCCAACGCCAATCCCGCCGTATGCGAGGCGACGCTTCGCACGAAGGGCCATATCGTCCGCGTGGAGGAGTCCGAGGAGGACATGTACGCGGCCATCGACGTTGCGGCCGCGAAGGTTTTGCGCCAGCTGCGCAAGTTCAAGACCCGCGTGCTCGACCGCAAGGTGCGCGAGGAGGGCGTCGCCCCGGTCGGCGAGTTCGATCCGGACAGCCTGATGGCCGAGCTTTCCGCTGACGACGAGGTCGTGCGCGTGAAGGAAATCGAGTTCCAGCCCCTGACCGAGGAAGAGGCCCTCGTGCAGATCGACCTGCTCGGACATGACTTCTTCGCCTACACCGACCGCGACACCAACCTGGTCAACGTGCTGTACCGTCGCGACGACGGCGGCTACGGCCTGCTGAAGCAGAAGGACTAGCAGCCCTTTCGCGAAGGCTCCGGGCTTTCGCGCGAGACGGGGCTTTCCGCGGCGGGCAATCAGCGCGTTCGACGCGCAAGCTCGCCCGATCGAAAGTCTATGAAACGTCGATGATGCGCCGCTCCGCTTGTCGGGGCGGCGTTTTCGTTGTGCTACCATACGACTCGCTGAAATCAAACAGAAAGGAGGCCGCCATGGCCACCATCGACACCGTCAAGGAAGTCCTCGAGGAGAATCTCGACATCGACCCGGAGACCGTTAACGACGACTCCACCTTCGATTCGCTGGGCATCGACTCGCTCGACATGGTTGAGCTGATCTGCGATTTGGAAGAGAAGTGCGACGTCGACTTCGGCGAGCCGGAGGGTCTGGAAACCGTCGGCGAGCTGGTCGAGTACATCGACTCGCTCTAAGTTGCGTCGGTGTTAACCGGTGAAGACCGGTTAACACCGCGTATAAAGGCAACATGCGGTCGACAGCGTCACCAGCATGGACAGGCCGCGTTGAAGCCTGGTAGCTTCATGAAATCGGATGAACGCTATAGAAGCCCTGCCCCGCGCAGGGCTTCTTTCGTTTCATGAATGCTGTACAAGCTGCCGAAGGCGCAGATGATGCCCTCAGATCCGGCCAGCTCCTCGGCACGCGCCACGGCCTGCGCATAGGTTTCGGCGGCGAAGATGGGCAGGTCGTCCGCGACGTCGGGCAGCTCGACAGCAGCGCGGGCTGCCTCGGCCGCAAAGTCGGCAGCCGGCAGGGCGCGCGGGTTGTCGGGAGTCACCGCCACGAAGCCGCAGGCGGCCGGCAGCACCATGCGCAGCATGGCTGGGTAGTCCTTGTCGGCCATCACGCCGGAAAGCAGCACGACCTTGCGCTCGGGGAACACATCGGCCAGCGAGGATGCCAGCACGGCGGCGCCCTGCGGGTTGTGCCCGCCGTCGATGACGACCGTAGGCTTGCCGGTCGGGCGCGGCAACACCTCGAAGCGCCCTGCCCAGCGAGCGTCGGAAACACCAGCGCGAATGGCTTCATCGGATATGGCGAAGCCGCGCTCGCGCAGGGCGAAGATGACTTCAAGCGCCACGGCGGCGTTCTGCGGCTGATAGGTGCCGAGCAGCGAGGTTTCGTATGCGGCTCCTTTATAGGTGAAGGGGCGCATAACCGCCGGATGGCCGGACGTCGCCTCGCTTTGCGGCAGATGGCGCACCGGGCGGACGGCAAGCTGGGCGAAGTCGGGGCAGATGAGCGCATCGCTGGTCGCGTCCGCAGCATCGCGCACCATCTCCATCGCATCGCGTTCTTGCGGCCAGGACACCACGATCGATCCCGCTTTGATGACACCGGCCTTCTCGGCGGCCACCTTGGATATGGTGTTGCCGAGCCAAGCGGTATGGTCGAGCCCGATGCGGCATATGACCGCGACGTCCGGCGCATCGATGACGTTCGTGGAGTCGAGCCTGCCGCCCAAACCCACTTCCAGCACCACGATCTGGCACCCCACCTGGGCAAAGTGCGTGAGTGCTACAGCGGTCATCAGTTCAAACTCCGTGGGGTGGTCACCGGTTTCCACCGATATCCGCTCAGCATGCTCGCGCACCTCGAGCGTAACACGTCGCAGGTCGTTGAGGGCAATATCCCGCCCGTTGACGCGGATGCGCTCCTCGAAACGCTCGATGTACGGGCTGGAGAACCAGCCCGTCTTGTAGCCGGCAGCCTTCAGGACGCTTGCGACATAGGCACCCGTGCTGCCTTTGCCGTTCGTGCCGGCGATATGCACGAAACGCAGCTTGTCCTGCGGCCGGCCCAGGCGATCAAGCAGGTCGCGGATGCGTTCAAGCCCCAAGCGAGAAGCCTGCCAGCGCGGATAGTTGATGTAGGCGATGGGGTCGAACATTTCGGGATCGAACGGCTCGACGGCAGCGGATGCGGTCATCTGTTCAGCCACGGGAATTTCCTTCCGTAGGATTCGTATTCAGCTCGGCGTTTTTGGAGGGCACCCCTGCCAGGGCGGCGCCGGCGGCAGCGACGTCAGCAGCCCCGACGGCATTGGCAACCCCGGTGGCACCGGCAACGGCGGCAGAGCTCGCTCCCGCAGGCTCCTGCTCCCGTCGCTCATCGAGCTGGCGGAGCACCTGCCCCAAGGTGACGAAATCGTTCTCCAGCGCCTCGCGTTTCGAGCCGTCGTAGAGGGCAGCGGCCGGATGGAAGATGGGGAACACCAGGAATTTGCCGGCGCGCATGGTGCGTCCGTGTAGGCGCGTGATGCCCACCTGCGTCTTCAACACGAACTGCGTGGAGAACTTCCCGAGCGTGACCAGCACCTCCGGATCGATGGTGCGCGTCTGCTCGCGCAGATAAGGCGTGCAGGCCTGAATCTCCTCGGGGCGCGGGTCGCGGTTTCCCGGCGGGCGGCATTTCAGGATGTTCGCAATGTAGACGTCCTCGCGCTTCAGCCCGGCCAGACCCAAAAGCTCGTTGAGGTATTGCCCCGCCGCGCCCACGAACGGCTCTCCTTGCGCATCTTCATTACGCCCCGGCGCCTCGCCGATGAACAACACGCGCGCCTGGGGGTTTCCCACACCGAATACCGTTTGCGTGCGGCCGTCGGCAAGCGGACAGCGACGGCAAGCGGCCACGTTTTCACGCAGCGTGTCAAGGGGTATATGCGGCTTGGGCACAGGAGGCCTCCTAGGCCAATGGTGAACGTATGGGGCTAGACTAGCACAACGCCTGCGCTTTAAGCCCACCTGAAGGAGGCCAAAGGAAACGGACATGCAAGGCGACGGCTCGCAGCGCGCTCTTCGACGGGGCACCAAGCTGCAAATTCACGAAACGAACACTTACGAAGCCGCCCTTGTTTGTGCTTCAATAATCAACTGTTCAAAGCAGTGAAGTAGTTTCGCCCATATGAGACGTCCGTAGCTCCGAAGCCGCGGACGTTTTTTGTTGCGCCGATTTCGGAAACAGTGCCCGAAAGTCGGACGCGCGGAGCGACCGGCAGCGGGCGCAAGGCCCTGCCCGTCGGCGTCATCTACCTGCTTACCTTTGGCCCGGACAGCCGGGAAGCCACCTATGGAAGGATGTTGAAACACGTGGCTCAACCAATGCAAGGAGCACTCCCCCAGGCACGCGTGAGCGTGCCGCACCCCTATCTGGCCCTCATGGGGCTCTATCTCGGCGGTTTCACCGGCATGTACAGCGAAACCGCGCTGAACATCGCCCTGCCGCAGCTTTCCGCCACCTTCGGCGTAGAGCTGTCTCTCGTGCAGTGGCTCGTGGTCGGCTACATGCTGGCCATCGGCATCGTCCTGCCGTTCTCCAGCCTGCTGATGAAGTGGTTCTCGGCGCGCAAGATCACCCTGTTCGCGCTCGGGGCGTTTTTGGTCGGCTCTGTCATCAGCGGCCTTTCCAGCACGTTTGGCATCTGCCTTGCCGGGCGCATCATCCAGGGCGTCGGCACAGGTTTGGTGCTGCCGCTCATGTTCGCGATGGTGCTCGAGGTCATCCCGCCGCATAAGATCGGCGCGGCCATGGGCATCAACGCGCTCGTCATCATGTCCGCATCCGCCGTCGGCCCGACCATCGCCGGTTTCCTGATCGGCGCGATTTCCTGGAACGCCGTGTTCTTCAGCTTCGCCGTGGTGTTGGCAATTGGTATCGCCTTCACGCTGAAGTTCCAGGTGAACCCCTACGAGCTGACGAAGCCCGCGATCGATCTCGTCTCCGTCATTACCTCGGTGCTCGGTTTCGGCGGCGTCGTTTTGGGCGTGGGCATGGCAAGCCTGTTCGGCTGGGGCTCTGCGGCCGTCATCGCCGCGCTCGTGGTGGGCATCGTCTCGCTCGTGGTGTACTCGCGCCGCCAGCTTTCCATGGAAACGCCCGTCATCGACCTGCGCGTGTTCACCATCCCCGGCTTCCGCACCGGAGCCTTATGCGTCATGCTGAACTTCGGCATCACGCTGGCGGCTATGTACGTGCTGCCGCAGTTCTACCAGAACTCGATGCTTCTGGCCGTGAGCCTCGCCGGTTTGGTCATGCTGCCCGGCGGCATCGTCAACGCGTTCGTGTCGATGATGGCCGGCCGCGTCTATGACAAGATCGGCGCACGCATCCCGGCGCTTGCCGGTTTCGCGCTGTCCATCGTGGCGTGCGCGCTGCTGCTCACCACCGGCCCTGCCACCCCGCTGCCCTTCGTCATGGCGTGCCACATCCTGCTGATGATCGGCGTGCCGCTGGCCATGTCACCCTCCCAGACGCATGCGCTCTCCTCGTTGCCGCATAACCTGTCCACCGACGGTTCGACCATGATCAACACCATGCAGCAGGTGATGGGCGCCATCGCCACGGCGCTGGCCACCTATCTGGTCGCCACCGGCTCGGCAGCTTCGGGTCAGGCCGACGCTGCAGCTTCGTTTGCGGCCGGTTCGCACTGGGGCTTCGCCTTCACGCTCGTGATGGCGCTCATCGCTTTCGTGCTGGCCTTGAGCTTCAAGAAGCGCGGGGCTGCGGAAGCCGGGGCTGCGGCTGGCGCATCCGATGCGGCGCCCAAGCGCACACAGGGCACCAAGCCGGCTGATGCTGCCGGGACTGCCGCCGCGGACGCGAACGCTGCGCCGGGCAATCCGCTTGCATCCCTCATGAAGACCGACGTGTTCGTGCTGAACGAAGAAGACTCCGCGCTCGAGGCGCTGCGCCTGTTCGCGAGCAAGGGAATCTCCGGCGCGCCGGTGGTTTCCAAAGCGGGCAAGCTTGTCGGCTTTGTAAGCGATGGCGACATCATCGGCTCGCTCGCGCGCCAGACGCCCACGTTCACGAGCTTCTACGCGTACACCGCCGAGGGCGACGACGAGGCGTTCGACGAGAAGGCGAAACTTCTGGCAAGCATGCCGGTGTCGCGCGTTGCCACGAAGAACGTGCTGACCGTGTCCGTCGATGACGACATGCGCGAAGTGTGCTCGAAGCTGGCCATGCATCATTTGAAGAAAGCACCGGTTATGAAGGGTGATGTCATGGTTGGTATCATCAACCGTTCCGACATCACGCACTACACGGTCAACCTGTATATGAATGCGTAAGGTTTAATCGAAAAGATCTTACTGTAACTCTGAAATTCAGGGCAGCGCATTTAATACGAAAGCGCCTTCACCTATCGAGTGGAGGCGCTTTCCGTTTACCTATGACGATCGCAAACGCGTTTGATGCGGGATTCCGATAGGCCGTTATGAGAGCCGGACATATGAACCCGTATCGCGCCCAAAACCCCGTTAAGCAAACCAAGAGCTGACCGTTTGCGGCTGTATGAACGGATACGCCTCGCGCACTTCCTCTTCGCTCATGCCGCCCACAAGCGCAGCCGCTTTAGCCCGTTCGTTGTAGCGTTGAGCGCATGCCCCGAACTTGCAGTAGAAGGAATTGCCGATAAGCGGCCGACCGCAGTTCGGGCATGCATGAAGCCTGCCCGAGGCGATGTTATCGATTAAATCGTCGATCAAGGTCGGTCTCGATGCGCGACTCAGGCGCAACGTCCCAGGGGCGATTCGCACGGATCGAATGCGATGCCGAAGCATATCGGAGAGAGCGATGAGCAAAAGGTCGGCCGCCATCATATTTGCAGCCTTGCTATCGACTTCGCCGTTGGAAGCCGGCACAAAGTCGAAGTAGATGGTTTTGCGCATTCCGTTCGGCTGCAGTTCCCAAGTGCGCACCAGGGAGAACGTTAGCTCGAATTGCGTGCCCTGGATCCTGCGCAGGCGCGCATGCATCGGCTCGGCCGATGCTCCCTCCCCGATAACCTCGTCAAGGACGATAAGGTCATCAGCGAAAGCAAGCTGCTCGGGAAGCGTGAATCGATAGGATTCCCCATGCCTATCGCGATGCTCAAAGTCCAAGCCACAAGGCTCGCCGGTGATGGACATCAATCCCAAACGAGCAACGTAGGCCGCTTCATCCATGCGAGAAAGCAAAGATGGAAACTGCTTATCAAGCGGATTGATCGGAACGAGGAAAGTACCGGTTTCGGAATGAAGATCAGCATCGTTATTACGCACTAATACAGTCTTGGAGTATCTATTTTGAATCTCGTTACTACATACGCTAAACCCTATGCGTTGCAGAGCTGATTCATCGATCGTGTCATCGCGGACAAAAGGGAAGCCTTCCCCAACATCAACTCGATAGTGCTGCCCGAATTTTATCAAAAAGGGCTTCACTTGCTTTGAGAGGAAATCTCGCGACTCGGATTTCAGAGCCAAAAGATCGCGCAGATGGTGCTTATCGGGGCCAGAATCGCCATCGTCGGAAAGTATCGCGAACTGCGGGCAGATGAATTCGACATGGCTCATGGCTAATTCCTTACCGTAAGATTAACCTCTGCTAGTAATACGTATCGTGAGTATACCAGCAATGCGTTGTAACGAGAAACTTAATAATTGTTACAGTGCAGCTTACCTGGCTTTTCCATGCGATTCCGCACTGCAACAAAAGAGCCCGGCATTTCGCCGGGCTCGAAAGACCAACTAGTTCTAAAACCGATACTAAACGTAGTAGCGCGGCATTCTGTGAGAGAACGCGATGCAAACCTCGTGAGGGATGGTTCCCAACGTGTCGCACATGCTCTCGATCGAAACCTCCGCCTCTCCCTGCCGTCCAACGATAACGACCTCGTCGCCGATCTGCGGATCGACCCGCTGCCGGCGGGCATAGGAACGCAAGTCGACTTCGAACATACATTGATCCATGCAGATATTCCCAACCTGATGGCAGCGAACCCCTCCGACGATGAAATCGGTGCGCCCTGAAAGCGAACGACGAAGGCCGTCGGCATACCCAATCGGGACAGTGCAGATTTTCACGCTGCCGGAGCTTCGATAGTTCAGCCCATAGCTCACCCCCTCGCTCATGGGAACCAAGCGGGCGTCGGTGATGCGCGCGTGAACGCTCATAGCCGGCTGCAAATCGATCAAGGGCATGCACTCTGGGCACGGGTAGAAACCGTACAGGCCGATTCCCAGTCGAACCATGTCAAAGCGCACATCAGGATAGCGAATGGCAGCTGCCGAATTCGCGCAATGCACGATGCCGGGGTTGATGCCCGCCTCGCGCATTGCGTCAACCGCCTCGATGAAGCGCTTAGCTTGAATCTGGAAGTCGAGCGTTTCCGAGCAATCAGCCGTCGCGAAATGCGTGAAGGTGCCGACCAAGTCGAGCGCTCGATGAAAGCCGACGGTTTGCATGAATGGAACGACCTCGTTCCAATGCACGCCGATTCGATTCATGCCCGTGTTGATGGCAAGATGGAACGGAGCCTTCAAGCCCATCGAATCAGCAGCTTCGGCATACTGAATGGCGAATTCCGAGGTGTATATCGCAGGCATGATCTTGTACGCCAACAGCAGCGGGATGGCGCTTGCCGGCGGCTCGGAGAGCATGAGGACCGGCGCATCCACAAGACCCTCGCGCAGCTGAATGCCCTCGTCGACCGTGGCGACGCCAAGATAGTCGGCGCCTGAGTTGAGCGCCGTCTTGGCCACGCGCACCGCTCCGTGGCCATATGCATCCGCCTTAACGACGGCAAGCAACCTACGCCCCGGCCCGATCGCCTTTTTAACCTGCTGGCAATTATGACGAATCGCATTCAGATCGATTTCGACCCACGACCACCGACGATCCTTTTCCGGGATCGTGGAGAGCTTTTCGGGATCGAACGAGGCGGCCTCGCGCAGATCCTCTTCGTGGGAGCGGCTGTATTGATATGCCTCGGGCATAGAAGTTTTGGATCCACTCGACTCGGGGTCTCTTGCCACGAACGAAACGGCGCTTCTCTGCTGCGCACCGCCGGTGCGCGATGCGTTAGCTATCGTCTTTCGCTGAGCCTCGTTCGCACGGACGGCATCGGCAGCGCTGGTAAATCCAGTCGGCCGCTTGCCCGAAAAACCGGTGAAACCGTTGGGTAGTTCTTTGCTCTCTGACATGATCAACCTCGGTGAATGTAGGATTTGAAGCGTTGATCAGTATATCATCGGTTGCAAAGCGAAGCCTTTTCTTAACATATGACCGATCTTTTTGCGGTTGCGCAACAGATATCTGTAGCCGATTCGTTACAATGACGAACAGCTGATTCCATTACCAACGATAGGAGCAAACGATGAACTGCCCCAGCTGCGGAAGCCAAATGCCCGATGGAGCGAAATTCTGCGCAACTTGCGGAAGCGCGATAGCCGCAGAACCCGCACCCGCGCCAGCACCTCAAGAGGCAGGCGTCGTCATGAACACACAGCCTACGCCTGCGGCACCTCAGCCCGTTGTCGCTCAACAGCCCGTATATGCCGCCCCGGGTCAGCAGACGACCCCGGTCGTCAACGTGAATGTATCGGGGCAGGCGGTAGCAGCGCCGGCGCATTATGAAAGCTCCGATGGCGACAAGACGCTGTTCCTCATCGCATTCATTTTGAATCTCCTTACCACCATTGGCCTTTGCTGGCTCATCATTCCTCTTGCATGGATGATACCGATGACTGTTCATACCTGGGGTATTTACAAAGGCACTAAACCTAACACCACCTGCTTCGGCGTCTGCACGCTCATATTCGTTAACTTCATTAGCGGTATCTTGCTGCTCGTCGCGAAGAAGCATGTCTAGATAGTCGTTCCACAAGGCCTTTAGGGCCTACCGCAAACACGAAAATGCCCTCGATGCACTGGCTGCATCGAGGGCATTTTCGTTGACTGCATATACCAAACCTGCGGTTTAAAACCTTCCCTAGTGCCCCCCACCGGCCATCATCTTGACGGCATGGGGCAGGGCGGCCACGATGCCGTCCCAGTTTTCGCGCGCGGCTTTCTCGCTTCCCGGCAGATTGATGACCAGGTGCGTCCCGCGCTGCATGCACAGCGCACGCGAGAGCATCGCGAACGGCGTGATGGCCAGGCTGTGGGCGCGCATGGCCTCGGCGATGCCGGGGACGTTGCGCTCGCACACGGCTTGCGTCGCCTCGGGCGTCACGTCGCGCAGCGACAAACCCGACCCGCCGCAGGTCAGCACTACGTCGGCGTCGACCTCGTCGCAGGCCGCCACGATAGCGGCGCTGATCTGCTCGACCTCGTCCTTCACCACCACATGGCTCGCGCACGTCCAGCCCGCATCGGCTATCAATCGCTCAAGCGCGGCGCCGGCGGTATCCTGCTTCATGCCGCGCGTGTCCGAGCATGTGATGATCGCGAATGTAAGCGGCGCTTGCGCCTGTTCATGATCATGAGACATCAGATCCCACTCCTTTCGAAACCCTCTACAGGCACACGTCCTCCGAAACGTCCAGCAAGATGCACTCCACCTCGCAACCCGCCTGCCTTCCTTCGCCACCCTCGGGCAGGACGGCAAGGCAATTGCTTCGCTGGATGACGCCGAACAGGCCGGAGCTCTGGTTTTTCGCCGGTTCGACCACGTAAGCCCCGCTCTCATCTTTCGAAAGCGTCGAACGAAGGTAAATGCGGCGCGGATCCTTCTTCTTCGCATCGTGTGCGAGGCGCGCCTTCACGCGCGGGCGGTCGAAATGCACGTAGCCCTGCATCTTGCGCAACGCCGGGCGGATAAGCATCTCGAACCCGCAGTAGGCCGCAGCAGGATTGCCGGGCAGGCCGAACACGGGCGTGTTGCTGACGATGCCGAACGTCTGCGCCTTGCCGGGCCTCATATTCACCGTCGTCATCAAAAGCTCGCCCAGCTGTTCGACGCACGGCTTGATGAAATCGAAGTCACCGTTCGACGCGCCGCCGGAGGTGACGACGAAATCGTAATGGTTCGCGGCATCGAGCACGGCTGCTTTCAACGACTCGAGCGAATCCTCGACGATGGGCATGATGATCGGCACGGCGCCCGCCGCAAGGGCGGAAGCAGCTAGGGCGTAGCTGTTGGAGTTGCGGATCTTGCCGGGCGCGGGCATGGCGGTAGGGTTCACCAGCTCGGAGCCGATGGAGATGATGGCGACCCTCGGACGACGCGCAACAGGAACCTCGACGATGCCGCAGCCGGCCAGAAATCCCGCGCCGGCAGGGTTGATCAGCTCGCCGGACGCCACGACGACCTCGCCGGCCTTCGCCTCCTCGCCCGCTTCACGCACGTTCGCCCGCAACTTAGCGGGTTCGGCGAACGCCACGCGACCACCGGGCTTTCCTTCGCCGGAGACGTTCGTCACGATCTCGTACTTCACCACGCAGTCGGCGTCGTCGGGCAGAGGCGCGCCGGTCATGATGCGCACGCATTGGCCTTCGCCGATCGCGCCCTCGAAAACATCGCCGGCCGCAACCTCGGCGATGACGTCGAGCTCGACCGGATGATCCGCAGAGGCTTCGGCGATTTGAGCGGCGCGCAGGGCGAACCCGTCCATGGCCGCATGGGGGAACGGGGAGATATCGATATCGCTTTTCAGGTCGGCGGCCGCAACGCGCCCGGCGGCGTCAAGAACCGGGACAACGCAGGATTCAAGTTGAGAGACATGAGAAAGCACCAGTTCACGGGCTTGCTCAACGGAGATCATCTCCGGCATGGGACGTCCTTCCTCGAACAGATCGCATAACGTGAGCCATTATAACGCTTCGAGGCGAAAACGAACCCGCGAGGCATGCGGGCACAAGGCGCAGCCGTCCTGCAGGGCGAATGAACGTAGGAGACTCCGTCCCGTCCCGCGCCCCCTCGCAGCTGCTAGCCGGCAAGCATCCTGCAGGCCCACTGGGCGGCCACCATGCTACCGCCCGCGAGCACCTCTTCGTCGACCGTGTAATAGCAGCTGTGCTGCGGATGGGTAATCCCGCGATCGGGGTTGCGCGTGCCAACGAAACAGAAAACGCCAGGCACCACGCTTAGGTATTCGCTGAAATCCTCGCCGGACAGTGTGCCCCGATAGTCGTAAACCGCATCCTGCCCAAGCACATCGCAGACCGCCAGACGGGCAACCTCCGCAAGGCCGGCGTCGTTGGAAAGCCCGGGATTGCCCTGCTCGTAGGAAAACGTCGCTTTGGCGCCAAAGGCATCGGAAACCTGGCGCACGATGCGCTCCAAGCGCTTGGGCACCTCACCTCGAAGTTCCTCCGACCAGGTCCGGATCGTCCCCGTCAGATAGGCGGTTCCGGCCATGATGTTGCGCGCCCTGCCCCCGTGGATCTCCCCCACCGTGACCACCACCGGCTCAAACGGTGAAACATCTCTGCTGACCACCACCTGCAGCGCCGTGACCATCTCGGCCGCGACGACGATCGCGTCGACCCCCTTATGCGGCATCGAGCCATGAGCGCTCACGCCCTCGACATCGATGCGGAACCAATCGGTGTTCGCCATGCGCTGGCCCGGCGCGCAGGAAATGGTTCCCGCGGGCACTTCGCTCCAGATATGCGCGCCGTAAAGGGCTTCAACCCCGTCAAGCGCACCCGCGTCGATCATGGAAAGCGCACCGACGGACACTTCCTCCGCCGGCTGGAACAGCACGCGAACCTCGCCTTTGAGATGGTCGCGAACACCCGAAAGAATGCGGACGGCACCGAGCATCATGGCCATATGGGCGTCGTGCCCGCAGGCGTGCATGACGCCCTCAACCTCCGAGGCGAACGGCAAGCCGGTCTGCTCATGCACGGGCAAGGCGTCCATGTCGGCTCGCAGCGCGATGCGGCGAGCCGGTTTGCCGTCACCATCATAGGCACCGGGAGCAGCGCCGCGAATCGTGGCGACGACGCCATGGTTGTCCAGCCGCTCATACGGAATGCCCAGCCCATCAAGATGCGCGCAGACCATATCCTGCGTGTTTTCCTCGTGCAGCGACAGCTCGGGCGCGCGATGAAACGCCCGCCTCGCCTCGATGATGAAGCTTTGCGCCTCGGCGCCAAGGCGACTCACCTGCGGCAAAGCGCCGGCCCCGGCATCCGCCCTGAGCGCATCCGCGCAATCGATGCTTCCTGCGAAACCCACGATGCAACCTTTCGAAGTGGTTCCTCCGTTTGCGCTCAGCCTACCACAGAAGCGGGATTCTCGCCTGCGCCCGCGCCCGCGCTCCCCTGCTCGTCGTTGAGGAGGGCAGATGAGCTTTTCACCTCGTCGATCATCGAGCGCAGGTAAACCGCGGCGCGATCGAACTCCCCGCGATTCGCAAGCTCGGATACGATCTGCACCTGATTTCTCAGGTCGTGACGAAGCCGCGCGGTCGATTCGACCTGCTGCATCGTCAGTTCATAGCTTGCAAGGTATTCCGTAAGCTGCTTTTCAAGCTGCTCGGCTAGCATTTGCTCCTGCCGCGTTCGCGACGCTCGGGAAAACGTCCTTATCAGCACGATGTCGACGCCAGCGCAAACAAAAGCAACGATGGCGGTGCAGAGCAGAAGGATGACATCGCAGTTGCACTGGTAGGCGATCACAAAAAACGCGGTGGTTAGCAAAAACATCTGCAGGAACGGGAACCAGACGAACAGCATTAGCGAGAAAACGGGCTCCGGGCGAGCATTCTCGTCCAGGCCTTTCCGGGGGAAATGCTTATCGATGATGCGCGCTGCGGCGATAAGCAAGGGCAGCGTGGCGCAAAAGCGCGCAAACGTCATGAAGCCGAACTCGACCGGGTGCTCACCGACATACCCGATGCTGGTTTGATCTCCGCCGATGAGGATTCCCCAAATAAGCATCAGAACGATGTCGCCAAGCACGTTGAAGACGGTCGTGAACGCCACGATGGCAAATCGCCGGCTGACAGAATCGCGCGACATGACGATGGGGACCGCCAAAAGCGTGAAGTTCAACACCAAGGTCACGGAAGAGGGCATCCCGGCTCGCAGAAGCGGCGTTGCCAGTGTGAGCGCAAGCATCATCGCCCAATACAGCGCCTTGCGGGGAATGACGAGCACGCGCGTGAAAAACCACGTGGTGAGGATCTCGGCCTCGAAGAACATGACGCTGGCCGCAAGGAGGTACCATACCGCATACCCGCCGATCATGCGGCATCACCCGACTTCGCAGACGCCGCGGGGCGGGCAAGCATCACGACGCTCGCAACGTAGAGCCCCTCCGAATCGCGCGAAGATTCGAACGCCCCTGCATGCTTGGCGGCGATGCCGCGCACGATGTCCCTTCCCCAGCCATGTTCGACGCCGAGCAATTTTCCCACCGCCGCGGCACGCTTGCGACGTGCGGCGGATTCCATCTGAGCATTCTCGTCGGATGGATGGAACGAATTGCGAACGACGATGGAAAGGTAGCGTCCCTTCAAGCGCGCCCGCACGCGAACGAGCCGATCATCGGCGGGGAGCTTGACGGTGGCATGCAGGGCGTTGTCGATGAGGTTGGCGAGCACCGCGCATAAATCGATATCGGGAATGGCGAGATCAGCCGGTATATCGCAGGCCACTTCGAAGGCGACCTGGTTCTGGGAGGCCATATGGGACTTCATTTGCAGCAAAGCGTCGGCCGCATGATGGGCGCACATGCGGGAAGGGCGCCTGCCAGCCAGCTCGACCGCCCGTTCAAGGTCACAGGTCGCGCCTGCGGCGTTCTCATCCATCAGTTGATCGGAGGCGGCGTAGAGCTGCTCAAGCATATGGGCGCGAATGGATGCAGCCGCCTGGGACTCAAGATGGGCGCGCTCGCGCGATTCCTCCTGCGCCTGCAACTGCTGTTGCACCATGCTCAAGCGCAAACGGGTCTCATGCGCCGAGAACGCGTCGTCGAGCATGCGGAACGAAAACGCGTCGACCGGGCCGCAGGCGATGCACAGACATGCAAGCGAAAAGGACTCCCAGGCAGGGAAATCGTAGATAATGCAGCACGTCATGAGCAGCTCGGCAAGAAGCACCTGGCTGGCCGGGATGGCGATCTGCGCAGCGCGGTGGATAACGCCATGACCCTCGAAACGCTTCATCAGAAGTCCGCATACCACGATGTAATACACGAACAGGATGATGGACAGGTAAGTAGCAGGGTTGTACATGGGGCGGTGCTATTCCCCCAAGCCCACGTAGCGGAAAAACGTCTCACGGATAGCCTTGCGCTGGCGCTGGCTCACGGGCACTTCCGCGCCGGAGCGCATGTGCACCATGGATGCGGACAGCTCGTCGATGAGCGCCATGTTCACGATGAAGCTCTTATGGCATTGTGCGAAATCGTCGGGAAGCATGCTCATCATCTCGCCCAAGGTGGCATAGATCTCGATAACCTTGCCGGTGGTGGTATGAACGCGAACCTTGCGGCGATCGCTTTCGATATATTCGATTTCCGCTGCGGGAACAAGCGTGACGGAGTTGCCATGCTGCAAGGCGATCGGATTGGACTCGGAGGCATTGAGGCGGGTAAGCGTCTTGCGCAACGCGGCATCGAGCTCGCGCTGCTTCACCGGCTTGAGCAGGAAGTAGGCGTGCTCGGTCTGGTACACCGGCGTGCAGAACTCGACGTAACCGGACACGTAGATGACCTGCGTGCCGCAACCTGCCGGGAACAGGCGGCGAACGACCTCGATGCCGTTCGGGGAGTCTGATCCGAGCGCGATATCGATCATGAGGATGTCTATTTCACGGCCCGAGGCGATGAACGATTTGAGGGAGGCCACGTTCGAGACGGCGTCGACTCTCAGGCGTTCCTTGAATGGGGAATTCATCACCATTCGGCGCAGTAGCGCTTGATTTTCCTGATCATCCTCGAGGATAAGCAGATTCGCCATCTTCATGGCAGGCCCCTTTATCTAACACGATGACGCAAACACTTCGCGGAGTCCGATGAGACACCAACTTTGATTATACTCAAAGAAGCGCGACCCCCCCCCGAAGAATTGATCGATAATCGCGAATTGCCCGGTCAATATCGGGTTTTAATCGTTCAATGTAACAAACGATAGGTATAATGTATCCAAATACTAACTTCACGATGAAAACGATTTCTATTTGAAATTTTCTGGAATGAAACTCACATCGTTGAAACCCTTGGGCGTGCTGTGAAATCGACCGTTCGCCGATTATTTCATGACATACTTGAACCATGAATGGATTCAAGCATAAGCGGCGGGGCAATTCGGAGGCCGATGGTCGGGCTAGCGAGCGTGCCCATCGCGGAAACATCCCCTTCAAGGGGTCAAAGAACAGGGTCGGAGAGGCCCCTCGGAAGAAAAGCTACTTCACCCGGCAGATAGAAGCCTGGTGCGCGCGCTTGCTCGGCGCCGTCAACGAAGGCGGCTTGGCCGAGCAGGAGGCGGAATACGCCGCTGGCCGCACGTCGCGCGATTACATCTGGAACACCATCGGCGTCGGGCTTTGGGGCATGGTCTTCCCCGTGCTCACCATCGTGGTGACCCAGCTTGCCGGCGTCGAGCAAGCCGGCATGTTCTCGCTCGCGTTCGTGACCGCCTTGCTGCTCATGTTCGTGGGCAATTACGGCGTGCGCAACTTCCAGGCGTCCGACCTCGACGAGGAGTATTCGTTCGCCGATTATCAAGCGCACCGCATCCTCACCTGCGTGATCATGATGGTCGTCGGATATGCGTACCTCAACTTCCGCGGCTACGATGAATCGATGTTCACCATGAGCCTGGGCGTTTACGTCTTCAAGATGATCGACGCGCTCGCCGACGTGTACGAGGGGCGTCTGCAGCAGATGGACAAGCTCTATCTTGCCGGGATGTCGCAGGCGTTCCGCTCGCTGGCAGGGCTTTTGATCTTCAGCTTCGTGCTGCTCGTTTCGCACAGCATCGCCGCCGCGGCCATCGCGATGGCTATCGCCGGCGCGGCTACCTTCGCCGTGTTCACTTTCCCGCTCGCGATGCTTGAAACCCCGAAATCGCGGCGCGTGAACGCAAGCCGCGTGATCACCCTGCTCAAGCAGTGCTTCCCGCTGTTCGTGGCGCTGTTCATGTACAACCTGATCGACAATATGCCGAAGTTCGTGATGGAAGGCGCGCTTTCCTACGACAACCAGCTGTACTACAACGCGCTGTACTTCCCCGCGCACGCCATCCTGCTGATCAGCGGGTTCGTGTACAAGCCGATGCTTCTGCGCATGGCGGCCGCCTGGGCCGACCCGGCCAAGCGCAAGCGCTTCGATTTGATCATCGTGGTGATATTCCTCGTGATCATCGCCGTCAGCGCCCTTATGGCGCTCATCATGGGTTGGTTCGGCCTTACGCTCATGGGAATTTTGTACGGCATCGATTTCGAACCGTACCGCGGGCTGTGCTATGTGATGCTGGCCGCGGGCGGCGTCACGGCGGGGATCGAATTCCTCTACCAGGTGATCACCGTGCTCAGACGCCAGCGAGCGGTGACGAAGCTGTATCTGATCACGTTCGGCTTCAGCGTGTTCGTGCCCATATTGCTGGTGAACTTCACCGGGCTTCCCGGTGCGGTGATCGGCTATTTGATCGTCATGTGCATCCTGCTGGTGCTGCTGTTCAGCGAATACGCATCAATCCGCATGGACCTGCACAAGCGCCTGACCGGCCGCGATGCCCCCGATGCCGAAATGCCACGTGCGAGCAGGGCGCTTCCGGCGGCCGGCCGCTCGACGGCGAGCATCGGTTCGGAAGCGGTTTTCGATGTTGAAGAGGCGGATAGGGGCATGCGATACGCGAGCTTCACCTCAAAGCTGAAAAACCCATTCAAAGCCGCAGGCGGCGCACCCGCGAAGAGGGGTGCCGCACCCACGCAGCGCAAGCCCCACCCGCGCACCGGGAAACACACGCGGAAACGATAGCGCGACAAGGGGCTTTTCGGTTGTAACCGTGCCCCTTCCCCCCTTAACCTTTTGGTGGTGCGAGCGTCTTGCCTGGCATCCAGGATGCAACCTGCGCTATCCTTATCCGGTGCATTTTTTTCAAGACGGGAGCACTACATGATCGAGATCATCTGGCATGGTCGCGGCGGCCAGGGCGCCTTCACGGCGGCGCGCCTGCTCGGCGCTGCGGCAACGCTTACCGGCGAGCATTTCGCGCTCGCCTTCCCCTCGTTCGGCCCGGAACGCCGCGGCGCGCCGATGCGGGCTTTCACCAAGATATCGCAGTCGCCGATCGGGGATAGAAGCGCGGTCGAGAAGGCCGATTTCGTCATCTACCTTGACGGAACGCTTCTGGCCCCCAACTGGAAAGACGAGCTGAAAGAGGGCGGTATCTGCTTCTTGAACGCCGCATGCCCGCCAAACGATGCGGCGCTTGTCTCCATCAACGCCGACTCGATCGCTTCCGAGCTTTTGGGCCGCCCCATCCCCAACACCGTCTTCCTCGGGGCCCTTGCCGCTGCCGGCTGCGTAGAACGCGAAAGCATCGAGCAGGCCGTTCGCGACTATATGCCGCAAAAGCTGCATGCGCGCAACCTCGCCGTCATCGAGCGATCCATCGAAGAGGTCGCGGGGCTTCTCGCCAACGCAGCTGCCAAGGCCGCACCCGCGTCGCCGGCTTCCGCAGCCGAGCAGGCAACAGCGGCGCATGAACGCAGCGCCCATGCGCAGCCGGCGCACATCTGCACCTTGCGCGACAAGGTTCCCGCCGTTCGTGAATTCGCGGACAGCACCTGCTATGAAGCCGGCTATTTGACGCAAATCAACGCGGGATGGCGCAACATCCGCCCCGTTTTCGACGTCGCGCTGTGCACCGGTTGCCTGCAGTGCTATATGACCTGCCCCGACGGTGCGCTCTACAAAGCGCCGGCCGCGAACAAGGCCGGCGTAGGGATCGGGATCGACCTTGATTTCTGCAAGGGATGCGGCGTCTGTGCCAACGCGTGCAAATCCGGCGCGCTCATGATGGTGTCGGAGGCGGCGGCGAAGGCGGCCGAGGCCGCCCAGCACGCAAACGAACGAACGACGAAGGAGGAACAGGCGCGATGAAGCGATTCCTTTCCGGCGACGAGGCTTTTGCCGAAGGCGTGCGCTTGGCGCGTCCGCAGGTCATTTCCGCCTACCCCATCACGCCGCAGACCGTCGTGGTGGAACGCCTATCCGAAATGGTCGAGGCGGGCAGCCTGGCCGCGGAATACGTCCATGTCGAATCGGAGCACTCGGCTCTCTCGTGCGCGATCGGCGCGGCGGCCACCGGCGCGCGCACCTTCACGGCCACGTCAAGCCAGGGGCTGCTGTACATGGCCGAATGCCTCACCTACGCCGCGGGCGGCAGATTCCCCATCGTCATGATGAACGCAAACCGTGCGACGGCCCTACCCTGGAACATCTACGGTGACCAGCGCGATAGCCTGGCCCTGCTCGACCATGGTTGGATTCAGGCCTACGCGCAGGACAATCAGGAAGCGCTCGATTTGGCGCTTATGTCATACGCCATCGCCGAGGACGCGTCGGTGCGCACGCCCTTCATGGTCAACCTGGACGGCTTCGCGCTCACGCACACCTACGAAAGCGTCGACATCCCCGACCAGGAAGCCGCCGACGCCTTCCTTCCGGCCTACTCAGGGGCGGGCAACCGATTCGATTTCGAGCACCCGGTCAACATCGGCTACTCGGCGGGGCCGGAGTTCAACCGCTATTTCAAGCATGCCGAACATAAGGCCATGATTGCGGCCGCCCCCGTCATCGAGCGCGTCGAGGCGCGATTCGCGGAGATTTTCGGACGCCGCTACCCGGGCCTTATCGATGCATACCGCTGCGACGATGCCGATGTGATACTGATCACCCTCGGGTCGATCGCGGGTCTAGCGCGCGAGCGGGCATGCGAGCTTCGCAGCGCCGGCGTGCGCGCGGGCGTCGTGCGCATCCGCTACATGCGCCCCTTCCCCGCTGCCGAAATAGCCTCAGCCGTCGCAAACGCCTCGGCGATCGGCGTGCTGGAGAAGGACATCAGCTTCGGCGCGGAAGGCACCGTGATGACCAACGTCTGCTCGGCGCTGCAGCAGGCCGGCGTTACCGCACCCGTCCTCAACTTCATCGGCGGGCTCGGCGGCGACGACATCAGCGCCGATCAGATGATGGAGGCGTTCGACGCGCTTTCCCGTCTGGCGCGAAACGAGGATGCCGCAGACGCCATCGAACGGGTGAATTTTCTGGGAATCGATGCCCTTGGGAAAGAAGGACGCTAGCCATGGCCATCAACGCACGCAACATCACCGACGACGAATTCTTCTTCGGGCATAAAGCCTGCGCCGGATGCGGAGGGTCGCTCGCCGTTCGTCATGCGCTTAAAGTGCTCGGACCCGATGCCGTGGCCGCGCTGCCGGCGGGCTGCATGAGCGCCGTCGGTTTCAATTTCCCGCAGCTTTCCTTCGCCAACAATGCGATGATCACGCCGTTTGCGGCGACCGCCGCCGTGCTGACCGGCATCGAGGCGGGATTGCGCGTTCAGGGAAGGAAACCCGAAGATTGCACCGTCGTCGGATTCGCCGGCGACGGTGGCACGGCCGACATCGGCATCCAGGCGCTCTCCGGCGCTATCGACCGCAACGACGACGTGCTCTACATCTGCTACGACAACGAGGCGTACATGAACACGGGCATCCAGAAGAGCTCGCTGACGCCTTTCGGCGCCAAAACGACCACCACGCCGGCAGGGCGCAACGCGCACGGGTGCTTGACGCAGAAGAAGAACATGTTCGAGATCGTGGCTGCGCACGGCATCCCCTATGCGGCGACCGCAAGCGTCGGCTACCTCCCCGATTTCCTCAACAAGCTTGAGCGCGCGAAGTCGATTCACGGAACGCGCTTCATCCATGTGATCGCCCCGTGCCCGACCGGCTGGGGCTGCCCCGAGGCCGACATGATCGACATTGCCCGCGACATCGTCGACTGCGGCCTTTGGTATCTCGCGGAATACGAGGGCCCGCAACTTTGCGAGGTGGCCGGCGGCGCGTTCAAGCTCAACCGCAACCCGAAACGCTTTTCCAGCGTCGAGGATTACCTGCGCCGTCAAGCACGTTTCAAGGCCCTCACCGACGAGGAAATTGCCTTAGTCGAGGCCGGACGAGACGCGAAATGGGAGCAGATGCGCCGCGATTGGAACTAAGCGTTCGCTTAGGAAAGCAGCCAGCAGGGATCGTCAAGATAGCGCAACGCGCAGACTACGGTGCCGGGGACCTGCTCGGCATGCAGGCGCTCGCAACCGTCTTCAGCATCGCCAGCGAAGGATCCTGGTCGCTGCCCGTATGCCTGCTCGTGGGCCTGGTCACCGTCCTCGTTCGTCAGATCTGGACCGTTCGCATGGGCATGCGCGGATTGGTGTTCACCGACATGCTCCAGGGGCTTGTCGCCTACGTTATCGCCGCCATCGTCTGCGTGCTGCTGCTCACCCAGCCCACCTCGCCCGCCAACTGGTCGTATCTGTCCGAGCTGCCCGAGAAGCTTCTGTTTTTGCCCGGAGACGGCGGAACCTACGGACCGCTGTACATGTTCAGCTGCGTGTTCACCGGCGTCGTGGGAGCGCTCTGCTGGCCGATGAGCTTCGTGCGCATCGACGGCGAGCAGTCCCATACCGGATCGACGCCGATGGGCTCCCGCAGCGATGCGTTTCTGGGGCTTGCGCTTTTAACCGTTGCGGTGCACGGGATAGCGAGCGAGTTTCCTGTCGAGCTGAGGACATCAGTGACGAAAGTGCAGCTCTTCCCCCACTCGCCCAACATCGTGACATCGGAGGCGCTGGCACATGTCGAGCTGCGCGCGGATGAGCTCGAGGATGCCCGCAACGCCAAAATCGCGCTCGATGAGCGGATTGCCGGAATCGAAGAGGATGCAAGCGTCAAAATCACGATCACGAACATCGAGCAGAGAAGCCCGATGTGCTTCCCCGAGAACGGGATCAGGGCCATCGAAGAGGCGGCGGCACGTTCGGGAAGGTCGGCCATACGGCTCAAAACGGTATGCGGGCACGATGCCGTTGCCCTTGCGGGGTCATGCCCGACAGCGCTTCTCTTCATTCCCAGCGAAGGGTGCAAGGCTCATTCGCCTGACGAATACACTTCGCCGGACGACCTTGCCGAAGGAGTCGCCACACTGCTTGAGCTCGCGGTCACGGTTCTTGAAAAAGGGGCATTCTAAAGCACCCAAGCGCGAAACGGTAGTTTGCCTTGCCGCTGAAGCAACCTCAGCGATTGGCGCGACCTTGCCGACGGGACAACCCTGTCGTTTGGCGCGACCTTGCCGATTGGCATCACCCCTCCCAAACAAGCAAGCGGGCGGCACCGTCAAGGCGTCGCCCGCTTTTCGCATAGCCGAAACGAAGCTGCACAAGTAGCTGCAAAGGTGGCGGAAAGCCCCAAGCGCTATTTCGCGGAGTCGCGTTCGTCGATGAAGCGCTTCGCCTTATGCTCGCTCGAGGTTCCCAGCTTGTCGGCGTCGAAGACGATGACCTTCGCCGGGCGCACGCCGGTGTGCGCCTTCAGGGCCTTCTCAACGCGCTTGGCAACCTGGTCGTAGGGCTCGTCGGAACCCTGCGCGCGCTCAACCGACACCTCGTAGCGGGTGGAGAAGTTCTCGTCGTAGACGCGGATGGAGTACTCGCCGGTCAGACCCTCTTCCTTGCGCACGACGTATTCCACGTCGGAGGGGAACACGTTGACGGCACCGACGATGAACATCTCGTCCTTGCGACCGGTCACATGAATGCGCGCATGGGTGCGCCCGCAGGAGCACTTCTCGGTGGAAACGTAGCCGATGTCGCCGGAGCGGAAACGGATCATCGGGCGCGCCTTCTTCATGAGCGTCGTGTAGGTGAGCTCGCCTACCGAGCCGGGCTCGAGCACCTCGCCGGTCACGGGGTCGACGGTCTCGACGAGGATCTGGTCCTCGACGATATGCAGGCCGTCCTTCGCCTCGCACATGGCCGCGCAGGCGCCGTAGATATCGGACAGGCCGAAGAAGTCGACGACCTTCGCGCCCCACAGCTCCTCAATGGCCTCACGCGTGGAGGCGATGGAGCCGCCGGGCTCGCCGGCGACGATGATGGTATGGATGTTGAAGTCGGTGCGCGGGTCGAGGCCCTTTTCCTTCGCCTTCTGGCCGAGCGTCCAAGCATACGACGGGCTGGTCCAGATGACGGTGGGCTGGTACTGCTGCAGCACGAACATCAAGCGGTCAGACGGAATGGCGCCGGCCCAGATAGCCAGCGCGCCCAAACGCTGCGCGCCGATGACATCGGGGCCGCCGACGTACAGCGCGAAATTCAGGCCGTGCACGTAGCGGTCGTTCGGGCGCATGCCGGCCTGCCAGAACAGACGGGCCTCGGTATCCTGCCACAGGTCGAAGTCCTCCTGCGTGAAGGGGCTTACCGTGGGCACGCCGGTGGAACCGGAAGAGGTGGCCATGAAGATGACGTCGTCCTCGGGCACGGTGCACAGCTCGCCGAAGAAGCTGCCCACATGCTGCGTGGCGCGCTCGGTGGCCTTGTTGATGAACGGAAACTTCTCGATGTCGGCAAGCGTGTTGATGTCGGCGGGCGAAACGCCGGCCTCGTCGAAGCTGCGCTTGTAGTACGGGGCGTTCTCGTAAGCATAGGCGACCATTTCCTTCAGGCGGCCAAGCTGCAGCTGCTCAAGCTCGGCGCGCGGCATAGTCTCGATCTCGGGATCGTAGTATTTCTGGTCGTAGGGGATGTTCTTCTTGGCCATGGGAATCCTCGTCTCTCCGTTAGGGATTATGGAAGCGCCCGGGGAAAGCGGCCGCAAGCGACCGTATCAACCGAAGCGCGATTTTGGGACGCGTTCCATGAAACCACGGAGCGAAGTTGCGAACAAGCCGAATGCTGTCACTTTTAAACGATGCAAAGGTATCGATTCCCCAGATACCGAATAGGAATGCTATGCGATCAAATTGCGACGATGGGGGTGTATGCCGGGATGACCTTGTAGCGCATTACGGAATACAGTGCATAATCCCGAAGAGCCGGCGTGTTCATACCCGGGGCACAAAGCGGGCGGCCGGGACGCAGCGCGCGACACGTGCAGTCGAAGGCGGCAAACAAGCAGGCGGCGCGCAAAACGCACGAGGCCGGTCGCCAAACAGGCAACCGGCCTCAACAAGAAGCTGGGTTTCTTCCCTAATACACCATGCCCATCGCCTCGCGCACCTCGGCCAGCGTGGCGTTGGCGATCTCGTTCGCGCGACGATTGCCCTCGTGCAGAATCTCCTTGACGGCATCCATGTCCTGCGCAAGCTCGGCGCGGCGGGCGCGAATGGGCTCGAGATAGCCGTTGACGGACTCGGTGACGTACTTCTTCAGCTGACCGGAACCGCCGTTGCCGATCTCCTCGGCGATTTCCACCTCGCCGCGGCCCGTGCACAGCGCAGCCGTGGTGATGAGCGCCGAGACGCCCGGGCGGTTGTCCGGGTCGAAAGTGATGAAGCGCTCGGAATCGGTCTGCGACTTCTTGATGAGCTTGGCGGTTTCCTCGGCCGTGGCCGAAAGCGAAATGGCGTTGCCGTAACTCTTCGACATCTTGCGACCGTCGAGGCCGGGGATGAGCACGGCATCGGTGAGCAGGCCGTCGGGCTCGGGGAACACGCGTCCGTAACGTTCGTTGAAGCGGCGGGCGATCTGGCGCGTCTGCTCGATATGGGGCAGCTGATCCTTGCCGACCGGCACGATGTTGCCCTTGCAGAACAGGATGTCGCAGGCCTGATGCACCGGGTACGTGAGAAGCAGACCCGTGAGCGCGTGGCCCGACGCCTCCTGCTCGGACTTTACCGTGGGGTTGCGTTCAAGCTCGGCCTCGGTGACGAGCGAGAGGAACGGCAGCATCAGCTGGTTGAGCGCAGGGACGGCCGAATGCGTGAAGATGATCGTCTTTTCCGGATCGATACCGCAGGCCAGATAGTCGAGCACCATGTTGTATACATTGTCCTGGATATTCGCCGTGGTGTCGCGGTCGGTGATCACCTGGTAGTCGGCGATGACGATGCGCGTGGTAATGCCGAGGTTCTGCAGCGCCACACGTTCGCGGATGGTGCCGAAGTAGTGGCCGAGGTGCAAACGGCCCGTGGGGCGGTCGCCCGTCAGCATGCAGTACTTACCGGGATTCTCGGAAAGATCCGCCCGAATCTGATCGCTGCGCTTTTTGCTGGCTTCGAAGCTGTCTCCGCTCATGCTGCCCTCGCCCTTCCTCTGGTCACCGTACAAAAAAGGCCGGGGCGTTTACCCCGGCCTTAGCAGTTTACTGGTGGGCCCACCCGGATTCGAACCGAGAACCAAAGGATTATGAGTCCCCTGCTCCACCATTGAGCTACAGGCCCAGTGTTTCGTGCGTCTGAAAAGTATAAAGGAAATGTCGAGACCATGCATTCAAGAACAGCGATTTCCCACAGGAAGCTTTACGAAGCATCCGCCCGCGCCGCTAGAGCCCATCTGATTCGATGCCGTTGGAGCGCCCTAGCTGCGTACTTGACCATTTTAGTAATCTGAAGAAAGGGGCTCGAAAAGGCAACAAAAAAAGCCACCGGATGAATCCGATGGCTTGAAGCTTTATGGCTCCCCGGGTAGGATTCGAACCTACAACCCTCCGGTTAACAGCCGGATGCTCTGCCGTTGAGCTACCGAGGAATTCGGTGCGGCCTTTCGTGGCGCGAGATAGAATTATACGCAATCCTGAATTTGGCGCAACCCTTATTTTCAAAAAAGTTTTCTAGATCGCGAATTGCTGCGACATCACGCGCGTTTTCTCGATGAGCTTGCGGTACACGTTGTCGCGGATCCAAGGTTCGCTCGATAACCTGACCGCGTCGTCGAGCGGCGCCCATTTTAAAGCGCTGATCTCGTTTGGCGCCAGCAAAAGGGGGCTTGCGGGATCCGCAACAGCCAGATAGGTCACGTTGAGATGCAGATGCGAGCTCACGTATCGACCCTTCTTCATATGTCCATCGACCGTCAAAACCTCCAGTGAGAAAATCCCGCACGGTTCGCACTCCACGATGCGCGCGTCGGACACGCCGGTTTCTTCAGCCAGCTCGCGAAGGGCCACGGCCTTCAGGTCGCGCTCGCCATCCGCATGCCCGCCGATCCAGCTCCACGAATCATAAATGTTGTGGTATTCCAAAAGCGTTTGGGAGAACGTCGGGTCGACGGTCCAAATGGAAGCCGTCATATGAGCAGGGGCGCTGCGGTCGAACGCGTCCGGGTCGCTATCGAGCTGCTTCAATATGAACGCTCGGTCAGCTTCTTCCTGTTCGCACTGCGGATGGAATGCTTCGATGTCCTCGCGAATGCCCATCGTGTTCCTTTCGTCGTAGCTATCATGACCTGCGGAATCGCTTGCCGCTCGCGCTTCAGCGGGCAACCTCTTGCGTCAAATCGATCGTGCGGGTGGCGATGCGATCCGTGAGCGCGGGCGAGTGGGATACGAACAGCATCCCCGCGCCCTCATCCCGCGCGTAATCGAGCAGCACGCGCCAGATACGCGCCTGCGTGATGGCATCGAGCATCGTGGACACCTCGTCGCAGACAAGATAACGCGGACGTGTGGACAGAGCGCGCGCGATGCAGAACCTCTGCAGCTCGCCGCCCGAAAGCTCATGGGGAAAGCGGCTCAGCCACTCTCGATGAATGCCGAGACGATCAAGCAAGCCATCATCGACCGCGCCCCCTTCGGCGAGCATGGCGCGCATGCGCATGCGCGGATCGACGGCCAGCTCGGGGTGCTGCATGATCAGCTGAACCGGGCAAACGCCCCGCAAAGATAGCGGTTCCCCATCGCATGAAACCCCTCCCGCCTGCGGCCGCTCGTAGCCCGAAAGCAATCGGCACAGCGTTGACTTCCCGAAACCCGACGGCGCTTGCAAGGCTACGCGCTCCTGCGGCCCGATGGCACAAGAGAAATGGTCGAACAGCAGCCGCCCGCCGTCATAGCGAAACGATACGCCTTGCGCCTCAAGCATCGCCACCCCCGCTTTCCGTGCCGGCTGCGCCCTCCGCGCTTTCCGCACCTGTTTCGCCTTCCCCACTCGCTGCGCCTTCCACGTTTTTCACACCCGCAGCGTCATCCCCACTCGCCACGCCTTTTCCGCCTTCCGAACCATCTTCAATCTGCAAACCATGCTCGGGTAGGGCGCGCCATAACGCCTTGGTGAATGGATGCCGCAAGGTATCGGGACTGGCGAAATTGGCGGTCGCCGTCTCCTCGATGATCGTCCCATCCTTGAAAACCGCCACCCGGTCCGCCACGCGAAGCGCCAGATCGATATCATGAGTGATCAAAAGGACGCCGCCGCCCGCATCGGCAAACGATCTGAAATCGTCGAGCGCGCGTACCGCAAGCTCGAGATCGAGCCCTGGCGTCGGCTCGTCGGCAACGATCAGGCGCGGGTTATCCATCAACGCGCAGCACAGAAGAACCCTGCGAGCCATCCCGCCGGACAGTTCATGCGGGTAGCATTTCGCGACGTCCGCGCCCAAACCGTAACGCTCGAACAGCTCGATGCGGCGACGCTTGCGCACCGCGCGGCCCTCTCCCGTCGCAAAACCTTCGACCTGCCGCCCAACGCGCATCATGGGATCAAGGCTTGACACCCCCTGCGGCACAAGAGAGATGCCCCGGCCGCGCAAATGAGCCAGATCGCGCGCATCGACAAGCTTCCCGTCGAACCAGATGGAACCCGAAACCCGCGCATTCGGCTCGAAAAGGCCCATGATGGCATCGGCCAGCAAGGTCTTGCCGGAACCCGACGCTCCAACGATCGCGATGATCTCGCCTTCGTGAACCGCCACGGAAAGATCGTGCAGCACCTCGACCTCTTGCTTGCGTGCCTTCAGGAACGGCTGGTCCGGATCGTACATGCTGAATGAAACCGAGAGGTTCTCGACCTGCAGCAGATGATGCCCCTGCCCATGATGAGCACCCGGCGCATGCGTATGGTGATGATGCATCTCGGCATCTGCATGAGGATCTTGCTCCATGCGCACCCCCTACCCTTGCGCCGTATGCGGATCGATGAGCTTGCGCAGGTTCTGCCCGCATACGTCGAACAACACGACGACCAGCACGAGCGCCAAACCGGGGAAGGCGGCAAGCCACCAAGCGCCCATCGACAGATACGACATCGATTCGCTCAAAATGACCCCGATGGCCGGCGCATCGGGGGAAAGGCCGAACCCCAGAAACGTGATAGCCGCCTCATGCAGGATCGCATGCGGGAAAAGCAGGATCAAACCAACGATGAACTGCGGAAGCACATAGGGAATCATATGATCGCGGGCGATGGCGGCAGGGCTTGACCCCACCCGGCGAGCGACGGCGACGAACTGCGATTGCCTGCATTGCAGCACCTCGGCGCGCACGATACGCGCCAGGCTTGCCCAGTGTGTCAGCGCGATGCCGGCGCACACGCCCCAAAACCCGCGCCCGAGAGCATAGGATATGAGCACGAGCAGAACGATATGGGGAATGCCCATCATCAGATCGATCATCCAACTCACGAGGGCATCGATGCGTTTTCCGCCCAAAGCAGCCGCCAAACCGAGCACGATCGCGATGAGAGAGGAGACGCATGCCGCCGCCAGCCCTAAAAGCACGCTGGTTGATAGGCCCGCGAGCGTTCGCGAAAGCATGTCGCGACCCATCATGTCCGTGCCAAAGGGATGCGCGAAACAGGGCGCGGAAAGCTTCACAGCGAAATCGGTCGTCGATGCCGCCTGTTGGGAAAGCACGCCGCACACCACGATCAGCACCAAAGCGAGCGCGGAGACGATGCATGCCGCCAGAGTCCACCTCCTGCCGCCCAGATACCTATGCGAAGGGTTGTGCAACAGCATCACGGAAGCGTCTCCCAAATCCGCTTCACGGCGCCGCACGTCGGCGGCGCTGCGGCCGCAGCCCGCTTCGTTTTTGCCGGCGAAAATTCCCGCTACCCTGCTCATGCGCGCTCCTTGGTTCGCATTCGCGGATCCAGCAAGCCATACGCGACGTTGGCCGCCGCGTTCCCGCAAAAGACGAGCGCGGCGCTTACCAAGGCGATGCCGGCAAGCAGGGCCGCATCGCCGCCAAGTCCCGCCGTGACGGCCGCCTGGCCAAGCCCGGGATAGGAAAACACCTGCTCTACCAAGACCGAGCCGCCGAAAATCTCGGCGATCGAAGCGCATTGCAGGGTGATCGCGGGCAGCGAGACGTTGCGCAGCACGTGATGCGCAACGATGCTCGCCTCGGATTCGCCGCGCATGCGCGCGAAACGGACGTAATCCGACGCCATCACGTCCACGACCTTCTCGCGCGTATGCAAGGCGATGTTCGCCACCCCGGTCACGGAAAGCGTGAGCGCGGGCAATACCAGGTGACGTGCGGCATCGGCAAGCGTCACATCGGCCGCATCCATCCCGATCGGAACCGAGAAGCCGACGGGGAACCACCCGAGCGCCACCGCGAAAACCATGAGCATCACCAGGGCGAGCCAAAACGTCGGCGTTGAGGCCAGAAGAAAGCAGTACACCCGAACCGCCCGGTCGAGCACGCTGTCGCGGCGGACGCCGGCGGCAACGCCGAGCGCGAATCCGATAAGGCCGCTTGCAACCCAAGCGATGCCCATCAGGGCCAGCGAACTAGCCGCGCGATGCGCGATGACCTGGGAAACAGGCGCGTTGAATCGCAGCGATGTCCCCCAATCGCCCTGAACAACCCCGGCTATCCACGAAACGTAGCGTTGCCACAACGGCGCGTCCGATCCCCAATACCGCTCAAGTTCGGCAACCTTGTCCGACGACATGTTCACCAGCGCCGCCTGACCGACGTTCGACTGCACGGGATCGATCGGCGAGGCGCTCACCAAGAAGAAGACGACGAAGCTCACCGCTGCCATGAGCAGGCAGAATCGAATGATCGCTATGGGGAGTCGATTCAAGCTCAAGCCCAGCTCCACTGATCGACGTTGTTCGCCAAGGACCATCCATGCCCATGGGGATGCGGCTTCTGATCAGCAACCTTCAAGCCTTCCGCAACGAAGTAGAGGTGGTCGACGTTGGCGAGCCACAGCCACGTTGCCGCACCCTGCGGGGCGACGCCTGCGCTCCCATCCCACTGCGCAAGCTTCCATTCGTCATAGGAATCCTCGATATTCGCGCAGGCCAAAGCCGCGTCCAAATGCGCATCAACCGTCGGATCGGAATAGCAGGCGTAGTTTCCCGAACTCGTCGAATAGGTGAGGTTGTACGTCTCGATGGGGCTGTTCGTCCCCCACCCCCACACGACGGGATCCGAGAACTCATGCGCGTAGATCTCATCCCACGATGCGCCGCGCGGCGTGACCTTGATGCCCAAGTCGCGCAACTGGTCCGCAAGCTCGAGCGCGATCGCCTGGCGCACGGTGTCGGAAGCGCTGTAATACAGGTCGAAGGCCGCAACGACGCCATCGCGCGAGCGGATACCATCGGATCCCGCAACCCAACCAGCTTCGTCAAGCAGCGCCAAAGCCCTATCGACATCGGTTGCGCAGCGCATATCGTCGGAGGTCCACGGCATCGCGTCGGCAACGCTGAAGGCGACCTCGCCGTACCCGTTGAGGACATGCTCGATCAGGCGCGCGCGATCCACGCCGTAATTGATAGCGCGGCGAACGGCGACATCCTGCGTGACGGCGTTGCCCGCGTCATAGCGCTGCCCCGAAACGACGCGGTCAGCCCCCGGCGCCACGCAAGGCAGGGACACCCCGCGAGAATCCACCGAAGCGCAGTTGAGCAGGTCGAAGCCTCGCGGTTGCTGGGCGGCGAAGGTGGCGCTCGTGTAAGCGACGTCCACCTGAGAAGCTTGCGCGGCAGCCAAGCTCGCGTCCTCCTCCATGAACACCACGACGACGCGCTCGATCGAAGGCGCCTTGCCGTAATAGTCAGGGTTCGCCTTCAAAATGACCTGCTGGCCGCGATCCCACTGCTCAAGCATGTAGCGCCCGCTGCCCACGGGGTTGGATCCGTAATCGGCGCCATGGCCGCCATCGGGCACGATGCCGATGGTCGCCAACGTGTACAGAAGCGCATTGAACGGCTTTGCCAGCGTGATGAGGCAGGTTTCATCATCGACAGCCTCGGCGCCATCCACCATGGTCAGATCGCATTCTGAGGCGGCGCTTTCCTTGATGCCGTTGATCGTATAGGCAACGTCGCGGGCGGAAAGCTTCGCCCCATTGGTGAACACGGCATCGGTGCGGATTTTGAACGTCCAGGTCAACCCATCATCACTGCAGCTATAAGATGTTGCAAGATCGTTTTCGAAGCCCATATCGGCCGTTGTGGTGAGCAGCGTGGACTGAATGAGCGGCTCGTGCACGTGCTCGCCGCAACCCCAGCTGACGAACGG
The DNA here is from genome assembly GCA_963613135.1 of bacterium. Lineage (GTDB taxonomy): Bacteria > Actinomycetota > Coriobacteriia > Coriobacteriales > Eggerthellaceae > Senegalimassilia. The sequence goes on from CAVDXU010000008.1 coordinate 36,171, forward strand.
ATCGAAACCCGCGGCAGGCTCGCTCGTGGTCGGCATCGAAATGATGACCTGATTTTTGGCGGCTGAGGAGGAACCCGTTTGCGAACCCGCGCGTGACGCCTCGTCGGTCGCGCAACCCGATAACGCAGCTGCGCCGGCGACGCTTAGGGCACCAGCGCATGTCATCTTCGCGAACGTTCGTCTAGTTATCGCTTCCACAGAATCCTCCCGGTATGCAGCTTGAGTCGCGCAAGCATGGTGTTACGTCTAGTAGATTCGTAACACACTATACCAGCAACCGAACCATGACGGGTGTTACGAATACTCAAATCGTAACTTTTCCAAGGCAAACGGGTTTCAAGGAAAAGAAAGGCAACGTGGCATCCCCTTGCGAGCTTTTGGCGGCTAAGCGACTCGGGACCGCCCGCCGGCGGCCGGCGGCGCCGCAGGGACGCGACCGCCCGCTGCCGCATGCCAACGCCGGCAGCTTGCGGCCGCTACTCGCTCGCAGTCGCCGGCACCTCGCCCGTCTCCAGGATGTGCAGCAGCGCCGCCTCGTCGAGCACCGGCACGCCAAGCGACTCCGCTTTCGCCAGCTTGCTACCGGCCGCTTCGCCCGCAACCACGTAGCTCGTCTTCTTCGACACGCTGCCCGACACCTTCGCGCCGCGCGCTTTCAAGCTCGCTCCCGCCTCGTCGCGCGTCATGCCCGACTGCGTCAGGCTCCCCGTCAGCACGAACGTCAAGCCCGCGAGCGTCTGCGGCAGCGCCACGGCCGCAGACGCCTCGACGTCGTCGGCCAGCCGCACGCCATGCTTGCGCAGCCGCTCGATCACCTGCACGTTGTCGGGCGTGCGCAAGAAAAGGTACGTTGAGTGCGCGATCTTCGGCCCCACGCCGTCCACCGCCGCCAGCGCCTCCTCACTCGCGGCCATGAGCGCCTCCACGCTCGGGAACGCGCGCGCCAGCGTCTCGGCCATCGTTTTGCCCACGTGACGCATGCCCAGCCCGAACAACGGGCGGGCAAACGGGCGCGTGCGCGACTCGTCGATGGCCGCCACAAGCTTCTTCGCCGTCACCTGTCCCAGGCGGATGACCTCGCCGTCTTTGTTGGTCCGCCCGGTATCCAGCTGCGCCAGCTCCACCGCATCGAGCGTGTAGAAGTCGGCAACATCGCTCACGCGCCCCGCGTCCACCAGGCGTTTCACGATCTCCTCGCCCATGCCGTCGATGTCCATGGCGCCACGGCTCACCCAATGCAGCAGGCGCTCGATGGCCTGCGCGGGGCAGTCGATGGAGATACAGCGGTAATCGGCCTCGCCTTCCTCGCGCACCACGGGGCTTCCGCAGCTCGGGCACGTCCTCGGCATGCTCCACGGCGCCGCCCCGTCCGGGCGCAGCGACTCGACCGGCCCCAGCACCTCGGGAATGACGTCGCCGGCCTTGCGCACGATGACCGTGTCGCCCACGCGCACGTCCTTGCGCAGCACCTCGTCCTCGTTGTGCAGCGTCGCGCGAGAGACGGTCGAGCCCGCCACCAGCACCGGGTCCATCTCCGCAACCGGCGTCAGCTTGCCCGTGCGCCCCACCTGCACGGTGATGTCGCGCAGCAGCGTCGTCTTCTCCTCGGGCGGGAACTTGAACGCGATGGCCCAGCGCGGGGCGCGCGCGGTGTAGCCCATGGCCTCCTGCTGCGCGAACGAGTTCACCTTCACCACCACGCCGTCGATGTCGTAGGGCAGCGAGTCGCGGCGCTCAAGGCTCTTGCGGCAAAACTCGTGCACCTCGTCGGCCGAGCCCACCAGCGCGATGTCGGGGTTCACGTGGAAGCCGGCGCGGGAAAGCCACTGCAAAAGCTCCCACTGCGAATCGATCCCCAGCTTGCTCTCCACGCCGATGGCGTAAATGAACGTCGAAAGATCGCGGTGCGCGGTGATCTGCGCATCCTTCTGCCGCAAGCTGCCGGCAGCCGCGTTGCGCGGGTTGGCGAAAGGCTGCTTGCCATTGGCCTCGGCGGCGGCGTTCAAGGCCTCGAAGCTGGACTTCGGCATGTAGCATTCGCCGCGCAGCTCCAGGGGCGATGCGAGGTCGCGAATGGCGGGCAGCGCCTCGTCGCGCAGGCGCAGCGGCACGTCCTTGACGGTGCGCACGTTGGCGGTGATGTCCTCGCCCGTGGTACCGTCGCCGCGCGTGGCGGCGCGGGCGAGGCGACCGTTCTCGTAGGTGAGCGCAACCGAGGAGCCATCGATCTTCAGCTCGCACACGAGCGGCGGGATGCTGCCGAAGAACTCCTCGACGCGGGCGAGCCATTCGTCGAGCTCGCCCGCGCCCATGGCATCGTCTAGCGAGTACATGCGCCGCTCATGCACGATGGGCGCGAACTGCTCCCCCACGTAGCCGCCGACGCGCTGGGTGGGGCTTGCCGGGTCGATGAGCTCGGGATGCGCCGCCTCGAGGGCGCGCAGCTCGTGCATGAGCGAGTCGAACGCGGCGTCGCTGATGGCCGGCGCGTCCTTGGCGTAGTACAGGTAGGAGTTGTGCTCGATCTCGCGGCGCAGCGCGTCGATGCGCGCTGCGGGATCGCTCGCGGCAGCGGCGAGGTCGGATTCGTCGAGAAGGGGTTCTTGCCAAGCGTTGCCGTCAGCCATGAGCGCACTGCCTTTCAGAGCTTATGTCTCGATATGTGTCGCATGAGCGACTGCGCAGGGCGAATCGGCGCACGACGGCCGCCGCGCCGCCCGAGGCCCAGTCAGCATGCGTCACGGATGTGGAAGTTTCGGATACGGATTTTAGCACGCCCACATGTGCAGAAGGTGCTACTTCGAGGCCTTATCACGGGCGCGGCGAAGTTCGATAACCGCCTGAGGGATGGCATCGATGACGTCGGTGGGGATGACGCAGATATCGTCGAAGCGCTTTGCCGCCGCAGACCCGGCTTTCGCATGCAAGGTCGAAGCAAGCATGCAAGCGTCCACAACATCTAAACCCTGGGCAAGCAAAGCGCAGGTCATGCCCGCGAGGACATCTCCCGTACCGGCTTTGGCGAGCGCCGAGGTGCCCCACGGCATGCGATATACCGCATCACCATCGGATACGAACGTGTCAGGCCCTTTGAGCATGACCACGACGCCGAAGGCAAGCGAGAGCAGGCGGGAAAGAAGAGCGGCATCATCGGTTGGCAGATCCAGCGCGCGTGCAAGGCGTGCCGCTTCGCCGGCATGCGGCGTGACGACGGTCGTCAGGCCGTCGACGAACCGCTGGCGCAGGATCAAGCGTCCCTCAGGAGTCGCCAGCACATCAAGGCCGCCGCCATCGACGACCACCGGCGCCGCAGCTCCGGCAAGGACCGCGCAAGTCAAGCTTGCGGAAAGAGGGTCGGCGGCGTCGAATCCGCTGCCCACCAGGAATGCGGTAGGGTTTTTGGTAACTTGAGGGCCAAGCACGCGGGGCCGGGGGGCCAAATGCGCGGGACGCGCGGCGCGGATCGTTTGCTGCAGCAGCTTCGCCGAAGGCTCCCCCGCGGGCACCTGCGGCGCGCCGACGCCCCGCTCATCGGGATCGAGCTTCGAGTATTCGGCCAGCTGGGTCCACGGGCGCACCACCAGCGAAGGGCTCGCGATCCTTACTTGGGCAACAGATTCAGGGGCGCAAGCGACCTCGACATAGCCGGCACCCGAGCGCTGAGCCGCCAGCGCAGCCAAGCAGGCCGCGCCCGGATAGTCGGCGCAACCCGCAACCAGCACAGCCTTGCCGCGCGTATACTTGTTCGCCGATGCATCAGGCTCCGGAAGCAGGCCGCTGAGCTGGGATAAGGTGTATTTCCTTGTTCGTTGCATCCTGCGCCAGCCTCCTTTTTCCCAGCAAGTGTAGCGAAGCCTTGTAAAAGAAATGTTAAAGGCGGGCGGCCGACAACCATCATGGCGAGCACCCGCCTTCAATAACCTGAAGAAATGATGCGTGAAAACCTAAACGATTGAAGGCCTAACCGACCTGCACCATCGAGAACACGTCGACGTCCGCACGAGCCGCGATGGCCTCGCGCGGATGGAGGAATTCCAGCTCCATCAGGCAAGCGAGACCGACCAGCTTGGCGCCGAACTTCTCGACGAGCTCGATCTGGGCGATGGCCGTACCTCCCGTGGCGAACAGGTCGTCGACGATGATCACCCTATCCCCCGCTTCGAGGGCATCGGCGTGTATGTGCAGCTCATCGCTACCGTACTCCAACGCATACGATGCCGAGAAGGTTTCGCGCGGCAGCTTGCCCGGCTTGCGGGCTGGCACGAACCCGGCGTGCAGACGATAGGCGACCGGAGCGCCGATGCAGAAACCGCGCGCCTCGGCGCCGATGACCTTCGTGACCCCGGCATCCTTGAAATGATCAGCGATCCCATCAATGACCCGAGCAAAGCCATCAGGGTCTTTCATCAAGGTCGTGATGTCCTTGAATACGACGCCCGGCTCAGGGTAGTCGGGAATGGAAGTGATCAGCTCTTCAAGGTCGATCGATGACATCGGCCATCCTTTCCTCGTGCGCTTCAAGCGCAAAACGTTTCGCGACCATGTCATTGTACCGCTTGGGGCGAGGGAGTCGCGCAGGATCGCCCATCATCGAAGCCGTATGGGGCAGAGCGGACGCGACGAGAGGTCTAGCGGCAACGCCCGTGCCGGAAAAGGCGTTTCCCCAGGGGCGAAGGGAAAAACGATGCGGCCGCGTTGCGGCCCGGCTTATATCCCGGAGCGCAATGCGGCCGCGCGGCGAGTGAGTGAGTGAGTGAGTGAGTGAGCCGTCGGTAGCCGATCATGTGATGCGGCGGCTAAGCCGCAGGCGGCTGGTGGGCCTCATCGGCGAACAGCTGCTCGAAATCGTCCAAATACGGACCGGTGATGCCGAGAGCGCGCACGTCGTCGAGGCTTGCCACGCCAAAGCTTTCGAGAAAGCTCCGCACGTCGGACGACACGCACAAAGGCCAGCCGAGCATGCCCTCGGCGAACAGCTCGCCAACGGCGACCACGGCTCCCATGCGGAAGAACTCGTTGAACTTCCCCTCAAGATCTGCGGTGCTCACGGCGTTGACCGCCGGCAACGGGCGCGCGGGTTCCGTTGAGATGGGCTTCCAGGTGCGCCGCGCATGCTTGCCCGCAAGTGCGCGCGACTCGCTCTTCACATCAAGATACGTCTCGGTGGGATGGATGCGATTGAACATGATGAACTCCTAACCATGCCGTGTCCGGTAACCAACACTTAGGCATGGTATAGGGTTCGAGAGTTTTATGTGTCCACTGAGATGGACACATAAAGACATTATCGCAAGTCGTTAATGATGTCCTCGATGAAGCCTACCTGATAGCCCCTGAACACGACCGAATCACCGGACTGCGTGGCGTCCAAATCGACATCCGCGGCGATGGCGAAATCGTTGTCGCCCTCGCCGTCATGGAAGATCTGGCGAACGTGCCACACATGGGCCTCATCCTCGTCGGCCGAGTTCAAGATCAGATACGCCTTCGAACGGGCATCGGCGTCGAGCAGGATTTCCTCATGCGCCTCGAAGTAGGCGTCGAGCACCTGCGCCCAGGCGCGTTCCCCGAAGCCCCATTCGCCATCGAGCTCGCCCAGCGCCGCGATGTCGCGATGCGCCGCATAGCGTACGCGGCTGAACAGGGCGTTGCGCACCAGCACCTCCAAACCGCGCCGGTCTTTCACCACCACGTTGGCCGCATCGGCGCTGGGGGGCGCCTCGTCCAAGGAGGCGCCGGCGCTTTCCCACTCGTCGATCAAGCTGCTGTCGACGCTGCGCACGACCACGCCGAGCCAGGCGATGAAATCCTCAAGCTGCTCGTCGTACTTCCCTTCGGGAACGGTTCGGGAAAGAGACCGAAACGCCTCGGAAAGATAGCGCAGTAAGATGCCCTCGTAGCGCATGATGCCCAGCTTTTGGATATACCCCTTGAAGTCGGCGGCGCATTCGATCATGTCGCGCAAGATGGATTTCGGGCGCAAGCAGTAATCACGCGCCCACGGAACCGCCTCGCAATACGTCACAAAGGCCCTATCCAGCAGCTCGGCCAAGGGCTTTTCGTAGGTAACCTCGGCAAGGCGTTCGAGACGCTCCTCGTACTCGATGCCGTCCATCTTCATCTCGGCCATGGCCGCGTCGCGCGCCTTGCGCTCTTGGGCGCGCAGGATCTGACGCGGGTCCTCAAGGGTCGCCTCGACCATCGATATCACGTCGAGCGCATAGGTGGGGCTTTCCGGATCGAGCAATTCGAGCGACGCGAGCAAGAACGGGGAAAGCGGCTGATCAAGCGCGAAATCATCGGGCAGGTTGTCGGTGACGCGATAGGCCTCTTCGCCGGCATCGTCAACGTAGCGCTCGACGACATCGGCATCGATCAGCGTTTGCAGGACCTCGGCCGCGCGCACATGATGCGCGGCTTTTTCGGTATCGGGCTGCAAGCTGGCCTCTATCAGCTCGTCGACGCGGGCCTTGGCATTGCCGCCCTGCTCGACCTCGGCAAGCATCATCGAATGCGTGATGCGCAACCGCGGCGTGAGCTTCTCAGGCGTGGAATCGACGAGCGTCGTGAAGGTGTTCTCATTCCAGTTGACAAAGCCCTCGGGCGGGCGCTTCTTCTTGATCTTCTTGAGCTTCTTCGGATCACCCGCGGCCTTGACCTCGGCTTTATGGTTTTCGATATCGTGCTCGGGCGCCTCGGCGATGACCATGCCCTCGGTGTCGAAGCCGCTGCGCCCCGCACGTCCAGCGACCTGATGAAATTCACGGCTGCGCAAACGGCGCATCTTGCGGCCGTCGAACTTCGTCAGCTGCGTGAGCACAACCGTGTGGATGGGGACGTTGATGCCCACCCCCAAAGTGTCGGTGCCGCAGATGACGGGGAGCAGCCCCTGCTGGGCAAGCTTCTCGACGAGCAAGCGGTAACGCGGCAGCATGCCGGCATGATGCACGCCGACGCCGCAGCCGAGCAGGCGCTTGAGCGTTTTGCCGAATGCCGTGTTGAACTGCGCGCCCTTCATGGCTTCCTTGACCGCTTCCCGCTCGGCCTTCGACGCCACGCCGTAACTAGCCAGAGATTGCGCGCTCGTGATGGCCGCATCCTGCGAGAAATGCACGATGTACAGCGGACCCTCGCCGGCGCGCAGGGCAAGCTCGACGGTGCCCTCAAGAGGCGTCAGCGAATATTCATATGCCAAAGGAACAGGCCGGGGGGCGTCGACCACCAGCGATACGTCTCGGTCGGTCTGCCTTTTAAGCAGCCCCGCAATATCGGAGACGTCGCCGAGCGTGGCGCTCATCAGCAGAAACTGCGTGTGCGGCAAAATAAGCAACGGGACCTGCCACGCCCAGCCCCTATCGCTGTCGGCGAAGAAATGGAATTCGTCGCAAGCAACCGAATGAACGAGCGTGTCGGGGCCCTCGCGCAAGGCGAGGTTCGCCAGAATCTCCTGCGTGCAGCAAATGACCGGCGCGGTGGTATTGATATGCACGTCGCCCGTGACCATGCCGACGTTTTCGCGGCCGAGCAGTTTGACCAGCTGGAAGAACTTCTCGCTCACCAAAGCCTTGATGGGAGCCGTGTAATACGACGTCTCGCCGAAGCACATGGCCATGAAATGCATCCCGAGCGCGACCAGGCTCTTGCCGCTTCCCGTCGGCGTTCCCAGCACCACATGATCGCCCACCATCAACGACATGAGCGCTTCTTCCTGATGGGGCCACAGCTCGATGCCGCGCGAGGCCACCCAATCGGTGAATGCCTCGAAGGCCTCCTCCTCGGTAAGCTCGGGGTTGGTGTCGTATAGGTGATAGGCAAGCGCACCAAGCTCGCCGGGCGCGCCCGCAAGACCCGCCGCAAGCTCGCTGGCGGCAGCGTCGATGTCGCCAGCAACGCCGCTATCCGGCGCCGCGCCCGACAAAGACGCCGACGCAATCTGCGCCGCCGGGGCATCTTTCGCATCAAAATCAGACATGCGCCTCTCCTAACGCCTCTCCTAGTAGTCCTTCGCGGCGGGGCTTTCCATCCAGTTCTGGTAGAACTGCTCGTATTCGCCTGCCAGCACGGCCTCGCGCGCGCGGCGCATCAAATCGATCAAGAAGTGCAGGTTGTGTACCGACAGCAGGATGGCGCCGAGCATCTCGTTTTGCTTCACCAGGTGCCGCAGGTAGGCGCGCGTGTAGTTTTGGCAGGTCGGGCACGTGCAGCTGTGGTCGAGCGGCGTGAAGTCGTGCGTGAATTTCGCGTTGCGCAGGTTCATGCGGCCCGTGCTGGAAAACGCGGTGCCCATGCGAGCCGTGCGCGTGGGCAGCACGCAGTCGAACATGTCCACGCCCTCGCGCACCGCGCGCACGAGCGTGGTCGGATTGCCTACGCCCATCAGGTAGCGCGGACGGTCGTCGGGCAACGCGCGCGCCACCTGGCCGAGCGTGGCGAACATCGTCTCATGGTCCTCGCCCACGGAATAACCGCCGATGCCGAAGCCGCCGAAACGCCGGCCGCCCGCCGCCAGGCTTTCCTCCTCTATCTCGCGCAGGCGGCGGATGCTTTCCAGGCGCAAGTCAAGCTCCATGCCGCCCTGCACGATGCCGAACAGCGTCTGATCAGGGCGCTTGTGGGCCGCCAAACACCGGCGAGCCCAGTTCGCGGAAAGATCGACCGCGTTGGCCACGAAGCTGCGCTCGGCCGGATAGGGCGTGCACTGGTCCAGCTGCATGGCGATATCGGCGCCGATCTGCTCTTGGATATGCATGTTGATCTCGGGCGTCCAACGCACATAGCTGCCGTCGTAGATGCTGCGGAACGTCAGCCCGTCGGCGTCAAGCTTCAGCGTGTCGGCCAGGGAAAACACCTGGAACCCGCCCGAGTCGGTCAGCATCGGCCCGTCGTAGTTCATGAACTTGTGCACGCCGCCGGCCTCCTCGACCAAATCGGCGCCCGGGCGCAGCGACAGGTGATACGTGTTCGCCAGCACCACCTGGCTTTTCAGATCGTGCAGCTGATCGACCGTGATGCCCTTGACGGTGGCCGAGGTGCCCACCGGCATGAACATGGGCGTTTGAAAGGTGCCGTGCGCGGTTTCGTAGGTGAGCGCGCGGGCGTGGGCGCTGGTTGCGTCGCAGGTGCAATCGAACAAAGCCATATGGCTACTCCATTCCGTTGATCATGAAATTCGCGCCGCCGGAAGCACCGGCCTCTTCAAGCGTCTTGCTGCCGCCCGCCGCGCCGTCGGCGATGCCCGCAGCCGCGAGCACAGAGGCGCACGCATCGGCCGCAACTTCGCCATCCGTGATATTTTGCGCAGGGTTTTCGCAGTTCGGAAGCCTTTCAACCCAGGCGGCGAAGTCGTCGAGCGAACCCGAGCGCACCGAGGCGATGTCGAACCCTTCGGGGTCGATCAAGCAGTCGGTGACCAGGTATCCGTCGCAGCCGAGCTTGCAAGCGGCCATGTCCTCCTTGGTGTTGTTGCCCACCATGAGCACGTCGGCGCCCGCCAGGCCCGCCGCGGCGAGGTTTTCGGCGTAGTAGTTCAGCTTGGGCTTGACCGCCGTGGAATTGTTGAACGTGGTGATGCGGTTGAAAGCCTTCGGGTTAACACCCGCCCAGGTCAGACGCCATTCCACTGCGCGGCGCGGGAACATGGGCATGGTGGTGAGCGCCAGCGGGTAGCCCTTTTGCGCAAGCGTCTCGATGGCGCGGGCAGCAGCGGGATTCGGGCGCACGTCGCGACCGAGAGCACCGAATTCGGTTTCATAGAAGGCATCGACGGCGCCGCGTAAATCGGCCTCGGTGGCACCGGCAGCCGTCGGGGTGGCAACGCAGCCGAAGAAGGCCCGCCAGAAAGCGTCGGCGTTCGGCTTGCCGGTGTCGTTGGCAACCATGGCCATGATGCCGCCGCGCATGCCGGCCATGAAATCGTCCCGGGTGACGCCGAGGGGCGCAAGGTAGGCCCCGAGCGCCTTGAAGTAGCTTCCCATGAAGGCATCGAGGTCGATCGGAAGCAGCGTGCCATCAAGATCGAAGAAAACGGCACGATAGGTTTTTTGCGACATGCAGTCGAGCTCCCTTTCATGAATGGTGATGAAACGATTCGCCGCCCAACGCGGCATTGAAACGCTGAATTTGCACTGCATGCTAGTATAAATGAGCTGAAACGCTTCATCGCAAGGTTGATGAAATGCCTATGCGAGCCGACGGTCGAGAGAGGATCCGTACATGAGATTGCTGCTCCACGCATGCTGCGGGCCCTGCTCGCTGGAGCCGGTGCGCCTTTTGCGCGAAGCCGGGCACGACATCACCATCCACTACGCGAACTCGAACATCCACCCCGCCGAGGAATATGCGCATCGGCTGCAAACGCTGCGCAGCTGGGCCGCGGACGAAGGCATCGATGTGCTGGAAGGCGCTTACGATCCGGATAGGTGGGAAGCTGTCGCCGGGAAAATCGGCGATGCGGCGCTTGCGACATGCGGCGGGCGCGTCCTTGAGCAGGATCCGGCGCGGCGCGAGGCTCGTTGCCGCGGTTGCTACCGCCTGAGGCTCGAGGAAACCGCGCAGCTGGCCGCGCAGGCTGGCTTCGACGGCATCGGAACCACGCTTTCGGTAAGCCCCTACCAATACACCGAGGTCATTCGCGAAGAAGTTGAACGGGCCGCCGGCGCGGCGGGTGTAGCGCCCGTGTTCGAGGATTTCCGCCCGTATTACGACGAGGCCACGCGCCGCAGCCGCGAGCTGGGCATGTACCGGCAGAACTTCTGCGGCTGCCGCATTTCCGAGAAGGAAGCCGCCGCCGAGCGCGAACAACGCAAGGCGCAGCGAGCGGCCGTGAAAGCCGCCGAGCGGGCGCGGCATGCGGCCGAACACGCCGCCGAGGCGGCAGCCCTCGCCCGCCGCAAGGCCGAGCGGGCCGAATACGACAAGAAACAAGCCCGCAAGCGAGCAGTGCTGAAAGCGTTGCGGGAACAGGGGAAGAACTAGCGACCAGCGGCGAGGTCGGCAGTGCCGGCAAACAAGTCGGATGCTCGTGACAAAGGCGACATCAGGAGCGTCCCTTTGTCACCCAATTCCAGCAGAAAGTCAACTCTGAACTGGGATTTTGTAGGTTCGAGCGAAAGCTCGAACAGCAATCAAGAGCACCTGAAAGGCGCGACAGCTATTTCAAAGCGGCACGCAGGCGCACGACCGCCCGGAGGATGTGAATGCGACCCGTAGGCGCGACACGCATTTCAACCTGGCCCGACAGGCGCAGCACCGCCCCCCGCCGGCCCGTGCTCGCGCCTACCGAATGAACATCGCGTCGCCGAAGGAGAGCATGCGGTAGCGCTCCTCGATGGCGTGATGATACGCAGCCATCACGTTTTCCCTGGTCGAAAACGCGCTCACCAGCATCATGAGCGTGCTGCGCGGCACGTGGAAGTTCGTCACCAGCGCGTCGATCACGTGGAAGGTCGAGCCCGGCAGCAGGTACAGGCTGGTAGCCGCCCGATCACGCGCAACGATGGCGCCCGCGCCGGCGTTGGCCTGGGCATCCCACGCGCTTTCCAGGCTGCGCACGCTCGTGGTGCCCACGGCGATGACGCGCCCGCCCGCCGCATGCGTCTCGTTGATGGCATCGACGGTTTTCTGCGGCACGGTGTAGCGCTCGGTATGCATCTTGTGCGCCAGCGGGTCGTCCTCGTCCACGATGCGGAACGTGTCCAAGCCCACCTCCAGCTCGACCGTTTCCCAGCGAACGCCCTTTTCGCGCAAACGCTCGATCAGCTCCGGCGTGAAATGCAGGCCCGCGGTAGGGGCAGCCGCCGAGCTCTCGCGACGCGAGTACACCGTCTGGTACATCTCCTCGTCGCCGGCATAGTGCTTGATGTAGGGCGGCAGCGGCGTGTGCCCCACGGCATGAAGGGCCTCGTCAAGCGAGGGATACGTGGTGGTCAGCCGCGCCACGCGCTCGCCGCGCTGGGCGCCAGCGGCCCAATCGATGATCTCGGCCGAAAGCGCCACCTCACCGGCCGCATCCACGAAATCCACCACGGCTCCCGCGCCGGGCTTCAATCGCTTGCCGGGACGCACGAGCACTTCCCAAATGGCCTGCTGATTCGCGCCGGGGGTGCCGATGCCCTCGGAGAGGGGTTCCTCGGCGTACGCGGCTGCCGCATCCCCCACCAGCTGCCGCAGCAAAAACACCTCGGCCTGCCCGCCGGTGCCGCGCTTGGCGCCCAAAAGGCGCGCCGGCATTACGCGCGTCTCGTTCGCCACCAGCAGATCGCCGGGGTTCAGATACTCGATGATGTCGCGGAAGATGCGATCCTCAAGCGCGCCCGTCTCGCGATCCATCACCAGCATGCGGCAGCCATCGCGCACCGCGGCGGGTTCCTGGGCTATCAGCTCGGGCGGCAATTCATAGTCGAAATCGCTCGTCTTCATCGCGTCTCCTCCTTATCGAAGGGCTCCGCCGGCAAGGCGGGGCCCGTAAATATTGCAAGGGCAAAGTTGCGCTTACCTTCTCGGTAAGGCGCATTACCGCAAGGGCGAACTTGCGCTGAGCCGGAAAGCAGAGCTGCCTGCCCGAAGGGTAAAGCTGGGTTCGCCCTTCGGGCAAACTCGCATTGCCGCAACGATTATACGGCAGACCCGCGGCGGGCGTCCGGCAACCCCGAAAGCACATGCCGATCAGATTCGATCCGCCTTCGCAAGCCTCTACCCCGCGTCCGCCGGCCTCAATCCGACCCGCCTTCGCAGCAGGCCTCTACCCCGCGTCCGCCAATCACGACCCGCCCGTCTTCGCCTGCCATCGCGCCTTCCCCCGAGTTCGCCGGCCGTCGCGTCAGGCCAGCCCACCCTTCCAATCGCCGACAATCAGCCGTCAGTGGCCAGCGGGCGCAAACATTCGCCAACAAGCCATCGGCGGCCAGCGGGCGCATGCCGCTATCCCAAAGTCGATAGCCATAGCATCAGCACGTTGCATCAACAAAACCACCACGTTGCAAAGTTACAATTCGGCAACGATACGCAAAAAAGCGGAGGGGAAAAGGGAGCGAAAGCGCTTTCGCGTACAACGACAGCAATTGCGCACTATGCACGCGCAGCCGCCGACATGCAGCCCACTCCCCTTCGACATCGAGAGTTTCGAGGAAAGGGCAACCTATGTGGGTCAACAAGATGCTCGTAGCCTATGACGGATCAACCCCGTCGCATAAAGCGCTCGAGCTTGCGCGCAACATCGCCGAGCAGAATCCGGAAGCGGAGATCCTCTTCGTGCACGTCGTCACCCTCATAGGCATGGGCACCGGGGCAGAAGGCGCGCTCATGCAGCAGGCGCAAAACGTGCTCGCAGAAATGGAGGAACTCGGGCAGGCCATGCCGAACCCCACGCGCGCTCGCCTTCTAAAGGGCACCTCGCCGTCGGCCCTGCTTCTGAAATGCGCGAAGGACGAAGCCTGCGACCTCATCATCATGGGCAGCCGCGGGCAAGGCGGCGTGAAGGGCTATCTCGGCTCGGTCAGTTACGCGGTCGTTCAAGGATCCGACGTTGCCGTGCTCATCGCAAAAGATTCCTCGAAATAGGCGGTCTGTCGAACAATCATGGAACGCGAAAAACTCTGGACGAAGGACTTCATCCTCGGCGCCGGCGTCAATTTCGCCATCATGGCGAACTACTATTGCCTGATGGTGGTGGTGGCCGATTACGCGATGAAGCAGTACGGCAGCCCCGCGTCGGTGGCCGGGCTTGCGGCGAGCATTTTCATCATCGGCGCGCTCGTGTCGCGCATCGTCACCGGCGGCATCATGGATCGCGTCGGGCGCAAGCGCCTGCTTTTGATCGTGTCGGTGCTCGAGGTGGTTTTTTCAGCCGCCTACCTGTTCGGACTCGGGCTGGGCGTCATGTTCGTGCTGCGCTTCTGCCACGGGTTTTGCTATGGCGCCGGTTCGACCACGGTAGGGACGGTCGTCACCTCCATCGTTCCGAATTCGCGTAAAGGCGAGGGCATCGGCTACTACATGCTCTCGGTCACCGTCGGTGCGGCGATCGGGCCGTTTTTGGGCATGTTCCTCACGCAGGTGGCAGGCTACCAGCTACTATTCGCAGCGGCGACGTTCATCGCCGTCGGCAATCTGGTGTCGGTCATCCTGCTGAAAGTGCCTGAGCCAAGCCGCGCGAGCAGCCATGCAACCGCCGTGGCGAAGGCGGCGAAGGTGCGCAAGCACAAGTTCGGCCTGAAGGACTTCCTGGAGTTCACCATCTTCCCGCTATCGGCAACATGCGCCGTGCTTTATTTCTGCTACTCGAGCCTGCTGACGTTCCTAACGCCGTTCTCGCAGGAGAGCGGCCTTGAGGCCGCCAGCAGCTTCTTCTTCGTCGTATATGCCATCGCCACATTCGCCACCAGGCCTTTTACGGGAAAGCTGTTCGACAGCAAGGGCGACAAGTACGTGATGATCCCCGCATTCGTGGCGTTCATCATCGGGATGGCGCTGCTGTCGAGCGTTCACAAGCCGGGCGCCATGCTCACCGCCGCCGCCCTGCTCGGTTTCGGCGTCGGAACCATTCAGTCGAGCGCGCTGGCCCTGTGCGTGCAGATGGCGCCCGACAGCCGCATCGCACTGGCGAACAGCACGTTCTACATGTTCTTGGACCTCGGCGTGGGCGTCGGGCCTTTGGTGCTCGGCCTGGTAGAGCCATGGCTGGGATACCGCGGGCTGTTCATCAGCATGGCGTTCGTTGCCGCGGGCGCGCTGGTGGCCTATCTTGCCGTAGGCCGAAAAGGCGGCAGGATGAGGCGCTTGCTGTCGGGAGAATAAGGGCCAGCAAGCGCCTGCCCGTCGCAAGTGCACGCAACGAGAGGCGCCGGAGCTTCCTTGCGAATGTGCGGCTTTCCCGTCCGAACACGCCGTTCGACTGCCAATTCGGAAATATCGAGCCTCGTGGCGAGCATGCGCCGTGGTAGACTTACGCCGTTGTGTTTCCTGTGAAGAAGGGGAAGTCTATGTCACAGAAAAGAGTTTTCACCAACGGCAAAATCTATACCGTGAACAAGGAGCAGCCTTGGGCGGAAGCCGTAGTCGTCGAGGGCAACAAAATCGCCTATGTCGGCTCAACGGACGAAGCACTGAAGCGCGCCGAGGGCGCCGAGGTCACCGACCTTGAGGGCAAGATGATGCTTCCGGGCTTCATCGACGGCCACATCCATCCCCTGATGACATCCGCATTTGCATGCGGCGCCCTTCTGAGCGAATGCGAGACGAAGGAAGACGTCCTCAAGACCGTCAAGGAATTCGTCGAAGCTCATCCGGACAACGAAGCTTACTTCGGCCAGGGCTTCCCGGACACCATCTTCGCTGCCCAGCCGGCATTGGCCGACGACCTGGACGAGATCTGCGCGGACAAGCCGATCCTGCTCGTCGCGTCCTCTTGCCACGGCGCCTGGTGCAACCACAAGGCTTTCGAGGCGGCAGGGGTCGACAAGAACACGCCGGACATCACGCCGGGCAGCAACTACTTCGTGCGCGACGAGGAGGGCAACCCGACCGGCCGCTGCATCGAGAGCTGCTATATCCAGGTTGCCAAGGGCGCCAATTACTTCTCGGCCGAGAGCATGATCGCCAACATCTCCGAGCTCGGTAAAGCCTTTGCCTCCATGGGTTACACCGCCTTTGCCGACTGCGGCGTTTTCGCCTTCGTCGTGGACTCCCTGACGCAAGAGTTCGCCGATTACATCAACAGCGACGAATTCTCTCAGCGACTGTTCGGCGGTTTCTACATCGCGACCAACATCCACGACGTCGAGGAAGCGCTCGACGGTGCGGCTGATCTGGCCGAGAACCTGAAGAGCACCGACCGCTTGGCGCTCAAGTACTTCAAGATTCTGGGCGACGGCATCCTCGAGTCGCGTTCCGCCGCAATGGCCCTGCCTTACGACAACGGCGTGAAGGCGCTGCCCAACTTCAACTCCGAAGAGGCTGCCCAGATCGGCCTGTTGGTGGCGAAGGCCGGCTACGACCTCTACATGCATGCGATCGGCGACGCAACGACGACCGTGGCGCTCGATATGGCGCAAGCGGTTCGCGAGGCGGGCTATGCCGACACGCGCATCGCTTTTGCTCACTGCCAGTGCTTCCAGCCGGGTGAAGTGGAGCGCGCAGGCAAGCTGGGCGTGTTCATCAACTCGACCGGCGCTTGGCACACGACCACGAACGAGGAATACAAGAAGTACCTGGG
>CAVDXU010000008.1:52615-55086 GCA_963613135.1 bacterium
GTCAGGATGGAAGACAAGATCGGCTCGATCGAGGAAGGGAAGCTTGCCGACCTCATCATCATCGATCAGAACCTCTTCGAGATTCCGACCAGCGAGATCCACAACACGAAGGTTCTCGAAACCATTCGCGACGGCATCACGACCTATAAAGCTTAAAGGGCGCCGATAGCGCGAAAGCTGGCACATGCCGTTTCGGCTGGGCTCTTTTGCAGGCAGCCCCTAAGGGGCGGAAATCCGGGCCGCGGGGATCATCATCCTCGCGGCCCTTTTGCGTCATGAGGGAAGACGTTGCCCAAAGGGCGCCCTCGCCCGCGAAACAATGCGCCACAGCGCTCGTCAAGCCCCGAGATGAGCCGCACGAGTGGTATCATTCGAGGTTAACGGCGGCCTTAGCGGCCAAACCGAAAGACGCGGGATCGACTTCGAATCAAGATCCTGTATCCAAGAGCGCGGCCACTTTAAACTGAGGTTTCGAAATGTATAAACTTCGCGGCATAGAGAAGTCGTACAGAAAAAGAGGCGTTTGCAGAACCGCTCTCAAGCGGGTGGATCTCGATTTGCCGAGCACCGGGCTCTTTGCCGTCGTTGGCGAATCCGGATCCGGAAAATCAACCCTCTTGAACATGCTTGCCTGCCTGGCTACGCCCGACAAGGGGACGATCGAGATCAATGGCAGGGACGCCTCGAAGTTCAGCGATTCGCAGCGATGCGGCTTCACTGCGCGCGATGTTGGATTCGCCTTCCAAAAAGACGAGTTGGTTGCCCATGCTTCCTTGCTTGAGAACATGCAAGCCTCACTCGCTTTGTCAGGAATCTCCAAGCGCGAGGTTGTTCAAAGGTCGATTTCCGCTCTTGAGCATGCAGAATTGGGGGAGTACGGGAAATGCCTTCCCGAGCAGCTCTCAAAACATCAGCTACGGCAGTTTTCCCTCGCTCGCGCAATCTGCAAAGGCGCGAAGGTCATACTCCTCGACGAACCGGAAGTTGGCCTTACGCAAAGCGAACGGGAGAGTTTGATCCAAGAGATCGGAGACGCGTCTGCGCGCTCGCTCGTCGTGATCGCAACGCGGGATGCGGGTTTTGCCGAGTCGCTAAATGCTGATATCATCGGCATCGATGACGGCGTTATCGATCACGTGGACGCCGAACCGGTAACTCCCGAAACCAATTCCAACTGCATCTCGACCCCAAAGCCCCAAGCGGTACCCGTTCCCCTGTCGTCCAAACTCGGTTTCGTCCGTGTTAGCTTGCGAAACCGATGCGGAAGGAGCTTTGTTCTAGGCCTGTCCGCGATGTTCGGTATCGTTGCCCTCGCCTTCGTTTTGGCGATCTCGAACGGAATCACGACCTACATCGACACCGACAACCGCGATAGCCTCTCTCAGCAGCCGCTTGAAGTCAGCACGCTCGCCTTCGATTCAACGGAGCTCACGGATGTGCTTTCGGGCGATAGCTCCACGCAGCTGTCGACTTCGGAGCTGATAACGAAAGCAATTCGTTCTGCAAAGAACAACGACCTGAAGTCGCTCAAGTCGTATATCGAAGGCAACAAGGATACGTTTTCCAACTGCACCGATCTTATCGACTACGACTACGGCATAACGCCGCAGGTGTTCGCAGCCGACACCAGCGCAGGAACCATTTCCCTGCGAACGTCCACCATACCGGGACTGTCCAGCTCATACACGGCCAGCTTCACATCGCCCGCCGGCTTCACGACAATGGCGCGTTTGGACGCGAAGACGGAGAACTATACGTCGCAATACGACGTTTTGCAAGGCAGATGGCCGGAGAATTACAACGAACTCGTCCTCGTCCTTCCAAGCGATCGCTCGATTCCCGGGCTTGATTTAACCTCGAATTCGATCGAAGCTCGGCTGCAAAGACTCAACAACGCTATGACGTTTTTCAATACGGGCCAACTATCCGAAGACGGAACGGTTGAATCGTTCAACCTCTCGATTCAGGAGTATATGGATCTCGACCTCAAGCTCGTGTCGGTTGCGGAGTGCTATACGCGAAGCGAAGACGGGGATTCGTGGCAAAACAATTCGTCAGACGAAGACTTCATGAAAAGGGTCGTTGCGAATTCGGAAAGCCTGAAAATCGTCGGCGTGGTCGCGCCATCGGAAAACGCAACTTCCGAAACGCTTTCCTCCGGCCTTTGGTACCTCCCCTCTTTGGAAGACTACATTGCCCAAAGAGCAGGGGAATCCGACATCGTCAAAGCGCAGCTCGCCAATCCGGATGTTGACGTTTTCACGGGGATTCGCTTCGATAGCCAAGGGCGCACGTTCGACGATTTGGCGAACAGCGTCTCCGCAAGCATTCATGCTGCGTTCTCCTCAATAGAGAAGGAATTGAACACGGCCCTGGAGCAGACCTTCGCCGATATCGAACGTGAACTGGGCGGCCTCGCCCTCGACGAGGGTTTCGAGCTCATCTTCACCGACGAGGATGATGCAGATGGC
>CAVDXU010000008.1:55101-60621 GCA_963613135.1 bacterium
GATGGCGGCTACGCGTATGAGGACGGCAGCGGAAGCGACGAGGAAGGCATTACCGTTACTTGGGGTGACATTTTAGGAACGACACCGCAGGACAATAAAATCCTCGTCGATGTCGACGAGGACGCAATCGACGACGCGCTGCTCAACGTGTTCAGCGACTACCTGGCGGATGCAATCTCGAAAGGCAAGACCCCAACGCGCGACGGCCTGGTGAATTACTTGGCAAGCAAAGATGTCAACGACAAGCTGAACAGGGAAATCGACAAAGCTTTCGTCACCGTTGAACTGGATGAGGAAACCGAGAAACAGCTCGACACCTTCGTCGAGCAGCAAGTTCTCCCCTACCTCCTGGATTATGTGGAGGAAGAATACGACGCATACATCGTCTACATCGAGGCGCAAATCAAGGCAGGGACCTATAAGCCTTTAAAGGATCTTGAAGCATCGCTGCACAAGCTTTCGAGCGAAGACGTGTTCACGTCGCTCGGCATCGATACAGCCTTAAACGACTTCTTCAAGGAATTCGATCTGTCGGGCACATACGACGAGCTTGACAGCCTTTTTGCCTTCGACGAGACGTCGGAGGATGACGCATGGATCGATTCGGACGAGAGTTCGTCGACCGATGATTCAGGACAGATGGATCCTTCGACGAAAAAGTTCCTGGATTTGATAGTGAAGATGGCGACGACGACGCAGAACACCTACTCCCTTAATCTGAAATCCCTCGGATATTCGGATTTCAGCACGCCCGCAACGATTCGATTCTATACGCCCACCTATGAGGACAGGATCACCGCGAACAACCTCATCGGCAGCTATAACGACTCGGTCAGCGCCGGGGGCGATTCCTCGAAGCATATCGACTATTACGATTTGGTGGACACCGTCACCAATATCTCGATGGGCATAGTCAAGGTCGTAAGCCTCGTATCGCTTGTGCTTTTGCTGCTGATGGGAATCGTCACGATGCTGACCATCGGCGCCATCACCTTCTTCAGTTCGCGCGACCGCTGGCGCGAGACGAGCGTTATGCGAGTTCTCGGCGCGACGCGCGGCACGGTGTCCTTGACGCTCATATTGGAAGGCGCCGTCATCGGGCTGCTCTCCGCAGCCGCAGGCCTCGGGATAACCGCGCTTGCAAGCATGCCGGTCAATTCGTCGACAATGGCAAGCATCGGCTTCAACCTTATGGTTTTCGAACCCTGGCATGTGGCTTGCTCGCTGGCGCTGGGGGTTGTCACGATGGTTCTCGGGTATCTCATCCCAACGATTGCGATCAGCAGGAAAGATGCCGTTTCGGTTCTGCGGGCGCAGTAGATGAATCATGCATCGATGCCGCTTGCAGCATATTGCTTGCAGTGATCGAGGCCGTCGGCCTGGCACAGAGCGCAATCGTATCTCCGGGCACCGGATGACTCCGGGGGGCATCGCGATGACGCCCCCCGGCAACGATGACTCAACCCGCGAGCCGTCCCGCGTGAACTATGCCTCCACGCGCACCGTTGAGCCTGTGCGCGTCTTCTTCACGAGGATCTTCTTGGGAATGTTCGACTTCAGATCCTCGACATGGCTGATGATGCCCACGAGCTTCGTTCCGCCGGATAGGTCGGACAGCAGGTTGATGGCGCCTGCCAGAGCCGATTGATCGAGCGAGCCGAAGCCCTCGTCGACGAACATGGTGTCGAACTCCACCCCGCCCGCGTGCTCCTGCACCACATCCGACAGTCCGAGGGCCAAGCACAACGAAGCCTCGAACGACTCACCGCCCGAGAGAGACGAAGCATCGCGTGCGCGCCCGGTGAAACTGTCGATCACGTACAGACCCAGCCCCGCCTTCGCGTTGCCCGACGACGCATCGGCGCGCACCAGCTCGAACTGCCCGCCGGAAAGGACGCGCAGGCGCTCATTTGCCGCGGCGATCACGCGATCGAAGTAGATGGCCTGCACATACGCCTCGAAGCGTATCTTCGCAGCTCCGTTGCGCGTGCCGTTGGCGACATCGGCAAGATCGCGCACGGCGCCGTAACGGGCCTGGATATCGCCCGCCATCGCAAGCACGGCGGAAAGCTGATCGCTGCAGCGCTTGTTCGTCGCAAGGCGCAACCTCAGCGCATCCGCGCGATCCGAAAGGGACTTGCCTTGTACGCGAAGCTCGTCAAGCGACGCGCGGGCCTTGGGCAAATCTATTTGGGGAATATCGGCCAGGCGTTTTTCGGTAGCGGAAAGCAGCTCGCGTTTCGTGGCAAGAGCGGCATCGTTCGCCGAAACCGCCTGCTCGGCGTCCTTCAGCGCACGATTCAGATCATCCGCAACAGCACGGTGGCGCGCCGCCTGCGCCCTCGCCTCCTCCAGGGAGGGGAACGGCAGATCGGCCTTGAGCCTCTTGACGTCGTTCTCGGCGATAACGCGCTGTTGTTCAGCATCGCGCAATTTCGCCTCGAAGGATCGCGCGTCGACCTCGGCCTGCTGCATAGCGGCCGACAGCTCCTCGTCGCGCTTCTTCGCCGCCGCATACGCCTCGGCCGTACGGGTGGCGTCATCGAGCTTCACCTGCGCAGCGGACAACCTCTCGGCCGCGGCGTCGGCCTGACGCTGGAGCTCTTCGACGCATGCATGCTCCGACTCGAATGCGGCAAGGGCGGCGACGCGCTCGTCAAGCTGAGCCTTCAAGCGGGCGGCTTCAAGCGAGCTGGCATCCGCCGCCGCCTTCGCGCGCTGCTCCGCCGCAGAGGCGGCATCGATCTGCGCATCGGTCGGCACTTCGCCAGCAGCTTGCGCCGGCGCCGGGTGCTCGATCGATCCGCATACCGGGCACGGCTCGCCCGCCACCAACGAAAGCGCCAAAACGCCGGCACGACCCGCCCGCTGAGCGCGCTGCAAATCCGCCAACGTTGCCTGAGCTGCGGCGAGGCCCTCTTCCGCCTGCGACAAGTTTCCCACAGCGAGATCATAGGGCTTCCGTGCCCCCTCGATCGCACGGACAAGCGATTGCGAACGGGCGATGAGGTCCTTCGAATCCTTGGCCGCTCGCCTTGCTTCGGCGTCCGCGTTCCGGGCTTCGACCAGGCGAACATCGGCACCCTGAAGCGCATCCAAATCCGCTCGAATCTGTTCGAGCTGAGCCACCGCCGCATCGCGCTTTTGCAGCGCGGCATCAAGAGCACGCTGCGCCGCAGCAGCACAACCCTGTGCCTTGGAAAGCAACTGTTTCGCTTGCGAAAGCTGCTCGTACTTCGGCAAAGAGCCTTCGATAACGACCGCCTGCTCAACGGCGGAAGCCCGCTCACCGTCATGCAACCTTCGCTCGGCAAGCACCTCCTCCAACTGCGGGCGTGCGACCTGAAGACCCTCGATCTCGCTTGCGAGCTTCATCCGCTCGGCCTCGACAGCCGGCCGCGCCTCCGCTTGCTTGAGAACGGCTTGCTGGTCAGCCCATTGCTTGCGAAGCGCCTCCACCTGCGCCGCGAGGTGCTCATGCTCCGGCTCGTCAGCCGCTACCGCCGCGGACAGCGCCTCGCAAAGCCACCCGCCCAGCTGCGCCCCCGAACGCAAACGCTCCGCCAGGCTATCCGCCGCCTCGCCCGGCGCAAGCTGAACCTGCTCGGCGATTGCCTGGATTTTCTCGGCAAGCCGGTTGTTCTCGCGCTCGAGGGAACGCGCCTCGGTTGCCAGCATGTCCTGCAATTTGGCGAAGCGCCCCGTAGCGAACAGTTTCCGGAAGATGGACTCGCGCGCCGCGGTGTCCGCGGTTAAAAGCTTGCGGAACTCACCTTGGGCGATCATGACGATCTGCTTGAACTGCCCCGCATCGATGCCGAGCAGCTCTTCAACACGTGCGTTCACGTTGCGCGTGCCGGATACGCACGAGCCATCGGGCAGCGTAAGCTCGGCGAAAGACGCCTGGTGGGTCATGCCCTCGCCGCGGCGCTTCGCGCGATCGTAGTCGGGATTCCGCCTTACCGTGTAGCGCTCGCCCCGATAGGAAAATTCAAGCTCGACGTACGTTTCGGCATCAGGGGCGGCATAGTCGCTGCGCATGGACGACGTTGAGCGGGCGCCGGCCTTCGCATCTCCACTCGCCTCGCCGAAAAGCGCGAAGCACACGGCATCGAATATCATGGTTTTGCCAGCACCCGTGTCGCCGCATACCAAGTACACGCCGGAGGTTCCCAACGCCTCGAAATCAACGGTGGTGGCGCAGGCATAGGGGCCGAACGCCGAAAGCGTCAGTTTACAGGGTCTCATCTCGCCTCAGCCTCCTCGATGCCGCGAACCAGCGAGGAAACCAGTTGCACCTGCTCATCGCTCATGGCGTCGCCCACCTGCGTCTCGTAAAACGACGCGAACATGTCGGCCATGCCCATGGCATCCGGATTGACCGCCGTTCTGGTTTCGCCGCGCGCCACCAAGGCGGATGCGAATTCGTAATCGAGCGCCATCGCGTTGGGGTACACGTCTCGGACCTTCGCCATGGCGTCAAGCTGCGGATGCTTGTCAGTCAAGGTGATGTGCACGTAGTCCTCGGACGCCGCATCGCAGGCACCGCTGCGTAAAACGTCAGCCAATGGCATCGTGAGCTCGCGCATGTCATGCAACGGATGCAAGGGGATCAGCTGAACCGTCGCGCAAGAACCCACCGCATCGCCTGCGGACTTGGCACCGAGCTCGACCACCACGCAGCTCTTGTCAAAGCGCGCTTCGCTGAACGAATACTTCAGAGGCGATCCGGCATAGCGCACGGTATCGCGTCCAACGCGCTGCGGTCGATGAACATGCCCAAGCGCCACGTAGTCGAAGGCGTCGTACACGCTGAAGTCGACGTTGTCCACCCCGCCCAGCTTGATCTCGTCGTCGGCGCGCTCGGGCGAGATGCCGAACGCCGTGACCAGCTGATGGGACACGATCACGTTTCGTTGCCCCTGATCAACCGCGCACGCGCCGAGAGCCGCCGTCAAGGCCTTCGTGTAATCGTCGCCGATATCCGCTTCAGGGTGGAACCTTCGCACATCGCCCGGCTTCAAAAACGGCAGCAACCAAACATGCACCGGCCCCAAGCCGTCCGCAAGCTCAACGCAAGCGATCTCACCGTCATACACGGGCGGAAAATGAACATGCTGCGCCGCAAGCAGCCCTTGCGCGTAAGCAACGCGCTCGGCGGAATCGTGGTTTCCCGGGATGGCGATCACAGACACACCAAGCGTTACCAGTTCGGTCAAAAACGCGTCGAAAACCGTCACCGCCTCAGCCGATGGCGTCGCCTTGTCGTAAATGTCGCCGGCGATGAGCAGCGCATCGACACCGTTATCGCGGATGATGTCGAGCATCTGCGAGAAAATGTAGCGCTGATCGTCAAGCATGGAAATGCCGTTGACGCGCTTGCCGACATGCAAGTCGGCCACATGCATCAGTTTCACGAATACCTCGAATCACCCGAATGACCATAGCGCGAGAAAGCCTCGCAGAGCCCGCAATGCGCGAAGCAAGGCGAAGCGAAAACGCGCCGGCCTCATAACCGCC
>CAVDXU010000008.1:60771-74961 GCA_963613135.1 bacterium
GCCATGCCCTGAATCTCGCTCGGGATGATGAGCTTCGTCGCCTTGCCGTCGGCCACCGCCTTGAGGGCATCGAGGGCTTGCAGCGTGAGAACCGCGTTGTCGGCGCCGGCCTCGCGCACCGCGCGGATACCGTCCGCCGTCGCCTGCTGCACCGTCTTGATGGCCTCCGCCTCGCCCTCGGCCTCGCGAATCTGGCGCTCCTTCTCGGCCTCGGCGGCAAGGATGGTCGCCTGCTTATCGGCCTCGGCTTCCAGGATCTGCGCCTGCTTCTTGCCCTCGGCGACCGTGATGGCGGACTGCTTTTCGGCCTCGGCGAGCAGCACCTGCTCGCGCTTCTCGCGCTCGGCCTTCATCTGCTTCTCCATCGCCTGCTGAATGGCCTGCGGCGGCGTGATGTTCTTCACCTCGACGCGATTGACCTTGATGCCCCAAGCGTCAGTGGCCTCGTCGAGGACCGCGCGCATCTGACCGTTGATGGAATCGCGGCTGGTAAGCGTCGTGTCGAGATCCATGTCGCCGATGATGTTGCGCAGGGTAGTCGCCGTCAGGTTCTCAAGTGCGGAAATCGGGTTTTCCACACCGTAGGTGTACAGTTTCGGGTCCATCACCTTGAAGTAGATGACGGTGTCGATGGACATCGTGACGTTATCCTTGGTGATGACGGGCTGCGGCGGGAAATCGGCCACCTGCTCTTTAAGCGAGATGCGCCCGTTGATGCGGTCGATGAACGGCACCATCATGTGCAGGCCGTTGTTCCAGGTTGTCAGGTAGCTACCCAGGCGCTCGACCACGCGCGCCTCGGCCTGCGGAACGATTTTCACGCACATGAGCGCGACGACCACCACGATGACCACGAGAAGAAGCAGAAGTGCCATGTTAGATCCTTTCAACCAGAAGCTTGATGCTTTCCTGCCCAACGATATGCACGCGCGCGCCGAATTCGATCGCCTCGCCCGTCGCGCTCAGCGCCGCCCATGTCATGCGATCGGCTGTTTCCACCCGGCCCGGGGTCCCATCTGCGGGTATATCGATAATCACGCGCGCTGACTGGCCGATGAGGTTCGGTTCGGCAGCCTCACCACGATTGCGATACTTCAGCGCATACGGCCGCAGCGCCACCAACAGGACGACGGACACGACCAGAAACACGACGATCTGGACGACGGCTCCAAACCCGAGCAGCTGCGCCACCAAGGCCGCAATAGCCCCGACAACGAACCACATGGTAAACATGCCGAGCGAAAGCGCCTCAATAAGCGCCATGACGACCGCAACGACGATCCATAAGGCCCAATCCATTCCCTCCTCCTTTCCCGTGCAGGATTTCGCTCAATTCTAAAGCATGAATAAATTCTTGGAGTCCACTGCGTGGTACACCAAAATCGAAATCGTCACCATCGAGGGCAATCTGGGCAAAAATGCATGGCGCCCTCTAAGAATTCTCGCGAATCGCAGCGCCGCTTTGCGCCCGGTGTCTGCGCACGGCGCACGCCAACGCCAGCGAAGCCGCACCCGCGAAAGCGATGCAAACCGACGCGGGCAATGCGGAATCGCCCGTCTTGGCAAGACCCTTCGCACCCCAAGCCGCACCGGATCCAGACCCCGTCCCGCCTTCGCCATCGGGGATATCGCCATGATCGGCGCCCCGCGTCACGTCTCCTGGAACCTCGTTGGTCGCGATGGCGGTTGCACGCATCACCGTCTCGTACGAGCCGTTGTAGTCGTGCCCCAGGACGTACAGCTTGCCGCGATACGCGATGGCCCTATCGTAGACGGTAGGCGTATGGCTCACGCGTTTGCCGATGCTCGTGAACGCCGTCGACCCGCTTTTCAGCACGAACGTGTCGTCCTGAATCACCTCGGCATTCGCACCCTCGGCCGAGGCCTGCCCGACCGTCGCCAGCAAGCCCGCGAGCAGCGGCCCGTCAGCCGACGACGCAAGACCTGCGGAAAATTGGTAACCCTCCAATGCGGCGGGAAGCGCGCCGGTGCCCTCGGACGATGCCCCGTAGGATCCGACGGTTTCCCGCGTCACCGAATTGCCGGCGCCGAAGGTCAAGCACTCCATGGCAACCTGATCTTGATCGGCCTTTTTGCTCGCAACATCGGCCGTCGCCCCACCGAATAGATAGAGCTTATCGCCCACGAGCGCCGTTTGGATGTCGGACGACGATCGCACCATCCCCGTATTCGACCGCGGCGCGCATGTTCCCAGCACGGTAACGCCGCCCGTCGAGAGGTCGAACGCGCGCACGTTGTCACGTGTCAGGGTCATAAGCGTCTCGTCTCCCCCGGCGATCTCGCGCGCAGTATCCACGTCATATTTGGCCGAAACCCAAACGCCCTGCTTGGATGCGGCATCTTCATCCTCGGGAAGCTTCGCGACCACCGATCCGCCGATAAGCAGAAGCCTGCCTGCCGCATTCACGAGCGCTGCCTGGTAGGGAACGTCCGCGGAAGCAACCTTGTCGGACAAGTCGGTCCACGCGCCGCTTTCCGGGTCATAGGAAAAGAGCTTCTTGGTGGCCAACCCTCCATAGTTTTCGCTTGCCGCCGACCCCATCACCAAAAGCTTGCCGCCCCACAACGTGCAGCTGGTGTTGGCGAGCCTGCACGGCAGGCTTTCCACCTCGGACCAAGTGCCCGCGTCGATGTCATAGCGCCACACCTTGTCATAGCAAAGCGCTTTTGTGGACGCATTGCTCGGATCGACTTCCTCGGGTTGCAGGTCGCGAGCCCCGAAAACGTACAGCGAACCATCAAGCGCAGCCATCGTGTTAAGCTTGCTGCAATCGTCGAAGAACGCCGGCGTGTCGATTATCTCTTCGAAAACAGGCACGTCATCAGGTGAAACATCTTCAGTGAAAGCCATGGTCTCGCCATAGTTGCAGGTTTTGCCGTTCGCACGCGAAAGCTCGAACTTCAAATAGCCGCTCACCAGCCCGCTCGGACGAGCGATGACCACTTCGTCGTCCGACCAGCTTTTCACTGCGGCATCCTTGCCCCCGACGCGCACGCTGCCCGCGTCGCTTCCAAACGAAGCGCCCGACAAAGTGATGCTCTGCTCGTCGGCCGAAAGCGTCGCCGCCGTGATGGTGGGGGTTCGCTCCTCCTTTTCATCGGCGGAGAACTTGCCTGCATCGATCATGCCGTTTGAAGTGCACAAACCCGAAAACGCATCATAGGCGGTGGCGGAGGTTTTCAACAGGCGGGTCAGAGCCGCCGCGCGAGCACCCCCGTCAAGCTCGTCGTAGCCTTCCATCTGCGTGGACGCAACCGCCGCCAAGCCGGCGACGCAGGGAGTGGCCATCGAAGTCCCGCTCAAGTATTGGTAAGGGGAAAGCTTGCTGCCCGCGCCAACGCAATCGATGAGCACCCCGTCGGCACTCGTCGAAGATAGCTCGCTCGTGGGAATGGTCACGTGAAGCCAGATGTACTTGCTCCCATCGGAAGCGGTATGCACGGCAAGCTGGCTTCCCTCGGCGGCTTCCTTCAAAGCACGCTCGGTCGAAACCGTCATCGCGGTCCATCCCGCCCGAGGATTGGCGTAGCCTGCATTGGCGCCGACCATCGAGGTTTTACCGTCCTTGCCAACCGCTTCCAACATAAGCGCACTGCGCCCTAAGATCTCGGTCGGCCCGCCCCCGTCAAGCGCGATGGCAACCGATGCATTGGAAAGCTCGGTCAACTTTTCGCTGTTCACCGGCACTTTCAGAGAAACGATCACATCCGCATCGCTGCTTTGCTTGTTA
Source organism: bacterium (assembly GCA_963613135.1). Taxonomy (GTDB): domain Bacteria; phylum Actinomycetota; class Coriobacteriia; order Coriobacteriales; family Eggerthellaceae; genus Senegalimassilia. The sequence continues at coordinate 64,524 of CAVDXU010000008.1, forward strand.
ACTTCCGCAAGCTGAGCCTTGCTGATCTTAAGCACGCCCGACGCCGCATCGTAGCCGACACTGCTTAAGTCCACCTCTCCGATACGCCCCAGCACCGCCTTGCCGCCAGCCGCCTGCTCTATCCCGGTCCAAGCTTCCACCGAGGATGACCCATCGCTGAAATCGCTGAAAGCCGCGAGGGAGGCGCGGTCTTTGATCAGGCACGGGAAGAAGGTTCCGGTAAATAGGCCTTCTTGGGAGATGGCGGTGGAAAGCACCGTCGAGCCCGGCGCGAACACGTCGGTCGTGGTCTTGCCGAAGTTCGTGAACTCGGACGCCGCGCCCGTCATCATGGCGGAATCGACGATGGTGGTGTAGTCCGAGGCGCCCTGGATTTTCGCGGTATCGAGCCCGGCGTCGATATCGGCATGCTCGTTGCCGGCAGCGAAAACGACTGCAACGCCCTTCTCGCCGATAGACTGAACGGCAAGGTAGGTCGCATGCGAAGCCGATCCCTCCCCGCCCCATGAATTGCTGGCAACGCGGACGTCGACGCCCGCATCGACTGCGCGCCCGATATACGCGAACGCCTTGACGCATGCGGCTGTGGTGAAGCGGCCGTCGGAATCGGCGGCGCGAACGCTGATCAGCTTGGCGCCGTTGGCGGCCCCGCTCACGCCGAAACCGTTCCAAGCCGCCGCAACGATGCCCGCGCAGTGCGTGCCGTGCCCCTGCACGTCGCTCGAATCGCCGCCGTCCGCGAGCGCATTGTACCCATGGGCGTCGCCGCCGATCTGGGAAACATAGGGGCTCATGTCGAACATCACCGGCTCCAAGTCGGGGTTCTTGCTATCGATGCCCGTGTCGACGACGGCCACGACGCCCGCCGCGTTGGTAGCGGACGGATCATTCCAACCGGCAAGATTGACGTCGAAACCCGACTTGTGCAGACTGCCGTACGCGCGGGGCGTGCCATCGGAGAAGGCCCACTGGAAGGCCGTTGCGTCCGCAAGCTCATCGGCTGCGGCAATGGTCGACGCGACCGGGGTCACGCCCTCGACCGCATCACCGGCCTCGGCCGTGGCGGCCACGGCGCCCGCGTCCGAGGATCCGTCGCCGGCCGTGGCGGTGGCGGTCGCGGCAGCCGCGCTGGCCGCATCGTCAGTCACGGTAGCGGCCAGCGTTGCGACGCCGGCATCGGAATCGCCAGCCGCGACGCCGCCGTCGGCCGCATCGCCCGACGACACCGATCCCGCCGCTTCGTCGCTCACGGTGCCGACATAGTTCGGCTCAGCCCAAACGACGCGCGGGTCGCCGGCAATCGCGCGAAGGATTCCCTCCGTACTCATGCCTTCTTTCTTGATAAGCAGCGTATACAGCTCGACATCGGAAGCCTCGGCCGACGCAACGCCGACCGACCCCTCCTCGGCCGCAGCTTCCACCTGGGCACCCTCGATTACGGATGACGGCAGGGCTTCGTCGAAAGCATTCTCATACGCCTCGCCCGTCGTCACGGCCAGCTCTTCCGCCTCGCATTCGTCAAGCAGCAAGCCGTCAGCGCCATACGCCGAATCGGGCTCTGCCGCCAAAGCCGCGACGGAAGCAGCTTCGCCAGCTGGGGCGACGATGGCCACGACTTCCCCTTCGACATAGGAAGCTGCCTTGAGCATGTCGTCAATCTGATCCGACCACGCAGTTTGCCGAGCGGAATCGTCCGTTGATGCCGCCTTTGCCGCCGACTCGTCGTCGTGCGCGCCTCCCGCCGCAAGCGCAATCGGCGCACCGTACAGAAGAAGCGCCGCAGAAAGCACGATTGCCAGCGCAAACGATGCCGCGTGTCGCGCTGGCGCGAGCCTCGCTGTCAAGTTCAGGCGTCCACCCATGTTAACCACCTCAAATATCGCATGCGAGCACAGGCCCATCCCTCGGGCATTTCCAGATGGTGATCAGTTTACTCGATAGGACGTCCCGAATCAGGCGCGGTCCGTGACACGATGTCCTTCGGCGTCGCAGAAATCAACGAGCTTCTCGGGCGCCATCGGGCGCGCGTAATAGAAGCCCTGGATCCGATCGACCCCGAAATCGAAAGCGATATCCGATTGAGCCGCGGTCTCGATCCCCTCGGCAAGGACGTTAAGCCCCAGCTTATGGAAGAACGGAACCAAAGCCGCAACGGTCAGGCGCGACTTCGCATCCTCGACCAGACCGGACACAAGGCTGCGATCCAGCTTCACCGTGTCGAACGGCAGGTTCAAAACGCTTGAGAAATTCGAATAGCCGGTGCCGAAATCATCCAGCAGGAAATCGATTCCCGCCTCATGCAGCTTCTCCATGGCAAGGCATGCGGCCTTTTCGTCCTCGGCAACGAAACGCTCCGTGATCTCGATTTTCAGTCGTTCGGGGGCTACGTCGTACTTCTCCAGCAGGCGCTTGATACGCTCCGGCAAATCTTTCGCCATCAGCTGACGAATCGAAAGGTTCACCGAAACCGATTCAAGCCAAGGGCATCGACCGGATCCGAGAAGGTCGCAGGTCCGTTCCGTGACGAGCCACAAGATCTCATCGATAAGCCCCGCACGTTCGGCCAATGGGACGAACTCCTCGGGCGAGATGTAGCCGCCTTTACCATCGGAGAGCCTGATCAACGCCTCAGCAGACTGAAAGGTTTGCGTCGCTCGGTAGAAGATGGGCTGGAACCACACCTCGAACCCGCCCTTGTCGAGCGCCTCTTGCATAGCGCGGATGACGTGCTCCTCGCGCTCGAGACGCGCGGCGATCCGGGCGTCGAATCGCACGAGCGGCCTGGACTCCTCTTTGGCAAGCTGCACGGCATAGTCGAGGTAATTGACAATCTGCTCGGAGGACCACTGCTGCCCCTGCAAGCTTAACTCGGCAAGCACCGCCGGCACGCTCACGTACGAATCGCCGAGCTTCCAGGGGCGATCCATGCAATCACGCACCTGGTTCAAACGAAGGGTGCAGGTGGTTTTGCTCCCGCCGGGCATCAAAAGCAGGAATTCGACGTTGTTGTAGCGATACACGAACCCATCTCCGCACCGACGACGAAGCTCCTCGGCGATATGGAAAAGCAGAGCATCGCCGCCGCGATGCGTGAACACCTCGTTGACGGAAGAGAAATTGCGCAGGGCGATGGCAATGATCTGGCAGCCCTTGCGGTCGGCGGCGCGCAGCGGCAGCTCGTCGAGGAAGCTTTTGCGATCCTGCAATCCGGTGAGGGCATCGCGGCCGGCAACGGCGCTTTGATAGCTGATGTAGGACACCAAATCGACCAGCGCGGCGATGATCCCGTTCAGCAGTTGCTGAGGGTAGAGCACCTGCACCACAACCAAGGGGATAACGATAAGGGGGGTGCACCGGATAATGCGCGTCGAGGCCTGGCTGACGCTTTTCCTGTTGACCAGGTAGCACACAAGGAACAGCAAGACGTAGATAACGGGCTCGAAGTACATGCAGGAATTGTACGGGCCACGCGCATAGGACCCATCTTCCCTGAAATAGAATAAGTAGCCATTCCAATAATTGCTTACCACGAGAGCTAGAAAACACACCGTCACAAGCACGACCAGCACGCGGACGACCCTAAGATGCCATCGGCTGTTGACGAATTCGAGCATTCGAGCCGTCAGATAATAAACGATAGCGGAGCTCATGAGCACGCTGAGCACGAAGAAGAGAGCGTTGACGCCGTAATTGACTTCGACGGGGATCAGCTCGTGATATTCGTCGCACATGACCGTCGCGATATCGGCGGCGATGGCCAAGGCGGGAAGAACCAAGCACGCCCAGAAGAGGCGACGACGCGGGGTGAGCACCTGCTGACCATCGTGATAGAAAAGCATCATGACGAGCAGGAGAATGAAAGCAAGATACTCGGATAAAAGCGACCACTCGCCCATCGAAGCACCTTCCTATCTGTGAAACTAGCGCACGCAGCAACTTGGCCGTACGCAAATTTGCTCATCAAAATTTCATGTAAATTATTCCATCGAAACAAGAATAATTTACATAGCGAGACGATATTACCGCATAAATTGACGGCACGAGCGCGATTTTGGCGCTGAAGGGTAAATTACGGGGCGAATCGACCAACTCAGCTGGCGCGTCCTTGGGCGAGGCAGGCTACTTCCCTGAGCGCGCCTTGCCGTCGGAGGCCGCGACCATGTCCATGGCGGCCATGGCGGAAGGTACCTGGGTTGAGGAAGAGGCAGACGCCCCATCAAGGTCGTCGAGCATGGCCCGCGCCTCCTTGAACTGGCGCGATAGCTCCTCCATGGGATCGCGGCGACTCTCCTGCGCGCGCACCGAGCCATCGGTGATGGCCATGGCGCAGGCAACCGCCTCGGCGTGCGTGTAAGACAGCGACAACGGAAGCTCGCGCACGCCCATTTCCTTCGCGATCTCTCTCGCGCGCCCGGATAAAACCGCGTAGGGCCGGCCCTTCGAGGTTCGCCTGACCTCGATATCCCGCACGCCGATCCCCTCGGAAAACCCGGTTCCGAGCGCTTTGAGGACAGCTTCTTTTGCGGCAAAGCGGGTTGCATAATGAATCTCGGGAGCAGCGGTCGCATCGCAATAGCTGCGTTCCTCGCCGCTGAACACCTTGCGGGCGAAGGCAGGCGATCGCTTGAGGATCTTGCGCATCCGTTCGATCTCGACGATGTCGACACCGAGCCCGACCGAACCGTCGGCCACGGCCGCGCCCGAACCAGCGAGGGCAGTCGCCGAACTGACGGTGTCAGGCTGCCCGGCGGTGGCAGACTGTCCAGCGGCCGCAGGCTGGCCGGCCACGGGCTTGCTGCCGGCCGCGGGCTGGACGGCGGATGCGGGCTGGCCGGCGCGCACGGCTTTGCTGCCGGCCGCATCATCGATTGCGACAGCCGCCCCGGCGATGTCGCCGGGGCGTTGGCGTTGACTCATTTTCATATCCGACGATTCAGGCACAGCTCCCCCATCAAGCAGGATGAAACGAACAAGCGGCAAGGCGCCGCCAACCATTGTTGACGGTTCATTGTAGCGCGCAGGCGCGCGATTCGGGCAACGAGCGACGGCTTTACCTTCCGCAAACGCATTCTTTACATTGGACGCGCAGAATGCCCTTGAAGGATGCAAGGGTGACCGGAAGGAGATCGCCATGAGATCCGCCATGCTGCATTTCGCCAAATACATGGCCTCGTACACCGCCCTAATGATCGTGGCCTATGTTTTGTGGCAAGCTGCCGGTTGCCCGGCCGTCGACGACTCCTTCGCCACAGGCAGCTTCCAGCAAGTCACCTTCTCGCTCTCGAATTTCCTCATTTCTTTTGCCGTCGTCGCATACCCACTTTACGCCTTGATCGAAGCCGCCTTAAGACGAATCCCGCACGGAGACGCGCGAAACCGCGAACGCGATCGCAAGGTTTCGACCACGTCGCGGCGAGCGGTGTCCCGCTAATTCGCACCTCACGCGTCCGGGCAAGTTCCCCACAACGCCGGTCAACCTTTTTCGCAAATGACGTCTACCGGCTTTTCTTGCTGCTGTTTGCTCGCTGGCACTTCCTGCTGGCCTCGCCTGCCGGTCTTCGTCTGCTGGCCTCGCCTGCCGGTCTTGCCTGCTGGCCTCGCCTGCCGGTCTTCGTCTGCTGTCAAACCTGCCAACCTTACCCGCTAACCTTACCTGCTGGCCTTTTTATGTGATTGCAAGGGCATCTGTTTCCAAAGCGTTACTATTGGTATCCCTTTGCGACGAGGGGAGTCGCGCAATCACGCATATCGAACCGTTTCCCGGGGCGGCCTTGCCTCGTTGGTCACCTTTGCGCTTGCCGCCCGCCCCGTGCGCAAAACCCGCAACCGACGCGCCAACACAAGAGACGGAACCATGCAGCACGACAAGATCAAACCCATCCTGTTCAGCATCATCAAGCATTCGAGCCGCGAGGAGCTGCGCGAGCAGATTCCCCGCGACATCGTGTCGGGCATCGTGGTCGCCGTCGTGGCGCTGCCGCTGTCCATCGCTCTTGCCATCGCGTCGGGAGTCGGCCCCGAACAGGGCCTTTACACTGCCATCGTCGCCGGGTTCCTCATCGCGTTTTTGGGCGGCAGCCGCGTGCAGATCTCCGGCCCCACCGCCGCCTTCGCCACCATCGTGGCCGGCATCGTGGCCACCGACGGGCTTGACGGGCTGGTGGCGGCCACTATCATCGCGGGCATCCTGCTGGTGCTGATGGGCCTTTTGAAACTGGGCACGCTCATCCGCTTCGTGCCCTACACCATCACCACGGGCTTCACCGCCGGCATCGCCGTCACCATCGTGATCGGCCAGGTCAAAGACTTCCTCGGGCTGACCTACCCCGCCGGCACCACCACCATCGATACCACCGACAAGCTCTCCGCCATCGCCACCAATATCGGCACGTTCAACTGGCAGGCGCTGCTGGTCGGCGTTATCTGCCTGGCCATCCTCATCGTGTGGCCGAAGGTGTCGAAGAACATCCCCGGGTCGCTTGTGGCCGTCATCGTCGGCATGATCATCGTGCCGGTGTTCAACATGGACGTGAACACCATCGGCGACCTGTACACCATCCAGGCCGGCCTGCCGACGCTGCATATCCCCCAGCTTGACCTGGATCTGTTCCGCAACGAGCTGGCCAACGGCATCACCATCGCCATCCTGGCGGCCATCGAGTCGCTGCTTTCGTGCGTGGTCGCCGACTCCATGATATCCAGCCACCACCGCTGCAACATGGAGCTGGTGGCGCAAGGCGTGGGCAACATGGGCTCGGTGCTGTTCGGCGGCATCCCCGCCACGGGTGCCATCGCGCGCACCGCGGCCAACGTCAAAAGCGGCGGCCGCACGCCCGTGGCCGGCATGGTGCACGCCGTGGTGCTGCTGGTCGTGCTAGTGTTTTTGATGCCCTATGCCGCACTCATCCCCATGCCCACCATCGCGGCCATCTTGCTGCAGGTCGCCTACAACATGTCGGGCTGGCGCAACTTCGCGCACCTGTGCACCACCGCGTCGAAGGGCGCCGTGGCGTGCCTGGTGCTCACTTTCGCCCTGACCGTGGTGTTCGACCTGGTCACCGCCATTGCCGTGGGCATGCTGATCACCGTGGTGCTGTTCATGAAGATGGTCAGCGAGGAAACCGAGGTCAAGGGCTGGACGTACTATTGCGACAAGGACTCCGAGGTCACGCACCTACGCGAGCTGCCGAAAAGCGTGCGCGTCTACGAGATCAACGGCCCGATGTTCTTCGGCATGACCGACCGCATTTCCGACATCTCGGTCAAGGATTTCACGAAGTACCTGATCATCCGCATGCGCGGCGTGCCCTCGCTCGATGCAACCGGCATGAACGCGCTGGAGAACCTCTACGACTACTGCACCGAGCACGGCGTGCGCCTGATTTTCAGCCACGCGAACGAGCAGCCCATGAAGACGATGCGCCGCGCCGGTTTCGTGGACATGGTCGGCGAGGAGCACTTCCGCCCCAACATCGACGACGCCATCGCGCATGCCCGCGAGCTTTTGGAAGCGGAGGCGGTCGCCTAGGCCGCGCTGAGGGAATCGATAGCGCCATCATGGCGTTCCTACAATTTCCGCGGCGGCGCCTTGCAAAAACCTTGCACAACGGAAACGCTCTCGTAACCGATTTCAAGCTCGCTGAAAAACTGCCCTATAGTCGAACGCCCATGAAAGAGACCCTCTGCGACATATCGGCGTTTCGCCTATACCGCACGCCCCCGCAACTGCTGGCGCAATTCCCCATGCTCCCCAACCCGGAGACCGACAAGACGCGAAGCAGGCTCAAAAGCCATCCGATAACCCAGCACATCACAGGACCCGTCACGCATTTGCTGGTCACCGAGCGGCGGCGGCGCTCAAGCGCCAAATGCATCCGGTCGCACCTCGCTTCGACCGAAATCCCATTCGGATGCCTCCGCACGAGCAATTTAGGAGCAAATATCACATCTCCCCTGTTCACGCTTTTGCAATTGGCGCAGCACCTGCCCGAGGAAGAGCTCATCATGGCGATGTACGAGTTTTGCGGCTCTTTCACCGTGTTCAAGCCATCGCCCGAAATCGAGACCTTGCTCGCCAACCCGCAGGAAACGGTACCCGATCCATGGAAGCGCGTCGTCGGCAAAAACGGCACCGCAACCAACCTCTGGCAACGCAAGCCGCTCATCGCAATCGAGGAGCTGCGCGCTTTCGCCGCAGTAACCAAAGGCATGCGCGGCAACCGCCGATTCGCAAGAGCCGCCCTAAACGTCAGCGGCGTCACCGCGTCGCCATTCGAAGCGCAAACATCAATCCTGCTCACCCGATCGCGCCGCAAAGGCGGCGAGGGGTTTCCGCGTTTTACGAACAACGAGCGCGTCGCGCTGAACCCAAAGGCACGCATATTGTCCAATCGGTTCACCTGCTATGCGGACATCCTCTTCAAAGGGTCCAGACTCGGCAAGCCGCTTATCATCGAGTGCCAAGGGCGCATCGTCCACGACGACGCCGACTCTGCAGTGTCCGACGGCAACCGCGTTGTGGCGCTGCAGCATATGGGATACGAGGTCATGCTGCTGTCTTACGAGCAGATCGCGCAATCGGATCGCTTCGAGGTCGTCAAAAGGCTGATCGCACGCTATCTCGGCATCAAATACCGCCGCAAGACAAAAGGCCTTCAGCACCTTGAGCATGAACTGCGGCGTAAGATTTTTATCGACTGGTCAACGATCGCCGCTTAAGCGAGGCCGCGTGATGCGGCTTTCGCACGGAAATCCGGCGAACCGGCGCGATGCGCTCAACGCGAAGGAGCAAACGGCAACTCGATACGCTGACGGGCATCGAAGCCCTGATCCTTGAGCTCGCTGCACAGATAATCGATCTGCTGAGGTTTCACCCTGATAAGATGCAGCATCTTTTTAATTTTCGGAAGCGCCGCATCTTGAATCCCCTTGTCGCGCGCCGCCTCCGCAAACGCATCATCGTCGGGATCAACGATGTCGGCAATGCCACTGATCTGTGCGCTATGCAACTTCCCGAAACCAGCATACGGATCATAGACCGCTAAAGAGACGTTCCGGTTGCGCTCAAGCGCGTAAAACTTCAAACCGCCCTCGGAAAAGATCCAGAACGCCCCGCCGCGATACGAGTACTCAAGCGGGGTGCACCGAACGAAGTCATCGACCGCACAAGCCAACGCGCACGTGTTATGCGAGGTCAGAAAGCCCTCAATGCATTGGATAAGCTTGTCCTGCGGCATCTGAGCCGAGCTGCGATCTTTATCCATCCAGTAGCGTGCCGCTTGCTGAAACTCTTCACGGTTCATTCGTTGCCCCTTTCAAACAGGTTCATCATACCCCCGCTGCGGCGATTCAGGGTAGTTTTGCCTTTACACGACGCAAGAGCGATACGACGCGCATAGCGCACAAACCCGCACCATCAAGCCACGGCGATGTCACGGTTGAGAAAGTGCCGCGATGTGCGTAGGTCGTAAAAGGGCAGATGTCCCAACCCGCAGGGGGCTCCCGACCGAACTGCGGTTTCCGAAAGCGATTTGCCGGTCTATACCGAAGATGGCGAGATACCTACGCACATGGCGTATCATCCCGCCGCCGGCAACGCCGAAAAAAGACGGCTCCACCCGAAGTCGCGGCAATCGTGAGACAATGAGAGCATGCGGCCAGACGAGATCAAGCCACATGCACAAGACAACCGAGCAAAGGAGCGGCCATGACCAATCCACGAATCGACGCATTCGCAAACACTGCGGCATCCATCATCAAGAAACTTGAGCGAAACGGCATGGAGGGACACTACTGCGAAACCTCGGCAGATGCGGTCGCGCTGGTCAAGCAGCTCATCCCCGAAGGAAGCTCGATTTCCTGGGGAGGTACGGAAACTTTCAAAGAGACGGGCGTGAAAGACGCGCTGGAAGCCGGCAATTATCGTATGCTCGACCGTTCAGCCGCCAAGACGCCCGAAGAGGCTCGCGAAATATACCTCCAGCACTTTGCATCGGACGCGTTTTTCATGAGCTCGAACGCGATCACGCTCAATGGGGAGCTGGTGAATATCGACGGGAACTCGAACCGGTTGGCGTGCCTGCTATACGGTCCGCGCCAGGTCATCGTCCTTGTCGGCATGAACAAGGTGGTGGCCGATGTCGATGCCGGCCTGAAACGCGTGCGAACCATGGCGTGCCCGCCGAATGCGTCGCGCCTGCACACCAACACCCCGTGCGAGCACACGGGATGTTGCGCGGAATGCCATGCCGAGGGGTGCATGTGCTGCAACGTCGTCGTGACGAGGCACTCGCGCGCGAAAGGGCGCATCAAGGTCATTCTTATCGCCGAGAATCTAGGGTTTTAGACCCAAGCGCGGCGCGGTCGCCCATCTCGACCAAGACAGCATGAAGGCCTTCCGCCGAGACCCACGAGGGTCAAGGCGGAAGGCCTTCATGCA
>CAVDXU010000009.1:0-51368 GCA_963613135.1 bacterium
CCCGATGCGGAAGTGCTCGCGGTCGACACCGACGCCCGGACGCTCGACAAGGCGACCTCGTGCGGCTGGGCAACCGCATCAGCCTTGCCCGACGATGCCGCATTCAAATCGTTCGTGCAGAACGCCTGCGATCTTGTGGTCATCGCCACCCCTGTCGGCGTGGCGGAGGGCTACCTGGAAAACCTCGCCGCATGGGACTATCGCGGCATCATCACCGACGTCGCCTCCACCAAGCACCGCATCATCTCCATGGCGGCCGAAACACTGCCGTACCCGCACAACTTCGTGCCCGGGCACCCCATGGCAGGATCCGAAAAAAACGGCATCGACGGCGCACGGGCCGACCTGTTCAAGGGCGCGTATTGGATCTTATGCCCCGACGCCGCCACGCCGGCCGAGCATTTCACGCGCTTGCATGAGCTCATCACCGGCATCGGCGCGCGGGTTATCAGCCTTCCGCGCGAACAGCACGACGCCGCCGTCGCGGTTATCAGCCATGTTCCGCACTTCATGGCGTCGAGCCTGGTGCAGCTGGCCGTTCGTCACGCGCAGGGCCAGGACGCGCTCATGCGCTTGGCTGCCGGCGGGTTCAAAGACTCCACGCGCATCGCAGCCGGCTCGCCCGAGTTATGGTGCGGCATCGCGTTCGACAACAAGGAGGCGCTTACCTCGGGCCTGCGCGAGATGCAAGGCATCGTCGGGCAGTTCGCCGACGCGCTTGACGCCGACGACCGCAAAACCCTGACCACGCTGCTCGCCGAGTCGGCCGACGCCCGCCGCGCGCTGCCCGCAGCGTGGGTTCCCTGCACCGAGCGTTTGCTCGAGGTGCGCATTCCCATGGAGGACCGCCCGGGCATCATCGCCGAGGTCACGACCATCACCAGCAAGGTCGGCTGCAACATCCAGTCAATCGAGATCGACCACGTGACCGAGGACAGCGCCGTCCTCTCGCTCGTGCTCACCGACGAGGGGGACATCGGCAAGCTCTCCGCGCAGCTCATCAACGCCGGTTTCTCCGTTTCGTTCAGCCCGCTTTCACCGAAGGAGCATGTCCATGTCGACTAACGCAACGCACGACGCCGCGGGCGTCACCGTCATCAACCCGCTTCCCGCGCCCCTGCACGGCTCCTGCCTCGTGCCCGGCGACAAATCGATCAGCCACCGCGCCATCCTGTTCAGCGCTATGGCCGAGGGAACCTCGCGCATAAGCGGCGTGCTCGACTCCGCCGACGTACGAAGCTCCATCGCCGCCGTGCAGGCGCTCGGCGCGAAGGTCAACCTTGAAAAGCAGCCCGACGGCAGCCTCGCCGGCGGCATCACGGGTTGGGGCGCCTCGGGTCCCAAGCAGCCCGACGGCCCTATCGATTGCGGCAACTCCGGCACCACGGTGCGCCTGCTCATGGGCATCCTGGCGCCATGGAACATTCGCGTGACGCTCAACGGCGACTCCTCGCTGCAGAAACGCCCTATGCGCCGCATCACCGCGCCGCTCATGAAGATGGGCGCGCATTTCGAACCCGCGGGGCAGGAGCATCTGCCCATAACCGTCTGCGGCGGCGGCCTGCATCCCATCACCTACGATTCGCCCATGGCCTCTGCGCAACTGAAAACCGCCGTCATCCTCGCCGGCATGTACGCCGACGGGACGACGACCGTGAACGAGCCCGCGCCGAGCCGCAACCACACCGAGCTCATGCTACCCGAATACGGCGTCGAGACCACCGCGGGCGAGCGCGTCGCGGCCGTTTGCGGCCCTGCGCAACCGAAGGCCTGCGAGGTTCTCGTGCCGGGAGACCCCTCCTCGGCCGCCTTTCTCATCTGCGCCGCCGTCATCTGCCCGCAAAGCACCATACAAATCGAGCATGTCAGCCTTAACGCCGCCCGCATCGGCTTCACGCGCACCTTGGAGCGCATGGGCGCCAACGTCTCCATCGTGGGCGAGGGCGCGGCCGGCAAGGAGCCTTACGGCATGATCCAAGCATGCTTCACGCCGAATCTGCGCGGCTGCGAGGTTCCCGCGGAGAAGATCGCCTCCATCATCGATGAGATCCCGGTGCTCGCCTTGGTGGCCGCGCATGCGCACGGCATCACCGTCTTCCGCGAGGTGGGCGAGCTGCGCGTGAAGGAAACCGACCGCCTTGCCGCCGTCATCGACGGGCTCTCCGCGCTCGGCATCGACGCATGGACCGAAGGCGACGACCTGTACATCGAAGGGCAGCCCGACCTCGAGGTGCCCGACGGCCTCACTTTCGACTCGCTTGGCGACCACCGCCTGGCGATGACCTGGTCGCTTGTCGGCCTCACCGGTTCAAAGCCGGTCAACATCAAGAATTTCGAAGCCGTCGGCGTCAGCTACCCGGGCTTCCTCGCCGATATCGAAAGGCTTGCACGATGATCATCGCAATCGACGGACCCTCGGGTGCCGGCAAATCGACCGTCTCGAAGGCGGTCGCGCGACGCATGGGTTTTTCCTGCCTGGACACCGGTGCGATGTACCGTTCTATTGCCTGGCAGGCGATTCATGACGGCGTCGCGCTCGACGACGCCGACGCGCTCGCAGACATCGCGCGCTCGCACGACATCTCGTTTCAGCACGAAGCCGGCGACCCCTTGCCGCGCCGCGTGGCCATCGACGGCGTCGACGTCACCGACAGTATCCGCACCGCCGAAATCGATCGCGCGGTGAGCCCGGTCGCCAGCGTTCCCGCGGTGCGCGAGGCGCTCGTGGCGCAGCAGCAGCGCATCGGGCGCGCGGGCAACTACGTCGTCGAGGGCCGCGATATCGGCACGGCGGTGTTCCCCGAGGCCGACTTGAAGGTCTTCCTCACCGCATCGGCCGCCGAGCGCGCCCATCGTCGCGTGTCGCAGAACAAACGCCGCGGCGTTGGATCAACCGACTACGACGAGGTGCTCGCCGATATCGTCAGACGCGACGAGATCGACTCCTCACGCGACGCCAGCCCGCTCAAACCCGCCCCGGACGCCGTGCAGATCGATTCAACCACGCGCAGGATCGAGCAGATCATCGACCGCATCTGCACGCTTGCGGGCGAGAGGGGACTGCACGCATGAGCGTTTTCCTTCGCTACGAGGACATGTGGGATCGCGCGCTCGGCGGCAACTCCGACGAGAAGCAGATCCCGCATTGGTTCGCCAACTTCGCCTATGTGCTGGTGGCGTTCGTGTTCAAAATCCTGTTCCGCTACCGAGTGGACGGACGCGAGAACCTGCGCGCCTTCAAGGACAAGTGCGGCGCGGTCGTCATCTCCAACCATACGTCGTTTTTGGATGTCGCCTACATGTATATCGCCGCGCGGCCGAGCCAGTTCGTGCGCCTCATGGGGCGCGACAGCCTTTTCGGCAACGCACACGGGCTGCTCGGGCAGATCCTTTCACGCGTGGGGGCGTTTCCGATCAAGCGCGACACCGCCGATCGCACCGCCATCAAACGTGCAACCCATATGCTGAAAGGCAACCAGCTGATCGGCATCCTGCCCGAGGGCACCCGACGCGGCAAGGGAAGCAAGACGCCCGAGATCCATTCCGGCGCGGCCTTCATCGCGAAGATGGGCAAGGCCCCCATCCTGCCCATGACCGTGCGCAACGCGGAGAACATCAAGCGCAAGGGCGAGCGCATGCGCTTCCCGAAGGTCACCATCGAATACGGGAACCCTATCGTCGTGTCCGATTTCGATTTCCTCCCGAAGGAAGATCGCCTGGAAGCCTGCACCTGGTACGCGATGCGCGAGGTGTTCGCCCTCTCGCAGCGCATTCCCGCCGCGCAGGTGGACATGAAGGTGCTTTTCCCCACCGGACGCGATTTCACCGAGGTGTTTGCCGCGCATCCGATCCCTACGCGCACGCCCGATGAGGCGATCGCGCTTGCGCGCCCGCAGAAAAGTCCCGCGAAGAAGGAGCAGCCATGCGAGTGATACGTGCCGAGAACGCCGGAGCCTGCTATGGCGTGCAACGGGCGTTGGAACTCGCGCATAAGGCGAGCGAAGAGGGAGGCAAAGCCTCCACGCTCGGACCCTTGATCCATAATCCGCAGGTGGTCGCTGATCTTGCTGCCCGCGGGGTAGTCGCCATCGATGATGCCTCCGAGGCTAAGGCGGGATCGATCATCATCAGAAGCCATGGCGTCACGCCCGCTGTGCGACGCAGCGTCGAGGCGCAAGGACTTCCCGTGATCGATGCAACCTGTCCTCATGTCTCCCGCGCTCAGAAAGCAGCCGCCCTGCTGGCCGAGCGCCTGGGCACCGTTGTCGTCGTGGGAGAAGAAGGCCATCCAGAAGTGGAAGGGCTGGTTGCTTACGCACGCGAAGCCGGTGGGGAAGTGCACGTGGCCCAAAGCGCGGCCGATGTGCCCGCGGAGCTTCCGGCCAACGTCGGCGTCGTCGTCCAGACGACGCAGACACGCGAGGCGCTTGAGGACGTCGTCGATGCCATCAGGGCGCAGGGCATCGATCCCGTGATCAAGGACACCGTCTGCTTCGCCACCAAGCAGCGTCAGGAAGCGGCGGCCGACCTTGCCTCCCAAGTGGACATGATCGTCGTCATCGGAGGGCGCAATTCGGCGAACACCACGCATCTTGCCGACATCTGCCGCGAACACTGCGCGCGCACGCATCATATCGAATCCGCAGCCGAGATCGACCCTTCCTGGCTCGACGCATGCGCAAGCGTCGGAGTCACCGCCGGCGCCTCCACCCCCGACGATCAGATCGAAGCCGTGATTGCGGCGTTGGAGGACATGTAGCAGCGAAGAGGGAGCGTCTCCTTTCGATTCCCGCCATAACCTCAAGGCGATCCCTTCAACGTCGCCCTGAGGTTCCCACCGAATCCGCAAGGCATTCCTGTCAACGCCCCCTGGCGTATCCCTATTCACCATTTTCCCTGATGAAACGCTTGCATGCGCTACAATGAAGATATCGTGCAGAAGCAGCATGAGCTTTTCGACGCCGGACGCCACACGAGCGCACGGATCAGCCTTGGTGCAAAGGCAAGCTCTCGATGCTTCGATGCCCAAGGCAAGCAGGCGTGGTTCGCGCCCCGCATGAGCTTTATCCGGTAGCGCGCGCCACCGATCAGGAAAGTGGTGGTTCATATGGCAGCTCCCGCAACGGAACATGTACGCAACATCGTGCTCGTCGGGCAGGACGGGGCAGGCAAGACGTCGCTCGCCGAGGCGATGCTGCATGTTTCGGGCCGTACGCCGCGCATGGGCACGACCCACGACGGCAAGTCCTACCTTGATTACGACGAGGAGGAGATCAGGCGTCATTTCACGCTAGGCACCTCCATTGCGCCCGTGCCGTATCACGATTACAAGATCAACCTGCTCGACACCTCGGGCCACCCCGATTTCATCGGCGATACGCTTGCGAGCATGCAGGCTGCCGAGATGGCGCTGTTCGTCATCGATGCCGTTGCCGGTCCGCAGGTCATGACCACGAAGCTATGGCGCGAAGCGGCCGGGATGCGCCTTTCGCGCGCGGTGTTCATCAACCACATCGACCGTGAGCACGCCAATTTCGACACCATCATGGCGCAGCTGCACGCGCGCTTCGGCTCCCGCCTAGGCCCGGTCACCATCCCCATCGGGGTTGCCGAGGACTTCAAGGGCATCATCGACGTGCTGCGCATGAAGGCGCGTTATTTCGATCAGGACGGCACGATCGACGACCGCATCGAGGAAATCCCCGACGAATACGCCGAGGCGGCGCAGATAGCACGCGAGCGCCTGTGCGATCTGGTAGCCGAAGCCGACGACGAGCTGATGATGAAATACCTTGACGGCGAGGAGCAGCTGACGCAGGAAGAGCTCGAGCGACTGCTCGACAAGGCCATCGCCCAAGAGCTGTTCATCCCCGTCTATGTTGGGTCCACCATCGTCGAGCAGGGCATTCGTTGCGTGATGAAGGATATCTGCACCTACTTCCCGCACCCGCGCCATCACGGCCCGTTCCAGCTTGCCGGAGGGGATGAGACCTTCGTCGACGAAAGCGGGGAGCCGGCGGCGTTCGTGTTCAAGACCGTCGCCGACCCCTTCGTCGGGCGCTTGAGCTACCTGAAGCTCATCAGCGGCGTGCTCACGCCCGGCGTCGAGCTCATCAATTCCCGTACCGGCAAGAAGGACAGGCTCGGGCACCTCTACGTCATGATGGGCAAGGAGGCCACCGACGTGAAGAGCGCAAAGGCCGGCGACATCATCGTCGTCCCGAAGCTTGCCGACACGCGCACCGGCGACACGCTGTCCGCCGCGGGGGATATGGCCATCGACCCCATCCCGATGCCGACGCCGCAATATCCGGTTGCCATCGAGGCGGCGAACAAGAAGGAAGAGGACAAGGTCGGCACGTTTTTGGCACGCGCCGCGGACAACGACCCGACGCTGCGCATCACGCGCGACGACCTCACGCATCAGACCATCATCACCGCGATGGGCGACGCCGCAGTCGACACGCTCCTCGCCCGTATGAAGGAGCAGGCGAAGGTCGAGGCGAAGCTTGTCCCCATCCGCATCCCATACCGCGAGACCATCACCAAAACCGCCGAGGCGCAAGGTCGCCACAAGAAGCAAACCGGCGGCGCGGGGCAATTCGGCGACTGCTGGCTGCGCATCAGCCCAAACGCCGAGGCCGACTACGAGTTCGTCGACGAGATCAAAGGCGGCGCCATCCCGAACGGGCTTATCCCTGCTGTCGACAAGGGCGTGCAGGAAGCCATGCAGGAAGGCTTTTTGGCCGGTTACCCCATGGTCAACATCAAATGCACCGTTTTCGATGGTTCCTACCATTCCGTCGATTCGAACGAGATGGCCTTCAAGACCGCCGCGCGCATCGGTTTCCGAGCCGCCTGCGAGAAGGCCGACCCTATCGTGCTCGAGCCCATGGCGAACATGGACATCGTGGTCACCGAGGAATACGCGGGCACCATCATGGGGGACATCTCCACCCGCCGCGGCCGTATCGTCGGCACCGACTCGACCGATGCGGGGGAAACCGTCATCATGGTGCGCGTCCCCTATGCCGAAGTGGTCAGCTACACCAAGGATCTGCGCGCCCTCACGCGCGGATCAGGGTCCTATACGTTGTCGCTCGAGGGATACGACCCTGCCCCTGCCGATGTGACCAAAAAGCTAATCGAGGCGTACCAGAGCGCCCGCGCCCAAGGCAACTGAAGCAGGCTTGAGGGCCTGATCCCGCAAAGCACTTCCCATCGATCCCATCATGGCCGGCGTCCCCGAGTTTGCAAAAGGCGCCGGCCTGCGTCATCTGAGCGGGGAAGGGGCATGCCGGGACGTCTCATCTGCGGACCGCCCGCGTGCCATGCGCCCTCCGTCGCTGAGCTCAGTATGCAGGGCGCATCTTGCACGCAGGCGGCGATTCCTCCCGGATTTGATTGCAGCATCATGGCATAAATCTTGCACGATTCGCCCGATTGGATCAAATCGGATAGGTATCGCACATTTGTTCGTTTTACATCTTGCGCAGCGGCTCGATGGTTGTTAAGCTGATGCAACCAGCTAGCTGAAATGAGAGGGGAGGGCGCGATGGCGGTACCGATAGAGCAAGCGCTGCTTGTGCTTCAGATGCAGTTCGGTTATGACTCGTTCAGGCCCGGCCAAGAAGAGGTTGTCGAAGCGCTGCTCGCCGGGCGTGACGCGCTCGCCGTCATGCCGACGGGCTCCGGGAAGTCCATCTGCTACCAGGTCCCCGCCGTTGCGCAAACGGGCACCGCCTTGGTGATAAGCCCCCTTGTTTCCCTCATGGGCGACCAGGTGAAGGCGTTACGCGACCTCGGCATCCAGGCAGCCTACCTCAACTCAACGTTGTCGTCGTTCGAGCAAAACGAGCTGATGGACGACGCTCTCGATGGTCGCTACGATTTGATCTACGTCGCGCCCGAGCGTCTTGATGATGCCCGTTTCGTTGAATTCGCGCAAAAGCTTGCCATTCCGCTCATCGCCGTTGACGAGGCGCATTGCGTCTCTCAATGGGGGCAGGATTTCCGCCCTTCCTACTTGCACATATCCGATTTCATCAACGTGCTTCCGCAACGGCCTCCCATCGCAGCGCTCACGGCAACGGCAACTAAGCGTGTTCGGAAGGACATCGTTAACTTGCTGGGAATGAGATGTCCCTCCGTATCGGTGACCGGTTTCGACCGGCCGAACCTCCATTTTTCGGTCGAACGACTAGAACCGTCGAAAAAGCTTGCCCGTATTCTCAGCTACGTGCGCGCTCGACAGGGCCAATGCGGCGTCATCTACTGCTCAACGCGCAAGAACGTCGAGAAGGTTCATCGCGAGCTCGTCGAATGCGGTCTGAGCGCAACCAGGTATCACGCCGGCCTAGATCCCGACGAGCGAAGGCGCAATCAGCGTTCTTGGATCGACGACGACAACCCCGTCATCGTCGCGACAAACGCATTCGGCATGGGAATCGACAAGCCCGACGTGCGCTTCGTCATCCATTACAACATGCCCGGATCTATCGAAGCCTATTACCAGGAGGCCGGTCGCGCAGGCCGGGACGGCGACCCGGCGGAATGCATCCTGTACTGGAGCGATGGCGACCTGTCGACGGCGCGATTTTTACTGGAGCAACCGCCGTCCGCCCCCCAGGATAACCTGACGCCCGAAAGCCAGCAAAACGCGATCGCGGCGCGCAGACGCATGCTCGCCAGCATGGAAGGGTACTGCCTCACGTGCACCTGCTTGCGGCGCTATATCCTCGATTATTTCGATGACGATCCAACGACGGTTGCCAACGACCGTCCGGAAACGATCAACGTCGAAAGAGCGAATGAGCCCGCCGCTGAAAGATCAGGCTCTTGCGCCGACAAGGGCCTGAGCGCGCTTGCTGCAGCCGGGGCAGCTGCTCACACCGACAAGTGCGGGAACTGCTCAAACTGCGACGGGCATTTCATCCCCATCGACGTTACCGACCAGGCACGCGCGGTCATGCGCTGCGTGCAAGAGCTGCGCGGGCGCTTCGGCAAGGGCGTGGTGGCAGACGTGCTGCGCGGAGCAAACCCCGAACGGCTTGCTCAGTTCGGGCTTGATAAATCGAAGTGTTTCGGCACGGTCGACATGCCGCAAAACCAGCTCAAAGAAGTGATCGAGCTTTTGGCGGCCGGCGGCTATCTGGAGATCACCGAGGGAAAATATCCGCTCGTCGGCTTCGGGCCGCGATTCCGCGAAGCGGCTCAGGCCGATTTCAAGCTCCAAATGAAGAAGGTTGCACGCAAGACCGTATTCAGCAACCGCAACGCTTCGGCTTCGACACCCTCGAAGAGCGCGCTGCATTCGGCAAGCGATGCCGGCTATGACGCATCGTTGTTCGAGCGTCTTCGTGCGCTGAGAAAACAGCTTGCTATCGAAGGGGGTCTGGCGCCCTACATGGTTTTCGGCGACGCCGCGCTTCGCGATATGTGCAGGCGCCTGCCGCAAACCGAAGATGAGTTCCTGCAAGTAAGCGGCGTGGGGGAGAAAAAGCTCGAAAGCTATGGCGCGGCTTTCCTCGACGAAATCTCACAGTGGCGCGATGATGAGGGACGGTGACGCAGCACATTATGGAAACCCCCTACGCGCGCACCTTTCATGACACCGCGGCGCAACCGCATGCGATAGACTCTTGTGCCATGGATGGGCAGCTCATGACATACGCCGACTGGCAGCTTTTCCTTGATGTTGCAGGATCAACCTGCAGCCAAGAAACAGCTGACGCACTTGCCAAGGGTGGTTTCGAAGAGGGCGCTTCCGGCCGCGTATACCGACTGATATGCGAG
The DNA here is from genome assembly GCA_963613135.1 of bacterium. Classification (GTDB taxonomy): domain Bacteria; phylum Actinomycetota; class Coriobacteriia; order Coriobacteriales; family Eggerthellaceae; genus Senegalimassilia. The sequence continues at coordinate 9,796 of CAVDXU010000009.1, forward strand.
TATTGCGCCCGCTGCCTGGATGCCCTTGACGATGATCTTGCGGCACGCATCGATGCGCTCGATGCGCATGACGCCTATGGCGTGTTCCTCGTCTGCTCACGATACTGCAATGCGTGCGATCGATTGCTGTTCTTTTGCGATGTCAAAGGCATTCCCACTGATTGGAAGCGTGATCTTGCCCAGGACATCCGTCGGAACATGGCTTGCGCGCTCAAGCACGCAAGCCGCGCGTGCCCCGCATCGGCAAGCGCCGACGGACGCTATTACCTGCACTGCTTGATCGAAAGGCGCTGTGCATAGCTTATGAACTTCATTGAAACGAAAAAGGCCCTGTGCGACTACATCGTCGCGAAAATCCCGCTCATCACGCTGAACACCGCCGAGAGGGATCGTCCAATGCGCATGATCTCCCAGCTTGCCGACGATTGCGGCATCGACATCTTCCTCTATACCGAGGCGCATCAGGTGACCTATGCGGGAAGCGAGCCAAGGATGCCCGTCGACGTTCGATCGGATCCGATTCCCTACCTTAACGGCCTGTTCAAAAAGTCGCGCGGCTGCGTGTTCGTGCTCGCCGACACGCACCGGCTCGACACCGATGGCGCATACGCTCGCGAAGTCCTCTCGGCGGTGCATCTGGCGAAGGAAACCGGCAACACCCTTATCACCATAACGGCCGAACCCGTTTGGCAGCGTATCTCGCGCTTCGGCCTTTGCCTACAACTGGATCTTCCGGATCATGGCGAGCGCCGATTCATCGTCGATGATTTTTGCGAACACAACGAAACGACGGTGGAGTGGTCGGATGGCGACAGGGAGCGAATGGCCACCCTTGCCCGCGGTCTCACCGAAGCCCAGGTCGCAAACCTACTGCAAGCCTCCTTGGTGTCACGCGGTCAACTTGGGCCCGAAGATGTCTACAGCGTCGCATCGCAAAAAGAGCTGTTGTTCGCCTCGGTCGCCAACGTCGACCCGGTTGCCTGCAAGCCCGGTCTTGAAGTGGCGGGGCTCAACGGCCTGAAGCGCTGGCTTGACCGCAAGCGCGAGGTGTTCTTCGCACCAGGCGACGTGCTGGCGCGCTACGGCCTCTCGACGCCGAAGGGAGTCCTGCTTGTCGGCGTTCCCGGATGCGGCAAATCGTTTTCGGCGAAGATGATCGCATCGCGCTGGGAGCTACCCTTGCTGCGGTTCGACATGGGGTCGGTATACGCGAAATACGTCGGCGAGACCGAACGGCGCATGCAGGAGGCGCTTGACTACATCGGAAACGTCGCGCCCTGCGTGCTGTGGATCGACGAGATCGAAAAAGCGCTTGCTTCGCAATCCGACGAATCGGACGTGGGCAAACGCGTCTTGGGACAGTTCCTGTTTTGGCTGCAGGAATCAAAGGCGAAGGTCTTCATGGTCGCCACGGCAAACGACGTGACCAAGCTGCCGCCGGAGTTGTTCCGCAAAGGACGTTTCTCTGAAGTGTTCTTCGTCGATCTACCGAACAGCTCCGAGAGAGCCGAGGCCTTGCGTAACTACTGCGCCAAAGCGCTGCATACCGAATACGCAGAGCAGGATATCGATATGCTGGTGAATGCCACGGACGGGTTTTCCTACTCGGACATCGAGCAAGCGATTCTCGACTACGCTGAACTGGTCGCCTTCGGCCATGCGCCCATGCCGACGGCCGACGTCCTAGCGGGGCACTTCGCCTCGACGGTGCCCATATCGGAAGCCAACGATGATGTCGCAACCATACGCGCGTGGGGCTCAAAGCATGCGAAATCCGCTTCGTAATATGTTGTTCCGGCGAAATTGAACCATTTATCAAGATTGAACTAGCAGGTTCAATTTTAAACGCGTAAATTGAACCAGTCGGAATTAGAGTTCAATTTACGCGAGATCGGAGCTTCATGCCATCGCCATCCTCTTCGTCGTCGCCATCGCAAGCGCATTCATTCTCCCTGCGCCTTAAATCCGCCATGGAAGCGCTCGGCTACAAGCAGGCTGATGTCATTCAACAGGCTGCCAACCTCGGGTCCAAGCTGGGCAAAAGCCAGATGAGCCAATACGTTAGCGGCAAAACGCTCCCGCGGCGCGACGTCATGGAGCTTTTGGCAGCGGTTCTCAATACCGACGCCGCATGGCTTTCCGGGGAAGTCGGGTCCCAGTCCGTGATCCCAGCTCGTTCCCCAGCCAATGTCGGAACCCCAGCCCGAGCCGGAACCTCAAACCTAGCCGCAGCAAAAAACGATGTCAGCGCCGGCGCCCAAGGCGCCGAGCCCGCATTCCCTATCTGCGATCGACCCCCCTCGCATTCCGCAATTTGCAACGACGAATTCCCCAACGACCAAAGGAGCACGACGATGCGTCAATTCAAGAAATCCGCCAAGCTCGATAACGTGCTGTACGACGTTCGCGGCCCGGTCGTCGACGAGGCGGCGCGCATGGAAGCATCCGGGACGCGCATCCTGAAGCTCAATATCGGAAACCCCGCCCCGTTCGGATTCCGCACGCCGGACGAGGTGGTGCAGGACATGCGCATGCAGCTGCCCGACTGCGAGGGCTACAGCGACTCGAAGGGACTGTTCAGCGCTCGCAAGGCGATCATGCAATACTCGCAGATCAAAGGGCTGCCCAACGTCGACATGGACAGCATCTACACCGGCAACGGCGTCAGCGAGCTTATCAACCTCTGCATGCAGGCGCTGCTCGACAGCGGCGACGAGATTCTGATCCCCAGCCCCGACTACCCGCTTTGGACGGCTTGCGCCACGCTCTCGGGCGGCACGCCGGTGCATTACATCTGCGACGAACAGGCCGAATGGTACCCCGACATCGACGACATCGAGCGCAAGGTAACCCCGCGCACCAAGGCGATCGTCATCATCAATCCCAACAACCCCACCGGCGCGCTCTACCCGCGCGAGGTGCTTGAGCAAATAGTCGAAGTTGCTCGCAAGCATCAGTTGATGATCTTCTCGGACGAGATCTACGACCGCCTGGTGATGGACGACCTCGAGCATGTTTCCATTGCAAGCCTCTGCCCCGACCTGTTCTGCATCACGTTCTCGGGCCTATCGAAATCGCACATGATCGCCGGGTACCGCATCGGCTGGATGGTGCTGTCGGGAAACAAGGCCTGCGCCGAGGACTTCATCTTAGGTCTCAACATGCTGTCGAACATGCGCCTATGCTCCAACGTTCCCGCCCAATCCGTCGTGCAGACGGCTCTGTGGGGGCATCAGAGCGTGAAGAACTACGTTGTGCCGGGCGGACGTGTCTACGAACAGCGCGATTACGTTTACAAGGCGCTTAACGATATTCCCGGCATCACGGCGGTCAAACCGAAGGGCGGCTTCTACATCTTCCCGAAGATCGACGTCAAAAAGTTCAACATCACCAACGACGAGCAGTTTGCGCTTGATCTGCTGCATCAAAAGCGCATCCTGCTGGTACCGGGCAAAGGGTTCAATTGGCACGCACCCGACCATTTCCGCGTGGTGTTCCTGCCCCGCATCGAAGTGCTCACCGAGGCCATGGAAAACCTCGGCCAGTTCATGGCAACCTATCGACAGGCATAGCACGCGAAAGCGCGTCCCGGCGGCGCACCAACCTGAGGCGGCGCCGGGGCATCCGAATGCGTATGCGCACATTGCGTTTCGCCCCGTTCGCCAGCTGATCAAAAATCCAACAGCAAATGGTTACGCAGCCTTGAATGCGGCCTTACCGCAGCTTTACACAGCCTCCCTAGAGTGAACCCTATCGTGCACAAATTGCGCGATATGACGCGAAAGCAATCGAAGGGAGACACACCCATATGGATCCGGCAACGCTGGTAATCGTAGGGCTCGTAATCGTCGTGGCGCTCACGTTCGACTTCACGAACGGATTTCACGACACGGCCAACGCCATGGCCACCTCAATCGCGACCGGGGCGCTCAAACCAAAAACCGCCGTCATTGCCGCAGGAACGCTTAACCTGATCGGCGCCTTTCTTTCCACCGAGGTGGCGAAAACCATCTCGGGCGGCCTTATCAACGAGCAGGTGGTCACCATCGCCCCCGAGTTCATCCTTGCGGGGCTTATCGGAGCCATCGTCTGGAACCTGATCACCTGGCTTGTAGGCCTTCCGTCCTCAAGCTCGCACGCTCTGTTCGGTGGCCTGGTGGGTGCCGTCATCGTAGGCGCCGGCGTTGAGGGCATCAACTTCGCCGCCGTCATCACCAAGGTGCTCATTCCCGCGCTCATCTCCCCGGTTGTCGCCGGCCTCGCCGCGTTCTGCGCCGTCAAGCTCATTTACCTCGTGGTAAGGAAAATGGACGAGAAGCAGGTTGAAACCGGCTTCCGCCACGGTCAGACCATCACGGCGTGCCTGGTCGCGCTTTCGCACGGCACCAACGATGCGCAGAAAACAATGGGCATCATCACGTTGACCTTGATCGCCGTCGGAGCGCAGGGTTCCGGCACCGGCCCGCAGCTATGGGTCGTCGCCGTCTGCGGCCTGGCCATCGCCGCCGGCACCTACATGGGCGGCTGGCGCGTCATTCGCACGCTCGGCAAGGGGCTGACCGAGATCTCCACCCCGCAAGGTTTCGCCGCCGAAGCCTCCTCGGCAACGACCATCCTGGTTTCCTCGCATCTTGGCTTCGCCCTTTCGACCACGCAGGTTTGCTCCGGCTCGATCATCGGCACCGGGCTAGGCAAAAAGGGCAACGCGGTGAACTGGGGCGTTGCGGGTCGCATGCTGATCGCCTGGCTTATCACCTTCCCGTGCGCCGGCGCTATCGCCGCCCTTGCCTGCGCATTGGCGAAAACGGGCGTCTGGGGCACCGTCGCGACGGTGTTGATCGGCATATGCGTCGCGCTCATCATTTTCGCGCTGTCCAAACGCAACCCCGTCAATAGCGGCAACGTCAACGACGGCAAAGAAGTGAAGATCAACGCCGTCAAGGTTCCCGCAACTGCAAGCCCGGCTCAGGCCGCTTAACCCTAGGAGTTTCCTGCTATGATCGTATCTGAAATCACCAGCTTCGTGACGGTTTTGCTGGTTGCTGTCTGCGTTGCAAGCGTCGTGAGCGTGCTGTACGCTTCGGGCCTGCGCCTATGGGCCGGAGGGACGCTCGACGCACAAGGCGACGCGCATCTCGGGCATCGTGTCTGCTCGGTCGTCTGCTTCATCGCCTGCGTCGCCATCGTGCTGTTCGCGCTATGGCTCATGATCCCACTTTTTCATTAAACGTATGACCTGGGGATATGCTGACCGACGCGAAGCCGCCCGCCGCACCGCTTCGCAAACTGACCGCCCGCGCTGCTTCGCAAGCCGCGTGCAGCATCCAAGCCACATGGCGAATAGCCGCTTATCACATTGAACGGCAGATCCCATCGACGGCCGCAAGCTTGTGCTTGCGGCCGTTTTCGTGAACGCAGGCAGTGCATTCCAGGGAAAAGCCTCGTTGAAGCCATCGCATCGTCAAGGAGCGTCCCTTTTCAACCATTGCCAAACGACGAGAGGCGTCGCAGCGTCCCCTGATAGGCATTGTGCTAGTATCGAAGCATCTGAAACCCGATGAAAGGGGGCTCTCCATGAGCAGGATCCTTGTTGGTGTTGACGGAACCGAGCGCGGGCTGCGCGCCGCGAAATGGGCCTTGGCTCGTGCCAAGCGTGATGCGTCCGACGTAACCCTCATGGTCGTGGCGGACGGCATTCTGGCCAACCAGTCCGGGCTTACGAAGGAAACCCTCGAAAAGGCGATCGAGAACGCGCTCGACGAGAAGATCGGGCAGATCTCAGGGGATTACCCGGGCATACGGATATCAAAACTCGTTACCACCGGCTACGTCGTCGACGAAATCGTCGACGCTTCAGCCGAATACGATCTTGTCGTCGTCGGCAGCCATCATGGCCGTTCGATCTCGGACGCGATCGGCGGGGCAAAGGGCTTGCTCATCTCGACGCATTCCCAAGCGCCAACCGTCATCGTTCCGGCTGACTGGGACGAATCGGTGCAAGGGGAGGGCATCGTCGTCGGTGTCGGCCCGAAAGACCACGTGTTCCCAGCTCATTTGACATTTGCAGCCGAAGAGGCAAAGGTTACCGGCGAAGCGGTTCATATCGTGGGCAGCTGGGGAACGAGCCCGGTGCTCGAGATGACGGCCGCGTTTTTAGGCTCGAACCAAAAACCGCTCGGCGATATTCGCGAACGCGAGCTTGCCGAGCAGACCGAGCAGCTGCGCGAAAAGTACCCCGACGCTCAGATCTCCTGCTCATGCATCGAGGACCCCTCGCCAGCTCACGCGCTCATCGACGCCGCGAAAGACGCACGCCTGCTCGTTTTGGGAGCCGATGTAAGAAACGTCGTGCAACGCACCATGTTCGGCGGCGTGGCGCACAGCGTGCTGCTCAAGCTCGACGTGCCCACGATAATCGTCCCGCAAACGAAAACGGAGTAGCACGCGGATAGCGCAAATTCGCGATACCGTCCATGAACGAAGCGCCCCGGCTGTCTCGGTAATCGAGCAGCCGGGGCGCTTGCTGTTGCATTGGGGTTGCGTGCCTTCCATCAAGCAACCCCCAGGCTGCTAGACCCCTAGATCAGCTTGCCCTTCGAGTGGTCGACCATGTGCTGCACCAACTGCGCCTGCCAACCTTGGAAATCGCGCTTGCGCGAAACGAGCTGCCCGTCGACGAGCTCTTGAAACACCACTTTGATCCGATCGTAGCGCGTCACCGTCGTCACGTCATCGCGCGTGAAGCAGCCCTCGACCTGCTTGCTGGCGGCAAGGCCGAGCTTGATCACGGGGTTGTACATCACATGCACGTTATCACGGTCATCGACGTAGGCGAACAGGCTCTTCGTCACACCGATCTGATTCGCATGCAAGCACGCCGCATCGTCGAGAGACGCCATCGTGTCGATCAGATCCTGTGCCGTGGCGGCATCTTCCGGCCCTGCCGCTTCGCACACCTGAGAAAGCACGGATTCGTCTTTGACCAATTCTTTTACAGCCATGATGGCATTCCTTCCATAATCAAACGAACGCTCGCCGAAGCGATTGCGGCCATGCAAGCCGCCATAACACGCATGCGATTCTATCACGGAGAATACAGATCGCTCGCGCCAGCGCATGTTCGCGACTAAACCGACGTCCTTAAACCGAAAGCTTCGCCACGCAAGCAGCCTCCTCATCGCGCCCCGGGCCTGCGCAGGCCTGCGCGAAAGGCTCGTTTTGCGGATCAAGGCATTCCGCAACGGGGACGCTCACCGGATGGAACAGCACTTCGACGCCGCTCGCATGGCGACGCGCAGCCTCAAGCGCGAAAGCATCGATAAGCGCCTCGTTAACGACGTGCATCCGGCCCGAAAGCAAAACGCCGCAGAACAGCGATGTCGCGCATCCGGCGGGCATGAGCGGCCGGTTACGCTTCCACAACGTCGAGATGAGTGCATCCTTGGCGAGATTCACCGGGTCGAGCTTGCTTTTCGCACGCCTGTGCGGAGAAGTGGGCTCGACGGGGCAGCGCAGGTGCTCAAGCGTCACCCCATGCTGCCCGCAGGCTGCCAAAGCGGCGCGAAACACCGCGGGCACCGCGTGGGTATGCTGGTGACTGTCAAGCCTGAAACGGTTCTTCAACTGCGGGAATTCGCTCAGGAATCGCTCGATTTGGGCACTGATCTCGATTTCCAGCTGGCGCGCCAGCTCTTCGCGCTGCCCTCCGCAGGACAGCTTGAGCAGCCCGACGAAATCGTTGCGAAAGGTGCCGCGCCCATTGACCAGCAGGGGAAGATCGGCCGCATCCGCGCATGGTGCGCCCTCGACCAGGTTCAAATGCAGCGCCATATTCAACTTCCCGGACGAAACATAAGGCCGGGCAAGCTCGCTTGCCGCCGAAAAAGCCGGGCTGTTCGCGAAAATGCTCACGCTCGACAGCGCGCCCGACCCGCCGCAAGCGCTGCTTAAGGCAAGAATCGCCCGCGCCTGCTTTTCGGTGATGCCGTAGTCGTCGGCGTGTATGGTCACGTTCATCGTCTCGACCGCCTTACAGATATGCACGCATTCCCAAACCATGTTGGGTTTTATTTGCATCTTCAATGCACCAATTTCGTCAATGCTAGACTACCCAAGGCGAAAAGGGGGCATCGAATCATTTCGAAGCTACCTTACATGATTGGACGACCAGGCATAAGCGGAGCACGCGTATGAGCACAATGCAACCATCGAGCACGACATCCGCCCGCCCGGGCATCCCGAGCCGCATCCACGCGTTGATCTCCTCGAGGCGATTCCATGCTGCGCTGCTCGTCATCGGAACGCTCTATCTGCTCACCGACGCTTTTCATGGCAACATCTGGTTCGACGAAAGCTACTCGGTCGGCATCGCAAACCACTCGTTCGCCGATATCTGGACGTACAGCTCCGGAGACGTGCACCCCGTGCTTTACTACTGGGCGTTGCATGTCCTGAACCTCGTTTTCGGGCAGAACATCGAGGCCTACCGCGTGTTCACCGTCTTTGGAGCCACCGCGCTGGCCGCGCTGGGCTTCACGCACATACGCCACGACCACGGCTGGAAAGTCGGTTTGCTCTTCAGCTTCTTCGCCCTGTTCACACCCTATATCGCTATCATGGCCGTCGAGATCCGCATGTACTCATGGGCCACCTTTGCCGTGATGCTCTGCTTCATCTACGCCATGCGCATCATAGGGGTGCTGAAGCAGAAACAGCATGCCGCGATCGCGCAGCTCGCCCGCGGACGCAAGACGTGGGCCGCAGCCCCGCGCAGCTGGTGGATCATCTGCTTCACGGCAAGCCTCGCGAGCGCCTACCTGCAATACTTCGGCGCGATGTCCGCATTCATGATCAACATCGTGCTGCTCATCTTCTGCATCCGCCGCGCGAGAATCTACCGTGGGAAAACCGTTGACGGCAGCCGCGCCTCTGCCGCCCTGCGCGTGCTTATCATCGGCTGCATCATTCAGGTCGCGCTCTACATGCCCTGGATCTGGTCCGCGGTCATAAGCCAGCTCGGCGTCGTCGGCAAAACCTACTGGGCGAACATATCGTTCCCCACGACCTACATAGAGCTTGCCACCTACGCCTTCCTCACGAGCCCCATCTCGTTCGGCGCGCGCGGTAGCTACGGGGCGCAGGCGCAAACCTGGATCACCGTGCTCGGATACGTTGCGCTCGTCGTTATCGTCTTCCTCGTCGTCTGGGGAATCCGTTGGGGCACCTGGCGCGTAAGCCTCAACCGCGCCGAGCGCAAACGCATCGCGGCGCGGGGCGCGGACGGCATCAAGGAAATGCGCAAGTGGCGACGTGGCCGGCTGCTCGTCTGGGCGGCCTCCGACGAGATCGCGCCAGTTATCTGCGCCCTGTTCGTCTATTTCGGCGTGTTCGCGATATCCCTCGCCGCGTCATTGGCGATGAACTCGCTGATCCTGTACTATCGGTACCTATTCGTTGCAATCGGCCCCATCCTGTTCGCCGGCTGCGTCATATTGGCGAACGTTCGCACGAAACCCCTGGTGGCGGCAAGCCTTGCACTCGTGATGGCGCTCTCCATCACCAACCAGGTGCTGCTCGTTTCCGACGACTACGACGCGCGCAACGACATCCCCATCGACCGGTTCCGCGAAGTGGTTGACGATGTCTCCTACCAGATCGGCGGGCAGAAGCCCCTTATCGTCTCAACCGACATCGGATACATGGGCGTCACCTCGGTCATGTGCCCCGACATTCCCCAAACGTATATGGACTGGCAAAAGGGCAACTGGGATCGCGCGTACATGGCGTACTCTCCAACGCTCATCTCGAAGATGTCATGGGAGATCATCTTCGACAACTTCCACGGCACCTTCATCGTGCTGGGACAGTCGCAGGACGGATCGACCCCGCGCGACATCAGCGACCTCTCGCAAAAAGACGGCTTCACCTTGAAAAGCTCGGAGACCTACTACCGCCCCTACGAGCGCACCTACCTCACGATCGCCGTGATGACGAAGGGATAGGGAGAAGGCGCGCATACGAGGCACCCTGCGTGGGCCGAGGGCGCTCTGGTATCATAGGCAGTCGCTTACCCATTCGAAGAAGGCTGGTTTTCATGGCATTTTTGCTCGGCTGCGAGAAGGTGGCCGTCGATTTCCCGACCAAAACGGTGTTCGATAGCATATCCCTCGGCGTTGACGAGGGAGACCGTATCGGCATCGTCGGCAGAAACGGCGATGGCAAATCCACGCTGCTTTCGGTCCTTTCAGGAACCCTTGAGCCGGATGAGGGGCGCGTTCTGCGCAACGGGGCCGTTCGCGTCGGCGTGCTGGGGCAAACGGACGATCTCGCCGACGACGATACCGTCGAGCATGCGATCGTCGGCAACATGCCTGAATACGAGTGGGCCGGCAATGCCCGTATCCGTGAGACGATCGCGGGCCTGGCAAGCGACATCGAGTGGACGGCGAAGGTATCGTCGCTCTCCGGCGGTCAGCGCCGACGCGTCGATCTGGTACGCCTGCTGATCGGCGACTGGGATATCCTCGCGCTCGACGAGCCGACCAACCACCTTGACGTGCGCGCCATCACTTGGCTGGCCAACCATCTGAAAACTCGCTGGAAAGCGGGACAGGGCGCGCTGCTGGTCGTCACGCACGACCGCTGGTTCCTCGACGAGGTGTGCACGCGCATGTGGGAGGTGCATGACCGCAAGGTCGATCCATTCGAAGGAGGCTTCTCGGCATATATCCTGCAGCGCGTCGAACGCGACCGGCTGGCGGCGCTGGCCGAGGAGAAACGCCAGAACGCCCTCAGGCGCGAGCTCGCCTGGCTTGCCCGCGGGCCTAAAGCACGCGGCACGAAACCGAAATTCCGCGTCGATGCTGCCCACGAGCTGATTGCCGACGTGCCGCCGCTGCGCAACGAGCTCGAACTCAAGCGCATGGCGATGGCACGGCTCGGCAAGCAGGTGGTCGAGCTGAAACACGTCACGGTGCAGTTCGCCGACGCGCCACGCCCGGTACTCGATGACGTCGAATGGATCGTCGGGCCGGGTGATCGATACGGCATCGTCGGCGCCAACGGCGTCGGGAAAACCACGCTCTTGAAAGTCATCCAAGGCATCATCAAGCCCGACAGCGGCTTCGTCAAGATCGGCAAAACCGTGCAGTTCGCCGTGCTCTCGCAGCATCTCGACAACCTGACGCGCTTCGGCAACGACCGCGTGCGCGAGGTCATCAGCAACTACACGCGCCGCTTGATGCTCGACGGCAAGGAGATGACGCCCGCGCAGCTACTTGAGAAGCTTGGGTTCTCGCGTGCCGACCTGAATGAACCGGTGTGCGATCTGTCGGGCGGGCAGCGCCGGCGTCTGGCGCTGATGCTCATCTTACTCGACGAGCCCAACGTCCTGATCTTGGACGAGCCAGGCAACGACATGGACACCGACATGCTCGCCGCCATCGAGGAGCTGCTTGATTCGTGGCCGGGGACGCTGCTTTTGGTCACGCACGACCGATTTTTGATGGAGCGCGTCACCGATCACCAGTTTGCGCTGATAAACGGCAAGATCCGCCACCTGCCGCGCGGCGTTGAGGAATATCTGGAAATGACGGAGGACAACTGCGGGAAGCCGCCAGCGCATCCGAAGGCCCCGCAAGCGCACGGCGTTGCTCGCGACGTCGCGAGCAACGGGGAAGCGGCGGCGGATGCCGGCAAACCCCAGCTTTCCGGTGGGCAAATCAAAGAACTACGCAAAAAGATGCGCAGCTGCGAGACCAAATCCAAAACGCTGCGCGAGAAAATCGAGCAGGCGAACGCCGAGATGGCGCAGGCAGACCCGACCGATTTCGAAACGCTCGGCTCGATTCAGGCGAAAATAGCCGAATTCCAAAATCAGATCGATGCGCTCGACGAGCAGTGGCTGGAGGCCGCGGAAGAGCTCGGGGAATAAAAAGGCGCCCGCAAGAAGAGCGGGCGCCCGCAGCGGCAACCTTCTCGGCCCTTACGACCTGAATGTCACGCCTTCCGGAAGATCGTTCGGATCGAAATCGTACTCGTCCTCGTCCTCCGCTTCATCAGCATGCTGGACAGGGGCCGCATCCTCCACGACAACCTCTTCACCGAATGCATCGTTGAACGCATCGTAAACGGCGCGCGGAACCGCGAACACCACCGAGGAGATCGCGCCGGGATGAGCGGCGAACCATTTCTCGAACAGATCGATGACGACCTGCGCCTCAAAACCCTGAGGGCCGCTCCCGAACGCACCGATGATCAGCGTTTCAACACCCTGGACGGCTGCGATGCGCAAAATCGTCTCGATGCGGTTCGCAAGCGCCACCGACGCCTCGGCCTCTGAACGATGGTTCTCAAGCGCACGCGAACGATTCGGCTCGGGAATGGCGAGCACGTCGGCATGCGCGATATCCCCGTCGTGCACGAACGCGACGTTGGGCAGATACATTGCGCGGTCGGTGAACAGCTGGCCGGACGAATAGCCGCGGTTGCTGTCGTGATACGCCGCCTTCATGCCTTCGAGCACCGGATACAGATTCGATTCCGAGCACAGGATCTGCTCGGGTCCGAAGCTGCCGTCCTCGTAGGCGCCACCAGGACGCGTGAACGAGCACGGGTCGACCACGACCGTCCTGCCCTTTGCGCGATGCACGACCTTGATGGCGAAGTCGCTGGTCACACGCGTGGTGGTTTGCGCTCCCTCTTCAACTTCCGGCAGGTTGAGCGCGCGCCCTTCGCCATCTTCGTAAATGGTGGCGCCCTCGATGGTTGCCTTCGTCTCGTTGGCGAACGCCCCGCGCATCAAGGCGAGGTTCTGCTTTGCCGCCGCTTTCCGCTCGTCGCGTGTAGCCATAGGTCCTCCTTTGTCGAATGCGGCCTGCCGCAGGCAATCAGCTTGCACGATCGCCTGCGGCCGCCGCAATTTGTCGCTTGGTTGCCATATTAGCAGTTCAATGGGTTTTGATGGATGCGAAGAACCCCCGGTTCGGTAACGGTTCGCCGCCTCCACGCCAGCTGATCATACGCAACGATTCGCCGCCGCAAACATTATGGCGATAGTCATCTTTAGAGATCTTCCCGAACTACAACACGGCGCGCGCATTCGATGAATTCCCGTGTCGCAAGGGAAGCGTGCGAAAGCGAGGGGACGGCGATCCCAAGCTCCACCGATCGCTGCGGCGAGAACGGCAACTCCACCACCTGACCACTCCATCCCTGCGTCATAAGCTTGTTGTTAACGCTGATGCCGAGCCCAGCCTCCACTAATTTGTACGATGTGTAGCTATTCGTCGTCGTGCAGCGGATGTCGGGATGAAGCCCTTCAGCGGTGAGCAGCTGCGTGATATCGGTGTTTTGATTCGGTGAGGTTTCGACGAAAGGGGCACCTTCGAGCTCTGATAGCGGAAACGCACGATCTTTTGCACGAGGATGATTCGCCGGAAGCCAAACGACCAGTGGATCTTCGCGCAAGCTTATCCAGTCGCCGCAAAAAGGTCTCTTCGCCAAGATAGCGCAGTCGATCGCCCGCTTGTCAACCCAACTGATCAACTGCTCGTTTCCCGCTTCCATGGTTCTGATGCGCACTCCTGGATGCAGAGTTTGGAACTGCTCGATGATGCGAGGCAGCCAAATGGCGGCGGTGCTCGCGTACGACGCAACGGCGATCTCTCCCACAAGCAGGCCTTTCGCATAAGCCGCCTGTTGACGGAGCCTGCGCACCGACTGCACAACGTCACGTATGTAGGGCTCAAGGGAAACGCCGTCCGAAGTGAGGTCGACGCCGCGCGGGCCGCGTACGACGAGCGTAACGCCGAGATCCGCCTCAAGGGCATCTATCATCCGCGATATTCCCGAAGCCGTGTATCCAAGGTCGCTCGCAGCCGCCGACATGCTTCCCAGCTCGACCGCGCGAATGAGCGCGCGACATTTATCGGTATCCATGAAAAGATGCTCCCTTGCGTAGGACCTATTTGACGAATCGTCAAAGCCATCTTAACAAACTGTCACTTCCGGCAAAGGTAAATGAGAACTAGATTCGATTCTGCCTCAATGAAACAACCTATTCACCGTTTTCCAGGAAAGGAAACCCATGTCCCATATGCAGGCATCGTTGCTGATGGCGGCTGTGGTTGCAGCTCGCAGCATCGCCTATTTGTTCTCTAAAACCCTTCTTGGCGAAATCGGTCCCTTCGACGTGATGTTCTTGCGCTTCACGCTCGCATTCGTGATCTTGGCGCTCGTATTCCGCAAGCACCTGAAAGCAGCGGGGCTCCGCTCAATCATGCAAGGAGCCGGCCTTGGCATCCTACTCGCAGCGCTTATGGTTCTTGAGATGCACGCATTGAAAGCGTCGGACACCGTGGTTGTCTCATTTTTGGAAAACTCCGCAGTCGTATTCGTCCCCCTGGTTGCTGCGGCGCTGTTCAAGATCCGGCTGAATATCCCCACGATCGTGTGCGTGGGCGTCGCTTTGTCGGGGATCGCGCTGCTTACCGTTGCCGGCGGGGCTGCGTTCGGCATCGGGGATGCTTATGCGCTGGCCGCGGCAATGCTCTACTCGCTGTTCATCGTCTTTTCGGGTAGGTTTGCCCGCGAAAGCGACCCTATCGTTTTGGGGATAGCGCAAATGGGCTCAGGTGGCCTTATATGCTTGCTTTGCACATGCGCCTTCGATACGCCCCAACTACCTCAGACAACGCTCGGATGGGGATGCTTAGCGGTACTCGTGCTCGTATGCAGCGTTTTCGGTTTTGCCTTCCAGCCGGTTGCCCAAAGACATATTAGCGATGTGCAAGCGGGAATGACTTGCGCGTTGAACCCGGTTTTCGCTTCAATCATAGGCGTTTTGGCTCTAGGGGAGTCGCTCAGCCCGACTGGCCTCATCGGCGCGGTGCTCGTGCTATCGGCGCTCATCGCCTCGACAGCGCTATCCAAGCGAAAACCCCATATCGCTGCGGAAACGAAGGCAGCCCACGAGACAGATGCGCGGAGAAACGCGCAATCCAATTCGAAATCACCATCCTCTGTCCAGCGTGGTGTACACATAGGCGAATTCGAATCCCTATCATGAAATCATCAGGTCAAACGCGGAAGAAAGAAGGAGCCATGTACAAGCAGTCCAACATCCTTTCATCGTTTTTCATCTCGGGCTTCCAGTACCACGACGGCGCGCTGGTGCTCGACAAGCTCAAGCCCGGCAAAAAGCTCGCGCTGAAAGCCGAGTCGGACAACCCCTACGATCCGTGCGCGGTCGCCATCTACCGCAAGGGAGTGCAGCTCGGGTATGTGCCGAAAGACGAGAACGCGCTCATCTCGCAGCTTTTGTCGTTCGGTCATGAAAAGGTGATCGAGTGCAGGGTCATGCAGGTCAACCCAACGGCCGACCCGTGGCATCAGGTGCGCGTCGGCCTCTACATCACCGACGCGACAAAGAAGAAGTAGGGTCCCTCGGGAAGGGTGCAGTCTGTAGCCGCTAAGCCCTCCCCGAGCGATACCGCCCTCGCGCCGCTACTACGCGCGCGGGATCTCGAGCAGCTTCTGCTTCAGATCGGCCTCCATGCGACGCATCTCGGCTTCGGCCTCGGCGCGCTTCTGGCGTCCCTCGGCCTGAATCTGAATGACCTCGTCGAAGGTCTTAATCAGCGTCTCGTTGGTGTTCTTGAGCGTCTCGATGTCGACGATACCGCGCTCGGATTCGCGCGCCACCTCGACGGTCGAGGAATGAAGCAGCTCGGCATTCTTCTTCAGCAGGTCGTTCGTCATGTTCGTGACGGCGTTCTGCGCGCGCACGGCCTGCTCGGAGTTGGCGATGCCGAGGGCGAGCACCATTTGGCTTTTCCAAAGCGGGATGGTGTTGACGATAGTCGTCTGGATTTTCTCGACGAGCATGATCTCGTTGTTCTGCACGAGCCTGATCTGGGGCGCGGTCTGCATGGCGATGGTGCGCGTCAGGTCAAGGTCGCTGAGCTTCTTCTCGAAGCGGTTGCACATCGCCTCGAAATCCTGCGCCGCCTGAGCATCCTCGGCGCGACCGGTTTCGTGCGCATGGGCAACCAGATCGGCCAGCTCGCCGGCGCGCACCGCGGCAAGCTTTTTACGGCCTGCCAGCAGGTACATGGTCAGCTCCTTGAAGTACGTCAGGTTCAGCTCGTACATCTGGTCGAGCATGGCCGCGTCTTTCATGAGCGTCATCTGGTGATCTTTGAGCGCATCGGTGATCTTCTCGACATTCGCCTCGGCCTTGTCGTAACGCGTGCGCATGGCATCGATCTTATTGGACCCTTTTTTGAAGAAACCGAACAAGCCCTTTTCCTCGGTCGCGTCGAAAGAGCGCAACTCGGTCACTACATCGGTCAGAAGGCTGCCCACCTCGCCAAGATCCTTCGTCCGCACGCTCGAGAGCGCCGATTCGGAGAAGTCGGCCATTTTCTTCTGAGCGCCCGCGCCATATTGCAGGATAGCGGTCGAATCGCGCACATTGATCTGCTCGGCGAAGGAATCAACCATCTGGCGTTCCTCGGCGGTGAGCATGCTGTCGTCGAGCTGGGTTGCAGCAGCATCGCCGGCGGGCGAGATAGCCGCATCCTCGATCGGCTTAGCGACCAAAGGTTCCGGCGCCGGCGCGTCGTCAAGCTGAGGGGTAAGCGTCAACTGCGGGGTTTTCTGCGTTGCATCGTTCGTCATGCCAGTGCCTTTCCTCGTGTTTTGCTAGGTTCCACTGTTTATTTGCCAACCGTTTTCGGCATCTCGAACGGATTCTCCGTCAGGCCATCCTGAGCCAGGATGGTGCGCAAGACCGAGATATCCGCCGACACATCGATAGCCTTGTCCTGGAACAGGGCGTCGAGCATCTTCTCGAAGGCGATTTTCAGGCTGCCCAACGCACCTTCGATCTCGCGCATCGATTTGCGGGTGCTGTCGGTTTGGATGGACTGGGCCTCGAGTTCGCGATAGGACTCTATCAGCTTGAGCGTCGTGGGCAAATAGTAGTCCATGAGCTGATCGAGCTGGCCGATAACTTCCGGCCGATCCGCCGCTGCGTCGAGAATCGCCCGCACGACCTGCTCGATTTGGCCGAGCGTCTGGGACGCCTTTGCGCCCGCTATGGCGCCCTTGCCCTCGCGGATGGCCGCGATATACCCTTCGCCCCGGTTGAGAACCAGCTGCTTATCAGGTGCGATAGAGGGCCCATCTTCTGCGGCGGCCTCCTTCACCGAGGCGGCCAGATTGCGCTGATGCTCCTCGCGCGCGGCAGCCTCGCCGTCAAGGCGATGCCTTTCGGCGGCGTTGCGCGTCAGAAGAAGCTTGCCGGCCGATTCGTCAAGCGATGCTTGCTTGAGCAGGCCCTTCGCGATCATCGCCTTCAAATTAGCACGCACTTTGGAGATAGAGGCGCCGCTTGACGCCGCAAGCTCATCAAGGCTGCACGATTCACGAACCCCGATCAGGTCTTTATAACGATCGAAAGTGGAGGCGAGCTTGTACTTCCGCGCACCGCAGAAAACGAGCGCGGCGCACCCGATCGCACCGACGCCGAAGAAGGTGAGCATGCCGGCGGAATTTGCAATGGAAGCGATCAAGCCCAGGACGAAAAAGGGCACCGCGACGATGCATCCAGCGATGATGAGGCCGACGCCGCCCGCTCGCTGCCCGGTTGCCGAGGAGTAAACGGCCGCCTCCAGCGTTTTGCGCTGCTGCTGGCTTGTCGCGAGCATCTGAGCGTTTCGGGGATCGGAGGGGGCGGGGGAGGAGCTGCCGGAACTTGCATACGAATAACTGAATCGGCCCGAAGAGGAGGTATGCCGAGTGCCTTGCGCAGCCCTGCCGGCGTGGTTTGCGTTGTTGTTCGAAGTTGCCATGTCAGCCTTCCTGCCCGCGAAGTTTCAGGCGGACGAAGTTTACATCGCTTTCCCCTAGATTTTACCCCATGAACGACCCGACGGGATCCCTTGTAACGCCCCCGTTATCCGCCTTATCGCGAATCACCTGATGCAGCGGGAGCAACCAAACAGGATATCTGCCGAAAAGCCGGGCAGGGAAGCGGGCCGCAGCGGAAAAGCGAGTCCCGGCAGACGAATCACCCAATCCGTATCGCCCGATCCGTGTTAAATCGTTGCCGTTGGTGTTACAACTCCTGCGCGCGCAACGCTTTTGCGGCACAATGTTCGCCGAATGAAATCGCGGGGCTCGCGCTGCCCGCACTCGCTGTGCCCGCTCACGGCACGCGCACGTGCGCTCAGGCACCGCCCGCTGCCCACCGTGCCCGCCCGCGCTTGCGCGGACGGGCGGGCAGGGCGGCTCCGCTTTGCCCGACCCGACAAGAACAAGGAGGCCCTTCGTGGCTAAGGTCAACCCGAATTACCAGAAACTGCCCGGCAGCTACCTCTTCTCCGAGATCGCCCGCCGCACCGCCGCCTATTCCGAGGCGCATCCGGAAGCCAAGCTCATCAAGATGGGCATCGGCGACGTCACGCGCCCGCTCGTGCCGGCCGTCGTCGAGGCCATGCACGCCGCCGTCGAGGACCTGGCGAAGCCCGAAACCTTCCACGGCTACGGCCCCGAGCAGGGCTACGACTTCCTGCGCAGCGTCATCGCCGAGAAGGACTTCAAGGCCCGCGGCGTCGACATCTCCGATGACGAGATCTTCATCTCCGACGGCGCGAAGTCGGACTGCGGCAACATCGGCGACATCCTCGACATCGACAACGTCGTGGCCGTGTGCGACCCGGTTTACCCCGTCTATGTGGACTCGAACGCCATGGCCGGCCGCGCAGGCGACTACGACGAGGCCGCCGAGCGCTGGACGAACATCACCTACATGCCCACCACCGCCGAAAACGGCTTCTGCCCGGCACTGCCCGCCAGCCGTGCGGACGTCATCTACCTGTGCAGCCCGAACAACCCCACCGGCACGGTGCTCAACGCCGAGCAGCTGAAAGTGTGGGTGGACTACGCCAACGCAAACGGCTCCATCATCATGTTCGATGCCGCCTACGAGCGCTTCATCACCGAAGAAGGCGTGCCGCACTCCATCTTCGAGGTCGAAGGCGCCAAGACCTGCGCCATCGAGTTCCGCTCCTTCTCAAAGACCGCCGGCTTCACCGGCGCGCGCTGCGGCTACACCGTGGTGCCCAAGGAGCTTGAGCGCGACGGCCAGAGCCTCAACGCCCTGTGGAACCGCCGCCAATGCACGAAGTTCAACGGCGCGTCCTACGTCATCCAGCGCGGCGCCGCGGCCGTCTACACCGAGGAAGGCGAGCGTCAGATCGAGGAGACGCTGGACTACTATCGCAAGAACGCGCGCGTGATCAAGGAAGGCCTCGAGGCCGCCGGCTTCAGCGTGTACGGTGCCGTGAACAGCCCCTACATTTGGTGCAAGACCCCTGAGGGCATGGGCAGCTGGGAGTTCTTCGACAAGCTTTTGACCGAGGCGAACATCATCACCACGCCGGGCGCGGGCTTCGGTCCTTCCGGCGAGGGCTACATCCGCCTGACCGCCTTCGGCGAGGCCGACGCCGCCGTCGAGGCCATGGAACGCATCAAGAAGCTGATGGCGTAAACGTCGTCGCCGCATATTCAGCAAGGGGTCTCAGCCGCGCGCCGGGACCCCTTTTTCTGCGTCCGTCGTGGTGTCGCAGCTTGCGCAAATCAACTGCAATTCAATTCTAATCGATTAACGTATATAACATGGGCACACGTGCGCTATACTGCTGTGCAACGTCCAACTCCAACGCTTTAAACGTTTTCAAACCCTTCGAAAGGATGATCATGGAGAACAATGCACCGGCTCAGATGGAAACCTGGGCGCCGAACGAGGCTCCGACCCGACGCTGGGTCGGGTTCTTCTTCGCCAGCTTCGGCGCGATGGTCGTCGCCTCGACAATCGTATACTTCATTAAGATTTTCTGGAAGGCCGACGGCGTGTGGTCATGGCTCCCCGAAACCTTCGTCAGCCTGTTCTCTTTCACGCTCACTCTGGTCTTCCTGGCGATCCTCGTGCGCTCTATCTGCAAAACCACCTTGCGTCGGCTCATCTTGGGTTCGTCGGAGAAGATCGATTGGGTAGTCTGCGGCAAGATGTTCGGCGCCTGGTTTATCGGCATGATCTTAAGCTCCCTGATCGCCACCTTCCTCATGCCCTCCGGCGGCACCACCCAGATCAACAGCATCGGCGCTTTGCCCATCTTCGTGAACTTCCTCATCTGCGTCGCTCTCGTCTGGACGCAGACCACCACCGAGGAAGTGATGTTCCGCTGCACGTTTTTGCGCGCCGTCTGCGGTGACAAGATTCGCTTCACCAGCAAGGTCGTCATTTGGGGCATCATCAGCAGCTTCCTGTTCATGTGCATGCATGGTGGAAACCCCGAGGTGCTGACGCAGAGCACCATCGAGACCATCGTGCCGGCGCTCATCTGCTACTTCATCGCGGGCATCGGCATGTACGCCGCCGATGTCGTTTACGGCAACTGCTTGGCCGGCTGCGCCATCCACTGGATCAACAACTTCTTCCTGTTCGTGTTCTTCACGGAAGCCAACTCGGCCATGCAAAGCGGATCGCTGCTCGTTAGCTCAGGTTCGTCCGACGGCATTGCGGGTCTCGTGAGCACCATCGCCCTGTACATTCCCATCTTCATCGTGCTGTTCATCGACTGGAAGAAGAAGCAAGAGCAAGCTAGCTAATCAAGCCGAAGGTCCTCGCGCGACCATCGCATCGGCCGGCAGGCGGCGAGCAAAACGCTCAAGGCTTGCCGGCCGTTTTCGATTCTTTATGCGTAATTTCGCCCGCCCAAGCCTCCTCCGTGAGTTTGCCGTGCCGATATTCGTGCAGGTGAACTATAATTTGCAGCATGATTCAGCAGGGAGGCGGCCTATCGTTGCTCGCAAGCGCATCTCGCACGCGATAAGCTCGCCGCTCAAAAGGGAGAGCAGGATATGAGCAGCGAAAACGATACCCCGAACCCTCCCATGAGCAAGCCTGCAACCATGCTCTTCGACGAGATGGGCATTATGCTCAAACAGCTTGCCGCGCTCGATCAAGCGTCCAATGAAGAAGAGCTCAACCAGGCCATCCCTGAGCTCCTGCACTCGATCGGGGTCCTCACCAAATCGGATCGCACGTATGTATTCGAGTGGACGCTCGGTGAGAAACCCCGCATCGACAACGCCTACGAATGGTATGCGCCGAACACCCCCGAACGCGCAAGCGTCCTCAGGGCCGCCTTCGAGCAATCCTCGGAAAACCTCATGGAGGTCTTTCAGCGTGACAAACCGCTCATCATCCATGATGTGGCCTCCATCGCCTGCACAAGACCCACTGAGCACGCAATGCTTTCCGCCTTGGGCATTCGCTCGCTGGTAGCCTTTCCCATGTACGCAGGCAACCGCCTTATCGGCTTTTCGGGCGTCGACAACCCGATGATAGGCAAGTCGGGCGATTCGCTCATCGTGCAGCTGCTTTCCGCAGTGAGCGGTCATTTAGCCTGCTTGCGCGACAATATGCGCACACGCGAGCTGCTGAGGGGCAGCCAGCACGCCCTCAAGGCCAACCTTGATATCATGGAACGCGAGAAATCCCTGCTCGACGCGCTATCCATCGACTACACATCCATCTACGCTTGCAATCTATCGCGCAACGTCATCGAGATGCGCCAGGAAGTCACCGGCTCGAACGCCCCGATCATCGACATTGAGCTTCCTTCGATAGCCAACTGCTACTCGGAGCGCCTGCGCACGTATTTCGAACGGTTCGTCATCGAAGAATCCTGCCCTGACTTCCTCGAGCGCCTGTCAGCCTCGCGATTGATGCGCGAGCTGGAATGCGCATCGCGTGTCGCCTTCCGCTTCAAGTCGAAACCCAACGTGCAGGGGCACGAGCACTTCGAGGTGCAAATCACGCGCATCCGCAGCAACGAAGACGACTTCAGGGTGGTCATGGGATTCCGCTATGTCGACGAGCTGGTCGCCGAGGAGGAGGCGCAGCGCAACCGCCTTCAGCAGGCGCTCGACCGAGCCCAGCTCAACTACGAGATAGTCTCCGCCATCAGCAAGATCTACTGGGTTATCTACCGCATCGATTTGCAAGAGGACTACTTCGAGGAAATCGCGGCCGGCGACGATATGCACCGCGTTGCTGGAAAAGGAGGCAGGGCTTCGACAACCATAACCGAAGCCCTGCCCAAAATCGTAAGCCCGGAAAGCCAGCCTTCCATGCGGGTTTTCATGGACATATCAACGTTACGCGAGCGTCTTGCCGCACGCGAAACCATCATGTTGGAATACCTTGCCGCCAACGGAAAATGGCACGTAGGGCGCTTCATTGTGAAGAAGCGCGACGCGGCGGGGCTGCCAGCCGTGGTGCTGTACGCATCGAGCATCATCGACGACCAGAAACGCCGCGAGTTCGAATACCAACGCGAACTCAAGCTTGCCGCGGACGAGGCGCGCCGCGCGAATGCGGCGAAGACCGACTTCCTGCGCCGCATGAGCCACGATATCCGCACGCCCATCAACGGCATCCGCGGCATGGTGAACATCGCGAAAGCCACCCCGCACGACTTCGAGCGCCTTCAAGAATGCCACGATAAGATCTGGGATGCTTCAAGCTACCTGTTGTCCCTGGTGAACAGCGTGCTCGATATGAATAAGCTGGAAAGCGGCAGCATCATGCTGGAGTCAAGGCCCTTCAACATGCATGATATGCTGCGCGAGATCCAATCCGTCGCCGAGGGGCAGGCCGCCGAGCACGGCGTCACGTTCACGCTCGCCGTCGGCGACGGGGCCATCAAGCATGAAAACCTTATCGGCAGCCCATCCCACGTGAAGCAGATCCTGATCAACCTGGTCAGCAATGGCATCAAGTACAACTGCATGCTCGGCGAGGTGCGCCTTTCCTGCGAAGAGCTTGGTACGGTTTCCGGAATACCCTCGTCAGAGGGCGATGACAAGCAGGAAAGCGCACGGTTCCGGTTCACGTGCGAGGACACGGGCATCGGCATGAGCGAGGAGTTCCAAAGCCGCGCCTTCGAACCTTTCACGCAGGAGGATCGAAGCGAAGCACGCACGCATTACCAGGGCTCCGGCCTCGGGCTTTCCATCACCAAAAACCTTGCGGAGAAGATGGGCGGCACGATCGAGCTCGAAAGCGAAGAAGGCCATGGCACCACGTTCATCGTCGAAATCCCCCTGATCATAGACGAGTCCGGTAAGCGCCGCTATGCCGATCCGCTCGATCGGCGGGCCGTTGCGGGAATGAGCGTGCTGCTGGCGGAGGACAACGAGCTCAATGCCGAGATCGCCGAGTTCGTGCTGAACAGCAACGGCGTCGACGTGAGAACGGTCGCCAACGGGCGCGATGCCGTCGATGTGCTGGAGCAAACCGCGCCGGGCACCTTCGATGCGGTGCTCATGGACATCATGATGCCGGTCATGAACGGGCTCGGTGCCGCACGGCGCATCCGCGCGTCCAAACGCGCCGATTTGCACACGATACCGATCTACGCCATGTCGGCCAACGCCTTCACCGACGATATCGAGAACAGCTTGAAGGCCGGCATGAACGGGCATCTGACCAAGCCTTTCGAGGAGGAGCGCATCATAGCCGCGCTCGCGAGCTGCCGAAAGGGGCGCGACGTATAGCCTTCGCGGGCTGTGGAAGGTTGCCGTCGGCGCGGCGGCGCATTCCCCATCCCGCGCGATCGTTTGGTAAGCTGTTGGCATACGGCAACGACGCTTCGCACCCCGCGCGGAAGGATTGTCACCATGGCCACCGAATCCGTTAATTATCAATGCCCCAACTGCATGGGACCGGTCCACTACGTTGGCAAGACAGGCATGCTCGAATGCGACTACTGCGGATCATCCTTCACCCCGCAGCAGATCGAGGAAGCCTACGCCGCCAAGCAGCAGGCCGCCGACGAGCGCGCCGAGCACGCCGCGGCCGAGGCCGCTGCCGGAAACCGATCCGCCTTCGACCAGATGGCCGACGAGGCAGCCGGCGCTTCGGCGGTGCTCACGCAGGAAACGGTGGATGCGGCGGTGGACGTCAGCAGCCAAGCGGAGTCCCCGATCGACGCCTATCTCTCGCGTGCCAGCTGGAACGATGAGGAGAGGGCCGGCATGCGCAGCTACGTCTGCTCAAGCTGCGGGGCGCAGCTGACCGTCGATGCCACCACGGCCATCGAGGAGTGCCCCTATTGCGGCAATCAAGCCATGGCGCCCGGCACCTTCGCCGATGACGTCAAGCCCGACCTGGTCATCCCCTTCAAGCTCGACAAGCAGGCCGCCGAATCCGCGCTCTTGGCGTACTACAAGGGGAAACGGTTCCTTCCGTCGGAATTCGCCTCCGCCAATCGCGTCGCGCACGTTCAAGGCGTCTACGTGCCCTTCTGGCTGTACAGCGGACAGGCCGACGGGAGCGGCACCTTCGAGGCGCGCAATATCACCGTATGGCGCGAAGGGAAGGACGAGGTCACGAAAACCGACGTCTTTCGCGCATGGCGCCAGGGCAACTCGTCGTTCACGCGCATCCCCGCGGATGGGTCGGCCAAAATGCCCGACGGCCATATGGACGCCATCGAGCCGTTCGACTACGGCGAGCTCAAACCCTTCTCCACGGCTTACCTGCCCGGATACTCGGCCGAGCGCTACGACCAGGACGCCAACGCCTGCTCAGGGCGTGCCGAGGAACGCATGAAGAACACGCTTGCCGAGCAGCTGCGCCAAAGCGTCACCGGCTATGACCAGGTGGATTCCGGCAGCGTTAACGCGCAGGCCAGCATCGATGAGGTTTCCCAGGCGCTGTTCCCCGTCTGGATGCTGCATACCCAGTGGAACGATGACGACTATCTCTTCGCGATGAACGGCCAGACGGGGCGGCTCGTGGGAGATTTGCCGGTGTCCCCGCTGAAGGTGGTGCTGTGGTTCGTCGGGATCCTCGCCGTGGCGTGCGCGATCTTCATCGGGCTCGACGTCGCCGTCTTGAAGCTCAAGGACACGCTAAGCCGCGTGCTTATCGACGGGGTGGTGCCGCTGGCCATTGCGGGCGGTACGTGCTGGTACTTCTATTCGCAAATGAAGACGGCGAAAGAGCAGACGGCGGCATTTCGCTACGTCGATGGAGCGGGGTTGAACCTCACCGGGGCGAACGATGCCTTCGTGACGTCGTTCGTGACGCGACGGCAGGTCGAGCCCGACAACGATGACAGGAGATAAACGCTTTCGCCGCCCGACGCGCCTGCCAAGGTAAGGTGAAAGCGGGCATCATTCGCAAGCGAAACAGGCAAGCAAGTAGACAAGGCACAAGGCACCGACAGCAAGAAACTGAAAAAGGAGGACGAGATGGGTCTCATCAAAGCAGGTATCGGCGCGGCAAGCGGGGTTCTGGCGGATTCGTGGCGCGACTATTTCTACGCCGAGGCGCTCGATGCGAACACGCTCGTGGTCAAGGGCCAGAAGCGCACCTCCGACAGGGGGCGTAGCTCGAACACCAAGGGCGAGAGCAACATCATTTCCGACGGGTCGATCATCGCCGTCAATGACGGACAGTTCATGATCATCGTCGAGCAGGGCGCCATCGTCGACGCCTGCGGAGAGCCGGGCGAATTCTTGTTCGACCAGTCCACCGAGCCGAGCTTGTTCTTCGGCGAGGGAACCTTCACCGAGCGTTTGATGAAGAGCTTCGAGCGTGTGGGGCAGCGTTTCGCGTTCGGCGGTGACACGGGCAAGGACCAGCGCATCTACTTCTTCAACAAGAAGGAGATCATCGGCAACAAATACGGCACGCCGACTCCGGTGCCGTTCCGCGTGGTGGACGCGAACATCGGCCTTGACGTGGATATTTCGGTGCGTTGCAACGGCGAATACTCCTATCGCATCGTCGATCCGCTCATGTTCTACAAGAACGTTTGCGGCAACGTCGAAGAGGCGTTTACGCGCGACAAGATCGACTCGCAGCTGAAAAGCGAGCTTTTGACCGCGCTGCAGCCGGCGTTCGCCAAGATCAGCGCCATGGGCGTGCGCTACTCGGCGGTGCCCGCGCACACCACCGAGCTTGCGGCCGCCTTGAACGAGGTGCTCTCCGAGCAGTGGGGGCAGCTGCGCGGCATCGAGGTGGCGGCGTTCGGCGTGAACAGCATCGCCGCCTCCGAGGAAGACGAGCGGATGATCAAGGACCTGCAGAAGGCCGCAGTCATGCGCGACCCGGCCATGGCGGCCGCCAACATCGCCTCGGCGCAGTCCGACGCGATGCGCACCGCCGCAGCCAACGAGGCCGGCGCGATGACGGGCTTCATGGGCATGGGCATGGCGGGCATGGCCGGCGGCATGAACTCCGGCAACCTGTTCAACCAGCAGGGCGGAGGCGTTCCTCAGAGCCAGTACAACGTGGCTGCCGGCGGCGGGTTCGCCGCGCCGGGCGGGGGCACCGGGAGCGCCGGGGCCTGGACGTGCGCCTGCGGAGCGAGCAACACGGGCAAGTTCTGCGGGAACTGCGGCGCGCCCAAGCCTGCGCCGGCGCCTGCGGCGGGCGAGTGGACCTGCGCCTGCGGCGCGAAGAACGCCGGCAAGTTCTGCTCCAACTGCGGCTCGCCTGCACCTGCGGCCGACGCCGGCTGGGACTGCTCCTGCGGTGCCCACAACACCGGCGCCTTCTGCAGCAACTGCGGCACCAAACGCCCCTAGAGAGGGCACGATCGGCCACAGCGGCTCCGCCTGCCCAGCGGCAGGCGGAGCTTCAGCGACGAGCGAACCACGCCGCCCACCAGCGCACTGGACAGCGTTTTAATGTTTGATTAAGCCGGGCGACTTATAGCGGAGTGCCCGGCTATTTTTCATTTCCAGACACGTGGTTCTCGCTCACTCCTTTCTCACCAGCACCGGGCCCATGATCCCGATAGTTGCTCAACACTGCGGCCCAGGTTGCGCAACGAGTCTTCCTCCTTCGCCGCTTTAATTGCAATCAGGCAAGCAAAGCGAAAGGAAGAACCTATGAAACAGTCAGCACACCTCATCGACCTCATGCCCTCGAAACGCAACGTCGTCGCCGTCGCCCTGGCCGCATCCCTCGTCGCGCCGAACAGCTTCGCCCTTGCAAGCCAGGACAGCCAGACCGCAAACGACCCCGATGGTTTCGACGACGCGCAAAGCACGCGCGCAACGGACGCAGGCGTGATCACGGCAGCAACAGTTGAAGAGGCGCAGGCGAATCTCGATGCCGCCCAGCAAAAAGCCGATCAGGCGAAGGCGGATGACGACGCAGCCGCTGCCGCCGAGGAAGGTGCAGAGACATCTTACCAGCAGGCAAGCACCGACTACGAAGCCGCCAGCAACGCTGCGGATGCCGCCGATGCGAACGCCAGCGCCGCCTTCGACGAAATGAAAGCGGGCGCCGCAGAGGCGACGCAGGCAGCGCAGGCAAAGGCCGATGCGGCGTCAGAAACCCTTACGCAGGCGCAGGCCAAAGCCGATGCAGCCGCCAAGGCGAAGGCGGAGGCCGACGAAGCCCTTGACACAGCGCGGAATGCATACGAGGACAAGCAGGCTGCAGCCCCCGATTCCGAAAAGGCGACAACCGACTACAACTATGCGAGCGAGACGCTCACGCAAGCAACCGCCGACGCGCAGGCGGCGCAGGACGCACTCGATGCGGCGAATGACGAGCTTGCGCAAGCGCAGTCCGCGCTCGTTGCCGCCAATGCCGATTACGCCTCCGCAAGCGCCCAGGCAGATGCAGCGGCGACCCAGCTAGCGACCGCGCAGAGCGCGTACAACCAAGCCGCCGCCGATCTTAGCGCGGCGGAATCCGCCGACACCGCCGCGCTTGAGCAGGCGGTCAGCCAAGCGGAGGCGACGCTTGATGCCGCCACCTCCGCGAACGCCACCGCGCAGGCGAACCTCTCCGCCGCCGAGCAGGAGCAAGCAAATGCCCAGGCTGCACTTGCCTCTGCGCAGTCGACCGCGGATACGGCAGCGGCAAACCTCTCATCCGCGCAAAGCGCCCTCGACGCCGCAAAGAGCGCAAGCGAAACCGCGAACACCAACGCCTCGAACGTGGAAACTTCGGCCAACGCCGCCAAGCAGAACGCTGTCGACAAGAAAGCCGCGCTCGATTCCGCCGAAGCGGCGCAGAAGAAGGCCGACGCCGATTATGCTACCGCCCTAAGCGAGCTTGCCGAGGCGGAACAGGCCGTCAAGGATGCGCAGAAAACGCTTGACGAGGCCAAGGCGAACGAGGGGACGATCAACGACTTCTTCGACTCCATCGGCGACACTTCGGCAAAGCATGCCAACGATGGCTTCTCCCATAAGGACTCCACCGATTTGGGCCAGGTCAACGACGCATCCAACCTGGACAATTTTGCACGCACCTTCCAATACATGCGCGAGTGCAACGCGATTCGCGCATCGCTGGGCTTAAGCGAGCTGAAGGTCACGAGCTCGATGATGGCCATCGCCGTGGCGAACTGCAATTGGTCCGATACGAGCCATACACATGCCGACTTCGAGGACCGCGACTACTCGGGAGAAAATCTCGCTTGGGGCTATTCGGGGACGGCTTACACGGTCGGAGGGAACAACAACTCGTACGGAAGCCCCTTTGCGGGTTGGTATGACAAGGAGAAGAAGGTCTACGACAACGCCGTCGCAAGCGGAAAGTATCCAGGCCTTTCGAGCATGTCGGCATACGAGATTTTCAAAACGTACCCCAGTCTTTATTCGAGGGTGGGCCATTACCTGAACATCGTTGATCCGGATACCGTCACCACGGGATTCGCCTACAACACCGTGAACAAGACGTACACCCAAACGTTCGGCGGCTCCGCATACGGCAATAAAACCTATACCGTCGATGAATACGAGAAGCTGTTCACCAACTGGCGCGAATCCAAGACGAAGGCGGCGCAAAGTGCGCTCGACACTGCCAACGCAAACCTTGCGACCGCCCAGCAAAAGGCGCAAACCGCGAAATCAATGACCGACACGGCCGCAACCAAAACGCAGGACGCGCAGGACACCTACGATAAGGCGGTCAACGCCGAGAAACTTGCCGCAGAGCAGCTTGCAAAGGCACAGTCGGCGGCAAGCGAGGCGGAGGCTGCGTATCAGCAGGCACAGAATGATTACGATAGCGCTAAGGGCGCGGCCGACGCGGCAGATGCCGCCCTCGCAAAGGCGAAGACGACCGCAAGCAAGGCTGATGAGAACCTTGCGAAGGCCAAGCAAGACGCCCAAAGCAAAGCCGAAGCCGCAACCGCCGCCGAAAGTGCCTATAGCAAAGCGCAAAAGGATCTCGACAACGCCACCAGCAACATCGAGTCGCTGCGCAAAAAAGCGGCCGACGCGAAGTCGGACCTCGACGAAGCGCAAAAAGCCCTAGACAGCGCCAATCAGGCGAAACTTTCCGCAAAGGAGGCCGTGGATGCAGCCGAAGGCGCCGTTTTAGCCGCCGAGGGCAAAGCAGGCGCAGCACAGGATGCCGCAAACGGCGCGAAGGCGAAACAGCAGGGCGCACAGCAAGATTACGATGCAACGAAGGCAACCTACGACGAGGTTCAAGCGCAGCTTGCCGAAATCGAAACCGCTCGGGTGGCCTACGCAACGGCCCAGCAGGACGTAATGGCTGCGAATGATGCCGTAAACGAGGCTCGGGCGAATACCGATGCCGCTGAGAAGGATTATGCGGACGCGAGCGAAGCGCTTGCCAAGGCAAAGGACAAGCAGCAGCGCGCAGAGGCCATCGTCTATCAAGGATCGGCAACCAAAGAGATCACCGATTCCGATTTCGCGTATCTGAACTACAGCATCTCCGAGCTCAAAGGGGCGGAGGAGAGCAAAGCCAAAGCCGAGCAGAACCTCGCCACCGCACGGCAGGAATACGCTGCCGCCCAAGATGCGCATATTGCGTCGACCAAGGCTTACGTGAACGCGCTCGCGGATCTGGCCGTGGCGCAGAATTCCTACAACGATGCCCTGGCGGCGCAGAGGGCGCAAGATGAGGCCACAGGCAAGCCGGATAGTGCGGGCGAGACGACCGATGCGACAACGGCAGCTTCCGCAAACGGTAGCGATTCCAAGGGACACGCTGCCGCAACGACAGAGGCATCCGCAAACGGCACCGGCTCGACGGGGCACGCCGGCACGGCAAGCTCGACGAAGGCGACAAGCCCGAAAACCGGGGATAATACCGCGGGCGCGGCCGCTGCCGCAGGCGCAGCCGCCCTTGCCGGAGCCGGCGCGCTCGCATTGAGCCGCAAGCTCGCAAATGCAAAGCACGTGCGCTAGGGATTCGCATCAACGAACGGTGTTCCCCTTCCGTTCTTGCTACAATGTCGTTGTTTTTCGCCGATTGTCCCACCCATGAAGAGAGGAATTGCCGGAGGTTGCCGGGGATTCATCGTAGTTGCGGTTTTCGTTGAAAGGGGATTCCTTGTCCGAATTCGTTACCTTGCGCCGTGGATGCATGAGCGCCGCCATCGATCCGCTCGGCGCGCAGCTTTCCAGCTTGCAGCTAGACGGGCGCGAATACCTCTGGCAGGGAAACCCCGAATTCTGGCCTCGCCGCGCACCGATTTTGTTCCCGATCGTGGGATCGCTGCGCGGCGGGCGGGCTGATTCCGCGCAGGGGCCGTGCGCGCTGGGCAGGCACGGCATCGCGCGGAACCACCTGCACGAGGTGGTCGGCCGCGCGGCCGACGGATCGTCGGTGACCTTTGAGCTGCGCGATTCCGCGGAAACGCTTGCAGCTTATCCGTATCATTTCAAGCTGAACATGACGTATGCCCTGACAGACGAGAACGCGCTTTCGCAAACGTTTTGCGTGACGAACACGGGCGAGGTGCCGCTGCCGTTTTGCGTAGGCGGGCATCCTGCGTTCAATGTGCCCTTGCCGGCTGAAGAAGACGGATTGCCCGAGGTTGCCGAGACGTTCGAGGACTATGTGGTGAAATTCGCTCACCCGTGGAGCTGCAAGGTGCCCGTTATCGGCGACGATGGACTTATGAGCTGGGAGGATGCTTTCGAATGCCCTGCCACATCCGATACCGTGTCGCTTTCGCACAGCCTGTTCGACCATGACGCTCTCATGTTCACCGATGTTCCTGACAACACGTTAACGCTGCTGGGCACGCGAAGCGGCCATGGCGTGCGCATGGATTTCCCAGGCTTCCGCTACATCGGCGTATGGTCGGCAGCGGGCGGCGCGCCATTCGTTGCGTTGGAGCCCTGGACAGGCCACACCACCGCGCACAACGAGGACGACATCTTCGAGCACAAAGCAGGCATGACCATCCTGCAGCCAGGCGAGACAAACGAGCGCACCTTCACCATTTCGTTGTTTTAGGGGTGCCCAGGCGCGAAACGCCCTCCCAATTTCGATTGTTGCAAAAGCAGGATGTAAACCGATATAGGTAGCAAACATCGCCTTATGTTAGTCAACAGGCCTCCCAAACGCTGCGGTTCAGTTGATGCGAGACAGCAATCGTAACGTCATACGGCCCCGTTGGTGTGCCAACGAGGCCGCAGTCGTCGAATCGCCTCTATGCAACGCGAATGTCGAGCTCGGCGTCACAGATTATGCAGCGGCCATTGCATGCCGCATCTGCGGAAACGCCTCTACGCGAAAATCTTCGCCAGGTCTGCTTCGGGGGTGGAGGTGGGGGACACGCCGTAGTTCTTCACCAACACGTCGAGCACGCCGGGGCTGACGAACGCGGGCAGCGTCGGGCCCAGGTAGATGCCCTGAATGCCCAGGTGAAGCAGCGTCAGCAGAATGCAGACGGCCTTCTGCTCGTACCAGGAAAGCACCATGGTCAGCGGCAGGTCGTTCACGCCGCACTCGAACGCCTCGGCAAGCGCGAGCGCGATTTGGATGGCGCCGTAAGCGTCGTTGCACTGACCCACGTCGAGCAGGCGCGGGATGCCGCCGATTTCTCCCAGGTTAAGGTCGTTGAAGCGGTACTTGCCGCACGCCAGCGTCAGGATGACGGAATCGGCCGGCGCCTGCTTCACGAAATCGGTGTAGTACGAACGCTCGCGGCGTGCACCGTCGCAGCCCGCGACCAGCATGAAGCGGCTGATGGCGCCCGACTTCACGGCGTCGATGACCGCCGGGGCCACGCCGAGCACGGCCGCATGGCCGAAACCGGTCGTCATGGTTTCGCCGCCGTTATGACCGGTGAACGTAGTGTCCTCAGCAAAGCCGCCCACCTCGATGGCCTTTGCGATTACCGGCTCGAAGTCCTTGTCATCGCCGATGTGCGTGGCGCCGGCGAACTCGACCGGGCCGCAGGTGAACACGCGGTCGGCGTAGGCGTCGGTCGGCGGCATCAGGCAGTTCGTGGTGAACAGGAAGGCACCCGGCAGCTCGGCGAATTCCTTGCGCTGATTCTGCCATGCGGTGCCCACGTTGCCCTTCAAGTGCGGGTATTTGCGCAGCTCGGGATAGGCATGCGCAGGAAGCATCTCGCCGTGCGTGTACACGTTCACGCCGCGGCCCTCAGTCTGCTCGAGCAGCAGCTTCAGGTCATGCAGGTCGTGGCCGCTGATGACGATGAACGGGCCGGCTTCGACGGTCATGCCGACGGTGGCCGGGGCGGGGGTGCCGTAGGTTTCGGTGTTGGCCTTGTCGAGCAGCGCCATCACGGACAGATTGACCTCGCCGACCTTCAGAGCGCAGGCCAGCAGCGCATCGCCGTCGGCATCGGAGCCAATCGTGCGCAGCGCCTCGAGCGTGAACGCGTCGGCCGCGGCATCGGTGTAGCCGAGCGCGGCAGCGTGATAGGCGTAGGCAGCCATGCCGCGCAGGCCGAACAGGATGAGGCTTTTAAGCGAACGCACGTCTTCCTGAGCGTTCCAAACCAGGTTCATGTCGTAATCGGCGACAGCGTCTTCACACGCCGCGGCGGTCTTGGTATGCACTGCGTCAATGAGGGCGGAAAGCTTCTCCTCATCGAAGTTCACGTTCGTAACGCAGGCGAACATAGCTTCTCTGACCAGGGAATTCGTGGATTCGTCAGCTGCTTTGCCCTCCAGGACCTGCGCGAGCGCGATAAGCGCGCCGGTCAGCTTGTCTTGCAGCCCGGCTGCCTCGGCGGTCTTGCCGCACACGCCTTGGGCCCCCGTGCAGGCGGTGCAACGAGCGGTCTGCTCGCACTGGAAGCAGAACATGGAAGTTTCGGACATGGCATAGCTCCTCTCGTGGTGTTTGCCGTTGTTTGAAGCCTACGCGCGTTTTCTGTCATAGAATGTTCCCTAGAGAACATTTTTGGAAAGAGTGGCGAAATTGCAAATAGCGGATGCAACTATATTCAGAGGGATCGACCCGGCGGACGTCGAGGTGATGTTGCCGTGCCTCAAATGCGCCGAACGCACCTACGAACGCGGCGAGCTGGTGCTGCGTGCAGGCGAGCCGGCGCGGCGAATTGGCGTGCTGCTATCGGGCCGCCTGCATATCGAGATTGTGGACGCCTGGGGATCGGCAACCGTTTTGGAATCAGTTAATCCCGGCGAACCTTTCGCCGTGGCCTATGCGTGCGGCAAGGATGCCGTCATGGACGTGGATGTGGTTGCCGATGAGAAGAGCCAGGTCGCAATGCTCGACGCCGGCCATGCGATGCATGCGTGCCCGAAGCAGTGCGCATGCCATGCGACGCTCGTACGCAACCTGCTGATTTCCATGGCGAGCAAGAACGTCGCACTGAACCGACGCGCCATGGCCACGGCGCCGAAAAGCGTGCGCGAGAAAATTCTCGCGTATTTGTCCTTGCAGCAAAAACTGCACGGACGGCGCGAATTCGCCATACCGTTCACGCAGGAGAAGCTCGCGGCATATCTGGGCATCGACCGCAGCACGCTGTCCGCGGAATTGTCGGCGCTACGGACCGAAGGCATCATCCAATATCGGGGCAAGCATTTCGAGTTGCCGCAAGATGCATCGAGCATGTAACGTGCCGCTATCAGCTTTCGAGCCGCATACCTCGAATCGCCTTGTCGGCCAAATGAAACCAGAGCCGAATCCTCATCTGATACAGTAAACTGATAATGTATCTTATGTTACGTTGGGCATTGCATCGAGGCGGTGTCGCTCCTCCCGATGAACACTTCCTTACGCGCCAACCAAATCCATCAGTTCTTGCTTGCTGTGCACGTCGAGCTTTGTGTACAAGTGCTTTGAATGGCTGCGCACCGTGTTTTCCGTCAGGTAGAGCGTTTCAGCGATATAGCTCTTCGTGCGACCCTTGCACAGCATCTTCATCACCTCGAGCTCGCGCGGCGTCAGCCCGTGCGCAGCACCCACCGCATCGCAGCGCTCGTCGATGCTGCGATGATCTTCCGGCGCGCTCGCGCGTTCGCCGGAAAGCTCGGCGAAGATCCATTTCGTGTCCTGGTCGCGCAGCTCCAAGCAGAACGTCCCCACCAGCGCCAAGGCGAACATGAGCACCGTGGTGGTCGCGGCATCGAACTCGCCGGCGGTAACCACCGCAGCGACGATGGACCCTACGGCGAACGGAGCCGTGTACGTCGCCCAGCCGACGCCGAACACCAGCGGCGAGGGGATTTTCGCGTGCCGCGCGATGTCCGCGACGGTAAGCCAGGTGGAAAGCACCAGCAAGTCCCAGGCGCTGCTCTCGACGCAGCGGATGACCTTGACCTGCGGCAACAGTGCCTGGCACAGCACGTCCGCCGCTAAAAGTACCAGCACGATACGCCACAGCTGCGGGAAGTTAAACGACTTTTTCGCGCCTATGACCAGGGCAAACACCAACGCCGAGATAACCACCTCGCACGCACGGCCCAAAAGGAACACATCGGTGGGCGCAAAGCTTTGGTTGCCGTAGGACTTCCCCACCAAAAACGCGGTGACGAAGGCGAGCGCCGCCACAGCCACGGCAACCTTCCACAGCCCGCGCAGATTATGCGATTCGAAACGCACGACCGCCTGCGAGGCCTGCGGCATGTCGAGCAGTGCCATGCGGCATAGAAACATCGACGCGATGGGCAGGATCATGGTCACAGCGCAGGAAAGCGGCAGCGGGCTGAAATGTGCGATGCACTTGAGCACGGATGCCGCAATGTTGGCGACGAGCAGGCATGCAACCGCCGCGCGCGTGTCGAGGCGCACGTAGTAACTTCCCCACTGAAGGTACAGCCAGCCTAAAACGCAGGAGCATACGATGGCGACGGGCGTCTGCAAAAATGAGAGCACCGGCGTAGCGAACGAGAACACGAGCGCTGCCGATCCCGCAGCCCCAAGGCCTGCGGCAACGTAGCCCGCGACCGGTCCGGAGACGAACGAGGGCACCTTTCGCGCAATAAAGCCGAACGCCACCATAGCCATGGCGAGCACAATATAGGACGCCTGCCAGGAGAACTGTCCTTCGGGAGCCGTGCCGGCGGCGGCGTTGATCAAAAACGCCCACGCCAGGGTGCAGCAGATGCCGATGGACGCGAGACGCGGGCGCGAACCGGCCGGCTTCCCCGCCGCCGCTCGGTCCGTGCGGGTGCCTTCGGTCTTTCCCGCAACCGCACCGCTCGTTCGCCCCGCCTTCTTGACGGATCCCTCATTGCCCATAGTGCTTCTCAAAGCGTCATGCCTCTCTCGTCTTCGCACACCCCCGCCGCGCTGGGACCGGCCGCTTCCCTGCTTCGTCGCGGCGCGTTAAGGAGGGCCGTTGTCGCCACTTTGCCGAACAACCCCGCCGACTACCGTGGCAGCCCGACCAACCCCGCCGACCACCGCGGCAGCCCGACCAACCCCCCGACCACCGCGGCAGCCCCGTTTATCTCGTTGCGCATGATAGCACGCGTCCGCGCGTATAGTTGCGCCCGATACGTTGACTCAACAACGCAGCAATAGTACCACACCCTTCCCATCTGGGAATACACCCCCTTAACCCGCTTCGTGTGAACCCCCATTTCCCGTGATTTCACCCGGTTTTGCGCAGGAGCCGCCCCAGCAGCGGGTGAAGACAGCACCCTCGAGGCCGCGTATCTTCTATGCCATCGACTGCAACGTCGATACAGGCTCCGCTAGACCAAGGCCGACAGATAATGGCTCGCTCGCGAGCAGACGATGACCCGCCCTGCAGATTCCCAGCGAGCATGCGAATGCGCTTCGCTCACGTTTCGCCTATCGGGCTGGCGGGCGCATAGGTTCGCCGCAAGGGCACCGAGCTCCGTCGGTTCTGGTCTAGCGGAATCCCGAGAAAAGGAAAACGGAAAGGACGAGAATGGATTTGACCGAGGGTCTGAACCTGACGCAGTCGCGTCGCAACTTCATCAAGGCCGCGGGCGTGGCCGCCATGGCCGGCGTTGCCGCCGGGGCGCTGGGCGGCTGCCAGGCCAAGGGCAAGGCCGAGAACAAGAACAACTTCGCGCAGTCCATCGGCGAGATCGACTGGGACGAAGAGACCGACGTGCTGATCGTCGGCGGCGGCCTGGCCGGCCAAGCTGCGGCTGCGACGGTCGCCACCGAGGGCAACGGCGCCAAGGCGCTGCTGCTGGAAAAGGGCGCGCTCGTGCTCGGCGACGGCGACAGCCCGTTTTCCGCCGGCCGCGTGCTGTGGACCGACGACGAGCACGCCGAGGGCTTCCGCCAGTATCTCTATGAGCTGCGCGGTGAGATGGACAACACCCCCGATGCCGTGCTCGACGCATTCGCCGCGGGCATCCACGAGAACCGCACCTGGCTGGAAAGCCTGCCCGGCTTCCAGGATAGCTACATCAAGGCGACCACGCATTTCCACCCCGGCACCGGCGACACGTGCTATCCCGAGTACGCCGAGCTGCCGCACGGCTACAACCTGGGCGTCCTGTACTTCAAGGACGAGAAGTACGACCACGTCATCAAGTTCGTGAACTCCGTGTTCGCCAATAACGGCAACGTCACGCACAAGCTCAACGCGCCGCTCACCGCGCTCATTCAGGATCCCGAGACCAAGGCCGTGCTCGGCGGCGTGTACACCTACGAGGGCAACACCATCTACGTGAAGGCCAACAAGGGCGTCATCATGTGCTGCGGCGGTTTCGAGAACAACAAGCAAATGCGTGCTGACTACCTCTCCGCGGCCACCGCGCGCTGCATCGCCGGTCGCATGAACACCGGCGACGGCCACTACATCTGCGCGCGCATCGGCGCCGACATGTGGCACATGAACAGCTGCGCGGGCATGTGGACGAGCGTTTCCCCTATCGAGGGCGAAGACGTGACCATGCGCACGCCCAAGCAGTTCGGCATCACCGTGGCTGAAAACGGCCGCCGTTTCTTCATGGACTGGGATTCCGACCATGAGCACGACTGGGAGGTCATCGACCAGAACCCGCTGAACATCAACGTGGGCAGCCGCCACGGCCACATGCAGTTCGGTGGCGAATGGCCGCATCTGCCCATGCCGAAGACCACCTGGTACATCCTCGACGACGAGGGCTACAACAAGATGATGGCCTACTCCACCGCGCCGAACTTCGAGCCGTCAAGCGAGGGCTACGGCTTTACGGCCGACACCATTGAGGAGCTGGCTGACAAAGCCGGCATCAACAAGGCCGAGCTGGTGAAGACCGTCGCGCAGTGGAACGAATACTGCGAGGCCGGCAGCGACCCGGCGTTCTTCCGCCCGGCGAAGACGCTGACCCCCGTGAAGGGCGCGCCGTTCCATGCCTGCCACTGCTCCACCACCATGCTGAACACCGACGGCGGCCCGCGCCGAAACGAGCGCGCGCAGATCATCGACCTTAACGGCGACGCGATCCCGAACCTGTATTCGGCCGGCGAGTTCGGCAGCGTTTGGTGCGACATGTACAACGGCGGCGGCAACCTGGGCGAATGCTGCGCGTTCGGCCGCATCGCCGTGCGCAACGTGCTGGGCATCGCTTAAGCGCGAAGACGAAGGAGGATATTCGATGAGCGAATCCGAAGAGTCGAAGCGCACGGTGACCGGCGCGGATGCCAACGCCTCGCAGATGGACGGCGAGTCCGGTACCCAGCCGTCCGCGAAGAGCAAGCTGGGCAAGCGCCAGCGCCTTGCCGTCACGTTGGGCTGCGTCGTCGTGGTGCTGGTCGTGGCGGGCGCCGGGCTGATGGTGTGGCATGAACAGCCGAGCTTCTGCAACGCCATCTGCCACAGCCCCATGGACGCCTACCTGCCCACGTACGAGGCGACGCCCGGCCAGTCAGCGACCGACAAGTGGGGCAACGAAGTGGAAGACGCCGGCAGCATGCTGGCCGCGGTGCACAACCAGGTGGGCAAGACCTGCATGGATTGCCACGTGCCGCAGCTTGACGAGCAGATGACCGAGGGCGCGGAATGGGTGACCGGCAGCTACGACAGCACGCTCGGCGAGCGTACCGCCACGCAGCTGGTCGAGGCACGCGGCCTGGAGAACAGCGACGAGTTCTGCATGAACTCGAGCTGCCACCCCTACAGCCGCGACGACCTGGAGAAGAAGACGTCGTGGATGGGCAAGGTTAACCCGCACACGCCGCAGCACGGCGAGCAGAAGTGCACCACCTGCCACAAAGCGCACCGCGCGAGCGTGAATTACTGCACGCAGTGTCACACCGATGCCGTCGTACCTGATGGATGGATCGATTACACGCAAAGCAAACTGCTCGAGGAAGCAGCCGGCATAAGCGAATAATGCGCCTGCGGGGGCGGCAACGGAAATCGTTGCCGCCCCGTTTTGCGTGATGAGCGATTTCAGCGTAAGCGAGCTTTTGAGGGCGCGCTTCGCGCGCAAGTTTGTATCGCGCCTAGCGGCGCTCTCTTATGTTGTTCGAGCTGTCGCTCGAACCTACGAATAATTCCAGGTCAGGGTTGACTTTCTGCCGGAATCCCGTAAGGCGCGGGGGCGCGCGTTGCTATTTATCCGAATCACCGTCATCCTCCGATGGCCCGATGCTTTCGGCTTCTTCGGCTTGTTTCTTCTTGCGGATGTACGCCACGGCTGCGCGCAGGGCCGCTTCGTCTTCGGCTTGGGCCACTTCCTGCGTTTGCCGAACCATCTTCGATATCTCCATCACCAGCAAGATCGCTAGCGGCAGCACGATGAGCGGGAAAAACAGCAGCGGGTTCGACAGCAGCGAGGCCACCACGCCGATCCAAGCCGACACGAACACCACGCGCCCGACGACGTTGCCGCTCGCCACCAGCTCGGTGTCCTCGACGGCGTTCGCGTCACCCTTGGTATGGAACGAAAGCTGCCCGCCCGTATCGTCTATCTGCGTGATGCGATGCGTGTTGAGCGAGCCTTCGAGCGCCTGATTCGTTGATCGGTACGTGATGATGTCGCCTACCGCCAGCTCTGCCGGATCGGTCTGGCGCACCACCACGAGCGAATGCACCGGAATGGTCGGCTCCATCGATCCGGTGAGCGTGCGCATGAAGCTGTAGCCGCCGATGGATGGCACCTCGCCGGCCGGCGTGAACACGACGCGCAGCAACACCACGAGCGCCACCGCGATAATCACCGCAGCGGCGACGTTGATCACCCTTAATACGTGTTTCATCAGGGGAAACCAGGCCTAGTCGCGCGAGGCGGAATTACGACCGCCAACGTTGCCGTCATCGTTGGCATCCGTGGCTCCCGCAAAGCCGGCGTCATCATCGCGATCGGCCGCATCCGCCGCAGCATCGGCGCCCGCGGCCGCATCCGCGCCTTCCCCGCCGCGCAGCTTGTGCAGCAGGTAATGCGACAGGCTGTTGGCTTCGGCGCGCTTCTCAGCGCGTTCCCGCGCCCGCTCCGCCTGTTCGAGATCGGCAATGAGGGCGGAAATGCGCTCTTCCAAATCCTTTTGCGTCGCTCGAAGCTGCTCGTCATGCTGTTTTTCCGCCTCGGAAAGCGCGTGCGAAAGCTTCTCGGCCGCATCAGCGCGCGCCTGCTCGAGTTCGCGCTGCGCGGCATCCTTCGCCTCAGTCAACTCGGCCGCCGACGACTCCCGCAGAGCCGCCAGCTCGGCCGCCGAAGACTCGCACAGAGCTGCCAACTCCGAGTCCTTTTCCGCCAACGCAGCCTCTGCGGCGGCAGCCCGCTCCTCAGCGGCAGCCTTGGCTCCTGCAGCCTCTTCAGCGGCCGCGACCTTCGCGGCCTCGGCATCCGCCACAGCCTGAGTCCTTGCGGCCTCGGCATCCGCTTCGGCTTTCGCCACCGCCGCCGCAGCCTGCGCCTGGGCATCAGCCACCCGCTGCGTCGCCTTGTCCTGAGCGTCGGCCACCCGCGCATCGGCGTCCTTGCGCACGGCCGCAACCTGCGCGTCCGCCCGCTCGCAAGCCGCCGCCACCTGCGTGTCGGCCTCGGCCTGCGCCGCCGCAACCCGAGAGTCGGCCTCAACCCGCGCGGCCTCAGCCTCAGCTTGCGCCCGCGAGCAATCCTCAAGCGCAACATCACGCGCGTCGCCAAGCGCCGCCACCTGCGCGCGCAGCTGCTCCACCTGCGCCGCGAGCTGCGCCGACGCCTCGCGCTCGGCCTCAAGCGCCGCCTCGGCGTCAAGCTGCGCCTGCGTCACCTCTTCCACGAACACGCGACGCACTTCCACATCGGGAATGTCCGGGTCGGCAGCCAGCTCTTCCTTGAACTCCTTCACGAACTTCGGGCGCACCGGCTCGCGCTGCACCCTCTCGACTTCCTCAAGCCGTCGCTCGTCGTCGGTTAAACTCTTGAACACCGTATAATTGTTGATCAGATTGGTATACATCTGAATCAAGTACTCGTCGTCGAAGGCCATCTCGGAGTCCTTGACGTTGATGGTGTAGCCAACCTCGTCGTAGCGCTCCATGAACTGCCACAGCTGGTAGCACGTGCGGTAGTTCGGGTCCTTCGTCATCAGGTTCGTGCGCTGGATGGGGCTGCGCACCGTGGCGCAGCCGGCCATGAGCTTGCAAAACGACGTGGACGCCAGCGACATCACCAAACGGCGCACGCGGTCGATGCGCATGAAGGTGTCCATGTTGTCGGCGTCGTTCTCGGCGAAGCTTTGGCGGTTCTTCACCGACAGCTCAACGGTGTACTCGATTTCCTCGTAGGCGTCGTCGATTTTGCTATGCATCTTGAAGCGGTTGCAAATCTCGTTGCCCGTCTGCCAGAAGATGGCGTCGGTGCGCTTGTCCACGAACGCCAGCAGGCGCTGGATCAGGTGGTACACGAACCGGTTCTCGTAGAGGTCGTACGTTTCGACGGTGTTGACGTTCAGCACATGCGTCGGGTGCACTTCCCCGTCAGGCGCGGGGGCTAGATACTGCGTGTTCTGCGAAAGATGGCGAACGCTGTCGGCCGAAATGCGCTTGGCGAGAGATACCGGCACCACCTCTTCCTCGGTGGTGATGAAGCGGCGCGGCTTCTCGATGATGGCATTGATGGCGTCGAGCGAATCCTCGATCACCGTGATCCATTCCTCGTCGAGCACCTTCTCCAGCTCTTCGCGGCGCTGCTCGACGGTGGTGTCGGAGGCCTGGGCCATCTCGAAGAGGTAGCGGAAGTAGCGGTCATCCTCTTGGATGGGCCCCATCTGCTCCGAAAAGCTGTCGTATAAATCCTGGATGGTGTCTGACATGGACAACTTCCTTTACCGGTTCACTTCGTCGGTCTCTTCG
>CAVDXU010000009.1:51520-71923 GCA_963613135.1 bacterium
ATGTACTCGATCAGGCCCTTCATCTCGTCGCGCACAAAGGAAAGGTTGGTGCTCTCGAACTTCTTCAGCACCTTGCGCGCGATGATGTAATCCATGCCGCCCATCTCGGTGCCGCCGCAGGCGACGTAGACCGGCACGAAGTCGTACATCTGCTTGATGATACGGTTGCCGAACGCCAGCTTGAAGCGCGTCTGCAGGTATTTGTCCAGCTGGTCAAGCTTGTCAAGCGACTCGGCGGAAATGACGTGCTCCACCTTCGCCTTCTGGAACAGGTACTGCAGATGCTCGGCGGTCACGTGAATGCGGTCCTGCTCGGGCATTTCGAAGGCATCGGCGCGCTCGTTGATCTCGATCGGGATGGCGCGGTCGTATACCTTGTCGGTGATGGTGAACGTGGAGTCGTCGTTGTTAGCCGTGCCGACGAACCACAGCGTGTCGGGCACCGTGATCTTGCCGCCGTGCAGCATCTTCGGGTCGCCCTCCCACTGCGTGGGCACCAGGTCAAGGACCCATTCGTCCTTGCTGGGCATTTCAAGGACGGAAAGGATTTCCGCGAAGTAGTACTCCACGCGTGCCAGGTTCATCTCGTCCAGCACGATTAGGCTCGGCTCGGCACGCAGGCCGGCCTCGTAGAGAGCGCGCAGAAATTCCGTCTCGTTGAAGCGCTTGGAGAACTCGTTGAAGTAGCCGAGGATTTCCGTACGGTCGCGATAGGACGGCTGCACGGAAATGATGGTCGCCGGGTTGTCCAGGTAGCGGCTGAACGAATACGGCAGCGACGTTTTACCGGTACCGGAAATGCCTTCCAGGATGAGCAGCTTGCTGGCGGCCATGCCGGCCACGTAGCGCCGCACGATCTCGGGCGTGTAGTACAGCTGCATCTGCGTTGCGGCGAACGCGCGATAGCCCTCGACGAAACGCTCGAGCGTGATGTCGTTGTCGAAGACAGGCGGGGTGGCGTCGCGGTATTTAAGGTCGACCAGGGAAAGCTTGGGGAAGCGATTGGTCTGGGCGATCGCCTGGTCGTTGGCGGTTGAGGCGGCCCCTGCGGCCGCGCCCGCACCCGCGGCTGCCGCGGTCGCCCCGCCGGTCACGTTCGCCACCGTCGGCAGCACGTCGTCGGCAAGCGCCGAGGCGCCCATATAGGGAATGCGCTCGGTGCCGCCCATGGCGTTGACCTTCAGCGCCAAAAGCTTGTTCTTCTCGTCCATCAAGTCGAGCACCTGCTTGTTCAGCCGGCCGATCTCGCGATAGAGCGTTTGATTGTCCGACCCGTCGTGCTTCAGGCTCCAGTTCAGCTTGATACGCTTGAAGATAATGAGCGCGATCAGCACCGCCGCCGCAATGAGCAGGGCGAACAAGATGACCGAACCGATTTTCCCTACCAAGTTGAAACGCGTGAAGTAGGTCCAGAAGATGTTGAAGTAGTCCACCCATCCGAAAATCAGCAGGTTGAGGATGGAGCTTACGACCTCGACGACGTTGTAGACGACCTTCGACAGAAGCTCCCAGGCGAATCCGAGAAACTCACTCACTGCTTCACCTCGCTTGACGTCTCGCCATCGACGATGGCCGCGGCCTGGGCCATACGCTCATCGGCGGCCATGGCGCGCTTAAGGTTCATACCGACGATGATAAGGTGGTATATCTGATAGATGAAGAACAGCAGCATCGGGATGACGATGACCACCAAGAAGCCCACGCTGCTGGACAGGAAGTTCATGACCTTGCCCAAATTCGGCAGGCACACCACGTACTTGCCCACGATGTCCACGTCCGAAATGACGTGGTCGTCGGTGATGGCGTTGTTGTCGCCCTTGGTGACGTAGCTGCGCGCGCCGGCAGCCTCGGCGATGGAGTCGATGCGGTGGGTGTTCAGCGCATACTGGTTGTCCACGATGGTATGGAAGGTGATGACGTCGCCCGTCTGAAGCGTCGCGGGATCGCATTTCTGGATGATGATCAGGTCGCCTTCATGAAACGTCGGCGCCATGGAGTCGGACTGCACGGTCAGCGGCGTGAACCCGGCAAGGTCGGCCACGCTGCCGTCGTCTTTGGTTGCTAGCGTCGTGAACGCGTAGAGCGCCGCCAGCAAAATGATGATCCACATCACGACGCTGATGACGATGGATGCGGCCTTCTTCAGAGCTTGCATGATTTCCTTCCCATCCAGTAAAGCTATGCGGTCTCGACGCCTTGAAAGCGCATGGAGACGGAATAATCCGCGCCTTTGACCATATTAGTACAATTGCCGTCGGTTCCCTCGAGCCAAATGCGAACGACGACCGATTTGTCCTGTTCGGCGGCAAGGGAGAACATGTTCGAAGCCTCGGTGGCCGCATTGGCGTCCAGCCCGAAGGTGGTCGCCTGCCCGGACGTACTTGCCGCGCCGGCGGCGGAGTTGGGGTTGTAGATCCACGTTTGCCCGTCGGCGGTGAAGCTCATGCGCATGGCCAGCGGCAGCGTGGTCGAAGCGCTTGAGGAAAACGCCGTGCCCGCCGCGCCGTCCTGCCCGGCTTGACCCGTCAGGC
The DNA here is from genome assembly GCA_963613135.1 of bacterium. Lineage (GTDB taxonomy): Bacteria > Actinomycetota > Coriobacteriia > Coriobacteriales > Eggerthellaceae > Senegalimassilia. Next base: position 54,052 of record CAVDXU010000009.1, read on the forward strand.
GCACCACCGAGTCGTCCAGGCTGATGAAGTGCAGCGTGAACTCCAGGTAAGCACCGGTGGAAGCCGCCGCCGCACTGCCGTCCTCGAGCGTGAACGTCTGGCCGTCGGAGGTGGTGACGGGCGTAAGCTGCGAAGCATCGATGTTCACGCCCGTGTCGGCGGCGATGCGCGAGGAGATTTGATCGAAGCCGAGCGTGGTCACGTAGTCGGCATAGGCCCCGTGCGCGTCCAGGTCGAAGCGCAGCGACCCGTCGGCGTTCGCGTCGAGGCCGAACGAGCGGGCCTTGGCGCTGTCGGCGATGGAGAACCATGCGAAAGTGGCCATGCCGATGGCGACGAGGGCGAAGGCCACCAGAACAACGGTGGTGGTCAGGCGATGCCGCAAATCGCGGCGTTGTTCTTCGGTTGTCGCCATCAGCCCTCCGTCCCGTCGAGCACCGCGAACAGCTGCAGGTGCAAAATGCCGCTATCGCCGTACAGGTAGCTTGCGCTGTCGGCGTCGGTTCCCTCGATGTAGTAATACACGTCCAGCCGGTAGGTTTCGCCCAGGGCGAGGTTGGCCAGCGCGTTCGCGGGGCGGGTTGCCGACTCGCTTGTATCCATCAGGTAGGTGGAGAAGTCCTCGGCGCCATCGGCCGCACAGGCAAGCGCGCCGTCCACCCAGCCGAGCAGCATGCCATCCTCGTAGCCGGAAAGCTGCGGGGAGGTTGCCGGGTGCTCGTCGGTATGCGAGCCAGGCGTGGTGTCCAGCGGAAAGTAGGCGGTTTTGATCACCTGCCCGCCGCGCGAGAGTTTCAGCCCCACGCGCGCGGCCTTGAGCAGGTCGGCGTTGGCGCCTTCGGGCGCAAGAGTGTCAGCCAGGTAGAGCGCCGCGGTGCCGGTCGCCGCATCGGCGCCGCTTCCCGAAACGCTTGCGCGCACATCTATCCAGCCGTGATAGAAGTGCTGGCCGTCGGCCGCTTCGGCGAACGAGCTGGCTGCGCCGGCGGCGTTGTTGGCCGTGCATTCGGCGAACCCGGAAAGGTCGAACGTGGATACCGGGTAGAGCGTCAAGCTGTCGGGGCTGTTCGTGGAAAGCGCCACGTCGCCTGAGGTCGACCACTGGCCCGCGTCGGCGTCGCCCAGCTCGATGACCAGCTCGCTGTCGTTGCTGTGCACGGCGACGCTGTTGGTGTTCACCTTCGCGTTGCTGGTGAACCAGGCGTAGGTGGCGACGCCCAAGGTTGCGACGATGACGAGCAGCGCCGCGACGATGCCCGCCTGCATCAAGTTCTTCCCCACGTTTCCTCCTTTCCGCACCTTATGCCGCTGCGGCCGCAAAGGCCAGCTGCAGCGTGACGTCTTTCGATTGAGCCTCCGAGCTGCAATTCTCGTCGCAGCCCTCCATGTAGACGAAGTAGCGCACGCGCACCACTTCGTTAGCGGCAAGCGTGTAGAGCGCCTGAGCGCCCGAAGCGACGCTCGGCGCGCTTTCGGAGCCTTCCATGGTGTAGGCGCTCAGGGCCGCCGCCGGGTCGCTGGCATAGCTCCACGTGTCCGTGCCGGACACCACCACGCCCGACTCCGCCGTGGTGCGCGAGGCGGCGGCGCTGCTCGTGTCACCAAGATCGTCGCAGGTGAAGATATATGTTCGCGTGCCCGACGTTCCCTCGAAGATAAGCCCCAGGCGCAGCGACGCCAGCAATTGCGGGTCGGACGATACGCTCATGCCGCTTTCAAACAGGTAGACCGAAAGCGCCTGCGAGCTGCCCTGCAAGTACACCGAACCGGTGAGCGCGTACTCGTCGATGGACGACGTGCACGAGGCGTAGTCCGTAGTGATACCGGCGGCGTTTTGGAACGACGCGCGCCAAAACGACGTGAGGTCGGCGGTGGAAACCGGATAGAGGGTCTTATCCGCGACGTCGAGCGAGCACGAGGTGTCGAACGGGCCGCTTTCGCTCGCGGAAATGAGCAGGTCGGACGAGGTGCTGCTGACGGTGTGGGCCGAAGGCGTCACGTTGGTGTGGCGCGAGCTCGAAAACCACGCGAACGTGGCGGCGGTCAGGGCAAGCGCCAACAGCACGAGCCACACAGCAGCCCCGATGCGCCTCTTTTCCCTATCCTGCATGCGCGTCACCTCTCTTCCCTAGTCCCGCTTGCCCACAAAACGCAGCGCGAGCGATTCCAGGTTGGTGCTCGCAAGGTTGTTCGTGCAGTCGGCATCGCAGCCTTCCAGCCACACGTAGACGTCCACCTGCACAGGCGTTCCGTGTTCGGCGCCACTTGCCGCTTCGGGAAGGCTGCACAGAAGCGTGGAGGCGTCCTGCAGGGAAACCTGTCCGGTCGCCTCATCGTAAAGAGCGTAGTTTGCCGAGGTCAGCGGCGTGAACGTGACCGTGCTGCCATCGGTTTTGGTGGAGTCGAGCACGTCGCCTGAGCTGCCGTTTTGCGTGTTGTAGCGCGCCTGCGGGTTGCTGTCCTGCGTCAGCTCGAACACGTACTGGGCGGCCGCGGGCTGGTCTTGCCCGGCGCTATGCACCACCAGCCCCACGCGCAGCGCGGTGGAGATGGGGTTGTCGGCATCGGTGTCGGTGAAATCGATGCCGGAAAGGTACACGTCGGTGGCGGCCGAGTTCGTGGTCAGGTACAGCGACGCCAGATAGTAGTCGCTGCGCTCGGCCGATTCGAACGCGCTCGCGAGCACCGACGTGGATGATCCGCCGCCGGTGAATTCGGTGACGCGTTGGAAACCGTTCAGGATGTTGTCGGTCGAAACCGGGTTGAGCAGCCCTTCGAAGGAAAGCCCCGACGACGTTTTGTAGCTACCGTCGTAGCTGTCGGAAATAAGGAACGTCACGCCGGTGCCCGCGGCCATCTTCACGTCGGTAACGTGGCGCGTGGTGTTGTAGATGTACCAAGCATACGTGAAGGCCCCGCCCGCCAGCGCAACGAGCAGCAGAACGATGAGCGTACGACGGAAGGCCCGGCGCAACTGAACGGTGCGTTCGGAGACGGATGCACCGCTGGTCAGCGCACTGTCGGACGCAGACGACGCAAGCGATGCAGCGGCATGCCCTGCAGGCGCGTTCGATTGCTGTTCGATGGAGTATGCACTCCGCTCGGTCTGTTCATGTCCGTTGCCGACGCTCATGATGCGCAAGCCTCCTTTCCTGTTGATCGTTGGTTTTCACTGCCCAGTTGACTGCCGCATCCACCTAAGGCGTTGATACGGACGTGCTCGAATGCGCGATACCCTCGACGTTCACCTTTGTAAGCGTATAGGTGATGTAATCGGAATGATCGTAACCTGCGGCATTGATAGCGTTTGCAGGGGTGTTAATGACGTTGCCGTCGGTATCAAGAAGCTGGGCCTCGAGCACGATGCGATAGTTAGCATAGTTGTGCGAAGAGCCTTCCACGGCAGTACTCACCTTCACCTGGAAGGGGAACTTGAAGCAGTTCGTGGAACCGTCGCGCGTGACGAAACCGCTGTCGCCCTTCGTGTCGGTAAACGTGATGGAAGAAACGCCATCGCTCGTGGACGGAGTTCCCACGCCCAACGCGCTTGAGGTAACGGAAAGGTAGTCAGCGATGCTGACGCTCCCGTACGTGCCGTCCGTCCCCGTGCGCTGTTGCAGCGTCAACGTGTAGCGCACAGCCGTCGCGCTCTTGATCAGCGATTCCGCATCGTTCATCTTCAGCAAGCTGTACGTTCCCACCGCACCGATGGTGCCGTCGGCAAGCGCCAGGTCGCTCACGTTGATGCCCAGCTGGTCCTGCTTACTAGCGGTGAGCTCGATGGTAGAAGTTCCGGTGTCCTGGCGATAGTAGCCAGGGTTGCCCACCGCATTCGCGATCAAACTCGAGGTGGAAAGCGTGTCCGTGCGGGTGGAAAGCGCAGATCGGTAGCTTACCTTGGTATAGGATTTGCCGTCCTGAGAAGCGGCGATAGCCTGCTTTGCTGCCTCTTCGGACATCTTGAGATCGGTTACCTCGGCGATGATCTGGAATTTGCCCCCGTTGGATTTCGCGCTATCACGCAAGCCGGAAAGGTCATACGGGTTGCCAGAGTCATCGGCAAGGGGCTCGGCAAGGTCGCTGCCGTTCGCCGACCAGGACTTTGTTGCCGCAGCGGCCCCGTCCGAGGTGGAAGCCCACGTCGTTGACCCGTCGGCTGCGAGAGACGGCGCGTAGTACGCGTCCCCTACCTTCACATAGAAGCTCAGCATACCCGTGGTGCCCGTCGGGAAACCGGACGCGCCCGTACTGTTACCGTTTGCGTCGTAACTCACCAGCGATGCGCCGAACTGGTAGTAGAGCTTATCGGACCTGTTGTACTGCTGGCTCGAGTCGAAGGAAATGGTGTCGGTGGCGGCCAGGGGGAAGGTGTAGCCGGTGCCGTCCGACGTCTTGTCGATCTCCTTGACCGATTTCTCATTCGTGCTATCCGCAAGAGCCTGCGTATAGCTCGAATAGATGCTGTAGGTCGACGCCGTGTTCTCATGCTTGTCCACGGAATCGTCCGTACGCAAGGTACAGTTGAGATGCTTGTTGATCTCTGCGCCGCCATCAAACGAAGTGCTCGTGTAGCCGTTGACCGCCGTGGATGTTGAACCAGCTGGTACGTTGACCACCAAGTAGAAGTTCTCGCTGGGCGATTTCTCTTTGCCATTAGCATCCTTGGCCACGGTGAGCGTGTAGCGCTCGCCCGTATCCCCCTCGGCATGCGCGCGGTAATACTTCGTTTCGCTGTCGGTCACTACCTTAGCACCGGCATTATCCGTGTCGCCGGCGTCGCACTGCACCCAAGCTCCGGAGGCGTCCGCCTCAGCCGAAACGCCCATGAGCTCGCTGAGCCACTGCTCCTCGTAACGCTGATTACCGGAATCGACGAAGTCGGTCAGCTTCACGCTCGCGGCCCCGCCGCTCTGGACCGTGTAGCTATACGCCTTATCGTTGTGCGCCGTGTCCACCAACGTGAGCTGCGTGCCGGCGGGCAACGATCCTGAGGTACCGCTGAAGTCGATGCTCTTGCCAAGGGCACCCATCGAGCCGCCGCTGGCCAGATGCGTGTCCCAACCGTACTCGGTGGCCTGGCCTAAGGCCTGGTTATAGGTCCAGGTAAGGTAGCCCGTCATCGGCTCGCCGAAATTACTGAGCACGTGCGCGTTCGCACCGAGGTTCGTGTAATCGCTCGGCGAGAAATGCGTACCGTAGGAATACGTGGCCGTGAAGTCGACCTCCAGCATACGCTTGACGATGATCGGCACTTGAACGTTGTAGGTTTGCCCTGCCTCGCTAAATGTGACCATGAGCAGCGAGAACTGCCCCTTTTCGTTGTCCCATTGGCTCGTCGCGCGGAATGACATGCTGCTCGTACCGTTGTTGATCACGCGAACGGTTGGGGTATCGGTGGAGGCAACGAGCGAGCCGCCCTCCAGCTTCACCATCTGCACCGTGGCGCTCACGTGCGTAGTAGACCCGTTGAGACGCACCGCATCCGAGAAGCCGCCATTGGTCACGAGGTTGAGGTAGTTCGAGATGGTGGTCGTGTCGTTGCCAGGAAGGAGCAGCACGGGGAAATCGGTCGTTGCCTGCTTAGAGGTATCGCTGTTGTTCGCGTTGAATTTACTGGCCGAAGTGGTCGCATCGTAGGCATTGGTGTTCTGGTAAGCGCCACCGCTGCCAATGCCGCCAATGTTCGTGTAGGTGTAACGCCCAGCCTGAGTCGTGTCGCCAGCCTGAGCCTTAATCGTCGCAGCTGTCGTAATCGCCGCGCCATCGCCGAAAAGAGCCTGCTCATCAGCATCGGAGCTTGCCTTGACCGGAACCGAAGACTTCGGGCTCGTCGTCACATACGGGGAAGCAGCGGCAACGCCCGCAGCATCCGAGGCGTTGTACAACTCAGAGCCGTTCGTGCCGGCTTTAGCGGTATCGACGCATGCGTCTTCGTAATCCGCAAACGCGATATAGCTCTTCTGATTGATGTCCGCCTTATCAGATAATTCCTTGAAGTAGCAGATGGCGGCCGGGACGTCGCTATTGGTCTGGCCGGACGCGAGCTTCACGTCGATGCCGGCGGCATACAGGCCCTTGAAATTACTCGAGATTTCCGCCGTGCACCCCACAAGCAGGCCCTGTCGCTTAGCCGTATCCGCGAAGGTGTTCTCGCTTAGAAGAACGTTGGAAATCTTATAGGTTCCCAGCGCATAGCCGACGACACCGCCCGAGAAGTTGCCGTTACCGCCGGGATGCTTAATCCAGTACGAAGCGATGCCGCTGAATGCACAGTTCTGAATCTTCGAATTGAGAACAGAGACCGTGGCGCCGGAGTTGTTAACATTGCCGACGACGCCACCCATGCGGGCGCCGTCGAGCTTAAGCGCGCTCACGGTAGAGCCGTCAACGGAGAGCGTCACGCCGGAGTCCAACGTGCCGACGATGCCGCCGCTGTGCTCGCCGGCGCCGATGCGGAGCTTCTCGACGGTAGAGTCGTTAACGGTAACGTTCCTGCTTACCCAGCCAACGATTCCGCCAACGTTCTTTGCGGCCGTATAGGTGCTGCTGTTCTGAGAATCCTTAATTGATCCCAGGTAGACCGGGTCATCAGACGAGGCATCTACCGACGCCGTCACCTTAAGGCGATTGACGGAAACGGTATTCTCCGCGCGACCGACAAGCGAGCCGACACCACGAGTGCAACCGTCGTTAGTTGATGCCGCACACTCAGTAGTGACCTTGACATCGTTCATAACCGCGAGCTGCGACGCAGAGGAATCCTGACCGGTATTCACGTTGACGCTACAGCCCACCAGGCCAAAGATGCCGCCGGCCGTATTCGTACCGTCCGTACTGGAAGAATCGATGGCAATGGTCGAGCTCGAAGCGAGCGCAAGATCGCTCGTACCTGTGGCCCACACGCCGCTCTCGCCGCTCGCGATCTTGCCCACGAAGCCGCCGACGTTGGACCTGCCCGTAACCGTCAAATTGCTGTACGAGCAGTCGTAGAGCTTGATGGGGGCGGTCAACCCGCTAAACGAGACGATCTCATCGACGCTGCTGGATCTGCTCCTCTGGGCATAGCCGGCCGAGCCGATAAGACCGCCGGCGTTCTCGCCACCGGCGACCGTAGTCGTTTCTCCAGAATCGGCGGTGATCGTGACGTTCTTGTAGACGCCATAGCTAGCCTGAGAGTCAGCGTTAGCTGTCACGCCGGCAAGGATGCCGACGCCCGTGTTACCGTTGGCGTGATTGCTAACGGTAGCGTTGTTCGAATCGAGGTACGTAAGCGAGGCCGTGCAGTTCTTGAAGGTAATATCCTTCACGCTCGCACCATTGTCGGAAATGCTGCTAGACACATAGCTCGAAGTGAACGTGATGCTCGAGAAGAGGCCGCCCACGCCCGCGACCGAGTAATCGTCGTCCTCGTATTCCTTGACCGTCGAGGACAGCGTGAGCGTTGCGCCGTTGCCGTTGATGCACGCGATCCAAGGGATGATGCGGTCGCGGTCGGTGGACCTCATACCCGAGTAACAGGCGTTGGAATAGTAGCGACCCGAAAGGCCGGTAAACCCGGTTCCATAGTCGGCCATATTGTAGGCAGCGCCAGAGGCGAATTGCAGACTAACGCCTGAAAGTCCAGACGCGCAAACATACCCCGTCTGTGCATTCGCATACGCTTTCACAAGGTAAGGAGAATTGAAAGACTTTGTCCCAGCATCTAGGTTGTCAAGGGGACCTTCCCATGTGTCCATCTTGCCGGCAGCATAACGGTCGTCATTCTTGGATGTGCTAAAGTCTTCGCTCGCAGCACCCTTGCCTACGTCGCTGTAGCCGGCGTTTCTCACTTTGCCAAACTGCTTGTTACCAAAGCGATACCCTTCGAGCGACGGATCGTCCTCATACTCGCCTTGATAGGCGCGTGAGCCACGGAACACGCCCATGGCAGGCTCGTAATCACTATCCGCTGCGCCAGCGGCCGCCCCGCTGCTGATGATAGCAGAGAGAACCAGGAGCCCCTGTGCGTCAGTTACGCTGACGGTAGCTGCAGAGTTGGTACTTCCCTGGCGGTACTTGCCCTGGATATCCGTCGTAGTCATGCAAGGGGTGCCAACCTCCTTAAGCTTGTTGACCTTGTAGTTGTCGTCGCCGTTGTTGATTTCGCAACCCTCGCTAAAGGCGAAGCCGTCGATGACGCGGCCGACATACGGGTTGTCGTAGAGGTTCTTGCCGCTCGCATGCCAGGAGCTATTGTCGCTCATGTTGCGGAAGATCACGCCGCCGCCGGCGATGGCGCCCACGTAGCCTCCGATGGCAACCAGATGCGGGCTTGCGCCGGTGGCGCTCACGTCGAAATTCCCGCTCGTGGCCGATACAGCCGCCGCATCGCTGCCCGTTACCGCAGACGTCAAGGCCACCCAAAGCGCCGTCAGAGCATTCCCATTCGTTTCGGAAGCTGTGCTCGCGGAGGCCTCCCCCGCGCTCACCGCAACGCCGTCGATGATATTGTCGCCACCCATGATGCAACCGATCACGCCGCCGAAAAACGCATTGGGCACGCCATCGTCGCTGTTCTTTGCCACATATTCAATAGTGTTCGAAACGCCTTTGTATTGAATGTTCAGGTTTCGCACGACGCTGCCATAGCTGTATGGAATAAGGCCCTTGATATGGGTGTCTGCGCTGTTATCGATGACGAGTGTGGCGTTAGACGAGACACCCGTCAAATTGCCCACGACAACGCCGCGGAACGGATAGTCGTGATTGCCCAAGCCGGAAAACGACGCAGCATCCACCTCGAGGTTCGCCGATTCGATGCTCAGATAGCAGCTCTGAACATAGCGACGCATGGTGCCGTTTTCAAGCGTCGCGCCAGATGCGTCCGACGTCCAAGCTCCATCGGCGTAGGTTCCCTTCTGCCAGATGGAAGCGGCAGCATTGTACTGATAAGTGACCTCGTTATCCGTCGTGCCGTCCGCCGCCCGACGCGTGCATACCGTCTCTTGATTGGCGGCAATGGTTACAACCCAACCATCCTGGGGTGCGCCGGAATTGATGTAGTTTGCGATAGCGTAAAGCTCGGCGGCCTTCGTGATGGCATACGGGTCACCGTAGGTGCCGCAACCAACCGTCAGGTTGGCGAGGCGCTGGTTTACCTTGATCTCGTGATAGGCCGTGCCGACTTTTCCCTTAGAGACATACGGGAGATAAACGCCGTAGCAGGGATTGCTCTCATTCGCCGTACGAGCGCCGTCATTGACCAAGCCATCATTAGTGCCATTGAGGCTTTCGTCGTAGTACCACAGCTGCTTGCCAGAGTACTCGCCATTGGAGTCGATCTCGCTGCCGAAGGTGACCCGATTGTCGGCTTGGTCTTGCTTCGTGAACGTGTATGTCGCCGAAGACGCCTTGCCCTGCTCGTAGGAATAGCTCTCCAGCAAGCTTGCATGCGTGAAGATGGCATTCTTGCCGTCACCGGAATTCAGCGATGGAACCGCCACACTCGTAAACGACGCGGTAACCTGCTCGGCACCCTCTCCGCCAAGGTTGCCGAAAAGCGACGTCGCGGCTGTGGTTTCGTTCGCATAGCCGCTAGCGGTAATGCCCACCACATCGAGCGCCGTGTAAGTTCCCAAATTGCATGCAACGAGCGGAGCCAAACTCGTATTCGCGTCAACGCCCCGAATAACAAGGCCATCGAGCGCAAGATTGGTGATATCGAGCTTCGCGATTGCGGAGCTCGTCGACGTACCGAGCATGGTGCCGCAAAGCAGCGCGCCCGACGTATTGGCAACAATATCCATGCCGACCGAACCCTTGAGCGTTACGCCATTCACGGTATAGGTGACTGAAGTCGTCCCACAGCTGAAATTGCGCAGCAGGCCCGCATGCATATTCGTGTGCTGGGTCGCAGCGCTAGTGAGCTTGTTGTCGGCCTCTTCGGATTCGATTTCGTTGTTGCAAAACGAGATAGTCGCATCTTTGACCGTGACGTCTTCCCCTGTCACATCCACGGGATAGTAGCTGTAGCCCGTCATGTCCAGAGCGCCAGTAATGGTGGTTGCGTTATAGTCGCCAACTTCGAAGCTCGATTTGATGCCGTCTGCCGCATAGCGATAGACGCTCCACAAAAGAAGTTCGGTCGGCGAATCGACGGAGCCATCGCCGTCAGATGTCATGCTATCGAGATTGTAGTAATAGCGCGAACTGTCGTTCGTCTGCTTGGACTTTCCCAGCGCAGTACGGTTCTCGTAAGAGTTGCGGGAATCGCCCTGCCCAGACATATCAAGCGCCGAACCGGTAGTCTTCAGCGAGACCACGCCGTTAACGCCGGAATCGGTCACACCCGAGCCTGGTTTGCAGGTATCGGCGACCCATTCGTCGAAGGCCGTGGCTTTCTCGGCGCCGATGGCCCCATCGCTCTCATTGACCTTGTACGCGGTTTCCCAATTGGCCGTGTTCTTCAGGTACAGGCCGCCCAGCGTTTCCTTGAAGCCATCATTGCCGCCAACCGTGACGTTGCTGCCGCCCAAGCACACAAGCAGGCCGAGCTTGGTCGCGGCCGCCGCGTTAATGGTCGCGCCGGAGAGGTCGATAGCATAGTCCCCCACCGTCCAAACGCCGCTCGCAGCATATACGAGACCGCCAACCTGCGTCGCGCTGTTCGCGGCAAGGGTCGTGTTGCTCGTCTTGAGGGCATAGCTCGATGCACTGCCCATGAAGCTCACGTTTGTGGAACCCCAGCTGTGGCCCAACAGGCCGCCGGCGGAAGAGGTTTTGTCGTTGCCGCCTCGCGTAATGTTCAAGCCACTCAAATCAAGCCCCGTGATATTCACGTTCTTGGTGCTGTCGCCCTGCGAAATGACGCCGATAAATCCACCGACGCCCGTGTAACGGTTGGAGTCGGCGGTGGTGATGGAACCGCTGATTGCCACGTTCGACGCCGTGACGGATGTCGCGGCGTCATCCACGCGCCCGATAACACCGCCGACGTTGGAGTTTCCCGTCTCTTTCACGGAGGAGGCAATACTCCCGTCAATAGAAGCTTTGCCAGTACCGCCAAGCGTAATCGTACTTGCATCGGAAACGCGGCCGAATAGGCCGCCCACACACGCGAGCCCCGAAGCGTTGGTTGAGCTGTCGAAAGAGGTAGCGACAGCGGAAGTAACGTCGCTTGATGCAGCGACGACATTCGCGCCGCCCTTCACGCGCGCAGCCAGGGCTCCGGCATCGATACTCGTCTTCGCATCGAAATTCATGGAACCCGTGATGGCGAGATTGTTCACCGTGGCGCCGTTAACCTCTCCGAGAAGCCCCAGACGGTTGTGGTAGTAGATTTTTCCGTTGCCCTCGGTGGTGTCGTTGGAGTCAATCTTCGTGTTGCCACGCATGCCGTAAGGCTCGCCAACCGCAAGTGCCACGGTATGACCGCCACCATTCAGCGTACCCGTAAAAGCCCAGGTAAAATTGGTTGTATAGACGTCTTGGGTAAGGCCCGTGATACCACTGCCGGCAAGGTTGATATCTCCAGCGATGTTAATCGTCGCGGAGGAGAGCTTGCTCACCGAGGAATTGCCGATGCCACTCACGCCAGAAAAGTAACCCCGAGTCTGGATTGTTAGGGCAAGACAAGCAAACTCATCGGCCGAGGCGACGCTTACCGTGTTGGACGAGCTGTTATACGTGAGCTGCCTGCCCCAGGAGTAGCCCTTAGAATCAGATACCTCTGTAGCGACGTTGGTCGAATTTTCGGAAAGCCAGAATCGCGGCTGGTGCGTAGTATCGTCAAGTTTAATCAGCCCCGAGCTCAGCTCGCCGCTACCCAACCTTACGACTTCGTTATTGCCAAGCAGGGACCCACCGCCGGGGGCACCGCCAAGATCGTCAACCGCAACGGCAGCGGGGCGCTTAAAAGTCCAGCCCGAACCGCTTTCGGTATCGCTTCCACTACCTTCCGCGAAGACCAAGGAGGGGCTTGCGGCACTGGTATTGGCAATCTGGCCGACATAGCCGCTTGCGGAAAGCCGCAGACCAGAAAGATCGGTCGTTCCGCGCAGGTGGATGGTTCCCAACCAAGTCTCGCCGACGATGCCCGCGCCCTTGCCCACTTCGTTTGCAGTGCTAACGGCAACGCTTCCGATATCTGTCACGGAGTAATTGTCCACGCAACCGACGATGCCGCCGAACGAGAAGCTCACGTTCGGGCTATCCCATGAAACAGACGCGTTATCTACGACAAGGGTCGCGCATTGTTTGATGCTGTTACCCAATGCGCCCACAAGGCCACCAACGGTTCTGGGAGTGGCGGCGCAAGTGCCCTCTACACCAACGTTATTCATAGTGATGGAGTGCGTACTGGCATAGTAACTATCGATCTTGGTGGCGCTCGTATCCACCACACGACCGACGATGCCGCCGTAGACGACGTTGCCGCCGATCTCGGAGAGGGAGCTTTTGAAGGTGGCGGCGCTGTCGTCGGCCGCGCCGGTAAAGGTGACGCTGCCGTTGGCGATGTCAAGGTGGCCAAAGAGGGCGCCGGCGTTGGTCTTGCCTTCGAGGTTCACGGCGCTGGTGGTCACGACTTCGTTATTGCCCGTGAAGACCTTCTTGTCGGCAAAGCTGACACAGCCGATGAAGCCGCCGGTGTTCTCGCTGGAAGCTGAGCCGACGGTTGTAGGACAAGTGAAAGTCGCGCCCGATTCCTGAGTGAGCGTGAGCTTTGTGGCTTTGCCGATAAGGCCGCCAGAGGCAGTGGTGCCCCGGGCAATCAGTTTGGTGAAGTCAACGGCGCCAGTAAGGGTCACCGCGGCGCCGTCGCTGAAGCCAACAAGTCCCGCGAGGCCGCCGGCGCAGCCGCTCATGGACGAGACAGTCACGTTGGCAGGAAGCGTGTAATCCTCCAGGCTTACCGTGGCGCCATCGCCAACTTCGCCGATGAATAGACCGGCGTTGCCGGCGCTTGTGGTGATGGAACCGTTGTCGTTTGCCCCATCTAGCCCCGTAACATTTTCAATAGTAAACGTTCCGGAAGAAACGGTGTTCGCAAGAAGGCCGATATTGCCCGTAGCGGAAACCTGCAAAGCCTTCCGAGTGCAGTCAAATGAATACGTTGCCGAAACGGATACGTTGCCCGTTGCAGTTCCAACAAGCGGCGCGGTAAGGGCAGCGGAATCGGCCGAAACCTCATCCGACGTGCTGGCAGGGTCCTCAATCGAGACGGAAGCCGTAAGCTTCTTGGCCTCGTCCGTGCCCGATGAGCCTAGCACCGACGCGGCGATCATGGGGTCGCCGTAGGTCGTCGACCCCTTCCACGTGACGTTAATGGTACCGTTGCTATCAGCAAGCTCCAGCGCGTTGAAGACCGTTCGATCGGTGATGAGCTGCATAGGATTGCCACTGCTATCAACGATCGAACCCGCAAAGGGATGGTCCGTGCTGCCAAAGCCCTGAAACGCATACGTCTCGTCGCTTATCGAGCAAAGGGTGATGTCGGCGCCGGTGGATCCGGAGAGCTTCAAGGTGGCATACTGGTAAACGGACGGTTCCGCGTGGGAGACCATTTTCAGGCCGATGCTGTCGTGGAATTCGATTGCAGCATCGGAACCACTACCCGAAGCGGAACCATGATTGCCATTGGCCAGCGCTGTATTCAGCTCCTCAATTGAGCTGAATTCATACGTCGAAGATGAAGCATCCTGAAGAGTCGCTTCATCGCTGACCGCATCATCGGAAGACGCCGCGCTTCTCTGAGTGGCCGTGTTCGATTCTGCCGAATTCGCTTCTGCCGCCAACGCCGCTGCATCGGCGTTGCTTGCCTCGGAAGACGATGAGGCATCGGCAAGTTCTTCCCCATCGGCTACATCATCAGCGCTAGCATCGTCGGCAACGTCATCGTTGCCAGCGTTTACGGAGGCGGCCGCTTCGTCGTCGGTTGCAGCGTATGCAGGCAACGAGACGCCAACACCCTGGAACACCAGAAGCAGGCTCAGACTCGTTGCTATGATGCGCTGCGACAGCTTCACGACGCGGCGAAACCTCCCTTTCAATCAGGCAGAAGAACCTTCATCCACCTTCTGAACCGAAATGTTTAAATTATCCCAGTTATCAGGCTCGTTATCTGAAACTCGATAAAAGTTCACGATGGTGCTGCCAGGCTGCAGGGTAAACGTTGCGGTCCCGGCAGAGGCATCTATCCTAGAACCGGTGTGATTGGTCTCGAAATGCGGGTCGATCTCAACGTAGCTCGTATTCCAAGTGAGCTTCACCGTTGCCTTATCACCGGTCACGGTGATCAAATAGCTGTAAGCGTCGTAGTTTTCGATGCTGTCCCCGCTATTGAGGAACGCGCCCGTAACGGATGCCGTCTGCACGCTTGAAGCTTCGTTTGGAACGATCTTCGCCGCAAGGCATGCGAGCTTAGTGCCGATATTCCCGGAGGCACCGCTGCTTCCCGACGTGTCGACCGCTGCTTTCACGGTGAAGGAAGCGCTGCCGAGAGAGCCTTTCGGAAAAGTTATGGTGTAGGTGTTGACGGTGGCGTTAAGGCCCGGAAGGGTTGTGGTCGAAAACGTTACGGTGTTATCGCCGCTACCCGATTGCGGACTGCTGCCGTCAGTGACGCTCCATCCTCCGGTCACTCCCGCGGCCGTCACGCTGAGCGTGTAAGGAACATCCTTGTCGTTGACCACATTTTGGTCATCAAGCAGGCAGTTGTACACCCTGAACGAAAATGAGCAGTTATCGGAGTCGGTCGGTACGACGATGGAGCGCGCGTCAAGCTGCGTAGTCGACCCTTCAGCAGTCGGATCGGAGTAGTAGCCAACCAGCATGTCGGAAGCGAACAGACTTTGGGTGGCGTTCGTTACCTCGACACCCTTTACGTACGCGTTGCCCGTGTACGCCGACCAGGTAAGGCGCCCCCCAACTGCGAGCGCCAAAACGCACAGCACGAAAGCGCCAAGCAGGGCAAGGCGACGGAATGACTTTCCCGTTTTCAAATTGCTTGCGTTAGCGCTGCTCATGCGCGGCACCTCCAATCCTCGTCATCCTTGCTGACCAAAAACCGCACTGCATCAGCTGGTGGTTGCATTCCGGGCGATTACGTAAACGACATCGGTTTCCTTCACCGACTCCGTCCATGTAAGCTCGATGATGAAATTCGTTACGCCCAAATTCTTCTCGGTATCCGTAGTGTCAAGATCATTTGCGGAAAATAGGCAGTAGCGATACAGGGGCGCGGCGTTTTGCTGAACGTTCGTATAATCGCCGAAGGTTGGATCGCTCGTCGAAACTGCAGTAGCGATATCGTAGTCAACCGACGAATCCTTGTTGATGTAGGTGAAGCCTACCGCTGCGCCCTTGCTCCAAGAATAGCTGCCAGCCTCTGCCACATCGCCCGCCGCATCAACGGAGTTCACCGACACGCGATATACGCTGATGGACAAGCCGCTGATGTTCGTGGTGTTGGCAACATAGAGCTCAAACGGCTCGCCATCACTCTCGACGCAGAAGCCGCGACGAACCGTCACTTGCTTGTCGCTAACGTCACTGGCGTCATAGCTAAGGTCGATCTGCTGAATAGTGGTGGCGTTCGGCCCGAGCACGCGAAGTTTTGCAGGCTCGCGCACCTTGGCGACGGTCGATGCGCTTTGACTGCCCACGAACCACGTGAACGTCAGCCCCATCACCAGCACCGCAACAGCCAACACGGCGAACGCGGCCATCAGCCGCTTGCCGCGATGACCCCACGTTTCTTCACGAAGCTTTTCGGCAGCAGACATCAGCTTGCCTCCTCAGCGGTGAAACGAACCTGCAAAAACGCCGCGCAGGTACCAAGCGCCTCGTCGGCATAGTTGTAGGAAGCGGAGCAGGTTTGCAAATTTGCTGCGGCCATCCCTGATTCCACCGCGGGAAGAGCGCTGACGCCGCTTGTGCCCCAATCCTCATCAAGGTAGTATTGCGCCGCCGTCCCGCTGGCGGCATTCCGGCTGTCGTTGATTGCGCTTAGCAAACCTCTGTAGCCGGTAGATGTTGTGCTCTCGAAAAGGTTTGGATTGTAATTGATCTGCCCCGTCAGGACGAACGACGAGAATTGGCTCGGCCATACCCAATGCAGCGTGATGGTCACAGGTTCGGTCGTCTCGGTCGATTCAGGGCTTCCATTTTCGTCTTTCTTGCAAAACTCGCTTGATTGGATGGTCAGCTTATCGTCGAGCACCGGGTTGGAGTAGTACCCGCTGTCCTTAGCGCGGAAAAAGACGATATGCCCACGAAACAGATCCTCGAGCTGCGTTTGGGTAGGAATAACCTTGCCATCATCGGTGGTGCCACTTGTCGAAGCTGCATCAGCATCGGTAGAGGAATCAGCTTCGGAAGTAGAACCGGTATCCGTTACCGAAGAACGCATCTCAACAATGCGTTCGAGCGTGATGTTGATATCGCCGACGTTTTTCGCGACGGGCGTCACCGTGATCTGCAGCTCGCCCGACGACCCCGGACGCAACGAGCCGCCGTCATAGTTATTTAAGTTGAAGGTCGTCGAAACCTTCATGGAGTCGTTAGTCTGCAGATCCTTTGGTTTGGCGCTCGAATCCGTGCTGGATCGCTCGTAGTAGCCAACCTGAGCATTCTCGCCATTAGCAACGCCCTCGATACTGAAACGGCCCGCCTTCGCGCTGATGGCGGAGGTGGAGGCGTCAACGGAGCGATTGCTCGCGAACCACGCCAAGCTTGCGAGGATGATGACGACCACTGCGATAACGAACAGCCCCGAAACCGCAAACCGCTTCCAAAAGCCCTTCAGCTCCTGAGCATGGGCATCAGCAACCTGACGGTACTCTTCGGCCGTTCGGTTTTCAAGCTTGATATGTTCGCTCTGCTTGCTCATGGTGCGTTTGAAATCTCCGCGAAAGTGTTGAGGTGATGATGCATTCGTTTTCGCTGCGATTATTACGATTCGGATGCTTGGCAATCTCGCCTCGGCGGCGATGCCTGCGATCTGAGCCTAGTTTCCACCGACGCCATTCGACGGAAAAAGGGCGGTATCCAAACTCGATCCGCCCTTCCTGCTCTAATGTGAAATAGCTTAACGCTTAGGCACCAGTGCTGGTCTTGCCGTACTCCTTCGGAGTCGCCTCGAAGGTGAGGGTCACTTTGCAATCAGTGAGGTTCTTGATATTGGTGGTATAGACATTGCTATCAGAGCCGTCATAGTAGACATAGGCTTCCACTTTGGCGTCGGTTTGCGTTTTGCCCAGCTGACCAAACTCCTCGGCCCTGATGATGCCATCGCTTCCACCGTCAGACTGGCTCTCGATAGTGAAAACGCCGTTCACTCTCTTGACGACAACCCACTTGTCACCACACGTAACAAGAACACGCATGGCAGAGGGCAAATTTCCGTCAGAAGCCGAAACCTCGAAGCCGGTCACTTTCAAATTCGTAAAGGTGCCAGGATAGGTGCCGGTGCCGACATAAAAAGTATTCTTGTAAGCGTAATCCGCGTTCGCAGCGGTATCAGCATCGCCAACAGCAAAGCGGGTAGCAGCATCTTCGTCGGCTTTTGTCGTATCGGAAGCATAGGCGGATTCAAACTGATAAACGCCATTGCCATCGGTAGCCTTTTCGGTGCCCTGCTTTGCCGTAAAAGTGTTGGACCAGGTCGCAGGATAGCGTCCGACTGACGCAGTCGTCTCTGAAGCAGTAGCTTTGGTAGTAGAAGATGCGCTTGTAGTTTTCTGCGTATCGATAACCAAGAATGCCGAGTTTGACTGAGCGTAAATATTGCTGGTTACAGCAGTAACGGAATTGTTGCTTGCAAACCATGCGTACGTTGCGGAGCCGAGGGCGATGGCTGCTACCACTACCATCGCAATGGCCGCGCCAAGCTGCT
>CAVDXU010000010.1:0-55752 GCA_963613135.1 bacterium
CTCTCGGCGAGAACTAATCTCGCCGCTGGGTTTTGCCAGCGCGCTTGACGCCGCGGACAGCGTAGCGTCTTATAGCGATTTTCGACTGCAGGGGCACGGTTCTTCGGATCCGTGTCCCTGCAGCTGTTTTTTTGGCGCGCGTGGCTCGATGCGATGCCGCTGGCGTTCAACCGTGTTGGCTTCCGTCTCTTCCAATGCGGGGCCTATGGCTATTTCCGGCACCTTCTGATATCGCTTCCCTCAACCTTCCTCAACCTGCATTTGCTTTCATCGTGGAAGTGCGCCCCGTACGTGCCTTCGCTTTATAATGAAGCTTCACGAAGCACAGCTATCAAGGGGGCGTCATGTCTGAATCTGAGATCATCGTTGTCGAAGGCAATTCCACGCTTTCCGGCGAGGTGCGCGTCTCGGGCGCTAAGAATTCCGCACTGAAGCTGATTGCCGCCTCGCTGTTGGGGCAGGGGAAGTCCGTTATTCATAACGTACCGCTGATCAGCGATATTTCAGTGATGTCGGAAGTGCTCAAGTGCCTTGGCGCAACCGTTGAGCGCGCCGGTCATACCATGCATATCGACACCGCCCCCGTCAATTCGCATGAGACTCCTTACGAGCTCGTCTCGAAGATGCGTGCCAGCATCTCGGTGCTCGGTCCGCTTATCGGCCGCTTCGGACAGGCGCGCGTTGCCATGCCTGGAGGATGCCAGATCGGTGCGCGCAAAATCGATATGCATCTGGTCGGTCTTGAGGCGCTCGGCGTCGAGTTCGACGTTGATCACGGCTACCTTAACGCCAGCACCCCGAACGGCTTGCACGGAGCCGAGGTCGCCCTCGACTTCCCGAGCGTCGGAGCGACTGAGAACTGCATGATGGCGGCTGTCACGGCAAAGGGCCACACCGTTATCGAGAACGCGGCACGCGAGCCCGAGATAGTCGATCTTGCAAACATGCTCAACGAAATGGGCGCGAAGATATCGGGTGCCGGTTCGGCGTTTATCGAGATTGACGGCGTGAGCCTTGCTGACCTGCACCCGTGCGAGCACACCACGTGCGGTGACCGCATCGAAGCCGGCACGTTCCTGGTCGGCGGCGCTTTGTGCGCGGGCCCGGTCACGGTGCGCGGCATCGATCCGTCCTACTTGCGCATGGCCCTCATGAAACTTGAGGTTATGGGTTGCGAGGTCGAGGTCGGCGACGACTGGATCACCTGTTCCCGCACGCGGCCGCTTCAGCCGACCGATATTCAAACCCTCCCGCATCCCGGCTTCCCGACCGACCTTCAGGCGCAGTTCATGCTGCTGTGCAGCCTCGCCCATGGCACGTCCATGGTTACGGAAAACGTTTTCGAAAACCGCTTCATGTTCGCCAGCGAGCTTGCGCGCATGGGAGCCGACGTCACCATCGAGGATCATCATGCTCTCGTGCGCGGCGTAAACGACCTGCAGGGCACCGACGTCTCCTCGACCGACCTGCGCGCCGGGGCGGCTCTCGTGCTTGCCGGAATCGCCGCCGAGGGCGAAACGCGCGTGCATAATATCAAGCATATCGATCGCGGCTACGAGGATTATTGCGGAAAGCTGTGCAGCTTGGGCGCCCACGTTTCCCGCTGCGCTCTGTAGAAGGGTTATTGCATAGCCATGCCGAAACGACGCAAGGATATAAACGCCGCCAGCGCGAAGATGACTTCGTACCGCATGCGCAACGCGACGCTTGGCACGCATGTGCAGCCGCGCCGTCGCCCTGGCCATGCCAACGCATCAAGCGTGAACTTCTCAAGCACGCGCCGCCATCAGCGCGCTCAGCGCGGCTATGTGAACAACGTCATGCCCGGAGCCATGGGTCCATCCGCGCGGTCGGGTTATGCCGGCGGCCTTGATTTCTCCCCGGGGCAGCGTCGCCGCTCCGTTGCGAAGCGTGCGGGCATCGCCGTGCTCGTCATCGCCGTGCTGGCCGCGGTCGCCATCGGCGTCGGTGCTTTCACGCTCTTCGGCAACCTTGACAGTAAGCTTTCCCTGAAGAATTCCGATGCCGCAAGCGCGCTTACGGCTGCGAAAACGGGTAGCGCTTTCTACACCCTTGTCGTTGCCGACCTCGATGAAGAGGGGATGCCTTACTCAACCGACGGCCCCGACGCGATAGCGCTTGTGCGCACGGACGCCTCCTCGAAAGCGATCACCGTGGTCGCGATTCCCGCCGAGGTGCAGGTGGCGCTGAAGGACGGTAAATACTATCCGCTGCGCGAGGCGGCCACGCGGGAAAGCGATGCGTCGCTGGTAAGCGCCGTGAACAGCTTTGCGGACATTTCAATCAACCATGTGGTGAAGGTTGACGCCGAAGGTATCGTTGAGCTCGTCGATGCCTTGGGCGGAATCGACGTTAACCTATCCGAAGAGGTTGACGACCCACGCGCCGGCGATATCTATCTGTCGGCCGGCGAGCAGCATCTCGACGGCCGTTCGGCGCTCGTCGTAGCTCGCGGCTCCAACTTCGCCGACGCCGATCAAACGCAGGCCGCCAATCGCAACGAGCTGCTCACGCAGGTCTCCCTCGCCATGCTCGCAGGCGGCAAGAGCGGGCTCGTCAGCCTTATCGACAAGGTGGGCGATACGTTCGATACCGATATGTCCTCGACCGATGTCTTGGCCCTGGCCGATTCCCTGCGCGGCGTTTCCGCGCCGGATGTACGTTTCGGCCTGGTTCCTGGCTACACCACGCAAGATGGGTCGTCAAGCACCTATACGGTATCGAACACTGCGTGGAGCGCCATGATGCAGCGCGTGGAGGCAGGGGAGAACCCGACCGTTGCGCAGGAGGCGGCTACCGCCGACGCGGGCAGCTTCGATGTCACCATCCGAAACGGCGGCGGGATCACCGGCGCCGCATCCTCGATGTCCGAAGCGCTGAGCGCGAAGGGCTTCAATATCGCCGATACGGGCAATACCGACACGTCCGTCTATAGCGAGACCCTCGTCATTTACAACTCGTCGGATGAGCAAGCCGCCGCGCAAACGGTGCTGAACGCCATGGGCGTCGGCCGTCTGGTGGAGAACACCGGGTCGTATTCGTTCAATACCGATGTGCTCGTCATCCTAGGCAAAGACTGGAAACCCGCAACGTAAATGCATTGGATGCGATCCGGCGCGCTGACTGCCGAGCTTTGCACGCTGTCGTTGCGGGAAGTTTGGCAGCGCGGCGTCCGCGTGCGCGGCTGAGTGCTGTGGTAGAATCCCTGCAGATACTATTGCCCCGAAGAAGGAGTACCCAATGGTTGATAAGAACGAAGTCGCTTCCGTTCTCGAGCTGATCCGTCCGAGCCTGCAGGCTGATGGCGGCGATGTCAAGTTGGTCGACGTCGACGCCGACGGCGTGGTGACCGTCGAGCTGCAGGGTGCTTGCAAGGGCTGCCCGATGTCCCAGATGACGCTTGCCAACGGCGTTGAGCGCATCCTCAAGGAGCGTGTACCCGGCGTGACGCGCGTCGTTCCGGCGATGGCGTAAGTTCGAAGTATCCCGCAAACGGCGAAGGAGGCGACTGCAAGTGGCGTGCTGGGAATTGCGCGGATGCTGCGACGACGAGGAGATGTCGTCGCGTTGCCCGCATAATATTCCCGGAGAACCATGTCCTGCAGATTGCCACTTCGCCGCTTGCCAACGTTCGACGCACGTGGTTTGCGCCGATTTTGCGAAACTGCTCAATCCGAAGCGCGATTACGATGCGGCGACGAAGGAAATCTGCCGCTTTTGCGAGTTCTTTCTCGAGAATGGTCCTGATGTGGCGGATCGAGCCACCGATGCTTCTACGCGTCAGGGCAATCCTAACCGGTTTTTGCTATAGCCGCTTTTGCGATCAAGGAGGTACTGCATGCATAAATTACCCACCGCCTCCTGTCCGAAATGCGGCAATTCAACGTTCGATCTTCGCGAATATCGTTCAATCATGGTGCTTTCTCCCGAAATCGCGCTTTTCAGCCTCATCTGCCCTACGTGCGGAAACGAAGTGGCCTTGTTGCAGCCGATTCCGCGGGAGATGCGCGAAGAACTGCATTTCGCGGCTATCGAAGTCGGCGCCGGCGGCCTTTGCTAGGTCGCTATCTGCGCATTTTGCTTGATGAGAAAGCGCATCCATGCTCAATGATTTTTATCAATCCCTAGACCCGATCGCGTTTTCGATGGGTCCCATCACCGTGCGCTGGTACGGTCTCGCCTACATCGCGGGGTTCATCTGCGCGGGGTTCATCCTTTGGCGAATATCGAAGCGCTGGCGCGTGCGCGTTGACGAGGATGCCCTGTTGACCGTCATGCTGTGCGTCATCGTCGGCGTCATCGTCGGAGGCCGTTTAGGCTATGTGCTGGTATATGGCAACGGATACTATCTCAGCCATCCCGACCAGATTCTTGCTTTCAGCAACGGGGGCATGTCGTTTCACGGTGGCTTGATCGGCGCCTTGCTTTCCGGCATCGTCGCGGCGCGTTTCACGCATATTCCGTATCTGACGCTTGCGGATATGGGATGCATCGCCGCTCCCATAGGATTGTTTTTCGGTCGCTGCGCGAATTTCGTCAACGGCGAGCTGTGGGGCGCGCCGACAGACCTTCCGTGGGGGGTTGTTTTCGGCGGATCCGCGGGCATGATGCCGCGTCACCCATCCCAACTTTACGAAGCCCTGCTCGAAGGATTGGTGCTGTTCGTGGTCCTGTTCGTGCTTTCGCGCCGGCGTCCGCCGCGTCCGCAGGGGACGTTCCTGGGCGTTTTCCTTATTCTGTACGGCATTTTCCGTTTCTCGGTGGAGTTCGTGCGCCAGCCCGATGCCCAGATCGGCTACCTTTGGGGAGGCTGGCTGACCATGGGGCAGGTGCTTTCCGTCCCGCTCGTGCTGGTCGGCGTTGCCGTGCTCGCGTATGCGTGCGTTGCGAGGAAGCCTCAAAAGGGCCTTTCCGAGCCGAACGATTCAGCAGAGCAGGCGTCGGATCCGGCGGATTAGGCCGGGCTTTGCCGCGAAACGTGCGCCCAGCTCATCTATTTCCGTCTTGAACGCCATCGGGTGTTTTGGTGACTCCGTCAGCGTTTGGTATTTTTCCGTTCGCCGAGGAAACGGCGCCTTTTAGCGTTATAGTTCTCTGTTAGTGATATTGCCGGACACGGACATGCATGGAGGACGCATGGCAAAACGAACGAAGATCGTTTGCACGCTCGGCCCCTCGGTCGACAGTGAATCGACGATCAAGGGGCTTATCGCCGCGGGTATGGATATCGCTCGCTTCAATTTCTCCCATGGCACGCAGGACGAGCAGCATGCCCGCATGGAGCGTCTGCGCAAGGTGCGCCGCGAGGTGGATTCCCCTTGCGCCATTCTGCTTGACACAAAAGGGCCCGAGATCCGCACCGGCCTGCTGTCGGGGCATGCTCCTGTGCAGCTGATGGCGGGCAGCTCGTTTACCCTAACCGAGCGCGAGGTCGAGGGCACCGATCGCTGCGTCACCCAGACCTGCGCGGGCCTCTCCGAGGTCGTCGAGCCGGGGACCATCATCTTGATCGACGACGGTCTGATCGAGCTCGCCGTCGACGGCGTCGAGGGCACCGACATCCATTGCACGGTGCAGAACTCGGGGCAGCTTGGCGAGCGCAAGTCCGTCAACCTTCCCGGCGTGAGCGTCCCGCTGCCCGTTATGACCGAGCAGGACCGCTCCGATCTGCTGTTCGGCATCGCCGAGCAGGTTGACTTCGTCGCCGCATCGTTCGTGCGCGATGCTGCCGGCGTGCGCGAAATCCGTGCATTCCTGGCTGAAAACGGCGGAGAGGACATCTCGTTCATCGCGAAGATCGAATGCGCCGAAGCCGTTGAGAACATCAGCGAGATCATCGAGGCATCCGACGGCATCATGATCGCCCGCGGCGATTTGGGCGTCGAGGTTCCCGCGCACAAGGTCCCGCATATCCAGAAGGGCATCATTCGCGCCTGCAACCGTGCGTCGAAGCCGGTCATCACGGCAACCCAGATGCTCGATTCGATGATTCGCAACCCGCGTCCCACGCGTGCCGAGGTGGGCGACGTCGCCAACGCCATCTACGACGGGACCGACGCCGTCATGCTTTCCGGCGAAACCGCCTGCGGGCGCTACCCGGTGCCCGCCGTGCAGATGATGTCGCGCATCGCAGAGGCCTCCGAGCCGTATCTGTTCGACGAGCGGATGCCCGACCGAACCCGCGTGCGCGCCCGCGTTGCGCTGGCCGTCGGCATCGCCGCCGTTCAAACGGCTGAAAATATCAACGCTTCCTGCATCGTGGCGCCTACGATGTCGGGCCGCACGTCGCGTTTGGTGTCCAACTTGCGCCCGCGCGTGCCCATTTACGCCGTCACCCCGTCCGAGCGCGTTATGCGCAAACAGCAGATCCATTGGGGCGTCACCCCTATGCTCGGCAATGTCGAAGGGGACATGAAGCACGTCGTCGAAGCCGCTCGCAACGCGGTCGAGCGTCGCGGCCTGGTGCACCCGGGAGACATCGCGGTATTCACCGCCGGCGACCGTTCCACGTCCCCGACGGTAACCCCCGCGGCACCCGATATGCCCAATTCGGTTGCCGCCACCAACGTCATGTACGTTGTGCAGATTCGCGGCGACGAAGCTCAGATCAACCAGATCGACCATGCCTGTGAGGAGAACGACGATGTCCGATAAGCACTATTACCTGGCCATCGATATCGGGGCTTCTTCCGGCCGTCATGTGCTCGGCCATGTCGAAGACGGCAAGATCATCCTCGAGGAGATGCACCGCTTCGACAACGTCCAGGTGCGACTGCGCGGGCATGATTGCTGGGATGTTGACATGATCTGGGAAAACATCCTTATCGGCTTGGAGAAGTGCAAACAGGCCGGCAAGGTGCCCGCCACCATCGGCATCGACACCTGGGGCGTCGACTTCGTCCTTATCGACAAGGACGGCTCCCGCGTCGGCGATGCGGTGGCGTATCGCGATTCCCGCACGCAGCACGTGGTCGACGCGCTTGATCGCCGTGTCGGGCTCGACAACCTCTATCGCGCCTGCGGCATTCAGCGTCAGCCGTTCAACACCATCTATCAGTTTGCGGCGCTCAGCGCCGAGCATCCCGAGGAGCTTGAGGCGGCCGATCGCTTCCTCATGATCCCGGAATACCTGAATTACCTGCTCACCGGCAAGGCGGTGAACGAATACACCAACGCCACCACCACCTGCATGCTCAATGCGCGCACGTGCACGTGGGACTCCCGCGTGCTCGAGGCGGCGTCCGCGCCGCAGCGCCTTTTCGGCAAACCTGAAATGCCCGGATTCGTGATCGGCGGCTTCACCCCCGAGGTACAGGCCCGCGTCGGCTTCGATGCCCAGGTCATGCTTCCCGCGACGCACGACACCGGCTCGGCCTTCCTGGCCGTCCCGGCTCGCGACGCCGAGGCGGTGTATCTCTCGAGCGGTACGTGGAGCTTGCTCGGCGTCGAGCACGAAGGACCCATCACCACCGATGCCAGCCGCTTCCAGAACTTCACGAACGAGGGCGGGTACCAAAAGCGTTTCCGCTTCCTGAAGAACATCATGGGCCTGTGGATGATCCAATCCATCCGCCGCGAGCTCAACGGCGTCGACTACGTTGCCGGCAAGGGCGCCGGGCGCACGCGCGCTGACAAGGAATGGGGCTTCGGCGACCTGATCGAAGCCACGCGTGAGGCAGACGCGCAGGCAACCGAGCCGGCTCCGTGCGTCAACGTCAACGACGATCGCTTCCTCGCCCCCGATTCGATGATCGACGAGATCAAGCAGGCCTGCCGCGAAACGGGGCAGGTGGTCCCCGAGGGCGTGGGCGAACTCATGCGCTGCGTGTATGCAAGCTTGACCAGCTGCTATGCCGATTCCATCTCCGAGCTTTCGGCGTTGACCGGCCGTACGTACACCTCCATCAACATCGTTGGCGGCGGTTGCCAGGACGCCTATCTCAACCAGTTGACGGCGGATGCATGCGGTCTTCCCGTGTATGCCGGCCCTGTTGAGGGCACCAGCCTGGGCAACCTTGTCGTGCAGATGATCGGCGCGGGGGAGTTCGAGGACCTGCAAGAGGCTCGCGACGTCATCCGCTCGTCGTTCGACGTGAAGGTTTTCGAGCCGCGGTAACGGCCGCGCCATATGAAATGATATGCTTCGCTAGCCCTTCCATCGGGGGCAATGTAACGGCGTTTCCGGTTTTCCGGCGCTCTTCGCGCGCAGGCAAGCCGTTTTCGCAAGACGCATGAGCTAACTCGGCGTCTTCTGTTCTGAAAACGTGCGCTCAAAGGGGCGCACCGCAAGAAAGGTTTTGCAGCAATGGGTATCCTTGATAGCGCTCAAGATGCGATCGGCTGCGGCGCGAATGCCGCGCAGGGTGTGCTCGACAAGGGCGTTTCCGCGGCAAAGGGCGCTGTTTCCGGTGTGGCCGTGGAGCGGCAGTCCTTCATGAAGTCCTTCGTGCGCGTTTGCGCCGACGGCTGGGATCAGGGCTGGCACGAGCGCAACGGCGGCAACTTGACGTACCGCATGACCGACGCCGAGGTGGCCGCATGCCGCCCGTTCTTCTACGACAATCCCTCCAGCTGGGTTTCCATGGGCGTGCAGGCCGACAATCTGTGCGGCGCGTTCTTCGTCACCACGGGCTCGGGCCGCTATATGCGCAACGTTCCGCTCGATCCGTCGCACAACGTCGGCATCGTCGAGATCAACGAGACCGGCGACGCGTGGCGCATCGTGTGGGGCCTGAAAGACGGCGGCGTTCCCACCTCCGAGTTCCCGACGCATTTCATGAACCATTCCGTGCGCATGAAGGCCACCGACGGCGCTTGCCGGGTCATCTACCATGCGCATCCGCAGAACGTCATCGCGCTGACCTTCGTCATGCCGCTCGATGCGCGCACCATTTCCCGCGCGCTGTGGAAGGCCATGACCGAATGCATCGTGGTGTTCCCTGCCGGTGTCGGCGTCGTGCCGTGGATGGTTCCCGGCGGCGCCGAGATCGCCCAGGCGACCTCCGAGCTCATGAAAACCTACGATGCCGCCATCTGGGCGCAGCATGGCCTGTTCTGCTCCGGCCCCGACTTCGACACCACATTCGGCCTCATGCACACCATCGAGAAGGCTGCGGCCGTCTACGCCGAGGCCCGCACCATGAACGGCGGTTCCGACGACTTCATGAACACGATCACCGACGAGGGCCTGCGCGCCATCGCCCGTGACTTCAAGCTTTCCGTCAACGAGAGCTTCCTGGACTAACCCGGGCATTTCAGCGACAACCGCCAGCTACGGTGGCTGGTGGTGGGCATATACAGAAAGGTAAGAACAATGGCACTATCGCAGGAACGTAAGGGCACCATCGCGGTGTCCCTGACGAACTTCCTCGACTCCGGCTGCATCGTGGCGTCCTCCGTGGCGCTCACGGCGTGGGCGGCCGCATTCGGCTTCGGCTCGATGTGGACCTCTATCCTGGGCGCTATCGGCGCGAACGCTTTCGGCGCGGCCGTCGGCGCTCTGATCGGCGGCTTTCTGACCGACAAGTACGGCCGCACGATCATCTACAAGTACAACCTGCTCGTGTACGCGCTCGGCATCGCCATCGCCATGTGCGCGGTGAACCTGCCCATGGTCGTCGTCGGCGTCGTGCTCTCCGGCCTGTCGGTCGGCGCGGGCGTGCCGGCTTCCTGGAGCTACATCTCCGAGACGTCCGCTTCGGTCAACCGCGCTTCGAACATCGGCATCAGCCAGTTCGCCTGGAGCTGCGGCCCTGCCATCGTCTTCCTCCTGTCGCTGGGCCTGTCCTTCGTGCTGCCCGGCTTCGAGGCTGACGGCAAGACGCTGCTCGCCGCCGGCACCTACGGTCCCTTCGACGGCCTGCTCGCCACGCGCATCCTGTTCCTGGTGCTGCTCGTGGTGGCGCTCATCGCCTGGAACCTTCAGCGTCAGCTGCAGGAATCTGCTGACTGGGCTGCGAAGAACCAGGAAGCCGACGCCGCCAACAAGGAGTCCTTCGGCGCCATGATGGCCAACGCCCTGAAGAACCCCATCAACGTGAAGACCATCATCTTCCTGGTGGCCGTCTATCTGACGTGGAACCTGGCTGCCGGAACCAACGGCCAGTTCATGCCCTACCTCTATGCTGCCGCCGGCAACATCGACTCCACCGGCCAGAGCCTTCTCGGCATCGTGCAGTGGGTGCTCGTCGCGGCCTGCTCCCTGGCCATCTTCTCCAAGTTCGGCGACAAGGTGTCCCATCGCGTGCTGTTCGGCGCTTCCGCGCTGCTCGCGCTCATCTCCTGGGTCTGCATCGCCATCTTCGGCCTGGCGCTGAACAACGGCACCACCGATTCCATGGGCTGGTGCCTGTGGGCCTACGTTATCCTGTGGGGCGTTTCCGCTGGCTTCTCCGCGCAGTGCTTCTACGCCCTCTGGGGCACCGAGCTGTTCCCGACGCAGTACCGCGGCGGTGCGCAGGGCATCATGTTCTTCCTGGTGCGTGCGGCGCTGGGCATCTGGTCCCTCGTGGGCGTCGGCGCCATCATGGGCGACATTTCGACCAACCCCGCCGGCTTCTTCCCGGCTGCCGTGATCATGTGCGTCGTGTTGGTGATCTCCCTCGTCGTGGGCGTCGTCTGGTGCCCCGACACGCAGGGCAAGACCCTCGACCAGATCACCGAGGAGCGCTACGGCAAGAAGATGTAGGGTTTACACCTAACAGGTATTGTCTGCAGGGCAGCTAACCTTGCGGAGGCGAAAAGCGGGACGTGCGTGCAGCGCGTCCCGCTTTGCGTTATCGCTATAATGGTGGCTGTTGAGACGCGCGCGGGGCCGCCCCGTTGCCGCGCCGACCTTCGATCGAAAGGATATCCCATGACCATCCGTAAAACCGCCGACGGACGCACCATCAACGGCTTCAAGATGAAGCTCTACCCGGGTTTTGCCGAGGAGTACGAACGTCGTCACAACGAGCTGTGGCCGGAAATGGCCGACATGCTGCACGAATACGGCGGGCATAACTACTCCATCTTCATCGATGAGGAGACCAACATCCTGTTCGGCTACATCGAGCTCGATGATCCGGAGCACTATGCTAAGTCCGCCCAGACCGACATCTGCCAGAAGTGGTGGGAGTTCATGGCGTCGGTGATGGAGACCAATCCTGACAACTCCCCGGTGAGCGTCGACCTTCCCTGCGCGTTCCATCTCGATTAAGCGCGGTTTTATACTCACCGCAGAATTACGTTTTCCTGCCATTTGCGGCATCGGCGCCCGAGCTGCCCATTGACAAACAGCTCGGGCGCTTCTAGTATTCCCATCCTGTAAGAGCAATGTAAAGCGATTTCTGCAAGCCCCTTCCGGGCCTTCGCTTGGCTCTATGTTCTTTGCGGCGCCGTGCCGCATCTATTCTGCAAATCACATACGCTACGTCTTCGTTGTCGGCTGCCCCGCATCGGGCAGTTAGCTTGCGCATGTGCTTTGCCCGAACCAGGGAGGGAGACCCTATGTCCAGCAAGAAGCAACACCATCGTTTCGGGCGCGCCGCCATCGCGGCCGTGCTCGCGGCTGCGCTCGGTTGCGGCCTGCTCGCCGGCTGCTCGTCGAACAGCTCATCGACGACGACCACGTCCGACAAGCAGTCCACCGCGCAGACCGAGAGCGATTTCCAGTCCAGCATCATGTTCTGCGGCTCCACGTCGCTGTACCCGATCATCTCCTCGCTCGCCTCGTCTTTCACCGACGAATACGAGAAGTGGAACAAGGTCGACGCGTCCTTCCCTGAGAAAAACATTTCCATCTACGTGGCGCCCGGCGGTTCGGGCGTGGGCGTGAGCGCGCTTGAGGAGGGCACCTGCGACTTCGGCATGGTCGCCCGCACGCTGAAGGATTCCGAGAAGGAGAAGCTCGGCGACTACAAGGAATATGAGGTGGCCAAGGACGCGCTGACCGTTTCCGTCAACGCCAGCAACCCGATCACCTCCGTCATGGACGATATGTCCACCGACACCATCAAGAAGATCTTCGCCGGCGAGATCACCACGTGGGATCAGGTCGATTCCTCGCTGCCCTCCGAGAAGATCCAGGTCTATATCCGCGACCTGTCCGGCGGCGCCTACGAGGTGTTCCAGAAGTCCGTCATGGGCGATGCGAAGGTGACCGATTCCGCCACGCAGTCGGCCTCCATGACCGAGCTCGCCACCAATATCGCAAACGACCAGTGGGCCATCGGCTATGCCGGCTTCGGCGCCTACAACAAGGCCAACGCCAATGGAACCAAGCTCGTCGCCATGAAGGTTGACGGCGTCGAGGCCACCGAGGCCAACATCGTCTCCGGCGACTACAAGATCCAGCGTCCCGTCATGCTCGTCGGCAAGGGCGAGCCGAGCTCTTCTGAGCAGGCGTTCATCGACTACATCTTCTCCGACGCCGGTATCAAGGCCATCACCGCCAACGGCTACATCCCCTCGTTCACCGCGAAATAGCGCTCCTTCACGGTGAAGCGTTTCCCGACAGGCGACTTTCAGGCGATCCGCCCGCACATCGTGTGGGCGGATCGCCTGCGTTGCGGCGCGATCGTCCTGCTCGTCGCCGTGACGGTGGCGGCACTGGCGTCCGTGCTGGTGACCGTTGCCCTTAAAGCCGCCCCCATCGTCGGTGAGGTGGGCGTCGGTTCCTTTATTTTCGGAAGCGACTGGGTCCCCATCGACTTCACCGGATCGGGCGCGAGCTTCGGCATCGCGAACTTCGTCGCGGCGACGTTCGCGGTGTCGGTGCTCGCGCTGGCGCTTGCCCTTATCGTCTCGGTGGGCGCTGCGCTGTTCCTGGCGTGCTCCGTCCCGCCCCGCATCCGCGGTGTGCTGTGCAGCTTCATCGACCTGCTTGCCGGCATCCCCTCGGTCGTCTACGGCTTCATAGGCCTGACCGTCGTGGTGCCCGCCCTTCTCAAAGCCGGCGTGCCGAGCGGCAACTGCGTGCTTGCAGCGGGCATCGTGCTTGCGGTCATGGTTGTTCCCTTCATGGTCTCCACGATGGCCGAATCCATGGTCTCCGTGCGCGAGCGCTACCTTGCGCCCTCGCTCGCTTTGGGGGTGGGGAAGTGGTACGCCGTCTACGCCGTGGTGCTTCCCGTGTCGGCGCGCATGCTCTGGCCGAGCATCATGATGGCGCTTGCCCGTGCCGCGGGCGAGACCATGGCCGTGATGATGGTCGTCGGCAACGCCAACCTCTTTCCGCAGCTTTTGGGGAAAAGCGAGACCATCGCGTCGCTCATCGCGCTTGAAATGGGCACGGCCGTTTCGGGCAGCACGCATATGCACGCGCTGTTCGCGGCTGGATTCGTCTTGCTCGCGCTCGTGCTTGCGATCGACGTCGCCTCGGCGCTTCTGCAGAGATATCTGGCGCGTCGTGTCGCGCATCGCGGCGTCCGCGCGGGGTCGTGGATGCTCGGCCGGGCGGGCAGCGCCATTGTCCACGCCTGGGCGATTTTCGGCTTCGCGGCCGTTGCCGGCACCGTCGCCTTCCTGTTCGGTTACGTGTTCTGGCAGGGTGCCGGTTGCGTTTCCTGGGAATTCCTCACCGAGTCGCCGAGCGGGGCCGTGCTAGGTTCCGAGGGCGGCATCTTCCCGGCTATCGTGGGAAGCGCTTGGTTTACCGGCTGCGCGCTTATCATCGCCGCCCCTCTGGCGGTTTCGGTGGCCGCATGGCGCGTTTTCCTCGCTCGTCGCGCGTGGCTTGCGCACACGGTGGGGCGCATCATCTCGGTCGCCGCGGGCGCACCGTCCATCGTCATGGGTCTGTTCGCGTACGCCGTGCTCGTGCGCGATGCGGGGCTGGGGCGCTGCGTGCTCGCCGGCGGCGTGGCGCTCGCGCTCATGATAATCCCCTTTATCGAGGTGCGCGCCGAGAAGGCCTTCCGCGAATTCCCCGCCGACCTGCTGCATGCATCGGCCTGCCTGGGCGTCTCGCGCATGCATACGCTGCGCAAGCTCGTCTGGCCGTATTGCTCGGGCGAGGTGCTCGGCGCGGTCGTGCTCGGCGGCCTGTACGCGCTCGGCGCCGCGGCCCCGCTCATCTTCACGGGCGGCGTGGCGTTCGCCCCCGTGCCAAGCGGCCTTGACAGCCCCGCCATGTCCTTGCCGCTGCATTTGTATTTGATGCTCGCGCAGGGCAACACCATCCCGCAGGTCTACGCCACCGCATTCGTCCTGATGGTCATCGTGCTCGTGTGCAACATCGCGGTGAACGCCTACGCTTTCGTAAGGAAAAGAAGATGGATGAGATCCTAGAAGGGGGCAGCGTCTGCGTCCCCGACATTGAGAAGGAAGAACCATACGTGCTTTCGGTCCGCGGGCTTCGCGCTTACTACGGCGGGCACCAGGTGCTCGACATCGAAGGCTTTGACGTGCGTGATCGTACGGTCACGGCGGTGATCGGCCCTTCCGGATGCGGTAAATCGACGCTGCTTTCCTGCTTGAACCGCACGATCGAGCTTATCGACGGCGCGCGGTGGGAGGGCGATGCGTCCCTATCCGGGAATCCGATCTGCAAGATGTCTGAAGAGGCGGTGCGCGGGTGTATCGGCATGGTGATGCAAAAGCCCGCCCCGCTGCCGTTTTCGGTGGAGCGCAACATCACCTACGCGCTGCGCTATCGGGGCATGCGCCGCCGCGATGAGCTCGCGGGCGTCGTGCGCGAGCAGCTTGAACGCGTGGGGCTACTCGATGAACTCGACGGAGACGTGCGCCGCAGCGCGCTCGCGCTGTCGGGCGGTCAGCAGCAGCGCCTGTGCATCGCGCGCGCCCTTGCCGTCAACCCTCGCGTGCTGCTGCTCGACGAGCCTTGCAGCGCGCTCGATGTTGCCTCGACGAAGGTTGTCGAGGGCGTTCTGACCGAAGTGGCGCGAACGTGCGCGGTCAT
Organism: bacterium; assembly: GCA_963613135.1. Classification (GTDB taxonomy): domain Bacteria; phylum Actinomycetota; class Coriobacteriia; order Coriobacteriales; family Eggerthellaceae; genus Senegalimassilia. The sequence continues at coordinate 14,921 of CAVDXU010000010.1, forward strand.
GGTGGTCACGCACAACCTCGCGCAGGCGCGCCGCATCGCCGATGAGGTCATCTGCCTCGATGCGGGCCGCGTGGCCTGGAGCGGCAAGGCATCCGAGCTGTTCGAGGAAAGACGCGAGGATGTGCTCGCGCCGCTCTACGGGGGCGATCTTTTATGATCCGGATGGAAATCCCCGGGCGCGAGGCGCTCTCCATCGCCCATGTCGCCCTTGACTTCAACGGAACCATCGCGCTCGACGGCGTCCTCGTGCCCGGCGTCGCCCATCGTCTGGCGTCCCTTTCCGCGCTTGCGGGGGTTCACGTGCTCACCGCCGACACCTTCGGGAGCGCCGCGCGGGAATGCGCTGGCACGAACGCATTGCTCGAGACGTTCCCGTCGGGTGCCGCTGCAGCGCAGAAGCGTGCGATCATCGAGGGGCTCTCCGGCGGCGTGGCATGCATCGGCAACGGCTTCAACGACGCCGACATGTTCGATGCGGCTGATCTTTCCATAGCCGTCGTCGGCGGGGAAGGGGCATGGGCGGGTCTGCTGGCGCATGCCGACGTAGTGACGACGACCACGCTCGATGCGCTCGACTTGCTGCTCAACCCCGACCGCCTCAAAGCGACGTTGCGCTGGTAGATTGGGCCTTGGCATCGCCGTGATTCACCAGCTTGTGTGCAGGTTGTGGGCGCATCTCGATTCGAAAAATACTTCTTGAAGCGCCCGTTTTCGGCACGTATAATATCCAGTTGCGTCTGGTGACGTATGGATACACCCGGGCGCGTGGATTGACGGCGTCGGGGTTTTCGGCCTCAAACGAAAGCCCTTAGGCAATCGCCGATCCACAACATGTAGGAAGGATTTCCGGTGCACGGTGAGGCGTGCGAGCGGGAATCCGTAATGGAAAGGTTTGAAATGGGAGTCAAACAGTACAGGCCGACTAGCCCCGGTCGTCGCTTCCAGACGGTTTCGGACAAGGCCGAAATCACCTGCGACAAGCCGGAGAAGTCCCTGCTTGCGCCGCTGAACAAGAAGGCGGGTCGTAACAACAAGGGTCGCATCACGGTGCGTCATCAGGGTGGTGGCGTCAAGCGCCGTTACCGTATCATCGACTTCAAGCGCAACAAGGACAACGTGCCTGCGAAGGTCGCTACCATCGAGTACGACCCGAACCGCTCCGCTCGCATCGCCCTTCTGCACTATGTCGACGGCGAGAAGCGCTACATCCTTCACCCGAAGGGCCTGAAGGTCGGCGACATGGTCGTGTCCGGCACCGACGTGGACATCAAGCCCGGCAACGCAATGCCGCTGAGCTCCGTCCCGGTCGGCACGCTCATCCATGCTGTCGAGCTGCAGCCTGGCAAGGGCGCCGCTATCGCGCGCTCGGCCGGCACCAGCATCCAGCTGATGGGCAAGGAAGGCAAGTACGCCATCCTGCGCATGCCGTCTTCCGAGATGCGTCGCGTTCTGCTCACCTGCCGCGCCACCATCGGCGAGGTCGGCAACGCGGAACACTCCAACATCACGATCGGCAAGGCCGGCCGTAATCGTTGGCGCGGCATCCGCCCGACCGTTCGTGGTACGGTCATGAACCCGGTTGACCACCCCCATGGCGGTGGCGAAGGCAAGAACAAGACTTCTGGCCGTCACCCTGTCAGCCCGTGGGGCGTTCCCACCAAGGGTCATCGCACGCGTAACCCGAAGAAGGCCTCTAGCCGCCTGATCATTCGCCGCCGCAAGAAGTAGCGCTAAGCGTTAAGGAGTAATAGTGAGCAGAAGTTTGAAGAAGGGTCCTTTCGTTGAGCCTCGCCTTCTCGAGCGCATCGAGAAGATGAACGCGGCCGGCGAGAAGAACGTCATCAAGACCTGGTCTCGCGCCAGCACCATCTTCCCGGAAATGGTGGGTCACACCATCGCCGTTCATGATGGCCGCAAGCACGTGCCGGTGTACGTTACCGAATCCATGGTCGGCCACAAGCTGGGCGAGTTCGCCCCGACCCGCACGTTCAAGGGTCATTCCGCCGACAAGGGCAAGAAATAAGAAGGGGTGAATCATGGAAGCTAAAGCAATCGCTCGTTACGTTCGAGTTTCGCCCCGCAAGGCTCGCATCGTCGTCGACCTGGTTCGCGGCAAGTCCGTGCCCGCCGCTCAGGAAATCCTGCAGTTCTGCGATCGCGCCTGCGCGGAGATCGTCCTGAAGACGCTGAACTCCGCTGTCGCCAACGCCGAGAACCTGCATCATGTGCGTCCGGAGACGCTGGTCGTCAAGACGGCCTACGTCGACGAGGGCCCCACGCTCAAGCGCATTCGCCCGCGTGCTAAGGGTTCCGCTTCGCGTATCCGCAAGCGCACCAGCCACATCACCATCATCGTCGCACCGCGAGAGGAGGCTTAAAGTCTATGGGTCAGAAGGTAAGCCCTACCGGGTTCCGCCTCGGCATCACCGAGGATTGGCGTAGCCGTTGGTACGCCGACAAAGACTATGCCACGAACCTGGCAAACGACTTGGCCATCAGGAAGTTCCTTGACAAGCAGCTGGCTCGTGCCGCCGTCTCCAAGATCGAGATCGAGCGCGCTGGCGACAAGATCAAGGTCATCGTGACCACCGCCCGTCCGGGCGTCGTCATCGGCAAGAAGGGCGCTGAGATCGACGCTCTGCGCAAGAAGCTCGACAAGGTTGCCAACGGCCCGGTCAACATCGAGGTCATCGAGGTTAAGCGCCCCGAGCTCGACGCCAACCTGGTCGCTCAGTCCGTCGCCGAGCAGCTCGAGGGCCGCGTTGCCTTCCGTCGTGCGATGCGCAAGGCCGTTCAGTCCGCCCGCAAGTCCGGCGCCAAGGGTATCCGTATCCAGTGCTCCGGCCGTCTCGGCGGTGCTGAGCTTTCCCGTCGCGAATGGTACCGTGAGGGTCGTGTGCCGCTGCACACCCTGCGTGCCAAGGTTGACTACGGTTTCTTCACCGCCCGCACCCAGATGGGCGCGATCGGCGTGCAGGTTTGGATTTATCACGGCGAAGTGCTGCCCGGCCAGAAGGCTCCGCAGCCCGCGCTCGAGGGCAACTCCCGCCCGAGCCGCTCTCGCCGTGGCGACCGCAATGATAGGGGGCGCAAGTAATGCTCGTACCTAAGCGTGTTAAGCACCGTAAGGTGCAACGCGGTTCCATGAAGGGCCGCGCTAAGGGCGGTACCCGTCTGAACCACGGCACCTGGGGCATCCAGGCTCTCGAGGCTCATTGGATCACCAACCGCCAGATCGAGGCTGCTCGTATCGCCATGACCCGTTGCATGAAGCGTGGCGGCAAAGTCTGGATCACCATCTTCCCCGACAAGCCGATCACCAAGAAGCCGGCTGAGACCCGCATGGGTTCGGGCAAGGGCAATCCCGAGGCATGGGTAGCGGTCGTCAAGCCTGGCCGCATCATGTTCGAGATCGACGGCGTCGACGAGGAAACGGCCAAAGAGGCCCTGCGTCTTGCTATCAACAAGTTGCCCATCAAGTGCAAGATTGTTTCCAAGGAAACGGAGGGGCAGGAGTAAATGAAAGCAGCAGAGATTCGTGAGCTGTCTGCCGACGATCTGCAGGCCAAACTCAAGGAAGCCCGCGCAGAACTTTTCAACCTGCGCTTCCAGATGGCAACGAGCCAGCTTGACAACACCGCACGCGTGAAGCAGGTCAAGAAGGACATCGCTCGCATCCAGACCGAGATGCGCGCCCGTGAGCTGAGCGCATAAAGGAAGGTTTGATATTATGAGCGAAGAGCGTAATACGCGTAAGGTCCGCCAGGGCATCGTGGTCAGCGCTGCCAACGACAAGACCATCGTGGTCAAGGTCAGCGAGCGCAAGCCTCATCCGGTCTACAAGAAGATGATGACGACCACCAAGAAGTTCCATGCGCACGACCAGAACAACGAGGCCGGCGTCGGCGATACCGTGACCATCATGGAGACCCGTCCGCTGTCCAAGATGAAGCGCTGGCGTCTGGTGGAGATCGTCGAGAAGGCCAAATAGGTTTTCCCCGATCCCGTCAGATATCGATTGAAAGATAGGTTGAAACAATGATCCAGATGCAAACCATGCTCGCGGTCGCCGACAACTCCGGCGCCCGCAAGGTGCAGTGCATCAAGGTCCTCGGCGGCTCCAAGCGCCGTTATGCGGGCCTGGGCGACGTGATCATCTGCAGCGTCAAAGAGGCTATGCCCAACGGCGCTGTCAAGAAGGGTGACGTTGTGCGCTGCGTCGTCGTGCGCGTCAAGAAGGAAGTTCGTCGCGCTGACGGCAGCTACATCAAGTTCGACCAGAACGCCGCCGTTCTGATCGACGCTTCCGGCGCTCCGCGCGGTACCCGTATCTTCGGGCCCGTCGCTCGCGAGCTGCGCGAGAAGAAGTACATGAAGATCGTGTCCCTGGCACCTGAGACGCTGTAAAGGGGGTTATTCGCAATGAACAGCATGAGCATCAAGAAGGGCGATACCGTTCGCGTTCTGTCCGGCAAGGACAAGGGCAAAGAGGGCGAAGTCCTGCGCTCGCTGCCGAGCAAGCAGCGCGTTGTCGTCGAGAAGGTCAACGTGGTCAAGAAGGCCATGCGCCCGACCCAGCAGAACCCCCAGGGCGGTATCATGTCCACCGAGGCTGCGATCCATGTCTCCAACGTCATGATCGTCTGCCCCGAGTGCAAGCAGCCCACCCGTACCGGCAAGCGTGTCAACGAGGCCGGCAAGAAGGTCCGCGTCTGCAAGAAGTGCGGCAAGGACATCGACAAATAGGTTTCAAGAAGGCGTCCCGCCAAGCGCGGGACCCTTCGAGGATATGGCCCTTGCTAAAGAGCGCAAGGGACGCAGGGTCGGAAATCCTGCGTTTAATTCATCGAAAGGAAAACGAACATGACGACTCCTCGTCTCAAAGAGAAGTACAAAAACGAGCTGGTTGCCAAGCTGCAGTCCGACCTTGAGCTGAACAACGTCAACAGGGTTCCGCGCCTTGAGAAGATCGTTGTGAACATGGGCGTCGGCGCCGCTGCTTCCGACCACAAGCTGCTCGACAGCGCCATGAACGACATGCGCATCATCACCGGCCAGCAGCCCTGCATCACCCGCGCCAAGAAGTCCATCGCCGGCTTCCATGTGCGCGAGGGTCAGGCCATCGGCTGCAAGGTGACCCTGCGCGGCGACCGCATGTGGGAGTTTTTGGACCGCCTGCTGGCGACCGCTCTTCCGCGCGTTCGCGACTTCCGCGGCATCTCGCCGACCAGCTTCGACGGTCGCGGCAACTACACCCTCGGCATCACCGAGCAGCTGATCTTCCCTGAGATCGAGTACGACAAGATCGACCGTACCCGCGGTATGGACATCACGTTCGTCACCACGGCCGAGAACAACGACCAGGCTTACGCCCTTCTGAGCGGCCTGGGCTTCCCGTTCAAGGACCGCGACTAACCCTTTGTTACCGTAAGGATGGTCGGCCAGGCCATCCTGCAGGCAGTTTAAAGCTCGATGCCATCGAGCTTGGAAACAAGAAAGAAGGATTTGCATGGCAAAGAAATCGATGATCGCCAAGAGCGAGCGCGAGCCGAAGTTCTCCACGCGTCAGCACAATCGCTGCACGCGTTGCGGGCGTCCGCGCGCTTACTACCGTAAGTTCGGCCTGTGCCGCGTGTGCCTGCGCGAGCTGGCCAACAAAGGCGAGCTGCCCGGCGTGACCAAGGCTTCTTGGTAAACCCCAAGTAGGTACGTACGGGTGTGCCACGGTTCAGGCGGAGACGCTAAGGGCGCCCATCCGAACCGAACCGATCGGCTCATCTAGAACCAAAGGAGAAACTCACTATGACCATGACTGACCCTATCGCAGATATGCTTACGCGCGTGCGTAACGCTAACTCTGCCGGCAAGGCTTCGGTCTCGATGCCGTCGAGCAAGAAGCTCGTCGAGATCGCCCGTATCATGCAGGAAGAGGGCTACATTGCCGGCTACGAGGTTATTCCCGGCGAGCCGCGTGCGACCCTCGAGATCACGCTGAAGTACGGCGAGAAGAAGGCCAAGACCATCCGTGGCATCAAGCGCATTTCCAAGCCCGGCCTGCGCATCTATGCCGGCAAGGACGAGCTGCCCCGCGTGCTCGGTGGTCTCGGTACCGCTATCGTTTCGACGTCCAACGGCGTGATGGCCGACCGCGATGCCCGCAAAAAGGGCATCGGCGGCGAGGTCATCGCGTACATCTGGTAGGAAAGGAAGGTATAAGGTATGTCTCGTATCGGCAAACAGCCCGTTACCATTCCTGCCGGTGTCGAAGTCAAGATCGACGGCAGCGTTGTGACGGTCAAGGGCCAGAAGGGCGAGCTGACTCGCGAATTCAGCCCCATCATGAACATCGCGGTCGAGGGCAACGAGATCATCGTGTCCCGTCCGGACGACTCCCGCGAGGCCAAGAGCCTCCACGGCTTGACCCGCACGCTCATCCACAACATGGTGGAGGGCGTCAGCACCGGTTACCAGAAGAAGCTGCAGCTCGTCGGCGTTGGCTATCGTGCCGCGCTGAAGGGCAAGGATCTTGAGATGCAGCTCGGCTTCTCCCATCCGGTGCTCATGGAGTGCCCCGAGGGCATCACCTTCGAGGTTCCGAGCCAGACCGAGATCGTCGTCAACGGCATCAGCAAGGAACAGGTCGGCCAGGTGGCTGCAAATGTCCGCGCATGGCGCAAGCCCGAACCGTACAAGGGCAAGGGTATCCGCTATGAGGGCGAGCACGTGCGTCGCAAGGTCGGCAAGGCTGGCAAGGACTAGCGCGCAAGCGTAACTGATCGAAGGGATTACCATGAATAAGAATCAGAAGAAGCAAGCTGCGCTGGCTCGTCGCCATCGTCGCGTGCGCGGTAAGATCTCCGGCACCCCGGAGCGTCCCCGTCTCTGCGTGACCCGCAGCAACAGCAACATCTACGTGCAGTTCGTTGACGACGTTGCAGGCAAGACCCTGTGCGGCGTTTCCACCCTCGGCCCTGATTTCAAGGCCACGGGCAAGAACGGCGCAAATGTCGAGGGCGCTACCGCTCTTGGCGAAATCGCTGGCAAGAAGGCCCAGGAATGCGGCATCACCGAGGTCGTGTTCGATCGTGGCGGCAACCTGTACCACGGGCGCGTCAAGGCTCTCGCCGAGGCTGCCCGCGAAGCCGGTTTGAAATTCTAGAAGGGGTTTAGTCTATGGCTCGCAACAACAAGCAAGACGCCGCCGTTCCCGAGCTGGAAGAGCGCGTCGTCTATATCAATCGCGTGTCGAAGGTCGTCAAGGGCGGTCGCCGCTTCGGCCTGACCGCGCTGGTCGTCGTCGGCGATCACAAGGGCAATGTCGGCGTCGGCATGGGCAAGTCCCAGGAAGTGCCGATCGCCATCAAGAAGGGTGTCGAGGACGCGAAGAAGAACATGTTCTCCGTGCCGCTGACCGCCGAGGGCGCAACCCTTCCGCATGAGATCATCGGCGAGTTCGGTGCCGGCCGCGTGCTGATCAAGCCCGCTGCTCCTGGTACCGGCGTTATCGCCGGCGGTGCCGCTCGTGCCGTCTTGGAGCTTGCAGGCGTCGAGAACGTCCTGTGCAAGTCCCTGGGCACCGACAACGTCATGAACGTCGTCAAGGCTACCGCCGAGGGCCTCAAGGAAATGCAGAGCCCTGAAGCCGTGTCCGAGCGTCGTGGCATGTCCGTTGCCAAGATCTACGGCTGGAAGGAGTAACCAACCATGGCTGACGCTAAGAAAACGCTGCGCCTGACGCAGGTTAAGAGCTCCATCGGCTATAAGAAGGACCAGCTGGCCACGCTGAAGGCTCTCGGCCTCGGCAAAATCGGCCGCAGCGTCGACCAGGTCGACAACGAGTCCGTTCGCGGCATGATCTTCAAGGTCAAGCACCTGATCAAGGTCGAAGAGCTCTAAGGCTCTCAAGCTAAAATTCAATCTTGGCAGTCTATCCTAGCTAAGATAGAATAAGTGATTGGCGCGCTAGCATGCTGGTGCGCCAATCAGCGTATTGGAAGTTAGCCGACGGCGAGCTGTCGGCGCCGGGATGCGTTCCCGGTAAGCGTCTTCAAGGAGAAGAAAATGGAACTTAAGGATCTCAAACCTGCTGAGGGCTCTCGCAAGAACCGCAAGCGCGTGGGTCGTGGCCCCGCATCGGGCAAGGGCAAGACCGCCGGCCGCGGCATGAATGGCCAGAAGTCCCGTTCCGGTGGCGGCAAGGGCGCCGGCTTCGAGGGCGGTCAGACCCCGCTGGCACGTCGTCTGCCGAAGCTGCCCGGCTTCCGCAACATCAATCGCGTTGAGTATCTGCCCGTCAACGTTTCCCGTCTCGATGCCAAGTTCGAGGCCGGCGACGTCGTCGACGGTGCTTCCCTCAAGGCCAAGGGCATCATCAAGCACGAGGACGCGCTGGTGAAGGTGCTCGGCGATGGCGAGCTGACCAAGGCGCTTACCGTCAAGGTTGATAAGGTGTCTGCTACCGCTAAGGCTAAGATCGAGGCGGCCGGAGGAAAGGTCGAAGAGCCTTGCTAAGCTCCATCGTCGAAGCGTTCAAGGTTCCCGAGCTGCGTAAGAAGATTCTCTTCACGCTTGGTATCTTGGCGCTCTATCGTTTCGGTGCCTACGTCCCGGTTCCGGGCATACCGTTTCATGAGTTCGCCGACCGTTTCCAGGACTCCGGCGTGTCCATGACCATGCTCGACTTGTTCACCGGCGGCGCGCTTTCCAACTTCTCGGTGTTCTCGCTCGGCATCATGCCCTACATCACTGCATCCATCATCATGCAGCTGATGCAGGGCGTTATCCCGGCTGTGGGACGCTGGGCCAAGGAAGGCGAAACCGGTCGTCGCAAAATCACCCAGGTCACTCGTTATCTGACGCTCGGCTTGGGTCTGATCAACGCTATCGGCTACCTGCTGCTGTTCAAGTCCGCCCAGTACGGCGTGGTCTTCACCGATCAGGTTCCCGAGATCGTGACCGATATCCTCGTCGTGTTCACGTTGGTTGCGGGCACTGCCTTCATCATGTGGATGGGCGAGCTTATCACGCAGCGCGGCGTCGGCAACGGCATGTCGCTCATCATCTTCGTGAGCATCGTGTCGCGCGTGCCCTCCGCCATCTACAGCTCGATCAACCTGCAGTCCGATTTCGGCATGGGTCTTGCCATCACGCTGCTCATCCTGGTCGTTGTGCTGGTGTGCATCCCCGCCATCATCTTCGTTGAGCGTGCTCAGCGTCGCATTCCCGTGAACTACGCCAAGCGCGTGCAGGGTCGCAAGATGATGGGTGGCCAGTCCACGTACATCCCGCTGAAGGTCAACGCTGCTGGCGTTATCCCGATCATCTTCGCGAGCTGCCTGATCTACTTCCCGGCTCAGCTCGCGGCGTTGTTCAACGTCGGTTGGCTCACGGCTTTCGCCGATGCCATCTCCACGGGTTGGGTTAACTGGATCTTGACGGTGTTCCTGATCGTGTTCTTCGCGTACTTCTACACGTCCATGGTGTTCAACCCCGAGGAAACGGCCGATAATCTGCGCAAGCAGGGCGGCTTCATTCCCGGCGTTCGTCCTGGCTCCGCTACGGTCACCTACATCAAGAACGTGCTGAATCGCGTGACGCTGCCCGGCGGCATCTTCATCGCCGTTATCGCGGTCGTTCCCACGATCATCTTCTACTTCACGAACAACCAGCTGATCCAGTCATTCGGCGGCACCTCGATCCTTATCATGATCGGTGTTGCGCTCGACACCATGTCCAAGGTTGAAAGCCAGTTGAAGATGCACAATTACGACGGATTCTTCAAGTAATCGAATCGTTGCGATTGTGTTATGAGAGGGCCTTATCGGGCCCTCTCTTTTTGTTACAATAGCAGGGCATTATCTTCAATTCGAAAGGTGCAACTCATGAACATCGTTTTGTTGGGCGCTCCGGGTGCTGGCAAGGGTACGCAGGCCGCCAAGCTCGTCGAGGAACTCGGTATGTGCCATATCTCCACGGGTGACATCCTCCGCGCTGCGGTTAAGAATCAGACCCCGCTTGGCGTGAAGGCCAAGGGCTACATGGATGCTGGCGACCTCGTTCCGGATGAGCTGATCATCGACCTGATGAAAGAGCGTATTCAGCAGCCTGATACCGAGAAGGGCGTTATCCTCGACGGTTTCCCGCGCACGACCACCCAGGCTGTTGCCCTTGACTCCATGCTCGCCGAGCTTGAGCGTCCTCTTAAGGCTGCTCTGCTGATCGACGTCGACCCCGAGGTCATCGTCAATCGCCTTACCTCGCGCCGTCTGTGCAAGGAATGTGGCCAGATCGGCACCGCTGCCGACGCGAAGTGCCCTTCCTGCGGTGGCGAGATGTATCAGCGTGACGACGACAACGAGGCGACGGTTCGCAACCGTCTTGACGTGTACGAGAAGTCCACGTCCCCGCTGATCGATTACTACCGTGGCTGCGATCTGCTCGTTTCCGTTGACGGTGATCGTGATGCAAACGTGGTGTTCGCCGACGTGAAGAAGTCGCTCGGCCTTTAGGCGCCAAGCGTTTTCAGGCATCGGGGCACAAAGCATATTTCGCCTTTTGCAAGGATGGGGTCGCACTCGCGTTCCCCATCCTTCTTGTTTTCCCGTATAATTTGCTTTCGTTATGCCGAGGTTGCGTAAACATATTCAGTACTCGCTGCACGATTTGAGAGTCTATCGGGGCGGCATGATCAAGCATGTCCTGAAAAGCACGCTCGTGCTGGTGCTGCTCGCGCTTTTGCTTGAGACCTTTCTGTTCAACATCAATTATTTCCGTACATGCGGATATCACACCACGAATCTCGACAACCGTTTGACGCTCACGAAGACCCTTGACGACCAGTATCGCGTCACGGAAGTTAATCACACGATCGAGTTCACCAACCTTAATGCCGAGGTTCATAACATCTGGTTGAATTTCGATTATCGCCAACCCGCCCAACAGTTGACGGTGAAAATCCAGTTCACCGATGAAGCTCATCAGACGTATTTCGATAGCACCGAATATACGGTCGGGGTTCCCGATGTCGAGGTGAACACTCTTTGCGATGAGAGTGAGTTCATCAATCTGAACACCACCGGATTGGTGAAGAACTTGAAGATCACCATCTCGGGCGAAGACGTCACCTATCCGGTGCTCCTATCCGATGTGGCCATCAACGCCCGCGAACCCTTCTCCTTCAACTGGACGCGTTTCCTGCTTGTCCTTGGCGGGCTTGCGCTCATCTACATCTTCCGCCCCAGGTCGGCTATTTACCGTATCCGAATTGTGTCCAATCCGGTGAAATCGCGAGCCGCCATCATCACGACGGTCCTTATCGAGGCGGTTTTGCTCAGCTCGTACTTCTTCATGGGGTCTAACATGGTCGGTATCGCGACGAGCAGCTACAACTCCGGCTCCTGGGATGGGACGAGTTTGGTGAACTCTTATCAGGTTGGCGGTAAGAACTCTCAGCAATACGCCGATCTCGCGCGTGCCATGGCGAAGGGACAGCTTTATCTGGATGAGCAGCCGCCCGAGTGGTTGCAGGAGATGGACGACCCCTATGACAAGGGTGCGCGCGACGAGCTTCAGAAGGAGACGGGCGAGGAATACCTTTTCGACGTCGCGTATCATGATGGTCGCTACTACGTGTACTTCGGCGTCGTGCCGGTCATCCTGTTCTATCTACCGTGTTATCTGCTGACCGGTGCCGATTTCCCGACGGCAATGGGAGTGCTTTTCGCAGTGCTCATGTTCGTTCTCGGTTGTTCGGCGCTTTTGGATCGATTCGCCCGCTATCACTTCAAACGAGTGTCGTTAGGGCTCTATCTTCTGCTGCAGATACCGCTCGTCATGTGCTGCGGCATTCTTTACTTGCTGAAGTTCCCGACGTTCTATTCGCTGCCGATTTCGCTCGCGCTGGCGTTCTCGGTATGGGGCTTGTATTTCTGGATGCGTGGACGTGCCTCCGAAAAACCCTGCGGGTGGTATCTGGCCGGCAGCTTGTGCATGGCCTTGGTGGCGGGTTGCCGACCGCAGCTTTTGGTCATCTCCTTGGTTGCTTTCCCGCTGTTCTGGCGCGCGTACATCACCAAGCGCAAGATCCTTACCCGTCGCGGCGCCGTCGAGTTCGCATGCTTGATCGCGCCATATCTCATCATTGCCGCGGGGCTTATGCTCTACAATCATGCGCGATTCGGCTCCTTTACCGACTTCGGGGCGAACTACAACTTGACGGTGAACGATATGACCAAGCGCGGCTGGAATATCGGGAGGCTCGCACCCGCGCTGTTCTCCTATTTCCTCCAGCTGCCGACAGTCACCGGTGTGTTCCCATTTGTGCAGGCTGCTGAATTCGACACGACGTATCTGGGGCAGACCATCAAGGAGGTCACGTTCGGCGGCATTCTCGTGTGCCTCCCCGTTTTATGGGTCCTGCCGTTCGCCAAACGTATCTTGGAGCTGCGTTTTCGGACGCGTTCCACGCGAACCATCGCAGGCGTGATCATCGCGCTTTTGACCGGAGGCGTCGTGCTGGCCATCGTCGATGCGGAAATGGCCGGCATCCTGCAGAGGTATTACGCCGATTTCAGCTTCATGTTTTTGGCGGCGGCGGTCTTGCTCGTATTCATCGTGAACGAGAACTTGAAGCTGGGGAGCACCACTCACGTGCTGTTGATGAAGGTTCTGCTGGGAGCCGTGGCGCTGTCGGTCGTTTACAGCTGGCTCGTTTGCTTTATTCCCGAGACGGGTTGGTTCTCGGATATTTATCCCTGGTCGTACCAGGACATCATCGAAGCGGTTCAGTTCTGGACATAATTTGATGCCGCCCACGTGCCGGCATCTCTCGGCTTGAATGCGGTGTATAACCGCCACAGGACGTAAATCGCCATAAGGGGACATGGGAGGAAAGGGCGTTCATGCAACTGTTCATCGAGGAAACGTATGAGGATATGAGCCGCCGGGCCGCCGATATGATCGCCGCCCAGCTTATCGTCGATCCGACGTCGACGCTTGGCCTTGCCACCGGATCGACTCCGATTGGGCTGTATTCTTGCCTGGTTGAGGACTTTGAGGCTGATCGTATCTCCTTCGAGGGCGCGGTCACGTTCAATTTGGATGAGTACCGAGGGCTTGCCGGAGATCATGAGCAAAGCTACCGGCATTTCATGCAGCAGCATCTGTTCGACCATGTGGACGTCTGCCCCGAGGCGACGCATGTGCCCGACGGCGCAGCTGCGGATGCCGATGCGGTATGCGCTTCCTACGAGGATGCCATCGCGGAAGCGGGCGGAATCGACCTGCAGCTTTTGGGGTTGGGACACAACGGGCATATCGGCTTCAACGAACCCGCTGAGCAATTTCCCGTTCGAACCCATTTGGTGCAGCTGGCGCAGAGCACGATCGACGCGAACAGCCGCCTGTTCGATTCCTCCGACGATGTGCCGCGCGAGGCTTGCACCATGGGGATCGGCACCATTATGCGCGCGCGGGCTATCCTGGTGGTTGCGAGCGGCATCGATAAGGCGCAAATCGTGCACGACGCGTTTTTCGGGCCGGTGACGCCGCGGGTTCCCGCAAGCATCCTTCAGCTGCATCCGAACGTGACCATCGTCGTGGATGCCGAGGCGGGGTCGCTCCTGTAGCGTTCGATATTGGTGAAACGGCCTCGCGCGATTTGCGTCGAGGTCGTTTTCGTTGTGTGCAGATCGGCCGTGCGTGCGGCGGGGCGCTCCGTCGCGTAGAGGCCGCCTGCGGGGCGGGCAGGTTATATCGGGGCTGCTTGCGGGGCGGGTGCCGTCGCATTCCGGCGGAAGGAAAGGAGCGCATGATGCGCATAGTCAACGGCGAGGTCTTCGACGGTTGCGGTTTTCGAAAACTGACGGTGGAAGTTGCCGGGGATCGCTTCGGCGGCGTCCACGAACCCTCGAGCGACCCGCTCATCGAGGCAGGTGATGTGGACGCTTCCGGATGCTACGTGATCCCCGGGCTGATAGACGTGCATTTCCATGGCGCTGTCGGTCATGATTTTTGCGACGCCTCCCAGGAGGGCATCGCGGCCATCGCGCGTTACGAGGCCTCGCGCGGCATCACGGCGATCTGCCCGACGACCATGACGCTTCCCGAGGAGCGCTTGGTTCCGATCATGTCCTCGATCGCCGATCATGCGACGGGGCAAGGTGCGGACGAGGCGGCTATCGTGGGCATCAACATGGAGGGCCCCTATATCGCGCCTGATAAGGTGGGCGCGCAGAATCCCGCTTACGTTCGTGCGGCCGATATGCAAGAGTTTGCGCGGTTGCAAGAGGCGGCGCGCGGCTTGATAAAACTGGTCGATATCGCGCCGGAGCGGCCCGGCAACATCGATTTCATTCGCGAGGTTTCGGAGTCCGTGCGCGTTTCGCTTGCGCACATGTCGGCAACCTACGACGAGGCTCGCTCGGCGTTAAAGGCTGGTGCGCGGCATATGACGCACCTGTTCAACGCCATGCCGTCTTTGCATCACCGAGAACCGGGCCCGATTGCGGCTGCTGTTGAGTCACCGGGGGCGACGGCCGAGATCATCGCCGATGGCGTGCATGTCCATCCGGCCATGGTGCGGCTGGCGTTCTCGCTGTTCGGCGACGATCGCATGATCCTGATCAGCGACAGCCTGCGCGCCTGCGGTTTGGGCGATGGCGAGTACGAGCTCGGTGGTCAGATGTTTCGCGTTAAGGGAAACCGTGCCACCATCGAAAACGGCAGCCTCGCCGGCAGCGTGAGCGATGTCGCCGCATGTCTCGGAACCGCAGTGCGCTCGATGGGCATCCCGCTTGCCTCGGCTGTTAAAGCCGCCACGCTGAACCCTGCTCGAGCGTTGGGCATCGACGGGGAACGCGGTTTGATTGCGGCCGGACGGATTGCCGACGCGGTGTTGCTTGACGCTGATCTGAACGTCAAGCAGGTGATTTTGCGGGGACGGGTTCTGTAGCCCTTTCGCGCCCTGTCGCCGGTTGCTGCGAGCTCGCCGGCCCGTGCCGTGACGCGACGTGCGCGCGTTCGCGCTGCGTCTCTGCGTGCGTTCGCGCTACGCCCGCTGTCGCCCGCTCCCTCATTGCGCGCTCGCCGCGGGCCTGCCTTGCCTTCGCTTCCTCGTCGCGTTCCCGTCTCGTATCCTTCGCGCTCGCTGCGGTTATTTGTTTGTGAAAGGGGAGGGGTGTTTGTTGACGAAACTCCATAACCCCGTCTATCCTGAAAACCGTTTTTGCTCTACGTCAAATCGAAACGAAAGAGGCAAGGAAACCATCATGAGCGATTCACCGTTTCACGGCGTCATTCCCCCGGTCGTCATCCCGCTGACCGAGAAGAAGCAGCTCGATCTGGAGGCTTTCGAGCGCTCCATCAACCGTATGATCGACGCCGGCGTCGATGGCCTGTTCTTTCTGGGCTCGTCGGGCGAGGTCGCGTTTCTGACCGACGCTCAGCGCTATCACGTGCTGCAAGAGGCCGTCGCCATCGTCAACGGCCGCGTGCCGGTGCTCGCAGGCGTTATCGACATGGAGACCATGCGCGTGGTCGATCAGGCCAAGCGCGCGAAAGGCTACGGCGTCGATGCAATCGTGGCCACGGCTCCGTTCTACGCTCTGGGCGGCCCGAAGGAGGTCGAGCGCCATTTCCGCGCCATTCGCGAACATACCGATCTGCCGCTGTTCGCCTACGATCTGCCCGTCTGCGTGCATACGAAGCTTGATCCGACGATGCTCGTGCGCCTGGGTCGCGACGGCGTGCTGCAGGGCGTGAAGGATTCCTCCGGCGACGACGTCAGCTTCCGCTGGCTGGTGCTCGAAAACGAGGATGCGGGGCATCCGTTGCAGCTGCTCACCGGCCACGAGGTCTGCGTCGACGGAGCTTACCTCGCCGGCGCCGACGGCAGCGTTCCCGGCTTGGCGAACCTCGACCCGGTCAGCTACGTCGAGCAGTGGCGCGCCTATCAGGCCGGCGATTGGGCTCGCGTCAAGGAGCTGCAGGATCATCTGGCGCGTCTCATGTTCCTCACGCGCGTGGTCAAGGCTACGGTCGGCTTCGGTGCCGGCGTCGGTGCGTTTAAGACGGCGCTGTGGCAGATGGGCGTGTTCAACACCAACCAGATGCGCGAGCCGGTGCAGCCGCTTGTCGGCGAGGACGTCGAGGCTATCGTCGAGGTTCTGAAGAAGGCCGGATTGATGGATGCGGACGCTCCCGTCCGTCAGTAACCGCTAAAACTGCTAAAGAAAGCCGGTCGGGGCATGAGCGCTCCCTCCGGCTTTTGTTGTTTGTTGGAGCGCCGTGCGCGGTTTCTCTTGCGGTACCATGGATCGGAAACGTTTCGAAAGCGGAGGGGAGTGCAGATGGATTACCCTTGCACGGTTGCGGCAATCGATATCGGCGGCACGAAAATCGCCGGCGCGCTCTTGCGTTACGAATGCGCAGGCGAGCAGCCTTCCATTGCGTATGATCGGCAGGTGCCCACCGAGGCTTCGCGCGGCGGCGCGAGCGTGCTTGCAAGCGTGCGCGAGATGGCCGGCAAGCTGCTTGCCGAGGCGCGATCTCGTCATGAGGATGTGCTGGGGATCGGCGTGAGCACCGCCGGGCGCGTCGATTGCGAAACGGGCGGTATCGCGTTCGCGAACGAGATCATGCCCGGTTGGACGGGGCAACCGGTAAAGGAAAGCCTGGTTGAAGCCTGCGATGTGCCCGTGAGCGTTTTGAACGACGTGCAGGCGCATGCGTTAGGGGAGGCTCGCTGGGGGGCGGCGCGCGGCTCGAGCACGTGCGTGATGATCGCGGCCGGCACCGGCGTTGGCGGAGCCGTTATCGCCCACGGGAAGCTTCTGCGCGGGCATAACGGTTTCGCGGGCGAGATCGGCCATATGCCCTGCAACCAAGCTGTGGGCATTCCCTGCGTGTGCGGTGGAAGCGGCCATCTTGAGTTGGTCGCATCGGGTAGCGGCATCGAGGCGCGTTACGCCGAGATCACCGGAGAGTCACTCAGCGGTTCCGAGATATCGCAACGTGCCGCGTCCGGCGACGACGTTGCCCACAAGGTGATCATGCGGGCCGGAATCGCGCTCGGCGAGGCGATCGCGGGCGTGACCAATCTGCTCGACCCGGATAAGGTGATTATCGGCGGCTCGGTGCTGGGGGCGGGCAGCGCCTGGCGCGCGGCCGTGCAGCAGGGCTTCCTGCGCCAGATCCCCCCGGCGCAGCAGGATATGCCCATCGTGGATGCTGAGCTGGGGAATGCGGCTCCGCTCGTGGGAGCGGCGGAGGACCTACTGGATTTTCTGCAATGCGATGACTAGTGGATTGAGAAGAGGCTCAAGATCGGCATCGCGGGCGCGCTTGCCAAAGCGGGTCGGTGTTCGCGGGTTCACGGTCGGCGGCGTGCGTGCGTCGTTTCGGCACAGTCAAATGAAAGGATAGGGAAATGGATCCTGTTATCGAGCAACTGCGCGGCAAGGTGATTGTCAGCTGCCAGGCGTATATGGGCGAACCGCTGCGCCACCCTGAGATCATGGCGCAGATGGCGCGCGCCTGCGAGTTGGGCGGAGCCGGCGGCATACGCTGCCAGGGCTTGTCGGATATCGCCGCCATCAAGGGCCGTACGGAGGTGCCCGTCATCGGCATTTGGAAGGAAGGTCATGAGGGCGTGTACATCACGCCGACGCTGCGTCATGCGCGCGCCTGCGTGATGGCCGGTGCCGACATCGTTGCCGTCGATGCGACGGATCGGCCCCGTCCGGACGGCAAAACGCTTGAGGACACGGTGCGGCCCTTGAAGGAGGAGGGCGTTTTGGTGATGGCTGACTGCGCCACCATCGAGGACATCCGCCATGCGTTCGCCATAGGCTGCGATATCGCCTCGACGACGCTTTCCCACCCGGGTGCCGCCATTGATTGCGGGATGGCCGACGGCCCCGATGTCGCCCTGGTGCGACAGGCGGTTGAGGAATTCCCCGGCAAGCCCGTCATCTGCGAAGGGCGCGTGCATACGCCCGACGATGCCAAGGCGGCGATGGACGCCGGTGCATGGGCAGTGGTGGTCGGCACCGCGATCACGCATCCGACCAGCATCACGAGCTGGTTCGTCGAGGCTGCCGGCAAGTAAAGGTTGCGTTTGCCATATATGCAAGAACGGCCCGTTGCGATTTCGCAGCGGGCCGTTCACGTTAACGGAAGATACTCGGTCTATTTGCCGAGGTCGGGATGGAGTAGCGACGGCGCAGCGCCAAGAAGCAGGCGCGTATAGTCGTCTTTGGGATTGTTGAAGATCTCCTCGGACGTGCCGCGCTCGACCGCTTGCCCGTGGTTCATGACGATGATCTGGTCGGAGATGTAGCGCACGGTCTGAATATCATGGCTGATGAACACCATGGCGAGACCGAGTTCCTTCTTCAGATCCATGAGCAGGTTCAGAATCTGCGCACGAACCGACACGTCGAGGGCGCTGGTGGGCTCGTCGGCGATGATGGCGTCGGGTTTCAGCGACAGGGCGCGCGCGATGGCGACGCGCTGGCGCTGGCCGCCGGACATCTGCCCGGGCAGCGCGTCAAGCACGCTTTCGGGCAGTCCAACCATCTCGATGAGCTCACGCACGCGCTTCTCGCGCGATTTCGCATCGCCCACTTTATGCACGATCATCGGGTCGGCAAGCTGGTCGCGGACGCTCATGCGGGCGTTCAGCGCCGTCGCCGGATCTTGGAAGACGACCGAGATCACGCGGCCGATGGTGCGGCGTTGCGCGGCGGTGCGCTTCGTGACGTCGACGCCCTTGAAGTAAACGTGGCCGGAAGTGGGGGCCTGCAGGCCGCACATGACGTTGGCGGTGGTGGACTTGCCGCAGCCCGACTCGCCGACGATGCCGATGGTCTCGCCCGGCATCAACTTCAACGACAGCCCGTTGACCGCGTGCACCTTGTTGGGATGCAGAAGCGATCCGGTACGCGTTTTGAACACGACATGGATGTCGTCGAGGAAGATGATTGGCGTCTGCTCATCGTTGGAAGCGGCGCCCTTCGCGTTCGTCTCGGACATTTACGCTTCACCTCCCGTGATGTAGGGTTTGACCCCGATGCGCGCAAGCTCGCTATCGGGAAGCTCTGCATAGTAGTGGTCGGTGCCCTTGACGCGTTTGAGCATCGGCGGCACGTTCGACGTCTTGTCGGGGTGGCTTGAGCGCGGACGGAAGCGATCGCCCTCGGGGAAGTCCCGCGGGGAAGGCACCGAGCCGGGCACCTGGTGCAGGCGCGCTCCTCCGGCCTCGATGGACAGCACCGACCCGAGCAGGCCGCGGGTGTACTCGTGGATGGGGTTGGTGAGCAGTTCGGTGACCGGGCCCTGCTCGACAACCTGGCCGGCGTACATAACGGTGATGGAATTGGCGACTTCCGCAACCAGCGCAAGGTCGTGGCTGACGAACACCATCGCGAAGCCGAGCTCGTGCTGCAGCTTGTTCAGAAGCTCGATGACCTGCTTCTGCACGGTGACGTCAAGCGCGGTGGTCGGCTCGTCGGCGATGACGAGCTTCGGATCGCGCGTGAGCGCCATGGCGATGAGCACGCGCTGGCGCTGGCCGCCGGAAAGCTCATGTGGGTAGGAGTCGAGCGTGCGCTTCGGGTCGAGGCCCACCAGTTCGAGGAGCTCTTCGGCGCTGCGGGTGCCCCCGCGCTTGGTGAGCTGCTTCATCTGAGCCTTGATGAGCATCGAGGGGTTCAGCGAGGACAATGCGTCCTGGTAGACCATGGCGATCTCGCGGCCGCGCAGCTCGTTCATTTCCTTGTCGGAAAGCGTGAGCAGGTTCTTGCCGTCGTACATGATCTCGCCGGAGATCTGCGCCTTCTTGTCGAGCAGGCCCATGATGGCGAGGCTCGTGATGGACTTGCCGCAGCCCGATTCGCCCACCAGGCCCATGGTCTGGCGCGGGCGCACCACGAAGCTGACGTGGTCGACGACGTTGACGTCGCCGTGGCGCGGGAACTTGATGCAAAGGTCTTTAACCTCGAGGATCGGCGGCACGTCGGTACGCGCCTCGAAGCGGTCGTGACGCGAGAGCTCCGCCTTTTTAAGAGCGGCCAGACGCTGGTTGAGCGTTTCGGCCTGCGCCTTGTAGGCGAGCGTCGGGTCGGTGATCAAGCGGTCGGCCTCGCGCTCGGCGTTCAGGTCGTTCTCGTCGACCTTGACGTTGCTCTTCGGCGCGGCGATGGCGTCGGTGATGCCCTCGGAGACGATGTTGAGGCACAGCACGGTGAGCATGATCATGATGCCGGGATACAGCGCCTGCCACCAGCGACCGGCGAGCACGCCGTTGCGCGCGTCGGCCAAGATGTTGCCCCACGTCGGCGTCGGCTCGGGAATGCCTGCCGAGATGAAGGACAGCGAGGCCTCGAACACGATGGCGTCGGCCACCAGCACGATGGTGAACACGAGCACGGGCGCGATGCAGTTGCGCACGACGTGTTTCCAGAGAATCCAGGGGGCGCGGGCGCCCGACACGATGACAGCGCGCACGTAGTCCTGGTTGTACTCGCTCATCACGTTCGCGCGTACGATGCGGGCGATTTGCGGGATGTACAGAAAGCCGATGGCGAAGATAAGCGAGGGGACGCTGTTGCCGAACACGACGATGAACGTCGCGGCAAGGGCGATTCCCGGGAACGACATGATGATGTCGAGCAGGCGCATGATGACGTTGGAGATGCGCTTGCGCACGACGGCGGCGATGGCGCCGATGATCGAGCCGATCACCAGCGCGAAGCCGGTGGCGCCCAGGCCGATCACGAGCGAGTACTTCGCGCCGCACATCAGGCGCGATAGGACGTCGCGGCCTTTGTCGTCGGTGCCGAAGAGGTGCTCGCCGTTCGGAGCCGTGAACGAGGTGAAGATCTCGTAGGGCGAATAGGGTGCGATGAAGTCGGCGAAGATGGCGACGAAGATGATGGCCAAAAGCACCACGAGCGAGATGCGCGCGCCGACGGTCATCGACTTCCAGCGACGGAAGCGCACCTTGCCGGCGTTGCCCTCCATCTTCTTGGTGAGGTTTCCACGAAGTTGCACCATGGGGCTACACCGTCCTGATTCGGGGGTCGATGAGGATGTAGAGCATGTCGACGATCACGTTGACGATGATGAACGTGATGGCGACGACCAATACGACGCCCTGCACCAGCATGACGTAGTTGGAGGTGACGCCCGACACGATAGCCATGCCCATGCCCGGAAGCGCGAAGATGACCTCCAGGACCACTGCGCCGCCGATCATGTAGCCGAATTTCAGGCCGAGAACGGTGACGGGCGTGATCAGGGCGTTGCGCAGCACGTTGCGGGCAACCACGGTGCCGTAGGGGATGCCGAAGCCGCGGGCGGTGCGCACGTAGTCCTTGTCGAGCTCTTCGACCATCGAGGTTCGGATGATGCGCGTCATCTGGCCCGTGAGCGGCACGGCAAGGGCGATGCCGGGCATCGCCATGCGCGCGAGCCACCCCGCAGGGTCTTCCGTGAGGGCCGGCAGCGCACCGGATGCGGGAAGAACGTGCAGCGTGGAGGAGAACAGCAGGATGAACAGAACCGCCAGCCAGAACGACGGCGTTGCGATGCAGGCGATCGAGAAGATGCGGATAACCTGGTCAGGCCAGCGATCGCGATACAGCGCGGAGATGACGCCCAAAATGGCGCTCGCGATGATGGCGATGATGAAGCCGAAGAAGCCGAGCTGCAAGGTGATGGGCAGCGCGGAGGCGATGCGATCGGCCACCGATTGGTTGGCGGCGCCGAAAACGCCCAGGTCGCCTTGGAAGAAGCCTGCCATGTAGTCGGCGTAGCGAACGATGAGCGGGTTGTTCAGCCCGTGCTCGACGCGATAGGCTTCAAGCTGTTCGGGTGCGGCGTTTTCGCCTAGGGCCGAATAGGCCGGGTCGATAGGCGATAAGGACATCAGGAAGAAGACGAGAACCGTTACGCCGAAAATCATGATGGGTAGCCATATCAGGCGGTTCCCCATCAATCGCAGCAGATTGTTCACTCGGCCCCTCCTTTCTTAGTCGGCTCGTACGAGCGCTTGATTGACATGGCTCTTACGCAGGGTTTTCCATTCATTTGCCCCCCCGGAAAAACCAATTCGACATTATACCGTCAGTGTTGCCGTCGCTTTACGACAACGGCTGATTCGACGTGCCCGTTTTTCCGTCGGACAGCTGCTTTTCGCAGACGTGCCACCAGTTGTTCCCCGTGCCGCGCGCGAACGAGCACCCGACGCAGGGCTTCGTGCAGAATTCGCCTGAGCGCATGTCATCGGTGAGCAGGTTGAAACCTTCGAAGGGCGCCTCGTCGCAGGCGGGGTCGGCCTGCGCCATCCCCTTGATGAACAGCGCCGCCATCTGCTTCATGCCGCGTGCGGTGGGGTGCGTGCCGTCGATGGCCTCGTAATCGAAGCCGTACGCCGCCATGTCCACAAGCAGGCAGCTTTCCGCATCGCGTGCTGCGGCGCGGATGATGTCGTTGTACGCATC
Organism: bacterium; assembly: GCA_963613135.1. Classification (GTDB taxonomy): domain Bacteria; phylum Actinomycetota; class Coriobacteriia; order Coriobacteriales; family Eggerthellaceae; genus Senegalimassilia. The sequence continues at coordinate 37,423 of CAVDXU010000010.1, forward strand.
GATGCAGATGCCGCGGAAGTAGCGTGGCGAAGTCGGGCGGCGCGCGCCCTTGACGCGCCCGGGCACCAGCGTCGATGCCCAGATGCGCGCTTGCGGCCATAGCTCGTGCATCGTTGCGAGCATGCGGCGGTAGGATTCCTCGAAGTTGGCGAGCGTGCCCGCGGGCGCCATGCCGGCAACCGCGCCGTGGTCGGGGCATGAGGCGGCAAGTGCGGGTGGCGCGGAGGGGGTCGCCGCGCAGATCTGCGCGTAGCCCGAGCCCCAGCCGTAGTCGTTGATGCCGATATGGACGAGGATATCGTCAGGCGCGTCCTGCCCGCAAGCCAGGTGCTCGATGCGCTCCCGGCTGGCGCCGACGGGGAAGTCCCGACCCTCGACCACGCATCCCGACCAGGAGGCGTTCGCCAAAAGCGTTCCGTTGAAATGATCGATAACCTGACCCCACCAGGTGTCGGCGGGCGTCCTCACCCCGGTCAGGTCAAGTTGCTCGCCTTCGAAGAACACCCGCCAGCCTTCAGGCAGGATGCCTTGAAACGAGCTGATGGAATCCCCATATACGGAAAAGAAACGTGTCATGCGCTACCCCCTTCGCGACGCATACCTGTCTGTTGCCGCCTTGCGCGCCGCCGCCCGACGTGCGGGTCAGCGCCCGATGCACGCTCCCGCGCAGGCCGCCCTTCGCGCGTGCCGTAGAAAAGCCCACCTCGTGCGAGGTGGGCTTTCCGGTTCGCGGCAGATGATGCTGCGTGTTTACTTCAGCTTGGCGTCCTGGAAGTACAGGCCGGTGGTCGGGCTTGCCTCGAAGCCGTCGATCTTGTTGGCCCAGTAGCCGGTCAGAACCTGCTTGTGGAACAGCGGGTACAGCGGTACTTCCTCGGAGATGAGGTCGAAGCACTTGTTGTAGTTCTCCTGGCGGGTGGCCGTGTCGGTCGCCTTGCGGGCGGCGTTGAGGTACTCGTTGAACTCGGCGCACTTGCCGTCGCCGGCCTTCGCCCAGCAGGAACGGCCCTGGCACCAGTCGGTGTTCTCACCGTAGAACCAGGCCAGATGCACGTCGGCGTTCGTGCCGAAGCAGGAGACGTCGCCGGGGGCCAAGAAGACGTCGTAGTCGAGGACGGAGTTGTCCTCCTTCTTCGCCATGGACGGATACGGGGAGGCGTCGGTCTTGATGGTCGCCTTGATGCCGACGGCCTCGAGATCCTGCTGGATCTGGGCGGAGAGGTCCTTGATCCAGTTGTCGATGACGAGCAGCTCGCACTCGAGGTTGGACTGGCCGGCCTCGGCGAGCAGGCTCTTGGCCTTGTCGGGGCTGTACTCGTAGACCGTGGAGGCCTTGTGGTAAGCCGGGTTGTCCTTGGGCAGGTAGGACGTGAGCGTCTCGGCCTTGCCGCCGAGCTGGTTGTTGATCAGCTTGTCGTAGTTGATGGCGTAGAAGAAGGCCTGGCGGACGCGCTTGTCGTTGAAGGGCTCCTTCTGGCAGTTGAACATCAAGAAGCCGATGCCGTAGCTATCGACGCTGTCGACGGTGACGCCGGCGCCGGTCAGCTGCGTCTCGTTGGCGAACGGGATGTTCTCGCCGACGATGGCGGTGCCTTCCTGCAGGGCGGTGACGCGAGCGGTGTTGTCGACGCGCACGAGCCACTGCATGGCGTCGGCCGTCGGGGTCTTCTTGCCGTTGTAGTTCTTGTTCGGCGTGAAGTTCAGCTCGCCGCCGTCCTCACCGTTGCAGACGCCGAACGCCCAGGGACCCGAGCCGTTCGGCGGGGTGGTCATGGAAGCCTTGGCGTCGGTGGGAATCTCGCCCTTCGGGAAGATGCGGCACAGCGACAGGCGCTCTTTGAGCAGGGAGTCGCTCTCGGCCGAGGGGTAGGCAAGCGTGAAGGTGACCGTGGAGGCGTCCTTCACCTCGACGGAGCTGATGAAGGAGAGCATGTCCTTGTAGGTGGCGTTGGCCATGTTGGCCTCGACGACGGCCTTGACGTCTTCAGGCGTCACATCGGTGCCGTCGGAGTACTTGGCGCCGGAGCGCAGCGCAACGTCGTAGACGGTGTCGGAGACCTTCGTCGGCTCGCCGTCGGCCAGGGCGGCCTCGGTCTTGCCGGTGAAGTAGTTGAGCTCGTAGAGGCCCTCGAGGCAGTGCTGGATGGCCGGGAGCATGAGCGCGGAGCTTGCGCCGATGGGGTTGTAGTTGGCGTTCTTGTAGCTGCAGGCCGCGACGATGGTGCCGCCGGTCTTGGTGGAGCTGGAACCGGAGTCGGACTTCTTTTCGGAGCTGGTCGAGGAGCTTCCGCAGCCGGTCATCGCGAGACCCGCGGTAGCTGCTGCGACGGCGCTGCCGGCCAAGAAGGTGCGGCGAGACAGGGAGCTTTTCTGATCCATTCTTACATTCCCTCCATTCGATCGTCGGAGCCCTTGCAGCCCCGACCTTGGCATGTGCCGGTGCGCTGAGCGCATCAGCAATCGATGAATATTATGCGTGAAGAGAATGTGAAAATAAACCTCTTGTAAAGCCTTAACCCTTTTGTTACCTGATGTTTACGCCTATTTACTCGAAGGCCTAATCAGCGTTTTCCCGAATGCGCTTCCCCTCTCTGCGCGAGCTGCGGCGAGCGGTAGGTTGTCGCCGGCGAACGGCAAGCGGCGCGCATGACCCGCTGAGCGGCGTCTTCGATTCCCTAGAGAACCGCTTGCCGAAGACACGGAACCGCGAACATGCCGATTGGGCAACGCTCGGGACCGGTCGGCTCCGGGGCTGCTACTATGCCGTCTGTAGCGCCAGACGTGCTTTTCGAAAGTCCCGCTTCGCGGGCAAGCAGAGGAGAGGAAATGACGAGAGAATTCAAGTCGATGGACGGCAATACCGCCGCCGCGCATGTTTCCTATGCGTTCACGGAGGTGGCCGGCATCTACCCGATCACGCCGTCAAGCCCGATGGCCGACCTGGTGGACCAGTGGTCCGCGGCCGGTCGCAAGAACATCTTCGGCACCAAGGTCAAGGTGTGCGAGATGCAGTCCGAAGGCGGTGCCGCCGGCGCCGTGCATGGTTCGTTGGCCGCAGGCGCGCTGACCACCACGTACACGGCAAGCCAAGGCCTGCTTCTGATGATCCCTAATATGTACAAGATCGCCGCAGAGCAGCTGCCGAGCGTCTTCCACGTGAGCGCCCGCACCGTCTCCACGCACGCGCTCAACATCTTCGGCGACCATTCCGACGTCATGGCCTGCCGCCAGACCGGTTTCGCCATGCTCGCCGAGGGCAACGTGCAGGAGGTCATGGACCTGTCCGCCGTCGCGCATCTGGCCGCCATCAAGGGCCATGTGCCGTTCTTGAACTTCTTCGACGGCTTCCGCACCTCCCACGAGGTGCAGAAGGTGGCCGTGTGGGATTACGCCGATTTGGCCGACATGTGCGACTTCGACGCCGTGAAGGCCTTCCGCGACCATGCCTTGAACCCCGAGCGCCCCGCCATGCGCGGCAGCCATGAGAACGGCGACACCTTCTTCCAGAACCGCGAGGCTTGCAACAGCGTCTACAACGAGCTGCCGGCCGTGGTCGAAGAGTACATGGACAAGGTCAACGCCAAGCTCGGCACCGACTACAAGCCGTTCAACTACTACGGCGCCGCCGACGCCGATCGCGTGATCGTGGCCATGGGCTCCATCTGCGACGTGGCAGAAGAGGTCATCGACTACCTGAACGCCCATGGCGAGAAGGTGGGCCTGGTGAAGGTTCGCCTGTACCGCCCGTTCTGCACCGACAAGTTCGTCGCCGCGCTGCCTGAAACCTGCACCAAGCTCGCCGTGCTCGACCGCACCAAGGAGCCGGGCAGCCGCGATCCGCTCTACCTCGACGTCGTCAACGCGCTCATGACCGAGGGCGTCACCGGCATCAAGGTCGCCGGCGGCCGCTACGGCCTGGGCAGCAAGGACACGCCGCCCTCGTCGGTGTTCGCCATCTACACCGAGCTTGCCAAGGAGAACCCGCGCAGCGAGTTCACCATCGGCATCAACGACGACGTCACCGGGCTGTCTCTGCCCGAGGACGCCGACAGCCCCAACACCGCCGTCCCCGGCACCATCGAGTGCAAGTTCTGGGGTCTCGGCGGCGACGGCACCGTCGGCGCGAACAAGAACTCCGTCAAGATCATCGGCGACCACACCGACAAGTACGTGCAGGCCTACTTCCAGTACGACTCGAAGAAGACCGGCGGCGTGACGGTGAGCCACCTGCGCTTCGGCGACGCGCCCATTCGCTCGAGCTACTACATCAACAAGGCCGACTTCGTGGCGTGCCACAACCCCAGCTACATCACGAAGAACTTCCCGATCGTCAACGACGTCAAGCCCGGCGGCACGTTCATGATCAACTGCCAGTGGTCCCTCGAGGAGCTTGAGCATCACCTGTCCGCCGAGGCCAAGCGCTACATCGCGGCCAACGACGTGCAGCTCTACACCATCAACGCCATCGACCTGGCGCGCGAGATCGGCATGGGCAAGCGCACGAACACCATCCTGCAGTCCGCGTTCTTCGCGCTGGCCAACATCCTGCCGGCCGAAGAGGCCATCCAGTTCATGAAGGATGCCGCCACGAAGTCCTACCTGAAGAAGGGCCAGGACGTGGTGGACATGAACCATCGCGCCATCGACGCCGGTGCCTCGGCGTTCACGAAGATCGATGTGCCCGCCGCCTGGGCCGACGCGGTCGATGCCGCCGAGGAAGAGCAGCTCGAGGGTCGTCCCGAGCTGGTCAAGCAGGTGCGCGAGATCATGCAGCCCATCGGGCGCATGGCCGGCGACTCCCTGCCGGTTTCCGCCTTCGCGGGACATGCCGACGGCCAGTTCGAGCTGGGCGCCTCGGCCTACGAGAAGCGCGGCGTTTCCGTCACCGTGGCAACGTGGGATGCCTCGAAGTGCACGCAGTGCAACAGCTGCTCGTTCGTCTGCCCGCACGCCTGCATCCGCCCCTACGGCTTGACCGACGAAGAGGTTGCGGCCGCGCCCGAGGCCATGGCCGTGCTTGATATGAAGGGCAAGGTCAAGGACCTGAAATACACGTTGGCCATCAGCCCGCTCGACTGCATGGGCTGCGGCGTGTGCGTGAAGGCCTGCCCGTCCGAGGCGCTCGCCATGACCGGCGTGGAAGCCGAGCTCGACCAGCAGGACGTGTTCGACTACTGCGTCAAGGAAGTTGCCGACAAGCCGCAGATCGAGGACGCCACCCTGCGCGGCAGCCAGTTCAAGCAGCCGCTGCTGGAGTTCTCCGGCGCGTGCGCGGGTTGCGCGCAGACGGCATACGCCCGCCTGATCACGCAGCTCTACGGCGACCATATGTACATCTCCAACGCTACCGGCTGCTCGTCCATCTGGGGCGGCCCGGCCGGTACCTCGCCGTACACCGTCAACAAGCAGGGTCATGGCCCGGCGTGGTCGAACAGCCTGTTCGAGGACAACGCCGAGCACGGCATGGGCATGCTTTTGGGCTACGAGGCAGTCAACGCCATGCTGGCAGCCGATGCCGAGAAGCTCATCGCGGCCGGCGTTGTGGCCGACGAGGCCCAGGCGTGGCTGGATGCCCGCGGCGACAAGGCCGCCTCGCGGGCTGCGGCCGACGCGCTGATCGCGGCGCTGCCTGAGGCGGTTGCCGCCGGTGGCGAGGCCGCCGAGGCCGCCAGCCGCATCCTCGACCATAAGGAGTACCTGGCCAAGAAGTCCATCTGGATCTTCGGTGGCGACGGCTGGGCCTACGACATCGGCTATGGCGGACTCGACCACGTGCTCGCTTCCGGCGAGGACGTCAACGTGTTCGTCTTCGACACCGAGGTCTACTCCAACACCGGCGGTCAGGCTTCGAAGGCTTCCAACATCGGCCAGGTGGCGCAGTTCGCCGCGGCCGGCAAGGACATCAAGAAGAAGAGCCTTGCGGAGATCGCCATGGCTTACGGCTACGTCTACGTTGCGCAGATCGCCATGGGCGCCAAGCCCGCGCAGACGCTCAAGGCCATCACCGAGGCCGAGGCCTACCCCGGACCGTCGCTGATCATCGCCTACTCGCCCTGCGAGATGCACTCCATCAAGGGCGGCATGGTCAACTGCCAGTCCGAGATGAAGAAGGCCGTTGATTGCGGCTACTGGAACCTGTTCCGCTTCAATCCCGACGCCGCTGCGGGCAAGAAGTTCACGCTCGATAGCAAGGAGCCGGCGGGCGGTTACCAGGAGTTCTTGATGAACGAGGCGCGTTACAGCCGTCTGACCCGCGAGTTCCCCGAGCGCGCCGGCGAGCTGTTCGAGCGCAACGAGGCCGCGGCCATCGAGCGCTACCAGCACCTCACGCGCCTGAAGGCCATGTACGACGGCGAATAGGCTCAAGAGCGATACGCGTCTCCGTTTGACTCGGCGGTGACGGATTGGGAAGGCCCCCGATGGGGCCTTCCTTTGCGTTTGCCCGGCTATAGGGAGCGGGGCCCGCCCGGGCAGCCCGCGCACCTTGCCCGGGCGGTCTGCGTAGGCCTGCTGCTTCTTTTTGCGTCGACAGGGTCTTCTTTCGGGTGGGCCATGGTGACGGTGAGGGTTTGTTGTCCGTTGCGCGAGGGCTTTCGCACGGGCGCTTCGCGGTAGAATGCTTGCATGGATATTTCACATGCTTACGACATCGTCCTGCTGCCCAGCATGCAGCAGGCAATCGCCTGGCGAAAAGATGCGGCACGGACGGGTTCCGCCGCGGCATTCGGCTGCGAGGTAACCACGTTTCCCGCTTGGACGGCCGATCTGTGGGGGCTTTACGGCGACGGCCGCACCCCGGCCTCGACGCTTGTGCGCAGCTTGGCGTTCCGATGCGCCGACGTGGTGAAGGAGGCCGACCCTGCCCGACGGCGCGCCATCGGTCGCGTGGGGGCGGCCTGCGTTCGCAAGGCTTCGGGGCTTGCCGCTTTCGAGGAGGCGGTCGCTCATGATTCCGGCGCGCTCTCGTTCGAGGAATCGCAGGTGCTTGCAGCCGTCCGCGCCTACTACGGGCGCCTTGCATCCGCGGGGTTCATCGAGCCCGGACAGGCGATCGCGCAGCTTCCCTCGCTGCTGCCGCGCAAGCCCCTGCGGGTTTTAATGCAGGATTGCGCGCCCTTGACCCCTCAGCAGCAGGCGTTTTTCGATGCGTGCCCGTGGATGGAGCTCGACGTGCGGTCCGCTGCCGGCGGCGATGGGCCGCATCGCGCGCCTCGCGGCGTGCAGGTGCGTTTCGCGTTCCCGTCCGGCGCATATGCATGGCCTGCGCTTCTGGCCGATATCGTTCGAGACGAAGCGTCGTGCTCGGCTGCGTGCGGCGAGGGCCCATCAACGCGGGTCGTCGTCGCGGCCAAGGACCCTGCGCGGCTCTATGGCGCCCTTGCGGCTCCGCTTTCTCGCGAGGGCTTCGTCGTGGCGCTGCGTGCGCGGCGCGCGTTCGCCGACACCGATTTCGGTCGGGCGTTCTTCTCGCTTGCGCGCTTCTTCGGATACGATCCCGTCTCGGGGACCATGCGCGCCGGCAAGACGTTCGCATCGCCTGAATATCCCGGCATCGCCCGCAAGGATGTCGAGTCGTGGTGCCGATCGGATTTGGCCGACTTCATGCTCTCGCCGCTTTCGGGCATAAAACGCAGGAAAGCGTACGAGCTCGATGCGAGATACCGTGGCGATAGAACGCGGACGCGAGCGCAGGTTTGCGCGGATCTGCGCGGTGAAAGCCGCATGTTCGCACTGGTGGAGCGTTTGTTCGCCGAGGGCAGCGACCTGGAGGCGGCGGACGGTCTTGCCTCGTTGGCGCGGCGGGCAAACGGTTTTCCCGAGGCCTGGGCCGCCGAGCAGATCGGCTGCTCGACGGCCGTGCGGGACGCTCTTGCAGCCGCGTTAAGCCTTGGTTTGGGGCTTGACGCATGCTTGCAGGAGCTGGAATCGGTCGTCGTGGACGTGACGCGCGTGGTCGGGCCGAAGACCCACGGCGGCCCGCAGGGCCAAACACCGTCTCAGGGCTCAGGCGCGGGCGCGACGCTGGAATCGCGACAGGCCGCGCCCCCGGACCCTCTTCCCGACCTGCTGATTTGCGATCAGCAAACGGCGGCTACGCTTGAGCGGGGTTCCTGCTCGACCATGGTCGTGGCTGATCTGTCCAGCGACGCGTATCCCGCCGCCGAAAAGGACGACGCCACGCGCACGCTGCTCGACAAGCTCGGCGTGCCGCGCTTCGACACGGCCTTGGCGCGCATGCGCCGCGCATTTTTCGCCCTCGAGCATCTGCCGCGCCGTCAGCTGGTGGTCGAGCGCTGCTTGAACGATGCCGATGCGAGCCCGCTGTACCCGAGCGTGGCGCTGGAGGAGTTCGTCGATTGCTACCGTGCCGATTTAACGGATCTTGACGACATAGACAATCTGTATTCGCTGCCCGAAGCGCAGCAAGCCGGCATGCTCACGCGTGGCGAGGACGTCCTGTTCGCGAATCATTCGCTTGGCGTGCGAAAACAGGATATCGTCGCGAGCATCGAGCGCCCTGAAACCGGCGCCATATCCGATGCGGGCCGTCGGCTCGTCGTGCTGCCGCGCGTGATAAAGGGTCAGGTGGTAAAGGAGCCGTGCCTGTCGCCCTCGCAGATTGAAAGCTACCTTGAGTGCCCGTACAAGTGGTTCGCCGACCGCCGGCTGCGCTTGGAGGATCTCGACGAAGGGTTCGGCCCGCTTGAGATGGGCGATTTCGCGCACAATGCTCTATGCAGCTTCTACCGTCATTTCAAGGAGGACACGGGCCTTTCGAAGGTGACGCAGGCCTCCCTTGAGCAGGCGCGCGCGATCATGGCCGACGTCCTTGCGCGGCACAAGGCGCTGCAGCCGAATCTGAAGGAGCGCGAGAATCGCCTGATCGCCACCGGTGAGCTTGAGAAGCGCCAGGTCGAGGAGCTGTGCGATAAGCTCATGCGCTATCTCGACTACGAGGTCGCGCTTCTCCCCGATTTCCACCCGGAGCATCTGGAATTTTCCGTTGCAGGTGAAGGCACGGTTGATTACGCGGGCCAGAAGCTTATCGGTACGGCGGATCGCATCGATGTCGATGAGCAGGGGCGCTGCGTGGTCATCGACTACAAGGGTTCGCTTTCCGATGCTTACTCGATTTCCCGGCGTAAAGAGGGCTATCTGGGCAAGGTTCAGTCGCTTATCTACGCGCAGGTGGTTCGCCGAACGCTCGGCTACGATCCTGTTGGGGCGATATACGTTTGCTATGGCAGGCGGAAGTTCGCCGCCGGCGCCTATGACGGGCATGCGCTGGGCGCCGCGCAGGTGCCCGGATCGAAGCCCGGCAAGTGCTCGTGGCCCATCGCTGCCGACGCGCCCGCCGATGCGAGTTTCACCGACTTGCTCGATGAAACCGAGGAGGCTATCGCTTCGGCGCTTCAGCGCATGCTCGCCGGCGATGTCGCGCCGCGCCCGGCTTGCGCCGAAGCTTGCAGGTGGTGCCCGGTGGCTTCATGTTCCGAAAGGAGGGGTTAGCGTGGCTTTGACGGCAGGGCAGCAGGCATGCGTCGATACGCTTGATAGGCCCCTCGCGGTTTCCGCGGGTGCCGGATCGGGCAAGACGTTCACGTTGACCAGGCGCATCGTCCATGCGCTCGAATGCGGGCACCTCGCCGATATCGACGAGGTCTTAGCCATCACGTTCACGACCAAGGCCGCCGGGGAGATCAAATCGCGCGTGAAAAGCGCGCTGCGCGGCGCGGGCATGACCGAGCAAGCGCTCAAGGTTGACAACGCCTGGATTTCGACGATCCACGGCGCATGCTCGCGCATCCTGCGTGCGCATGCGCTTGAGCTGGGGATAGACCCGCAGTTCGACATCATCGACGAAAGCCGATCGCGGGCCATGCTGGAAAACGCGCTGGAGGCGGTTATCGGCGGGCATGACGACATGGTCAACGGCCTCGGCGGCATCGACGCCGGGCGCATCGACGCGCTGTTCGCCGAATTCAAGGCGCGATCCCAGGGCGGCTCGCTCGGCGTTTCGGTGGAGGGCGTGGTGCGTGAGCTGGTGACCATCGCCCAGGCAAGCCCCGATGGGATGGGCGCGGTGGTGTGCCCGCCCGCGCCGGCGGGCCCCGAGAAATTGCTGGTGCAGCTGTGCGACGCGGCGCGCGACGCCTGCACGCTGGCGGGCGAGGTGAAGCCCGGCAAGACGCGCGATGAGTTCCTGATGCTAACGGAAGAGGCCATCGCCTCGGTGGATCGCGCGCTGGCCGACGGAGCGGCTTCGACCTATCTCGAGGCCGTCACGGTGGCGAATGGGTTTCCCGTCCCCGGCAAGCGGTTCGGCAAGGGAACGGCGTACCAGGAGATGCTGCCCGAGCTGGTGACGCGCTACCAGGGCGTCGTGGCCGAGCTGTGCGCGGGCATCGTGCGCCCGCACCTCGAGACGCTTGTCGAGATCGCCTCGCTGGTTTCGAGCATTTTCTCGAAGAGCAAGCGAGAAGCTGGGGTGCTCGACAATTCCGATCTGCTGACGTTCACGGCGCGGGCGCTGCGGGACCGCCCCGAGATCGCGCGGTGCTATGCCGATCGGTTCAAGATGGTCATGATCGACGAGTTCCAGGACACCGATCAGCTGCAGGTCGATATGATCTCGAAGCTTTCGGGGAAGGCCGGCGAGCGTCTGTGCGTCGTCGGCGATGCGCAGCAGTCCATCTATCGCTTCCGCGGCGCCGACGTCTCGGTGTATCGCAAGCATCTGGCCGCCGTGCGTGCCGAAAACCCCGATGGCGTCATCGAGCTGCCCGACAATTTCCGCAGCCATGCCGATATCCTGCTGCTGTGCGATCGCATCTTTCCCCAGGGGAAATACGGAGATGACTACATGTCGTTGAGTGCTGGTCGCGACGAGGTGCGGGTGAAGCAGCCCTTTGCCGGGCCCGGCCCGCGCGTGAGCGTGCAGGTGACCAGCTTCCCGTATCGCGGCGTGGCGACCGAGGAGGCTCTGCGCGTCCAGGCATCCCGCATAGCGCAGCGCTTCGCCGCATATCGGCGCGCGGGGCATGCGCCCGGCGAGATGGTCGTGCTGCTCGGAGCCATGTCGAAGGCCGACACGTACGCGGCGGCCATACGGGCGGCGGGGCTTCCCTGCGTGGTGGCGGGCGGATCCATCTTCAACCGCGCGCCCGAAGTCGCCCTCATGGTCCGCCTGGCCGAGGCGCTTGCGAACCCGAAAGGGTCGAAAGCGCTGTTCGAGGTGGCATCCAGTGAGCTGTTCGCGCTTTCTGCCGACGATTTGATCGAGCTGTCGACCGGCACCGATGCGAATCGCGGCATCTTGAAGCGCCGCCGATTCGACGAGGGCTTCCGCAACTTGGAGCGCCTGGCCGCATCGGGCAAGGCGCCCTCACCGGCACTGGCCTGCGCAGCAGCGTTGATGAATCGCGCGTCCGAGCAGGTTGGGCGCGTGCCGCTGTCCGAGGTCATGCAGGGTATCGTGGTCGATTCCGGTTGGCTTGCGCGCCTTGAGGCCGCCGGGGCGGAGGGTCTCGCCCGTGCCGGCAACGTATACAAGGTTATCCGCCACGCCGCCGATCTGGAGGCCGCAAGCGGGTTGGGGCCGGCTGGTGTGGCGGCGCGTTTGGCGGCGGATATCGAGGCCGCGCGCGAGGCTCCGGGCGCGCTGTCCGCCGGCGAGGGCGATTCGGTGCGCATCATGACCGTGCATGCGAGCAAGGGCTTGGAGTTCCCTATCGTGGCGATCGCCGAGTTCGGCGACGATTCCCTGCGCGCGAGCGCGTTGCAAAGCTGCACCATCGCCGGGCGCACGTATGTGTCGCTCGACGGGGGATCGACGCTCTCCGGTTTGCGCGAGGGGTCGTCGAATCTGGTGAAGAAGGCTCGGGACTACAGCCCCTTTGACGAGGATTACGCAGCTGACGACCTGGCGAAAATCGTTGCCCGCACGGAAAGCCCCGCCGCATTCCGCGCGGCCATCCACGGCTTCGAGGAGGCGGGGGAGGCGGCCGAGGCGCGGCGGCTTCTCTACGTGGCCATCACGCGTGCGAAGGAGGCCGTCGTCATCTCGATGCGCGGCCGCACGAAAAGCGGCGATCCTTCCGGGCTTTCGAACAGCGTTTGGGAGGATGTGCAGACGGCTCTTGCGGGGCAGGGGGCATTCTTCGAGGATGGCGTTACCGGCTACGACTTCGGCGGAAGCGAGCCGGCGCGCGTGTCGCGCATTACGCTCGATCCCGACAGCGTGGACGCTTTCGAGAAGCGGGGGCTTGCGGGCCTCGAGGCGCTTGCTGCCAGCGGCGAGGTCGATGTTGCAGGCGACGCGGATGCCGCCGCGGTGACTGGCGGCGCGGACGTCGCCGCAGGTGTTGACGTTGCCGGCGGCGAAGGCGCATCCGGCACGGACGCCTCCTCGTGCAAGGTCGACATCCCCGCGGTGCCCCCGTATCTGCCCGAGCGTGGGAAGCCCTGGCGTCCGGGGCGGGAGGGCGTGTTCAGCTATTCGTCCCTTGCGGGCGAGCACGGCGCCCTCGTCGACACCTCGCAGGCGTTTTGGGCTGACGAGGCGCTCTCTGACGGTGATTTCGCAGCTGATTCCCTGGGTTGCGACGAGGCTCCCGTCGCTCGCCTCGCTGCCGACGCCGATGCCGCGACGACGTTCGGCCAGGCGTTTCATCGTTTGGCGCAGGTCTCCGTGCTCTCCTGGGCGCCGGGGCAGCGGCTTGCCGCGCTCGCGTCGCGCCGACGCGCGATTGCGGCTGCCGCCGGGCTTACCGCCGCCGAGGACGCGGCGCGCCTGAATGCGGCGCTCGACCGGTGGTTCGCCAGCGACCTTGCCGCGCGCGTCGCGGGCTTCGCGCGCCTGCGCGCCGAGGTTCCCTTCATGGTGGACATGGCCGCTTTCGGCTTCGGCGAGGCGTTCCTCGAGGGCGAAATCGATCTTTTGGCCACTAGCGACAAGCCGGGAACGCGTGCGCATCCTGAAGGATTCGCCCTCGTCGTCGATTACAAAACGGGCGGTGATGCATCCGAATCGGAGGCATGGCTGCATGAAAAGCATCTGCTGCAGGCGACCTGCTACGCCTATGCGGTTCTGCAGCAGGGCTACGAGCGCGTGGAGTGCGCCTTCGTGCGTGTCGAGCAGGTTGCGCCGGCGGCGGCAGGCGCGGCAGCGACCCCGGCGACCCCGGCAGCAGCGGGTGCGGCCTCGGTTGCGTCCGGCGATGCGGCCACGGCGGCGAACGCAGGCGCGCTCCCGCAAACGTCCGGCCATGCGGATCCGGCCGCAGGCCAGCCTCAGGTGATAAGCTACGAATTCGCGGCGAGCGATCTGCCCGAGATCGGGCGGGCTATCATGAAAGCGCGCGCGGCGAGTCTTGCGAACGGTGCGGCGAAGGATGCAATGCCGCGTCGGCAGGCGCGCGGCGAGGCGTCCGATTCCATGTGCGGGGAAGCGACCCCGGCCCCAGACGTCAGGGAGGACCATTCGTGAACATCCAGATTTTCGGAACCAAGAAAAGCTTCGACACCAAGAAGGCCCAGCGCTATTTCAAGGAGCGCCGCATCGCCTTCCAGTTCATCGATTTGAAGGAAAAGGGCTTGAGCAAAGGCGAGCTCACGAGCGTGTCCCAGGCCGTAGGCGGTCTTGACGCGCTGGTGAACCCCGATGCGAAGGACGTTGACACCGTGACCCTGCTGCAGTATCTGGCCGCCGATCAGAAGTTCGAGAAGGTGCTTGAGAACCAGCAGGTGCTGCGCGAGCCGATCGTGCGCAACGGGAAGAAGGCGACGGTGGGCTACGCCCCCGATGTATGGAAGGGCTGGGAGTAGGCGCTTGATGATACGTGAGGGGCGCGCTTGATGAGGATCACGCTGCAACAACTTCGCTACTGCAACGCTATCGCCGATGCGGGCTCGATGATCGCCGCGTCGCGGAGGCTGAAAGTCGCGCAGCCGACGCTTTCGGAGGCCGTGTCGCTTGTCGAGCGCGAACTGGGGTTCTCGGTGTTCGAGCGCAGCAGCTTGGGTGTGAAGCCGACCGATCGCGGCATCGAGTTTTTGGCCCGTTCGCGCCAGATCGTCCAGCAGATGGACAACCTTGATGAGCGGTACGGCTCGGGCGAGTCGGATCGGCTGCGGTTCGCGGTATCGTGCCAGCACTATTCGTTCGCCGAACGGGCTTTCGTCGACCTGATGGGGCGCATTTCCGATTCGCGCTATCAGCTGGTGCTCAACGAGACGCAGACCATGCAGGTCATCGAGAATGTCGCCTCGTGCGAGTTCGATCTGGGCGTGCTGTTCCTGTCGAGATCCAACGAGGCTGCGGTGGGGCGCCTGCTCGAGCGCAACAAGCTGGAGTTCCATGAGCTGTTCGAGGCGGTTCCCCATGCGCTCATGCGCTGCGGGCATCCGCTCGCCGGCGAGGAAACCGTTTCGATCGAGCAGCTGGCGCCGTATCCGCAGCTGACGTTTTTGCAGGGGCTCTACGAGTCGTCCGCGTTCGCCGAGGAGCCGCTATGGGCGCCTTCGGAGAAGGCGGTGCAGGTGAGCGACCGGGGGCTTTTGATGAGCACCCTTCTGCATTCCGATGCGTATACCGTCACCAGCGGCGTGCATGCGGAGTATATGGGGACGTCGTCGGTGTCCGCGGTGCCGGTGCGATCGGGCGAGCGCATGCATGTGGGCTACGTGATGGTGCGCGGCGCGGATATGGATCCGGTCGCCGAGCGCTTCATCGAGCTGATGAAGCGCTATGCAGGGGTGGCGTAGCGCTATTTTCGGTAGCTGTCGATGATGCCTTGCAGGTAGGATCGGTAGTCATCGGCAAGCGTTTCGGGCGACTCGATGCGCACGGCGCACCCGAGCGTGGCGAGCCAGCCGTAGAAGGTGGGCGCCTCCATGACCCAGACGCGCACGTGCGAGCGGCCATCTTCTTCATAGGTGATCTCGACATCGCCGCCGAATCGATCGATGAGCGCGCTCACGGCGTCGGGTTCGACCGAAAGCTCGACGTTGATGGCCTCTCCGGTGAACATGTCGAACACGCGCTGCTGGTATTCGGCCACGTTGAAGGTCGCGATCTTCTCGTTGCGCGTCGCCGGCACATCGGACACCTCGATGTCGCGCATCCTGTCGACGCGGTAGTTGGTGAACTCTCCGTGCTTGTCGTTCCAAACCACCAGGTAATACTCGTCGTTCATGTACATAAGCTGCACGGGCGTCTCCAGATACGGCGCACCTGCCCGCCGCGCCACGAGTTTTCCGTGCGCGTCGTGCTTGTGGTAGGTGAACGACACCTTGCGCTTGGCGTTCATCGCGCGTTGGATGGCGTCGATGCCGTAGAACACCGTTTCGTTGCCATGCCCCTTCACGCGCCCTTCGACATGCACGCGTTTTCGCAGGCCATCTGCCATGTACTTGCTGCCGAGCTTGCCGATTGAGCGCACGAGGGCATTGCATTTGCTCTGCGTGAGGAAGCGCGAGGACTGCACGGCGTCGGCGAGCAGGAACAGCTCCTGATCCTGGAATTCCCGGCTGGCAAGCTTGTACGTCGTGGGGCGATGGTCGTCCTCGCGGATGATGTCGTAACCGAACTGGCGCAGGCATTCCAGGTCGCGGTAGACGGTTTTGCGCTCGACGTCTATCCCGATCTCGGAAAGCTTCTCGATGATGCCGGCCGCGGTGATGCCGTGATCCTCGTCCGTTTCGTTCTCCATGATGCGCGCCAGATAAAGCAGCTTGAGCTTGCTGCGGGCAACCTGTGCCATATCAACCCCTCCCTAAAACGATCGTGCCGCCGGCTATCCGCCTGCCCTGGACCCTTCAACCTGCGCTATCGCCTCGATCAGCGCTTTGCCCTCGATCGGCTTGCCGATGTGCGCGTTCATGCCGGCCTTCATGCAGGCGCGGCGATCCTCGGCGAAAGCGTTGGCCGTCATGGCGATGATGGGGATGCGCTGCGCGTCGGGCCGGTTGAGCGCGCGGATGCGCCGCGTGGCCTCAAGCCCGTCCATCACCGGCATCATGACGTCCATGAATATGTAATCGAACTCGTTGGGCTTCGATGCCTCGAACGCATCGAGCGCCATGCGCCCGTTGGTCGCCTCGGTGACGGCAAGCCCCTGATCCTCGAGCATGATCCGGGCGATTTCACGATTCAGATCGTTGTCCTCGACGAGCAGGGCGCGCTTGCCGGCAAGGCTTGCGGCGCACGTTTGCTCGGGCGCGTCTGCGCCCTCGGAGGCGTCGTGATCGATCACGAACGTGAGCACGATGGTTATGGTGGTGCCCACGCCCTCCTCGCTTTCAAGCTCGATGGTGCCGCCCATCAGCTCGACGATATCCTTCACGATGGAAAGTCCCAGGCCCGATCCGGCGAACGACGTCGTGGTCTCCTTGCCTTCTTGCGAGAAGGGCTCGAACGCCCGCGCCTGGAATTCGCGGCTCATGCCAAGACCGGTGTCGGCGCAGGTGAAACGGTAGGTGGCTGTATCCTGATCGCTGGACGTCTCGACGCACGACAGGGTGATCGTGCCGCCGGGGCGGTTGTATTTGACGGCGTTCGATGCCAGGTTCATGAGCACGCGGTTCAGATGCAGCGGGCTTCCGATGAGCTTATAGTGCACCAGGTGCGACGCCTCCGCGCCGCCGATGAACGTCAGGCCGTTGTCCGCCGCGTTCGTCTCGACGATCGGCAACGTCTTGAGCAGAAGCGTGCCGAGATTGAACGGCTTGTTCTCCAGCTCGAGCGCCCCCGATTCCAGCTTGCTGATGTCGAGCACGTTGTTCACCAGGTCAAGCAGGTAGTCGGCGGAGTGAAGGATCTTCTCCTTGCTTTCGGCGAGCTTTTCCGGGTCGTTCGCGTAGCGCTCGGAGATGTGCATCATGCCGATGATGCCGTTCAAAGGCGTGCGGATATCGTGGCTCATGCGGCGCAGGAACTGCGTTTTCGAAAGGTTCGCCCGTCGGGCCTCCTCCGCTGCCGCCGCCAGCTGATCGCGCAGTTCGAGCTCGCGCTGCTTTTCGGCGGTGAAGTCGCGTGCGGCGTAGAGCGCTTCGATGGCGCGCCCGTTCGCATCGCGTTTCTTCACGACGAAGCGTGCCTGGAACCAGCGACCCTCGGGGCTGCGGTATTCGGTCATGATGGTGTTGGTGTCGGCTAGACGATCGGACAGGGTGTTGAGGTCGAGGAACGCGCGCATCTCCTCGCGCATGTCGGGGGCCATGAAGGCGTTCAGGATGTGATCCATCGCATCGTCGGTGCCGCCGCGGCGCGGCACCGAGGCGTGCATGAGGGAAACCGATTCGATGATCTCGTAGCGCTTCGTTTCAAGATCGAGCAGGAATATGGTCGTGTAAATGGTTGAGAGCGCGGTGACGATTTCTGAGTGCTTCTCCTGCGCCTTGAGCGCCTCCTCAAGCTGCTGGTAGCTTGCGATAAGGCGCCGTCGGTCGATGTCTTCCCGATCGCGGTAGTGCTTGATGAAGAGGAGCGTGCATATCATCAGGGCCAACGCGACGCAGGTGGCGCCGAAGGCGATGGAGATGAGCGTGCGGCGATGGTCTTCGATGAAGGTGTAGGTCGGCTCCATGTCGTCTTCGATGCAAACGGCGCCGATGATGCTGCCGTCGCTGCCGTGCACCGGGTAGCAGGCGGTGAAGATATGCCCCCAGGCGGTGTCGACGATGTTTTGCGAATGGATGTTCTCGCCGTCTAGCGCGCGCTCGATGTAGGGGATCATCTCGTCCTCGATGGCGTCGCCGGGGTTCCTGAAGTCCTCAGCGTCCAGGTCGAGCCCGTCAACCAGGTAGATGAGCGTGCCGTCGTCGGCGCGTTTGGCGGTGTAGAAGTATCTGAGCGAATTGGTTCGGCGGAACTCGTTGAGGTGCGCCTGCAGCGATCGGTACGTTTCGGTGTCCTTGTCGGCTGCGGTGTTGATTTCGCTGAAGTCCTCGGTGGTGACGATGCTCTCGACCGCCGCGGATATCGCGTCGGCGGCATCGATGCGCTCGGACACGGCGTTCTCCAAAACGTTGTTGGAGAGGACCTGGGTGAGCACGGCGGTGAAGACGGCGAACGAGACGATGGCAACCAGGACGACGATCAGGAACCCGCTCGAATTACGAGCGAGAAGATCGAATCGCGTGCTGGTCTTCCTGTCCATCAGGATTCCCTTCTCGGGCAAGTTTCGGCTGCGTGGCGCTTGTTTCGCAGGCGTCGCTTGCAATCATAGCGAAAAAGACCGCGCTCGGAGAAGGAAACGGCGGGTTTTGCCTTGGCCGTAACATTTTCGGTGATGATAGGCGGCGGATATCCGGGTGCGAACGGCGGGC
>CAVDXU010000010.1:55926-65931 GCA_963613135.1 bacterium
GGCGGGGCGCGGGTCATCTGGGCGCGATCTTGCGTTGCTGCAGGCGCGACCGTTCGCCCTACACGAGCTGAGCCGCCGCGTCGCGGACCATTTCCGACACGGTGGGGTGCGGGTGGATGGTGCCGATCAAGTCGGCGGCCGTGAGATTTTTGCAGATGGCGAGCGCGAGCTCGGCGATCATGTCGGTGGCATGCGGGCAGACGAGCTGCGCGCCGACGATCCGGCCGGTCTGCTTTTCGGCCACGATCTTCGCCATGCCGCCCTCGACGCCCTCGATGAGGCATTTGCCGTTGGCGCTTGCGAGCGCCTTGGCGCGAACGGTTTCGATGCCGGCTTCCTTGGCTTCGGCCTCCGTGAGCCCCACCTGCGCGATCTCGGGGAAGGAGTAAACGCAGCTGGGAACCAGGTACTCGTCAACCGAGCGAGCGTTTCCGCAGATGGTTGCCACGACGTTTTCGGCCTGGGCCGATGCGGCATGCGCGAGCTGGATGCCCTGGTAGCGCACATCCCCGATGGCGTAGACGCCCGCAACGCTCGTCTGCCCGAGCTTGTCGACCGTGACGGCTCCGCGTTCGCATTCGACGGAGAAGCCTTCGGCGAACAGGCCCGCGGTCGAAGGGGTGCGTCCGACGGCCACCAGCACACCCTCGGCTTCAAGCGTGTGCGCCTCGCCCTTCTTGTCCTCGAAGGAAACCTGCATCGACCCGGGCTCGCCGGCAAACGACGTCACGCGGCAACGGGTGTTGATGCCCACGCCGCGCTTCTTGAGCGTGGTCGCCATGCGCTGGGCGATTTCCTTGTCGAAGGGGGGCAGGATGCGCTCCGCCGCCTCGACGATGGTGACGGCGACACCGAGTGCGCTGTACATGCTGGCGAACTCGATGCCGATGACGCCGCCGCCGACGATGATGATGCTCGAAAGCTCGGGCGCGTCGTCGGCGAGCAGGTCGTCGGAGGTGTAGACGCCGGGGGTGCGGATGCCTTCGATGGGCGGTACGGCCGGCGCGGACCCGCATGCGATGATGATGCTTCCGGCGTGGTAGGCCTCGCCCGCGGCCTCGAGGGATTCCGGTCCTGTGATGGTCGCGCGCGCGGCGACGATGGTCACGCCGGCATTGCCCATAAGCGTCTCGATGCCGTTGCGCAAGGTGGTGACGACCTGGCTTTTGCGCGCCTGCGTCACGGCGGTGTCAAGCGTGACCCCGGTCGTTGAAACGCCCAGGTCGGTGGAGTTTTTCGCGCTATGGTAGGCCTCGGCCGAGCGCAGGAGCGCTTTGGTGGGGATGCAGCCGCGGTTCAGGCAGGTGCCGCCCAGCTCGCGCTCTTCGAACAGCACGACCGACTTGCCGGCGCGCGCCGCCTTCTCGGCCGCGGTGTATCCGCCGGGGCCTGCGCCGATGACGGCGATGTCAAAGGTGTTCATGATTGCCTTCCTTGCATGATGAGTTTCGAGATATCGCGGGCGCATGCTTCCTTGCGTTGCTTCGTCGAGTCGGGGGTGTCTTTCGCCAAGGCGGAAAGCGCTGCCGCGATGACGTCCTCTTGAGCGGGGCAGCCGGCAAGCGCTGCCGGCGCGGCGTCGAGGAAGTCGGCGTCGAGCCCGTCGGTGTACAGCGCCGCACGGGCGATGGTGCCGCCCTGCGCGTCCCAGTCGACGCGCACGCAGCCCCAGTCGAAGCGCGCTTCGCGGGAGTTCTCGCACGGCCGTTCGTCTTTGAGGATCCATCGCTTCGAGGCGAACTCGGCGCGGTAATCGTCGATGGTCGCTTGAGCGCTCGCGGGTATGTCGAGCGTTGCGGCTTCGCCCCCGTATACTTCGGCGAAGGCGGCGGCCATCGCGCGGGATGCCTCGGCGATGGAGAGGTCCGGTTTCAGATCGGCGAGGTTGCACACGCGCGATTTCACCGACTTGACGCCCTTCGCGGCCAGTTTGAGTGGGGAAGGGTTCAGGTAGGCGGCCATCTTGCCAGCATCGGCGCTGATGAGAAGTGTGCCGTGATGGTAGCTTCGCCCGCGGCGGTGGTAATAGGCGTGCCCTGAGAACTTCCCGCCTTCGGCAACAAGGTCGTTGCGCCCGGTGCGCTTGGCCGAGATGCCGAGCATCTGCACCGCGCGCAGTACGACCTCGGTCTGCTTTTCCTCGTCGAACAGGTCCGTCGGCGCCAGGAACGTGAAGTTCAGGTTCCCCAGGTCGTGGTAGACCGCCCCGCCGCCGGACAGCCGCCGTGCGAGAAGGCCGCCGTCCGCCGTGAGATCCTGGATGCGGCATTCGGCGAGCGCCGACTGGTTGCGCCCGATGACCACCGTGTTGCTGTTCTGCCACAGATACAGGATCACCTGGTCGTCTTGAACGCTTTCCAGCAGATAGCGTTCAAGCGCCAGATTGTCGTAAGGGTTCACGCATGCGGTTTCGACGAGATTCAAGCGCATCGGCTAGCCTTCCGAGCTTTCGGTTGTGCCGTCGGCGGTGCAGGCGTCGGCGAAATCGTGGCGCAGCTTCGGGCTGCGCGCCGCCGTGACCTCATCGGGCCGCTTGATCGCGCAGGCGACGGGCGCGTTGTGCAGCGCGTCGGGGTTCTCGGCGGCTTCCTTCATGATGCGCGCGAACACCTCGGCCGCCTCGTCGAGGGTCTCGCGGCTCTCGGTCTCGGTCGGCTCGACCATCAGCGCCTCGTGCACGATGAGCGGGAAGTACATCGTCGGTGGGTGTATGCCGAAGTCGAGCAAGCGTTTCGCCACGTCAAGCGCCGATACGCCCTTGTCGTGATGCAACCCTTCGAGCGTCATGACGAACTCATGCATGCACGGCGCCGGGTAGGCCATCTCGTAGGTGCCGGCCAGCTTGTGCATAAGGTAGTTGGCGTTGAGCACGGCGGTCTCGCTTGCCTGCGAGATGCCCTCCGCGCCGAGCATGGTGATGTAGGCGAGCGCGCGGACGACGACGGTGAAGTTGCCGTGGAAGCTGCGCACGCGACCGATGCTGCGCTCGGGCGTGAACAGCTCGAAGGCGCCCTCGTCGGTCTTGCGGACGCGCTGGCCGGGCAGGAACTGCGCGAGAGATGCCTTGCAGCCGACAGGTCCGGCACCCGGGCCGCCGCCGCCGTGGGGCGTGGCGAAGGTCTTGTGCAGGTTGACGTGCACGCAGTCGAAGCCCATGTCGCCGGGGCGCACGTGCCCCATGATGGCGTTGAGGTTCGCGCCGTCGTAGTAGCAAAGGCCGCCCGCCTCATGGACGATCTCGCAGATCTCAAGGATGTTGGGGTCGAACACGCCGACGGTGTTGGGGTTGGTGAGCATAAGCCCCGCGGTCTTGGGACCCGCCACCTCGCGCAGCGCGTCGAGATCGATGCCGCCTGCCGCATTCGACGCGACGTTGACCACCTCGAAGCCGGCCATGACGGCCGATGCGGGGTTGGTCCCGTGAGCGCTGTCGGGCACGATGATCTGCGTGCGCTCGTCCGATCCGTTCGCCTTGTGATAGGCGCGGATGAGTAGCAGGCCGGTGTATTCGCCATGGGCGCCGGCGGCGGGCTGCAGCGTCGTGGCGTCCATGCCGCAGATCTCGGCGAGCAGCTTGTCGGTGCGCCAGATGACCTCCAGGCTGCCCTGAGCGTAGCCGGCCGGCTGCAGCGGGTGGATGTCCGTGAAGCCCGCGAGCGCGGCGAACTCCTCGTTCATGTAGGGGTTGTACTTCATGGTGCACGAGCCGAGCGGGTAGAAGCCGTCGTTGACGCCGTGGGCTTGCTTGGCAAGCTCGGTGTAGTGACGGCTCACGTCGATCTCGGAAAGCTCGGGCAGCTTCGGGGCGTCTTCGCGCAGAAGCGCGTCGTCGAAGACGGCCTCCTCCACGTCGCAGGCGGGCAGGATCGACTGAGCCCGTCCGGTGCGGCTCCTTTCGAACAGCAGCTTCATTAGGACAGCACCTCCTTGATGGCGTCGATCAGCGAATCGATTTCCTGCTTGGAGTTCAGCTCCGTGGCGCACCACAGCATGCCGCCGGCGATGGGAAGGCCCGAGAGGATACCGGCCTCGGCGAGCGCCGATTCGAGGGCGCGCGCATCGGTGGGGCAGCTGGTCGCGAATTCATGGAAGAACGGCTTGTCGAACAGGGGTGAAAACCCGATCTCGGCAAGGCGTTTCGCGAGGTAGTGGGCGTGCGCGGCGCTGCTCTTCGCCGCCTGTGCAAGACCCTTGGGGCCGAGGCAGGCAAGGTAGACCGATGCCGTCATGGCGCACAGCGCTTCGTTCGAGCAGATGTTCGAGGAGGCTTTCTCGCGGCGAATATGCTGCTCGCGCGCCTGCAGGGTGAGCACGAAGCAGCGCTCGCCGGCGGCGTCGACGGTTTGCCCGACGATGCGGCCCGGCAGCTTGCGCATGAGCTTCGCCGTCGTTGCCATGTAGCCGAGGTAGGGGCCGCCGAAGGAAAGGGGCATGCCGAGCGGCTGGCCTTCTCCGACGGCGATGTCGGCGCCGATCTCGCCCGGGGTTTTCAGGATGCCGAGCGATATGGGGTTCGCCGACATGATCGCGCGCGCCTTGCCGGCGTGCGCGGCCTCGACGATGGCCTGGGCGTCCTCGATGACGCCATAGTAGTTGGGGCTCTGGAACAGCACGCTGGCGACCGTGCCGGCAACCTCGGCGACGGCCTGGGCGGGCGTGGCGCCGTCCTCAAGGTCGATGACGGTGACCTCCACGTCGCGCGATTCGCAATAGGTGCGGACGACCTCGATGGTCTGCGGGTCGACGCCTGCCGAGATCGCGACGCCCGAGCGCTTGCGCTCCTCGCACATGAACACCGCCTCGGCCGCGGCGGTCGCGCCGTCGTAGACCGATGCGTTGGAGACGTCCATGCCGGTGAGCTCGCAGATCTGCGTCTGGTACTCGAAGATCGACTGCAGGATGCCCTGGCTGATCTCGGCTTGATAGGGCGTGTAGGCGGTCACGAACTCCTCTTTGGCGCAGACGGCGCGCACGGCGGCCGGGATGAAGTGGCGGTAGGCGCCCGCGCCGCGGAAGCAGCTGGCGAAGCGGGTGTTCTTATCCGCCAGACCCCTCATGAGCGCGCTGACCTCGAGCTCGGAGACGCCGGGTGCGATATCGACCTTCTCGCGGTAGACCGAATCGGGCACGTTCGCGTACAGATCGCGCACGCTTTCGTAGCCCATCTCGGCGAGCATGCTCTCCTGCTCGCCGGGGGCATGGGGGATGAAGGTTCCCATGGGCTATTCCTCGCTGTCGCAAACAGCCTGGTAGGCGTCGGCGTCAAGCAGCGCGTCGGTGCCTTCGAAGCCCTCGATCTTCACGAACCATGCGCCATAGGGGTCCTGGTTCACGGCCGCCGGGTCGTCGAGCAGGTCCTCGTTGATCTCCGCGACGGTGCCGGAGAGGGGGGAGTAGACGTCGGAGACGGCCTTGACGGATTCCACGTCGGCGAACGGCTCGCCGGCGGTAAGCTCGTCGCCTTCCTCGGGCAGGTTCACGAACACGATGTCGCCGAGCGCGTTCTGGGCGAAGTCGCTCAGGCCGATCAGAGCGGTGTCGCCCTCGATCTTGACCCACTCGTGGGACTTGGTGTACTTCAGCTCTTCGGGGATGTTGACGTCTGCCATGATGTTTCTCCTTTTCGTTCGGGGCGCCCTTGCGCCCGTTTCGACGATCGATGGTTATCGGCTGCTCCGCTTCGCGGAGCTGCCGGTGGGGCTTGGTGGTTGAGCTGCGGGGGCTGACGGGATTGCCAGGTTGCGCGGCCGCCGGGGCAGCTTGCCCTCGGTGGGCAGCCGGCTGTGCAACCCCGGTTGCCTGAGGCCGGGTTGCTACTTCTTGCGCGAATAGAACGGCATCTCGACGACCTTCGCCGCGACGCGTCGGCCGCGGACGTCCACCTCGACCTCGGTGCCGAGGGCGGCATGCGCACGGTCGACGTAGGCCATGGCGAGCGCCTTGCCCACGTAGGGGCACATGGTTCCCGAGGTGGTGAAGCCGACTTGCTCATCGCCGACGAAGACGTCCTGATGCTCGCGGATGATGCCGCGCCCGGTAACCTCGAGGCCGACGCGCACCTGCTCGGGCTCGCCCTCGGCGGCGAGCGCGTCGCGGCCGATGAAGTCGTGGTCGAGCTTGATGGCGAAGGTGAGCCCGGCGCGCACCGGCGAGATGTCGTCGGTCAGCTCGTGGCCGTACAGCGGCATGGACGCTTCCAGGCGCAGCGTGTCGCGCGCGCCGAGACCGCAGGGAACCAGGCCCTCCTCGGCGCCGGCTTCGCGCAGCTTGCGCCACAGCGCCGGGCCGTTCTCGGCGGCCGTGTACAGCTCGTATCCTCCCGATCCGGTGTAGCCGGTGCAGGAAACCATGCAATCGATGCCGTCGACGTCGACGTGCGCGACGGCGGTGTAGTAGCCGGTCGGCAGGGTATCGGCGTCGGTGAGCTTCGAGAGGATCTCCGTGGCGGCAGGCCCTTGCAGCGCCAGCTGCGCGACGGTGTCGGAGATGTCCTCGATCTGGGTGTCGGCCAGCAGATTCTGCTGCATGTGGGCGAAGTCCTTTTCGCGGTTCGCCGCGTTGACGACCACGAAGTAAGACTCCTCGCCGAACTTGTAGACGATCAAATCGTCGATAGCGCCGCCGTTTTCATGGCACATGACGCTGTAGCGCACGCGCCCGGGCTTCATGTTGGTGAAATCGTTCGTGAGCAGGTGATTCAAGCTGGCAAGCGCACCGGGGCCGGTGAAGAGCACCTCGCCCATATGCGAGACGTCGAACAGCCCGCAGGCGTTGCGGACGGCGTTATGCTCGGCGATCACGCCCGAATACTGAACGGGCAGCAGATAGCCGGCGAAGGGGACAATCTTGCCGCCTTCCTCGACATGCACGTCGTACAGGGGTGTTTTCTTCTCCATGGAATCCTCCATTCCAACGATGCGCACAGGTATCTCGTGATTTCCTGTGCCTCTGTCATTGGCCTGAAAGATTCTCCGCGGTGATGCTTTGCGAATTGCTTCTTCGGCGCACGTGCGTGCGTTTCCAGAGTTTCGTCCGAAATCGGTTCTTTTGCCTGAGAGTTTTTGCCTCCCCTTCGGCGCCGCTATGCGCGATCTCTCCCGATTCCATCTACCGAGGTATACGGTTGACAATCCGCTTGTCGAAGACGCCTCGCGCGGTTTGCCCGGCGCGCGACCTTTCGCTTACGGTGCCCTCATTCTATGAGTGGGCGTATTTCGGAACGGTTTCGATTCGGATAAATCGGTTTTCGCGACCGAACTTGCGGGCGAGCGGTGTTCGGGGTCGCAAGCGGCGGGGGCGAGCGGTTGCGAGTGGCCGCGAATGGCTGCGGCCGCGGGACGGGTGCGGGCGGTTGCGGGCGAGCTTGGCCTGGGCGGCTACGACGCCGATCCGCCGTGCAAGCAGCTTGGGCCCGCCGGCGATGCCGATTCAAGCCCCGGATCCCCGGTGCCCGGCATTGATTTGCCAGCGGGGCTATTCATCTTCTCCGCGCGCGGCGTCGTAGGCGTCCATCACCTTCTGGCCGTGCGTGACCGTGCCGCCCGCGTGCAGGTATTGATAGGCTGCCGAAGCCTCGTAGGTCCAGGTGGTTATGCCGTTTTGCTCGCAGTATGCCGACCATCCCGCGCATCCGTAGTTGTAGCCCTGCGCGATAAGCCCGATTTTGCCCGTGTCGTCGGGGTCGATCGGCCCAAGCCAGCTTTCGAGGTATCCGATGGTTTCCTTGATCTCGATCACACCCGCGTAGATGGACGCCGTGGCGCAGTTGGCGGGCACGGCGATGGACGGCGTGGTATCCCAGCCGGCCAGGCCGTTCGCTCCGAGCAGGGAGACGCTTTTGCTTCCCGCGTTGACGCCGGCGCATCCCTCGCCGGCCTGCATGATGTCCTCGCTGCAGCCGACGACCGAGCTTACGGTCCTGTCGCCGCCCGATTCGACCTGCATGATGGCCAGCGCCGTGTCCTGCCATTCGGGGCCGAGGTCGAGGTCTTTGCAGGCGGCCGCGACGGTGGGGCGCCAATATTCAACCTCGTCGGGAAACAAGCCCACCGTCGTCGTGTCCGCGTCCGCCGTCGCGTGCGAACCGGCCATCGCGATGTAGTACGACTCCGCAGTGCTCGAGGTCAGAAGGGAAACGACGATGACGGCGACCACGATTCCGGCGAACAGGTAGCGAGCGGGCTTGTCGGGGGTGAGGTCGGCGACGGTGCTCAAGGGGCCCTGCGCGCTGCTCGCGTCGGTTCTGCGGACGGGCGCTCGGTCGCCCCATTGCCTCTGGGCGTTCGATCGAAGGTTTTCGAGGGGTTGCTCGGTGAGCGGCCTGCCTTTTATGCAGGCGGGCGTTGCACGAGGTGTTGTGCGGGGGTTGGCGTGAGCCGTTGAGCGGTTGGTGGCATGGGCCGTTGCGCGGTGGGTCGTGCGCTGCGTCTTGGGGGGCGTCGCGTGCGGCATCTGCCAGGGCGCTGTTCGCAGTTTTGCGCGGCTTTCGGCCTTCCTTTTCGTCGGCTTCCTCCTGGCCGTCGTGCGCCCAACCGGATGATTGGTCTTGTTATCGGTGTCGTGTGCGCGCACGCGGATGCCTTTCGTTGCGACGGGGTGTGATGCGGCGAGGTTGAAGGGGCGCTTCCGGCGAGCGGTTCGCGTTCCATCATTATCGCTATTGTAGCGGGTGCCTTTTGCGATGGGGCCTTGCCGTCGGGGATTCCATCGTTGTCATTTTGTCGCGACTGTGCCTGTTTTCGTTCGAAGATCTTGGGTATAATGTCGCGAAATTGTTCCGTGACGAAAGGATTCCTTATGAAGAAGGCGTTTGTCGCCGCCATCGTGGCGTTGTCCCTTGCCGCGACCATGGCGCTGGCGGGTTGCCAATCCGCTTCCAAGGCTGATCAAACCTCCAACGACCAGGAGGCCATCAAGAAGGATTTGACCACCAACCTCGATGCGGTCAAGCAGGGCAATGTGCCCGGTCTTGATGAGCTGCTGAAGGAAAGCGGGATGCTTAACGGCATCGACGTCGATACTGCGAAGTTCATCGAGGCTTACACCAACGGCTTCACTTACGAAATCGGTGATATCAAGGTCAACGAGTCCGCGGGTACCGCCACTGCCTCTGTGAAGGTCAGCCTCAAGGCGGTCGATGACATCATTGCCGAATGGGGTACCAACGTCTCCAACAGCCTTGGGTCCTTGACCGTTACGGATTTGACCTCCGCTTCTTCCGATGTGTCGAAAACCCTGAGCGACAGCTTGCTTAAGGCCATCGAGACCACCGCTCCCATCGAAGTCGATACCGTGACGTTCACCTACACCAAGGCAAGCGACGGCACCTGGCAGATGGATGACTTTGCCCAGCAGGTTTACCAGGCGCTCGGGCTTGATTCCGTCGGCAGCTACGCCGACTTGCTTAGCAAGCAGCTTGGGTTCGGCGATGCTGCCGACTTGGGCAACCAGCTTATGAACGCTTTGAAGTAAGGGGGGTTGCTCCCGCTTGCGGGAGCTTCCTTGTCGACGGGCGCTGTGTTGAGTAATCTTTGCTGGCGGCGCCCTTTTCGGCACTGATTTTTCTTTTTCGCGGGCGGCACGCGGGATTCCATGGCTTATCGGTATGGGACTCGGTGCCGCCCGCCTTTTTCCGCCTGATATTTGGGTGGGGGATTTTCCCTACAATTTTGCGCTACTTCGATATGGGGCGCGAGGTCGCCCTCCGGCGGGGGTATTGTTTGCATGCCGTCAACGAGGCGGCGTACGATAGGTTGATTCCCGAGGAAAGGACCTTCCGTGATCCCGTTCGTGCCTCAGGTCGTGCCCAATATCTTGCAAGCGCTCGTGTTCGCGGGGGCTTTCGCCCTTGTCTTCGCCCCCGTGCTGCGCAAGCATCCGGTGCCGTTTTACGTGCTGTTCATCGTGGCATGCGTGCTGTCCTTTTCGTCCGTGCTCATTTTCATTCCGACGCTGTACTACGTCGATCAGCTCCTTGCCAGCTGCTACACGGGCGTGGCGTTCTAT
>CAVDXU010000010.1:66811-71582 GCA_963613135.1 bacterium
ACGTTGATCACCGGCATGTGCCACAGGTATAAGGGCATCGTGTTGCGGCCGATGACGCACAGCCACTCGTCACGCTTGAACACGCGTTCGAGCAGTTTGAGCAGGAAGCAGAAGACGTCGCAGCCGGCGATGCCCGCGATAACGGATATGAAAACGCTTGCAAGGCCGTAGGGCCCGTACAGGCTGATGACGGGGGCAACGCCGCTGTCTCCGAGGAAGTAGCCCGTCCCCGCCAAAATCACTGAAGCGATGAACAGCAGGGCACCCTTCTTCAGGTTGCTGAAGATGGGGCGCTCTTTGGCTATGAGGCCGGCGATCATTGCGGTGCAGCCCCAGCAGGCGCGACCGAAGCCGTAGGGGAACTGGGGTTCGATGAGGGTTTCGGTCCAGGCGAGGATGCAGAGGATGATGATGGCGATGACGTCGGTTTTCACGCCGCGGCGCAGCTTCTTCGCGTAGACGTAGAACATCACCGAGGCGAGGAACATCGCCGGTAGGAACCAAAGGTGGCTGATCATGGGCAGGATGGCATCGGTGATGCCCTCGACGCCGTCGGGGTGGAAGCCCTTCAGCGAGTTGATGTAGTCGCTTATCGGCCCCAGGTACGGCGCGCGGCCCGATCCATAGATGCCGAAGGTGATGGCCACCAGGAATATGCGCCAATCGCCATAGCCCAGGTAGTAGGCGCGCGGTATTTCCAAAAGCCCGATGACGACGACCGCAATCCAGAACGGGACGAGGATGGCCTTGAAGCGGCGCTTGATGGCCTCGCCGATGGGGCGCCGGCCGTTATGGACATAGCCGGCGACGAAGAAGAAGAACAGCATGTACACCGACGGGTCGTTCCAAAACGGTGCGCCCACGTGGTTGATGGCCACTGCGAATATGATGATGGCCTTGCCGTAATCGATGAACCTCTCGCGGGTTTTCTTTTCCGGTGCGGTTGTGTCTGCCATGGGAAACCTTTTGCTGTTTAGATCGGCTGCCTCGGAGTCTTTCCTTGAGTGAGCCGATGGCTTGTACGTTGCGGCGGATCATTGTTGTCGATGCGCCTGTGAATGAGCGTGACACAGTATAGTTCATCGGTTTTGCGCTTTGTTTTCAGTCGACGAAAAAGCGCGGCGTTCCTTATGCAATTTCTGTTTGGTTCGCGTTTGCTGGGGAGCGTCTACCTGTGATGATAGGTAAGACCGATAGAGTACTAATCGAGTTAGGAAACCCCTATAGAGCGAGGTAAAGTTGACGTCCGAGCGAAAGCTCGAGCCGTATCAGAGGACGCCGTTAGGCGAGGCGATGAGCTGGATGCATTTTTGTCGTTGTAAAATCATGGTGTGATGACGTGTGGGTGCGTGAAAGCCTGCTCCTTCGGCGGAGCCGAAGCTTCGACCCAGGGGCGGTCCGAATTTTCGCGCAAGATTCTCCACTGTTTTCCGTTCGAAAGATTGGGGTGCATCTCATGTACGAAGATCAGATCGCAAGCATCGTTTCGTTGAAGAAGCTTTCCGCGTACGAAGGGCCGTACAACCTTTACGAGGTTTCCATCGACTACGACTACGACCTCGATGCGCTTACGGGCGAGCCGTGCCGCACCGACCAAGGCTACCTGGACGCTGCGGTTGCGCAGGTGCTGCCCGGCATCCCCGTCACCGTCACGGCCCCCACGTTCGCCTGCAGCGCATTTCGCGCCGCGGGTCCGGACGGCGTGCTCATGGGACGCAATTACGATTTCAAGGATGACACCTCGGCGCTTCTGGTGAGAACGAACCCGAAAGATGGCTACGCATCCATCGCCTTCTGCGCGCTGAACAACCTTCGGGCCAACGTTGCCGATGAGGGGTTGAAAAGCCGTGCAGCGGCGATCGTCGCACCGTTCGCCTGCTTGGACGGCGTGAACGAGAAGGGCGTGTCTATTGCGGTGCTCACGCTCGACAGCGAACCGGTTGATCAAGCGACGGAGAAGCCGGCAATCAGCACGTCGCTTGCGATTCGCCTGGTGCTCGACCGAGCCGCAACCACCGAGGAGGCCGTTTCGCTGCTGAGCTCCTACGACATGCATGCGTCTGCGGGGCGCGATTACCACTTCTTCATCAACGACGCCGAAGGCGACAGCCGCGTGGTGGAGTACGATCCGGCCGATGCCGGGCGTGCGTTGGTGGCAACTCCTGCGCGGGAGATAACCAACTACTATGCGTTGTATGCTGACAGGGTCCAACCGAATCAGCACAATGGCATTTACGGTCATGGCAAGGAGCGCGCGCTGGCCATCGCGCAGGTGCTCGATGGCCATGAAGGGGAACAGGGCGTAGAAGTCGCTTGGGAGGCGTTGAAGGCATCGTCGCAGGAACCCAACCCCCATGACATCACCAGCAATACGCAGTGGTCCATCGTGTACGACAACACGCGCCGGGCGGCTGCCTTCACGCTGCGCCGCCACTGGGGCGACGTTTTCGAATTCAGCGTGCGGTAGGGTCGAGCAACAGGTTCGATTCACAACAGAGCGTCATTAGCGAGCTGCCCCCATTCCTCATATCCGAGAAATGGGGGCAGCTTGTATGGTGCGAAGCCGTTTATGCGTTGATCTGTTTGAGCACCGCTTCGGTGGTGGTTACGCGACTGTCGTAGCAGCGCGTGAAGTATTCCAGGCCCGCCTCCTGCGTTCCCACCAAAAAGGTTGCCGTCGCATCAGCTGGAACGATGGTCTTGTAGCCGCGGAAATACGCGCCGGCAAGCGTTTGCAGGACGCAGATGTTCGTGTCGCAGCCGACGGCGATCAGCGTGTCGACGCCCAGCTCGCGCAGCGTGAGATCGAGATCGGTTTGGAAGAACCCGTCGTAGCGGCGCTTCGGCAGCACGTAATCGCTCACACCTACCTCGAAGGCGGCAAGGGGCTTGGATCCTTCGCTGCCCGCCAGGCCGTGATCGCCCCACAGCGCAAGTTCTCGATCGATGCCGGGGCGATGCGCATCGCAAGTGAACACGACGGGCATGCCGGCTGCGCGCGCGGCCTTCGCCAGGGCGACGCTGTTATCGGCCATTTCCTCAAGCCCCGGCGTGCAGCCGTCGGCGCCGCCGAGCACATCGATAACGAGCACCGCGGTTTTTGCTTTGTCGAAGCCGGTTGCCTGTTGCCAAGGCGTGTTCTGCGCTACGGGAAGATATGACATGAAAGCCTCTTTCTCTCGTCGGGTTTGCCCGATTGTATGCCGGTTGCGCGGTGTGCGCCTTGTCAGGAAGCGACTATCCATTGAACCCTTACGGAGCGTGATGCTGAAACGACACGAACACCTGTCCGATGTTTTTGCCGTGAGTTCCCATCGGCGGCGAACGCGATGTGATAAAGTCTCAGATTCGGAAATGAAAGATCTTCCCCTGTTCGCCAATCATTATAAAGGCCGATTCGCGCGAGCGGATACGGGGAAGGCTTCGCGCCCGCAAGGGGTTTGCGGGCGCATATGAAATACGATCACTGAAAGAGCGAGCATGGCAAAAAACACCGCCGCCTACGGCAACGACAGCATCCGGCAGCTGAAGGACGAGGAGCGCGTCCGCCTGCGCCCTGCGGTCATCTTCGGCTCCGATGGCCTTGACGGCTGCGCGCACGCGGCCTTCGAAATCCTGTCGAACGCGGTGGACGAGGCGCGCCAGGGCTTCGGCAACCTCATCACGCTCACCGCTTTTGCCGACGGATCCATTCAGGTGGAGGACAACGGCCGCGGCTGCCCGCTCGACTGGAACTCCGCCGAGAAGCGCTTCAACTGGGAACTGGTCTTTTGCGAGCTGTACGCCGGCGGCAAGTACGACAACAACGAGGGCGGTGACTACGACTTCTCGCTGGGCACGAACGGCCTGGGCTCGTGCGCTACGCAGTACGCCTCCGAGTACATGGACGTCACCGTTTGGCGCGACGGCAACAAGTACCAGCTGCACTTCAAGAAGGGCAAGGTCATCGGCGCCAAGAAGAAGGCCTTGCAGATCGAGCCCACCGATGACGCGCGCACTGGCACCACCATCAAATGGCGTCCCGACCTCGAGGTGTTCACGTCCATCGACATTCCCGACGAATGGTATCGCGAAACCATGCGCCGTCAGGCCGTGGTCAACGCCAACGTCACCTTCCGCCTGCGCATCGAGGGCGAAGAGGGCTTTACCGAGGAAGACTTCTGCTATCCGAAGGGCATCGAGGACTACGTGCTGGAGAAGGTGGGCGCCGAGTATTTGACCGAGCCCTTCTTCATCCAGGCCGACCGCCGTGGTCGCGACCGTGACGACCTGCCCGACTACAACGTGAAGATCACCGCCTGCCTGTGCTTCTCGCGCACGTTCCAGATGCAGGAGTACTACCACAATTCCTCGTGGCTGGAGAACGGCGGTTCGCCGGAAAAGGCCGCCCGCAGCGCGCTGACCAGCGCCATCGACGCCTACATCAAAGGCCAGGGCAAGTACAACAAAAACGAGAGCTCCATCAAGTGGCAGGACGTGCAGGACTGCCTGGTGCTGGTGACCAACTGCTTCTCGACGCAAACCTCCTACGAGAACCAGACGAAGAAGGCCATCAACAACCGCTTCATCCAGCAGGCCATGACGGCGTTTTTCAAGGAGCGCTTGGAAACGTACCTCATCGAGAACAAGGCCGCGGCCGATAAGATCATGGAGCAGGTGCTCATCAACAAGCGCTCGCGCGAGAACGCGGAGAAGACGCGCCAGTCCATCAAAACGAACCTGCAGCAGAAGACCGACATGGCCAACCGCGTGCAGAAGTTCATCGACTGCC
>CAVDXU010000011.1:0-61497 GCA_963613135.1 bacterium
CGAAAAGCAGCTTGTTCATAATACGTGCTTCCCCGGGGAATGCAAGGGGGTATTTTTACAAATCTCTTTCCGACACATTACGTTCACATTTCAGATGTCGTTACTCTATCGCACTGATAACGAATGCTCGTTCGTGCCAACCATCTTTCATGAGGCCGCGCTGCTAGCTCTGCCCACCACGTTTTCCTCGCAGATGAAATTCTTTACCCCCAATCGCACGCAGCTTCCCTCGATGTCTTCAGCCTCTTTCTCTCAACGGTACTTATATATAGGGTTCAACTGTCAGGAAACCAGCCTCCCCCTCTCCTGCATAAAGATCATTTCAGTAGAAGTCTTTCTCATCTCGCAATGCTTTCGTGTTTCTTTATATACTGCATGCAGTCATAAGTAGAGGAACGTGAACCTATATTGATGAGCAACCAGACTATAGATTTGCCCCAAGAAGCCTATGAGCTTCTCCGCGTATTCGACGAAGCCGGCATCGAGGCCTGGGCCGTTGGCGGCTGCGTTCGCGATAGTCTTCTTCGCAGACCGTTTTCCGATATCGACTTTGCCTCCAGGGCCCCCTGGCAGCAGGTTAAGCGCATCTGCGAAAGCCGAGGCATTCGCACCCATGAAACAGGTACGAAGCACGGCACCATCACTGTCATTTACGAAAATTCAGCTTATGAGGTAACCACTTTCCGCACCGATGGAGCCTACACGGACGCACGACATCCCGACTCTGTGAGTTTCGTTCACACTATCGAGGAGGATCTTGCTCGACGCGACTTCACGATCAACGCCATGGCCTACCGACCCGACAAGGGAATCGTCGACCCCTACGGCGGTCGCGAGGATATAGCCTCCCGTACTATAAAAGCAGTCGGCGACCCGAACAGGCGATTCGCTGAAGACGCCTTGAGGATCCTGCGCGCATGCAGATTCTCATCCGAGCTGGGATTTTCCATAGAAGAGAGGACGCAAAAGGCGATGGTGCGAAACAAAAGCCATCTCCTGCACGTGTCCGCCGAAAGGATAACCCACGAACTCAACCGCATGCTGCTCGGCCCCTGCGCCGGAACGGCCCTCCTCGAATGCGTTGACGCCCTATCAGCTGTGGTGCCAGAGCTTGTGGCGATGAAAGGGTTCGACCAGAGGTCGCCCTATCACGCCTACGACGTCTTAAAGCATACGGCGAAGGTCATCGACGGGGTACCGCCCTATCCGCTTGCTCGATGGGCTGCGCTCTTCCATGACTTCGGCAAGCCGGGCACCTTCTTCGTCGACGATAACGGCATCGGCCATTTCCATGCACACCAAAAGCTAAGCGTCCCCATCGCCGAAGGGGCGATGCGAAGGCTTTCGTTCTCGCAGGCGACGATGGCGCGCATACTGCTGCTCGTGCGATATCATGATGATGTGATGCAGGTGAACCGCAAATCGGTCAAACGCATGCTTGCGAAGCTTAACGGGGATGTGGATCTTTTCCGCAGCCTGTGCGACCTTAAACGCGGAGATGCACGAGGAAAAGTGCCGAACATCGTCGAAGCGCAAGTTGAGATGGTGAACGACCTCGAACGAATATGCGATGAGATGATCAGCGAAGGCGAACCCTTTTGCATCGGCGATCTTGCCATAAACGGTCAGGACATCATGAAATTGGGCGTTAGACAAGGGCCGATTGTCGGCAAGGTTCTTCAATGCGCGCTTAACGCGACCATCGAGAACAAAGTCGGCAACACCCACGATGAACTGGTCGAATTTGCCGATGCACTCCTTAATGACCAAACTTTTTTAGAAAAGTTCAAAAAAGGTGTTGACTAAGCTAGGCTTGATGCGTATTATTCATTCTCGCGCTTGCAACTGAAGCGAAAGCAACAGAGGCGCAGAGGTAATCACTGGGGTGTCGTCTAATGGTAGGACACCGGTTTCTGGTACCGCATGTGAGGGTTCGACTCCTTCCACCCCAGCCATTTCTTTGTAGCGCACATGGCTCCGTCGTCTAGCGGTTTAGGACGTCGCCCTCTCAAGGCGAAGGTCGCCGGTTCGAATCCGGTCGGAGCTACCAACTTTTCCGGTCGGTTTTTCCGACCTTTTTTATGGCTCCGTCGTCTAGCGGTTTAGGACGTCGCCCTCTCAAGGCGAAGGTCGCCGGTTCGAATCCGGTCGGAGCTACCAACTTTTCCGGTCGGTTTTTCCGACCTTTTTTATGGCTCCGTCGTCTAGCGGTTTAGGACGTCGCCCTCTCAAGGCGAAGGTCGCCGGTTCGAATCCGGTCGGAGCTACCAACTTTTCCGGTCGGTTTTTCCGACCTTTTTTATGGCTCCGTCGTCTAGCGGTTTAGGACGTCGCCCTCTCAAGGCGAAGGTCGCCGGTTCGAATCCGGTCGGAGCTACCAACAATGTAAGGCCGGGTTAAACCCCGGCCTTTTCGCATAGATGGCAAAAATGGTGCCGAATGTATCGGAAATCACCCGTTGAGGGGTATACCAAAACACCATCAGCGTGGCAAAATAGCAAATGCTCTGGGGAGAGCGCTAATCGACGCCGTCGGGGGTTGGCGGCATCGAGCGAATATGAAAGGGACCGTTATGACTAACTCGGGACGTGCGCTCGAAACGCAGACCGAACCAACTGCGAGCGCTTGCGGGTTTCCGATTCCCGTGCGACAAGGATTATACTTAGTCCATGTGCCGCTGCCGCACAGCCCGCTTCAAATCTTGAACTCCTATATCATTCTCGGACACGACGAGACGACCGTTATCGACGTCGGTTACGACAACCCCGCCTGCGAAGAGGCGCTAACGAAGGCACTGCATATGCTTGGTCGCGATTGGGATAGCGTACAGGTGGTGTTGACCCATTCGCATCCCGACCATACCGGTAACTTGAACCGCGTGTATCGCGAAGGCATGCGCGTATTCGCCCACTTCAGCTCTTTTCAGGAAGTTCAACGACTTCAGGACATGGAGGACAACGTCTCGCACCCTTTGCTCAGGCGAGTGGCGAACGACCACGAGCTCAAACTGATAGACGAAGGCAGGCCCCTCGTTACCGCTGAGCGGCTCCCGCTTGCCTGCCAAGCGCATATCGAGTACTTAAAGGAAGGCGATACATTTCAAGCCGGGGATTTCTCGTTCAAAGTGATCGAAACGCCCGGGCATAACCTTTGGCACATATGCCTGTACGACGAGGCCCAAAAGCTTATGATCATGGGAGACCATCTTCTGGAGAGGCAAACTCCCGCTGTAACCTCTTGGTTCACCTCCTATAATGCGCTCGCCATGTATCACGATAGCTTGAAGAAGATCTCCCGCTTCGATATCGACTTGGTGCTTCCCGGGCACGGGACACCATATTCGAACCCCGCTGCGCGGGCAGACGAGATCATCAAGCACGACCATGAGCGCCTGGAGGAAATTTACAACCTGGTGGCCGGTGGCCATTCGGATATCGTCGACATATCGGCCCATACGAAGTGGCGATACGCCAACTGGGATCGATGGCCGATCGATCAAAAATTCTACAGCCTCGGCGAGACGATGGCCCATTTGATTTTCCTTGTCGCAAAGGGCAAGATCAAGCAAATCAATTGCGCCGGCCAGCGGAACTTTGAACTTCCCTAGCGAATTCAGAAGAGAGGGAATCAACCCTACCCCATGCACCCGGATGATGTAGCGCATGGAGAAGAGCACATCATCGCATGCAGCAACAACGGCCACAGGCTCAATCGAACCGTATATCGACCCGGTCGTGGCACCACATATGATCGAGGGGGCCGCTACCCGCACCGAGATTGAGCCCACTCGACAGAGCACCGCGCACATAGGCTTTCGCAAGCCGCGTGGCAGCGGTAACGTCAAGACCCTGCGCAAGGCCGCACGCAAGAGCGCTTGAGAGCGTGCACCCGGTGCCATGGGTGTTCTCAGTCGCAACCCTTTCAGCCCGCAGCCAATAAGGCTCACCTTCGCGGCTGACGAGCAAATCATCAGCCGCCCCTTCCCGGTGGCCGCCTTTAATAAGGACCGCAACCCCGAATTTCTCCGAAAGCGTACAGCCAGCACGCAGAGCATCGAGATCGGACGAAATAGCGGAATCGGAAAGAACCTGAGCCTCAGGAATGTTCGGTGTGATGACGCAAGCAAGCGGAAGCAATTTGCGTTGCAAGGCCGAAACGGCATCCTCGTTGATAAGACGCGCGCCGCTAGTTGCAACCATTACGGGATCGACCACGATTCGGCTCGCATCCCATGCCTTGAGCCTGTCGGCGATGACCTCGATGATAGACGCCGAGGACACCATGCCTATCTTCACGGCATCGGGACGAATGTCTTCGAAAACCGCATCGATTTGATCCGAGACAACAGAAGCATCGATATCCTGAACGGCGCGAACCCCGCACGTGTTCTGCGCCGTTATGGCCGTGATGGCGGAGGTTGCGAACAAGCCGAGCGACTCGATGGTCTTTATATCGGCTTGAATCCCCGCTCCACCGCTCGAATCGGAGCCGGCAATGGTTAGCACGCTATACATGCTACTCGTTATCCAAATCGATGACTAAACCGTCCATGATCGTGTTCACCGTGCGAACGGCGCACATCTTCCCGCACATCGTACAGGTTCCCTCATTTGCGGGAGGAGCGCTTTCGAAAACCTTGCGTGGACGCACAGGGTCGATCGCCAGGGAGAATTGCTCGTCCCAATCCATTCTGCGACGAGCATCGGACATGCGGTTATCGCGATCCCGTGCACCCGGGATTCCCTTGGCGATATCAGCTGCATGAGCTGCGATCTTCGTTGCAACCAAGCCATCGCGCACATCTTGCGCATCGGGAAGGCGCAGATGTTCCGCCGGCGTGACATAGCATAGGAAGTCGGCTCCCGTACTTGCGGCAACCGCACCTCCAATTGCAGCGGTAATGTGGTCATAGCCAGGAGCGATATCGGTGACAAGAGGACCGAGCACGTAGAAGGGCGCGTTGTGGCAAAGCCTTTTCTCGAGACGCATATTGGCCTCGATCTCGTTGAGCGCCATGTGCCCCGGTCCTTCCACCATCACCTGAACGCCCGCGTCCCACGCACGTTTGGTCAGCTTGCCGATTTCGATCAATTCGGAAATCTGACCCGCATCGGTCGCATCGTAATTGCAGCCCGGACGCATCGCATCGCCGATTGAGATGGTGACATCATGCTCATGAAGGATCTCGAGCACCTCGTCGTAATGCTCGTAAAAGGGATTCTCGTTGCCCGTCGCCTCCATCCAAGCGAATATCAGCGAGCCGCCACGGCTCACGATGTTCATAAGACGTCCGGTTTCTTTGAACGACTCGATGGTACGTCGGTTCATCCCGGCATGGATGGTGACGAAATCGACGCCATCGGCGGCATGACGACGAACAACATCG
Organism: bacterium; assembly: GCA_963613135.1. Lineage (GTDB taxonomy): Bacteria > Actinomycetota > Coriobacteriia > Coriobacteriales > Eggerthellaceae > Senegalimassilia. The sequence goes on from CAVDXU010000011.1 coordinate 5,387, forward strand.
AGGAAATCCTCAGCTTTGATGGCGATGAGCGCCTTTTCCAGATAGCCGATCGCGTCGTACATGGGCACGGTGCCGATCATAGCAGGGGATTTCTCGATAAGCTTCGTGCGGAAGGATTGCGTCTTACCGCTGTTGGAAAGATCCATGATGGCCTCAGCACCAAGCTCGAGCGCGGTGTTGACTTTCTCCCATTCCACAGACTCATCGGCCAGGTCTCCAGAAATGCCGAGATTGACGTTAACCTTGGTGCGAAGCCCCTCGCCCACGCCCTCGGGACTCAAAGAGGTATGGTGGATGTTAGCTGGAATCGCGATTCGTCCGCTGGCGACGCCGTCTCGAACGAACTCGGGAGTGCGACCTTCCTTCTTGGCGACGATGCGCATCGCTTCGGTGATCCGACCAGCCCGGGCGTAATCAATTTGAGTGATAAGCTGGGAAGAAGTTGCTGAAACCGACATGAATTGCTCCCTTCGTTGGCATTACCCATACAGGTTTTGCGGGTCGAGACGTATCGCCGTCCCCTCTCAGCCTGCGCGCGTACTATCGCAAGCTCCCCGGTTCGATTGGTTCCCTTATCGCATTGGTGAATGGACAGGAAGAACGTTATCGAAATTATACGTCCGTCGATGGAGATGCGCTGTTCGACAGAGGGTAAAAGACATAAAGGGTTCCCGATTCAACGGCAATGGTCGCCTCGGTGCCGCAGAGCTCGTTGGAAAGTCCAAGGCTTGTACGGTTGGTCAAGGGTTCATCGTCGAGCGAATATTCCAGGCCGCGCTCGATAACCCCCTCGCACCGATCGTTCGCGGCGAAAACGGAAACCGTTCCCAAATCAAGATCACTCGGAAGAGTGAAAGCGTCGGGACCGGTAACAGCCCTGATGGCGAACGTGTCGGCGATAGCGGTAACATACAAGCCCCGCTCAGAATAGCTTGCGATGAGCTGCAGGTTGGCAAGCGTATGGTCGAGGCGGCTGCCGATGCCACCATACATGTAAACGGTATCGTGCTTGAAGTTGAAAGCCTTGGTGAAGCCGATCTCCATGTCGGACATATCTTTATGCTCCGGGTATCGCGAAACGCGCTTGGCACGCGGAACGTAACCGAGGGAATCGAAATCGCCAACAGCCATATCAGGTTTGATTCCAGCTTTCTCAAGAGCGGCGAATCCCCCATCCACCGCAACGACGCAATCGAATTCGCCGCCATTGTAGCGGCTAAGGAAATCTTGCTCGTTAAAGTACGTAGCCCCAACTAATGCGCAGGTTGTCATGTTGCTCCTCGGTCGTTTTCGATATGGTAGAATACCACACGCGAGTGGGCCAGACGACCGCGCGACGGCAAGCCGTCGTGAGGAAAGTCCGGGCTCCAAAGGGCAAGATGCCAGCTAACAGCTGGGCGGGGAGACCCGACGGATAGTGCCACAGAAAAGGAAACTCCCCCGCATGCGGGAGAAAAGCTGAAACGGTGCGGTAAGAGCGCACCAGCGCGTTGGCAACAGCGCGGCTTGGTAAACCCCATCTGGAGCAAGCGCAAATAGGAGCGCGATACGGCAGCCCTTCCGTGCGTTCGGGTTGCGTGCTTGAGATGCATGGCGACATGCATTCGAGATAAATGGTCGTCCAACGACAGAACCCGGCTTATCGACTCACTCGCTTTCGCAAAAGAAAAGGCCCCTTGAAGGGGCCTTTTGCATTTTGCAGCACCTATGCTGCATGAATCATACAAACCAATCGCGGCGAGGAAACGCCATCCGCACCTAGTCGAGATCGTCCACCTCGAAATCATCGGCCGCATCGCCGAAACCGGAAAGATCCTTCTCGAAACCGACAGGCTTCGGGGCGGCAGCAGCAACAGCGCCGGAGGTCGTGTTGGAAGAGGAATCGACCAGCGCCGATGCGAAGACGGAGGAGCCGTAAGCATCGGAACCGTCAACGGTCATCGGGGCGGGTGCAGCCTCGAATTCGCTCGTAACCGCAGAGGAATTGGTGCGAGCATGCGCGCTACGAGCGAAGGACGGGGTTTTCTCGCCGATTTCAGCAAGCTTGCGATTTGCATCATTGATGTAATCGGTCAACAGATCACGATACTCTTCGCGAGCATCCTCGCGATCGTCCTCGAGCTTCTTGATAGCTTCTTGAACCTTCAGGCGGTCTGCCTCAGCCTTATCGAGGATGCGGGAGGCCTCGTCCTCAGCGTCCTTAACGGTTGCGGCAGCGTCCGCCTTGGCATTGGACAGGATTTCGTCCGCAGACCTCTGAGCGATGATGAGCGCCTGAGCGATAGCGTTGTCATCCGCCTTTTTGCTCTCAAGCTGAGCCTCGAGCTCGGCGATGCGGGCATCCTTTTCCTCAAGCTCGGCGGGATTGACGGCCGGCATGATCTGAGTTTCCTCGGCCGGCGCAACCTCTGCCTCAGGTTCATCATCGAAATTGACCGGGGTGTCGAAGCCGGCGAACGCGTTGTCGTCAAGCTGCGCCTGCAGGGATTCGATCAGCTGGTTCAAGCCGTCGATCTCGTCGGCGACATGCTCGAGGAACACGTCGACCTCGTCAACGTCGTAACCCTTGCGATCGATAGAGAAGCTCTGATTGTGGATTTCAGCCGAGGTGATAGCCATCTGTGACCCCTTCGTCAAACGGTTCGAAACGAGACATTCGCCTTAGAGCAGTCTTAGGATAAAACTAACTGCAAATTGTAGTACAAGCAGCGCGAGGATGGGCGTTACATCCACCATACCTCCAATTGGAGGTATCAAGCGCTTGAACAGGTTCAGATACGGATCACATATCTTGCCGAGAACGCTATAGATATCCGCGAGGATGCCGCGATCGGTAGGCAACCATGACATGAGCACGTATATGAAGATAATGACGCAATACGCTTGCGCAAGCGACATGATGAGATATTTGATGCTTATCATGCATAACTCCTTGCAGTTGTGGGACAGCTGCCAGCGCTATGCACGCTAGAGAATTCCCTGATTGCTCAAGCTCTTGCGTTCGGCATCGGTGAGACCCTGCCCTCGCGCGATGACGAACACCTTGTCGGCAACGCAATCAACGCTCGCATCAAGGGCGCTCGAAGCGCCGAAGGAGAAATCGAGCACGCGCTTAGCGAGAGCCTCAGGCGTCTGGGCGAGCATAAGCACCACGGCATCTCCCGCCTTAAGAGCCTTCGCCACAAGTTCGCATTCGCCGTAGTTATCCGGTTTGACGACCGTGAGAGAGCGCGTCGGGCTGTGCTTGCCCGTCGTGGCGCCCTCGTAGGCCTTGTAGGGGTCGAAGGAGGACGACGGTTTCGCAGCGGCTTCGGTCTTTTTCGCGTTAGCGGCAGCAAGATCGGCAGTGCTGTCGAAAAGCGAATCGAGGCTCTCAGAGCGTTCTTTGGACGCGTGCGCACCATGCGAGGCGCTGGCGGAGTTCGGCAGCGGAGATTTGGCGTCGACCGTGACGCGGCCGGCAAACGAGGGAGTCACCTTGCGCTGCGGCAAAGGGTCGCGATTCAGGCTTTCAGGCACGGTGGTATGGGCCCTCACGTCATCGATGGAGACGAGCTTGGCGGGACGATAGCCACTGCTGAAAGAGGACGAGGTCGTGCGGCTGCCGCCCGCAGGGCGCGTGGTAACCGGCGAGTACGGCTCATAGGTTTTGGCTTTGTCCTCTTCGTAATCGTCTTCGAAATCATCGTAGTCGTCGTCATAGTCATCGTAGTCGTCATAAGACTGACGGGATCGCGACCTGTTGCGATAGCCGGAAGACTGAGCATTGTCTGCAAATCCAAGCTTCGACTTGATGCCGTCAAGCATACTGCCGTCGCCGAAATTTCCAAATGCCATACCGCTCTCCTAGTTCGTTTTCCGTGGCGGACGCACCGCCGCTGCGTTTATCGGTATTGCGAAGCCGCGTTCACTTAACTCAAAGAGAAAGCATCACTGAAAAGCGCGCGGCCAATCCTGATCATTGTAGCCCCGGCCGCTACCGCCTCACGCCAGTCCTCGCTCATGCCCATGGAAAGTTCATTGAAGAGCAGGGCTTTTTCGTCCGGCAAGGTGGCGCGAAGCTCATCCCTTAAAGAGCGCAGGCCGTCAAAGCACTCACGGGCGACGGCAAGATCTCCCTGAGGAGCCATCGTCATCAGCCCGCGAACGCGCAGATGGGGGCACTCGATCGCTTCGGCGAGCATCGCGGGAACCTCTTCGGGCGCCAAACCGGATTTGCTGAGCTCGCCTGACACATTGACCTCGAGAAGGACATCCTGAACCTTGCCAAGCGCAGCCGCCGCGTTTTCGAACTTCGGCAGATGGCTTTGCTTGTACAGGGAATGGACCAGATTCGCATGCTCGACGATTTCAGGGATTTTGCGCGACTGGACGTTCCCGATGAAATGCCAGGTCTCATCAGGGAAACGAGCAGCCTTTTCGGCGAGCATGTCCGGGCGGTTCTCGCCGAAATCATGAGCACCGGCCTCAATCGCCTCCCCCACCGTGTCGGCATCAACGGTTTTCGAAACCGCGATGAGCTTCACTTCTTCGACGGAGCGGCCGCAATCACGGCAAACGCGCGCAAGTTCATCCAGCGTGTCCGAATAGTGATTTGAAAATGGCATGCAGATCAGACCTTTCGAAAAGCGATGGCGCCGTGGCGACCGCATTTGCCGTCCGTTGCGCGATAGGAATAATACTCGTCGGGGTGGCAGCGCGTGCAGATTCCCGCATCGCAAATACGGTGGGGGTCGATGCCCGAAGCGGTCAAAGAGACGCGCAGCGCTTCGGTCATGCTGACCTGCCGATCGCCGACAAGGCACCCTTCCCCGAAACGCGACCTGAACGTTTCCGCCACATCAACACCGACCTCGAAGCACTCGGAACGTATATGCGGACCGATATACACGTTGCACCCCGAAGCGAAGCGGGCGAATGCATGCTCGGAAGAATATCCTTCTGCTTTCGCCATCTCATGCAATGCATTGATGGCGACATCGGCGACAACACCACGCCAACCGGCATGAACAACGGAAAAAGCACCGGTGGGGGCCACTATGACAACCGGAACGCAGTCGGCGAAGCAGAGCAGGGCTGCCACATTCGCGCAGGCAACGACAATCGCATCGGCGCCGCACGCCATGCGCTGCTGCGCTTCGATCAGATCGGCCGAACCCGACGTCCGAACCGTTTCGACATGCGATCCGTGAACCTGATTCGGAACGAGGAGCGCAACGCCTTCCCCATCGAGCGCCCGCATGACCTGACGGCGATTCTCCATCACATCGTCAAGTACGTCATCAACATGCGTGCCAAGATTCAAGGCGGCGTACGGCCCTTTGCTCACCCCGCCCGCGCGCCCGGTGAAGGCAACGCGAACTCCAAGGGTTTCGAACAGGGCGTCGTCGGTGAGCATGGATACGCGACGCGCGCCGAAAAGGCGCGCGTCAAGTGCAGGTTCAGCTAAGTTGTTGAAGGCGAAAGCCAATCGGACTCCTAATGCTGGCGCTTCAAAAAGTCGGGGATGTAATCCTCGTCAGCGAATCGGTTGGACGAAGCGCCTGAAAGCGTAGAGTAAGTGGACGGCTGGGACGAGGGCTGCTCGGCTTGCGTGGACGAGAAAAGGTCTTTGCGGGAGAAGTCCATCGAGGACTGCTGCGGAGCGTTGACCTTGAACCCGGTCGCGATAACCGTGATACGCACGCTGTCGCCCATGGCCTCATCGATGATCTGACCATAGATGATGTTGGCGTTCTCATCGGCGCAGGCTTCGACGGTGCGCGCCGCCTCATCGACCTCGGTAAGCGTGAGGTCAGGACCGCCGGAAATGGAGAACAGCACGCGAGAGGCGCCGGCGATGGATGCCTCGAGCAGCGCGGAATTGGTGGCCTGCTGCGCAGCATCGAGAGCGCGGTTCTCGCCAGAGGAAACGCCGATGCCCATCATTGCCGTGCCCGCATCCTTCATGACGGTGCGAATATCCGCGAAGTCAAGATTGATCAGGCCCGGGATGGTGATGAGGTCGGTGACGCCCTGGATGCCCTGGCGCAGCGTGTCGTCGGCGATGCGGAAGGCGTCGAGCATGCTCGTTTTCTTGTCGACGATTTCAAGCAGACGATCATTGGGGATCACGATGAGCGTGTCGACCTTCTGGGAGAGCAAGTCGATGCCCTGCTCGGCCTGGTTGCGACGAGTACGACCCTCGAAGGAGAACGGCTTGGTGACGATGCCGACGGTCAGCGCTCCGATTTCCTCCCGAGCGATTTCCGCGATGATGGGGGCCGCGCCGGTACCGGTGCCGCCGCCCTCACCGGCCGTCACGAAGACCATGTCGGCCTCGGAGAGGGCCTCGCGGATTTCCGCACGCGACTCTTCGGCAGCCTGGCAGCCGACCTCGGGATTCGCGCCGGCGCCCAAACCACGCGTCAGCTCTTCGCCGATATGGATGGTTTTGTCGGCATCAGACATAAGCAGAGCTTGATGATCGGTGTTGACGGCGATGAATTCCACGCCCTTGACGCCCGCCTCGACCATACGGTTCACGGCGTTCGTGCCACCGCCACCGACACCGACGACCTTGATGACCGCCAGACGTTCAGCTGAGTTGTTCGGCATTGTGTCCTCCGCACCTATTGCGATTTATCAGCTTGGATAACTGAATATTGATTACAGACCAAACTATTGTACACAACTGACTTGCCAATGCAACTGCACGAATTGGTTATTCGGCTGGTTGCACATAGGATATGCACGCCCTTGGCCTGCAGCAATCGCTTACAACGATCGCCAGGTCGGCCTGTCCGGCGTTCGCACGTTGATATAGGTGACGCCCTCGGGATGGTTCTCCATGATCTGCAGGCAGACGCGTTCCTTCTCACGTATGTCCGTCGCGGCACCGAAAACGATGTCGGGCCCGTCCTTGATGGTAAGGGTGGTTGATTCGGTTTCGGTGGCCTTGACCGACGTCACGCGATCGGCAAGCTCGGTGGTCATGCCGGCGACGATCGACAGGGCGTTGTTAACGTTCGCATCCGAGCAATAGGTGCCCATCTCCGCCTTCGTCCCATAGGGAACATCGGTGATATGGAGCACCGAATCGGCGTCCTCGTAGACCTTCTGCGAAATGCGGCGGCCTTCCTCGGAGTCTCTGTCGGGGATTCCCATCAGCCACATCCCGTCGGAGGCGATGGCCCAGTTCGTGGTCGACTGCGCCCCTTCGGAGGGTATCTCGACGACGGCTGTGATGGTTCGTTCGGTGACATCGACCTCAAGCGTGTTGGGGAAAACGCGTTTCACCGTAACATCTTTAACCCAGGTGTCCTTGAGCAGCCTCTCCTTTACACCCGCCGCGTCGACGCGCAAAAGCGTCGTTCCCTCGGGGACGGCCGCAAGCTCCTGCATTTCCGTAGCGGTCAGGTGCTCGACGCCCTTCACCGAAACCGTCTCGATGGTGAACGCGGGCGAATTGTACACGATGACGCCGGCGAGAAGAGCCGCGACTATGACGGCAGCGATGATGCCGAGGCGCACGACGTAGCGACGGTACGTCGCTTGGGCACGCGCGTTCCTGGAGGAAGCGATATCCCCGACGCGAACGGAGCTGATCTGGGGGTTCGATGATGAAACTCGCGTGCGCGCGAACCTATCCGATCGATCATATCGATCGGAGGCCTGCAATCGAGCAGAGGGCCTCGCCTGGCCTCTACGAGATGCCGAGGAAGCGGACTTCCGGTTGTAATTCGATGCCATACTTCTCGTGCACCTTCGTCTTCGCAAGTTCCATCAATTCGAGCACGTCGCGAGCTGTCGCGTCGCCGGTGTTCACGATGAAGTTTGCGTGAACATCCGATATGCGGGCGCCGCCGCAGGAGCGGCCCTTTAGCCCAACCGACTCGATGAGCTGGCCCGCCGAGGCGCCCGGGGGGTTTTTGAACACGCTGCCGCAGCTGGGAAGCGTCAAGGGCTGCGTTTTCTTGCGGCGCGAATGCGAAGCCTCCATCTTGCCGCGCAAAAGATACGGGTCGGCAGGCTGGACGGACAGCTCGCACTCGACGATGACCTCGTCGTCGCCGAACGAGCTTTCGCGATAACCCCAGGAAAGCTCGTCGGACGTTCGCCGCACAAGGCCCTTGCCGGGAACGACCGAGGTCACGGAGTGGACCCGGGCACCGATGCCCTCGTCGCGGGTGCCAGCGTTCATGCGCAACGCGCCGCCGACGGTCCCAGGGGTTCCGACCGCGAACTCAAGACCCGAAAGGCTGCGGCGGAAAGCCTCCTGCACCACCGAGGATAGCGGGACGCCGGCCCCGACGGAGAAGCGAGACGTTTCCTCGTCGAAGCGGCAGGCGCGGAAATCGCGGCCGAGAGCTATGACGACCCCGTAAAAGCCCTCGTCGGAAACGAGCAGGTTGCTCCCCCGCCCGACAGCGACCCAGGGCGCGCCGGATTGGGTGCAGGCATCGATCAAGCGCTTGAGGGCGCCGAGCGATGCGACCTGAACGTAAAACCGGGCAGGGCCGCCGATGCGGTACATGGTGTGGCGCTTCATCGGCTCATCGGGGTACACGTCGGCATCGAAGGTTCGATCGACGAGCAGGGCCTCGAGCGCATTTGCTGCATGACGTGCTGCCATGACGATGTTACGCCTCGGCTTTCTTGAGCTCGTCGATGATCTGCGGGCCCATGGCGGTCACATCGCCGGCGCCCATCGTGATGATGAGGTCCCCGGCCTTGGCCACCGAAAGAAGATGCGGCACCACATCCATACGATGCGCGACGAATTCGGCGCCGGGATGACCCTCGTGGTCAAGGATGACGTTCATGAACGTTTTGCCCGTCACGCCCGGCACGGGCGCCTCGCCGGCGGGATAGACGTCCATGAACGTCACCGTGTCGGCCGAATCGAATGCAGAGGCGAATTCATCATGAAGCACCTCGGTGAACAGCTTCACCCGCGAATAGCGATGAGGCTGGAAGAGCACGTGCACGCGATTGAAGCCAAGGCTGGATGCAGCCTTGATGGTTGCCGCGATCTCGGTCGGATGATGGGCGTAATCGTCGACGACGGTGATGCCGGAGGCCTCCCCCACCAAATCGAAACGACGACGCACGCCCGCGAACTCGGAAAGGACATCGGCCGCCTTCTGGGGGTCGTAGCCGAGCGCCCACAGCAGGCTGATGACGCCGGTCGCGTTAAGCGCATTATGCCGGCCAGGGTTCTGCTTGACGCCGGCTTCGATTTCACGCCCGTCGGGCAGAGAGACGACGAAACGGCTGCCAACCCCCTGCGGAGCGAAGGAGGTGATTTTCACGTCGCAAGAACCGCCGAAACCATAGGTCACGACCTTGCGACCCTCTTCGCGCGCGATCTTCACGAGCTTGTCATCGTCGCCGCAAGCGACGATGACCCCATCTTCGGGAACAAGGCCCATGAAATCCTTGAACTTGTCCTGGATCTCGGCAAGATCCTTGTAGTGGTCAAGATGATCTGCCTCGATGTTGGTGACGAGCACCGCTTTCGGGGAGAGGTACGTGAAGGACTTGTCGGATTCGTCCGCTTCGACGACGTAATAGCGGCCGGTACCCGAATGGGCGTTGGTGCCATAGGCGCGCACGATGCCGCCGATCAGAAACGTCGGATCCTCCCCCATGCCGTCAAGCACGCTCGCCAACATGGAAGACGTGGTCGTCTTGCCATGCGTTCCCGCGACCGCGAGGGTTTCGAGACCGTGCCCGAGATGCGCGAGCATGCGCGCGCGATGCCAGATGCGCAGGCCCCGTTCCCGCGCGCAAACGAGTTCAGGGTTGTTCTCCAATACGGCCGTGGAAACGACGACGACCGGGTCGCCCTCGGGAACGTGGGCGGCATCGTGCCCGATGAAGACCGTGATGCCCGCTTCGCGAAGTTGCGCAGTGTAACGGCTTTCGCGCAGATCGGAACCGGAAACCTCAAGGCCCTGGTCATGCGCTACGCGAGCGATCCCACTCATGCCGACGCCGCCGACGCCGATGAAATGCACCTTCGTGATGCGTTCTTCGCTCATAATGAGAAGCCCCCTGTTATCCAATCGTGACGCTTGCGCGCCCTTGCCGCGTTTTCGGTTGCAAACGGATATTGTACTCTATCGTTTTGCGTTCCCGCGCGCTGCCGCAAGGACTACATCAGCGAGCTTCTCCGCGGCATCGGCCGTCTTCTGAGCCGCCGCGGCCTTCGACATGCTCTCGCGCAGCTGGGCATCCTCGATGAGCTCGCTCAGGCGGGTGGCGAACTCGGCACCTTCAACATCCGCGTCGGCCACAAGATAAGCCGCCCCCGCTTCGACGCAGGCGCGCGCATTCATGGTTTGATGATCCTCCGTGGCGAACGGGAACGGGACGAGCAGGGCCGGAATGCGGCGGGCGGATATTTCGGCCAAGGATGTCGCCCCGGCGCGGCTGACGATCACGTCGGTGGCAGCCATGGCTTTGCCCATTTGGTCGGTATACCCAAGAAGCTTCCAGCGCTTTTCCTGTTCGGGCGTCAGGGAAAGCGCTTCGGTCACGGAATCGATCTCCTTCGGGCCGGTGACGTGCACGATGTGGAGATCGGGATAGCCAAGCAACGTATCCTTGAGCGCGACGATGGCGCTGTTGAGATGGCGGGCGCCGAGTGAGCCCCCGGTGACGAGAAGCATGCGCGCATCGTCCGGTATGCCGAAGGCGGCCCTGCCCTCCTCGCGGGTCGCGGAGAAGACGCTTTTGCGCACGGGGTTGCCCGTAAGAACGATGTTATCCTTGCGGGAGAGTGCCTCGCCGGCATGTGCATACGTAAGACACACCGAAGCGGCCTTGCGCGCAAGATATTTGTTAGCCATCCCCATGACGGAATTCTGCTCGTGCACGACAACGGGTATGCCCCGCTGCTCTGCGGCGCGGGCGACGGGAATGCACACATAACCCCCGAAGCCGACGACGCAATCGGGCTTCACCTCGTCGAACCATGCTCGTGCCAGCTTCGTCGACTTCTGGATTTTGAGAACGGATTTGGGAAGCGTCATAGGGTGGCTGCGATTGAACCCCGATGCCTCGAATGGCTTGAAAGGAAGGCCGGCCTGCTTGACGAGTCGCGCCTCAACCCCGGTCGGGGTGCCTGCGTAAAGGACTTCGCAGCCGCGATCGGCAAGCACTTCCGAAAGGGCCAGGGCGGGATTGATGTGGCCGGCGGTGCCGCCGCCGGACAGTACGATGCGCATGTGCTATCTCCTAGTTCTCCCGAATGTCGCGCGCGCAGGCGCCAACGAGGAAAGCGAGCGGCTGGAAAGCGGACGAGCGACGCCGGCGCCGGACGCATCCGTGGTGAAGCGGGATCTCCTGCGACGCGAGCCCTCGTGCTCGACATCATCTTCGTCGTCAACCGCCCGGACGACGCGCAGGTTCGCGCGGCGGCGCTCGTAGACGGATTCATCATCATCGGACGCATGGGCGACCGACAAGATAAGACCCACCAGAATTAGCGAGGCGATGACCGACGATCCGCCATAGGAAATGAACGGCAAGGGCTTGCCCGTGGTCGGCACGACGCCGATAACGCAGCCCATGTTCAAAAACGCCTGGAAGACAAGCATGATCGTGCAGCTGCCCGCGAGCATCGTGCCATACGGGGTGCTCGCGCCATGGGCGATGCGCAGACCGCAGTACAGCAGCACCATGAACAGCGCGATGACGATGAGCGCGCCGAGCATGCCGAATTCCTCGCCGATGATGGAGAACACGAAGTCGGTCTCGGCCTCGGGCAGATAGTCGAACTTCTCGGTGGAGTTCCCCAAGCCGACGCCGAGCAGCCCGCCTTGGGCGAAGGCGTAGAACGAGTGGATGGTCTGATAACCGTTGCCGTAGCCGCCATCCCCATCGTTCCAGGGATCATAGACGACCATGCGGTCTTGGCGGTAGCCGGTGCCGAAAATGGCGATGCAGCCGAAGATCGCAAGCGCGAGCAGAACCCACCTGAAAACCTTCCAAGGCATCCCCGCAAGCCACGCGATGGCCAGAAACGCGACGCCGATGATGATGGTGGTACCAAGATCGGATTGCGATTTGTACAGGAAGAAAAGCGGAAGGCCGACAACGACGGCGAGCGTCAAGCCAAAACGCTGAGTGCTAATGAACTCGCCCGCAAGATATTTGTCCGCGAGGCGGCAGGCAAGAAGGACGAACGCTATCTTGGCGAACTCCGACGGCTGCAGGGAGACAGGACCCAGCGAAAGCCAGCGCGTGGCACCGAGCGCGCTGGTGCCCGCAACGAACGTCGCCACGAGAAGGGCCATCGCCACCACGCATACGGCGATAAGCGGTACGCCGCGCCAGAAGTCGGGATTGATGCGCCAAGCGCAAAAAGCGAGAGCCGCGCCCACAAAGGAATAGAGAACCTGGAACATGAGCTTCGATCCGGCATTCGCGCTGTCGAGGGTGCCCGCGACATCGGCGGCCGCCAGGATGGACGCCTGAGAGGACGAGTAAACGACCACATAGCCGATCATCAGCAATGCCGCGGTCGCGACCGTCATGACGACCTGCAGCCACGTCATCGTCGAGGCGTTATGCGCACGTGAGCGCGCCTTCGTCAAACCCATGAGGAGCCCTACGCATTCCGCGCAGCGCGCTTGCGAACCATCGCCTTGAACATCTCTCCGCGATGCTCGAACGAGTTGAACTCGTCGAATGAAGCGCATGCGGGAGAGAGGAGAACGACCTCGCCCGGCGCGGCCGCGGCGAGCGCAACGTCGAGAGCGTCCTCGAGATGGTCGGCCGAAAGGAGCTTGAAATCAGCCGGAGCGGACGCGGACGCGCCCTTGAACGCGGCCAGGAAACGCTCACGGGCATCACCGAAGCAAACGACGGCACGCGTGTGGGCATGCGCCGCCGCAACGAGCGGTGCGAGATCGGTCCCCTTGTCGTCACCGCCCAGCAAAACGATGGGGCGGGTGCACGGGAACGCCTCGAGCGCCTTGAGCGTCGCGTCGACGTTCGTCGCCTTCGAGTCGTTATAGCAAGAAACGCCGTCAATGGAGCCGCACGGCTCGATGCGATGCTCGAGGGGATGAAACGCCGTAAGACCGCGGCGCACGGCATCAACGTCCGCGCCAAGACCGAGAGCGGCCGCAGCGGCAGCGAGGGCGTTCGCGGCATTGTGGCGGCCCTTGATGAGCAAGTCGTCCTCGTTCACGAGAACATGCTCGCAACTGTCCAGGCAAACGACGAGCATCCCGTCGGCAGAAACGAAGGCCGCGGATTCGCTGCCGCAACGTTTGCGCATGTCACCCGTGATCCCCTCGGAGGTGCCCATGGGAACGTACGCGAAGCCGCGATTGGAGCCGGCTTGGGCCAATTCGCGCACCTTCGAACGAACCACGTCGTTGGTGGCGTCGAGCACTGCAAGAGAGCCTTCGACGGAGCCAAGGTTCGCAAGTAGCTTGAATTTCGCATCGCGATAATTATCCAGCGTATGATGCCAGTGCAGATGATCAGGCGTGATGTTGAGCAGGACGGCAACCTGCGGGGCGAAGCACCTCGTCGATGCAAGCTGATACGAGGAAACCTCGGCAACGTAGACGTCGGTTTGCCCCGCCGAGACGGCGGCGATGCACGTATCGCCGATGTTGCCGACCGCCGACGCCTTGAAACCCGCCTCGCGCAGCAGCTCGGCGGTAAGCGCGGTCACGGTCGTCTTGCCGTTGGTGCCCGTGATGGCAACCCAGCGGCTCTCGGAAGCGCTCTCGCGCCAGGCGAACTCGACTTCACTTACGACCTCATCGCTCACCGCGCAGGCGGCCTGATAGATCTCCGAGAATTCGGAGATGCCCGGACTTGCGATGCAAAGATCGAAATGCCCGCCGGCCGCGCTGGCAAGGTTGTCGACGGCATCATCCCCGAAAGCGATGACGGCGCCCGCATCGGATATGCGCTTCGCGAAATCATCGGCATCGGGCGTGTGCGCGCCGCCGAAAACGGAGAGGGACTCGACGCGGCCGGCAGCCTTGCCTTGAAGGTACTCGACGACATCATGACCTGATTTGCCCAGGCCGAGAACGAGCACGCGCCCGAGATTTTCCGGAGCAGATTTCAAACCCTCGATCATTGATACCATCCCTTTCACGAACTAGGCGATCCCGACAACGGACTCGGCAAAGTAAATGGCGAAGCCGACGGCGGCGAGGACGCCCGAGACGATCCAGAAACGCACGACGACCTTCGTCTCGCTCCAACCCTTCTTCTCGAAATGATGATGAAGCGGCGCCATCAGGAAAATGCGCTTGCGGGTTTTCTTGTAGTAGAAGACCTGGATCATGACCGAAAGGGCTTCGGCGACGAACAGCCCGCCGATGATGAGCACGATGAATTCGCACTTCGACAAAACCGACAGGCAGCCAAGCGCCATGCCGAGCGCCAGCGATCCGGTATCCCCCATGAAAATGTCGGCCGGGAACGAGTTGAACCAGAGGAAGCCGACGCAGGCGCCCGCGATTGCCGCGGCGAAGATGGCGGAGTCGAGCATATCGGAGCGATAGGCGATAGCGGCCATGACCACCATGACGATCATGACGGTGCCGGATGCGAGACCGTCGAGGCCGTCGGTCAGGTTAACGGCGTTGCACAGCCCCATGAGCAAGACGTCAACGAAGATCAGATAGAGCCACGGCACGCTGACGCCCGCGATATCGCTTGTCAGGATGCCGAAGTCGAGCGTGCAGACGAACGGGATCTCAACCGTTGGGGCGATGCCCAAAAGGTTAACCGCCACCAGGCAAAACACCGTTGAGATAAGGAATTGCCCGACGAGCTTCGCCTTCGGGGTCAGGCCCAGCGAACGTTCCTTGACAACTTTCTCGGCGTCGTCGATAAGGCCGAGGCACCCAGTCAAAATGGTCGCAAACAAAAGCGAGAAGGTTTCCACCGTTGGATGGCCGATCAGAAGAGCGGTCACGATGACGGCGATGAGCATGATGACGCCACCCATGGTCGGCGTACCCTGTTTGACCAGGTGGCTTTCCGGGCCGTCGGCCCGCACCTGCTGACCGATATGGCTTCCCCTGAGGAACTTGATCCAGGCGGGCATGAGCACCATCGTGATGACGATGGAGAAGAACACGGCTAGAAAGACGAGGAACGTCGGATAAGATTCGAAAACGTGCAGCATGCTATTCAACCAATCCTTTTGCCACTCGATCCAAGCCCATGAAATGCGAGGCCTTGACGAGCACGGCGTCGTTAGATGTCACGATGGGAGCTAACGCATCGAGCACCTGCTTCCAATCGGATACGCAGGTAACGCGCGAGGGCTCCATACCGGCCTCGATCGCACCTGTCGCGATATGACGCGCAAGATCACCTGCGCAGATAAGCTGATCAAGATGAGACGCAGCGGCAATCTTGCCGACTTCCCGGTGAGCTTCGCAGGCGATGGAGCCGAGCTCTCCCATATCTCCCAAAACGGCGATCCGCTTTCCGGCCACCGCCAAGGACGCGAAGGTGGCAAGAGAGGCGCGCATCGAATCGGGGTTTGCGTTGTAGGCGTCGTTGACGACCATAAGGCCGCTTGCGGCACGCACGATTTCCTGACGACCGCGCTCGCCGGCAGCGTCGGCCAATGCGCGCGCCACGACTTCGATGCCCATGCCGGCGGCAAGGCCGACCGCAGCCGCACTGCAGGCATTCGAGACGTTATGCAGACCCATCACGTTAAGCGAGCACGGCTCACGATGGACGGCGGGCGCGCCGCCTTCGAACGCGAAGCCTTCAGCGCACAGGGTAAAGCTCGGCCTGCCCATCTCGTCGAGGGATATATCTTCGGCCCAGACGAAACGCGATGCGCCGAAGCGCTCAGCTAAGCTGCGCCTGCGCGAGGAGGAATCGGCCGAGCCGTCGAAGAAGACGATTTCAACTCCGCGGTCTTGAAGCTTGGCATCTTCGATCAAAGTTTCGGACATATCGTCTGCAGCATTGACGAAGGCGATCCCTCCTTCGTCGAGGGCGAAAAGCAGCTCGGATTTCGCTTGCGCGATATTCTCGCGCGACCCGAGCAGCTCGATATGGCTCTCGCCGACGTTTGTGACAAGCCCCCAATCCGGACGGACGAACTCGCATAGCTGATCAAGCTGATGCAGCCCGCGCATGCCCATTTCAACGATCACGTTCGCGTCGTCTACTGAAGCGGAGAGCAGCGTTGCGGGCACGCCGAGCTCGTTGTTCTGGTTGCCCTTGGTGGCGCACACCCTTCCGGCGGCGCCCAAGACATCACGGACGAGGTTCTTCGTCGTCGTCTTGCCCGTCGATCCGGTGACGCCGATGACGCGTCCCGGGATCCGCGTACGCCAAACGCGTGCAAGGTCGACGACGGCTTGAGCCGTGTCGGATACCTTGACCACCGCGCAACCGGCAGTTTCGCATGCGTCGAGAACGGAATCATCAGGGATGCGGGAGACAAGCGCGCACGCAGCTCCCGCGCATGCCGCCGCCGACACGAAATCATGTCCGTCGACGCGCTGCCCGGGAAGCGCCACGTACAGGCCGTCTTTGCAAACATTGCGGGAATCCCATGTCAGAGAGCTGACCTGAACTGACGCTTTGCCGGAATCGCAGACGACGATCCCCGAGGTCGCCTCAACGACCTCCGCGAGGGTGAATCGCATGATGATTACGCTTCCTTCGAGCCGAACGCGCGACCAAGCTCCTCGCGCGCGACGACCCTGTCGTCGAAGGCGAGAACCTCGTCGCCGACCAGCTGGTAGTCTTCGTGGCCCTTGCCGGCTATCAGGATGGAATCCCCCGGCTTGGCCTGCGAGATGGCGAGCGCGATGGCGCGGCGGCGATCGACCTCCACGTCGTAGCGGCCGGCACCCTCGCCCATGCCCGCGACGATGTCGTCGATGATGGCGGCCGGGTCTTCCGTCCGCGGGTTATCCGAAGTCACGATCGCATGATCGGCTGCAAGGGCGGCTTTCCCCATGATGGGGCGCTTTGATGCATCGCGGTCGCCGCCGCAACCGAACACGCAGATGGTGCGTCCGGGAGTTAGCGCCATGATGGAACCGAGCGCCTTCTCAAGCGCATCGGGCGTGTGCGCATAGTCGACGAAAACCGAAACGCCCCCGTCATCGCTCGCATGCACGCGCTCAAGGCGCCCCGGGATCTGCGGAGCGTCCTCAAGGGCCGCGACGATGGTGTCGACGGGAATGCCGAGCTGGATGGCGATGCCGAATGCGCACATGACGTTTTCGACATTGAACTTGCCCACCAGCGGATAGTCGAACGTGCGGTAGCTGCCTCGGACGTTGAGCGTGATCGAGGTGTGCGTCGGGAAATAATCAACCTGCTTCGGGTGGATCTGAGCAGACCGCTCGAAACCGGTGGTGATGACGTTGTCGCCCGCATCGGAGCAACGGCGAAGCAGCTCACGGCCCCAGGAATCATCGACGCAGATGACGCGACGGGCGGGATAGTCCTTCCCGAACAGCAACGCCTTGGCCTCGAAGTAGGCCTCGAAGGTGTGATGATAATCGAGATGATCCTGCGTGAGATTGGAGAAGGCCGTGACGGCGAAATGGGCGCCGTAGGTGCGCTTGAGGTCGAGCGCGTGGCTGGAAACCTCCATGGCAACGACATCGCAATGCGCATCGGCCATGCGGCCGAGCAGCTGCTGCAAATCGGGCGATTCGGGCGTGGTGCGGCTGGACTTCTCCTTCACGTCGCCGATCAGGGTGCCGACGGTGCCGATAACGCCCGTGCGCTTGCCCGCAACCCGTGCGATGTGCTCCACCAGGTAAGTCGTCGTGGTCTTGCCGTTGGTGCCGGTGATGCCCACCAAGGAGAGCTTCTTCGACGGCTCGTCGTGAAAGCGGGCGGATACGGCGGCCATCGCCTTGCGCGTGTCGGGAACGACGACCTCGGTGACGTCGGTAGCATCGGCGAGGTAGACCTTGCGCTCGACGACGAGAACGCGCGCGCCGCGGTCGATGGCATCCTGCGCATAGGTATGACCATCGGATTTCATACCCACGATGCAGAAGAACGCATCTCCCGGCGCCACAGCATCGCTGCGATATGCGATGCCGCCGACGGGCTCGGCACCGTTGCCGATGATGGTCGCTTCCATTCCCTCGAAAAGTTCAGCGCAGGTCTTTCCCATGCGATTACCTCACTCAGACGTGATACCGAAACGGTCTATAGCAGTGGACATTATATCCTTAAAAATCGGGGTGACCACGCCGTCCCCAGGAACCTCATTAGCACCGACGAAGCATACAAGCTTGCTCGAGCTATCTGCGATGAAGCCCGTGAACGCAAGGTTGTAGACGCCCTCGCGGTAACCGCCGTTCTCCTCGTCGTAGATTTCGGCGGTCGACGTTTTGCCCGCGACGTTGTAGCCGTCGATGGCGGCCTTCGTGCCCGTGCCCTCGGTGACAACGGTTTTCAGCATCGACTGCATATCGGGGATGGCGTCGGTGTTCTCGATCACCTGCGTCGTCTCATAGGTCACCTTTTCGGAGGAGCGCGGCAGGGAGATGAGGAAGTGCGGCGTGCATTCGACGCCGTCGTTGACGATGGCTCCGTAGAACCTGACCATCTGCAGGGGGGTCACCGACACGCCTTGGCCGAACGAGACGTTGTACGCCTGCACCGCCGACCACTGCTCATACGGGGTGAGCATGCCGAGCAGGTCGGTTCCCTCTTCGCCCTCGCCAGGGTAATCGACGCCGGTACGTGTGTGCAGGTTGTACTTGACGATATGGTTGTACAGCTCTTCAAACCCCATTTCCTCGGTGGCCAGCGAGATGCCGACGTTGGAGGACTGGTCGAGAATCTGGCGAAGCGTGAAGGTCGCATCGCCGCGTTCATGCGCATCCGAAATGGTATACCCGTCAGCGGTGATCGAAGCCGGGCAGTACAACTCGGTATCGGGCGTCATCGTGTTGGTCTCGAGCACCGCCATGGTGGAGACCGATTTGAAGATGGAACCCGGTTCGAACAGGTTGGTGACGGCCTTGAGGGAAGTCGCGCCCTCCTTGACCTCGCTGCGATCGGCGGGGTTGAAAAGCGGCAGGGATGCGGCGGCGTATATCTCGCCCGTCTCGCCGTCCATGACGACGGACGAGCCGCCGGTGGCGTTCATGCCCTCGCAGCCGCTCTCAAGGCTTTCCTCGACCTGACGCTGCAGCTCGATATCGATGGACACGACGATGTCCTGACCGTCGACGGCCTCGACGCGAACATTGTCCGCGCTGGGGATCTTCTGTCCGTAGCGGCCGTACTCCGCCTTCTCGTAGCCCGGTGTTCCGGAGAGGATATCGTCATACTGCGCCTCGAGCCCGCACATGCCGTAATAATATTCGCGGTTGTTCTCCTCATCGACCCCGACATTGCAGGCACCGACGACCTGGCCGCCGACCTGGCCGTTCGGGTAGATACGACGGCTGTCGTCCTCGTAGTGGATGCCCGCGGAAATCGTTTCAGCCTCTTCCCCGGAAGCCTTCGCGCGCTCGTTTTCTGCATCCTGCGCCTTGGCAACGCGTTCGGAAGCGAGCTCCTTGATCTTATCGCCGTCGGACACGTCGGCCTTGCTTTTGATGCGCGAATAGTGGGTGTTCGAGGCGGTTACCTTCTCGAGATAGTCCTTCGCCTCGCCGCCGAGCACCTCGGCCAAGATGGATGCCGTCATGTTCGCATCGGAGACCTCGGTCGGATCCACGTAGATGGTGGTCGCGTCGATGCTCGTCGCGAGCACCACGCCGTTGCGGTCGTAGATGGTGCCGCGGCGTGGTTCAAGCGAAATCGAGGAAGTGCGCTCGGCGGTTGCGGTCGCCGAGAACTCGCTGGCCTTGATCACTTGCAAATAGAAGAGTTTTCCGAAGTAGATGACGCAAAGCAGGCAGAATAACGCCAGCACGATCCGTGCGCGGTTGCCGCACAAGGATTGGAGGGTTTCGTAGGTTACCGATGATCCGCGCGCAGCGGCCGACGACGCGCCACGCTCGCCGCGCGAACGGCTCCTCGATGCGGATGCGCGATCACGTGATGCGCGGCCTGAACGCGTCGAACCCGAGCGAGCATGCGCGCTCGCCCCATCGACGAGGGAGTTTCCACCGCGTGAGGAGGAAGACTCGCGCGAACGGCGAGAAGACACGCCACGCACGTCGCCGCGCGTGCGCGAGAAGGGCGTGCCGTTATCGGACGCGCGCGAGGATCGCGACGACGCGCCGGATCGGGTGCGAGAGCGCGAGGACCCTGCGCGAGAATCGCGCGAATGACGTTGACGATCCGACATAGGGTGCTCCCCTAGTTCGCAGCGCTAGCTGCCAGAT
This sequence comes from bacterium, assembly GCA_963613135.1. Classification (GTDB taxonomy): domain Bacteria; phylum Actinomycetota; class Coriobacteriia; order Coriobacteriales; family Eggerthellaceae; genus Senegalimassilia. Next base: position 25,702 of record CAVDXU010000011.1, read on the forward strand.
CCACGCTGCGGGACAGGGAAAGCGCGCCCGACTCATCGGTGGAGACGACATCCGGGGACATAGCGATACTGCCCACTTCCGCAGGAGCCGACATGCCAAGCTTCTCCGCCTGCTGGCGGACACGGGTGGGGTTCGACAGAATCGACTGGGTAACCTCAAGCGTTGTTCCCTCTGCACGCGCCTCGTCGATCTGCGAGGAGATGGCCTGCGCCTGCATCGAGGTTTTCACCGTCGCAGCCGAAAGGAACAGGTTCGCGCATGCGACGAGCGTCAGCACGGCGAAGACAATCAAAACGCTCGCAAGAACGCGCTGCGGCGTAATACCTTTATCAGGAGAGGAGGTTTTACGACCCGCAACGACGCGGATCCGCTCGCGCGGGCTGCGCTCGGGGGCGCGTTCGGGGTACATCGCGAACGCCGGTTGCGCGCTCATAGCCTCCTCCTTCACTGGCTCGTGTTCAAAACGTAATCAATCTCAATCGCGCTTACCGTAAGGAGGATTCCCCCATCACAGCTTTTCAGCGACACGCAGCTTCGCGCTGCGCGCACGCGGGTTGCGCGCTATTTCCTCCGCAGTCGGGACTACCGGCTTGCGGGTGATGACCTTGAGCATCGGCTTCTTACCGCACACGCACATCGGAAGATCCGGTGGGCAGGTGCACCTGTTCACGAAGCTGGCGAACATCTCCTTTACGATGCGATCCTCGAGCGAGTGATAGCTGATCACGCAGATCCGCCCACCGGGGTTCGCCCAGCGAATCGCCGCCTCAAGACCCCGCTTCAGCACGTCGAGCTCTCCGTTGACCTCGATGCGCAGCGCCTGGAACGTCCGCTTGGCCGGATGGCCTCCCGCACGCCTGGCGCTTGCCGGAATGGCCGCCTTGATGACGTCGACCAGCTGCGCGCTCGTTTCCAGCGGAGCCTTTTCCCGCGCCTTCACGATGAAATCCACGATGCGGCTTGCCCACTTCTCGTCGGAATACGTTCGGATAATCCGGGTGAGGTCTGCTGCGTTGTAGGTGTTGACGACCTCTGCTGCGGTTAAGGTGTTCTTCCCCGGATCCATCCTCATATCAAGCGGCCCGTCCTCCTTGAAGGAAAAGCCTCGAGATGGCGTATCGATCTGCACGGACGAGACCCCGATGTCGAACAGAAACGCATCGACGCCGGGCACCTCCGCTTCAAGAAGCGCCTCGTCCATGTTCCCGAAGTTGTTGCGCACAAGCTTCAGGCGCGGACGCACGTCGTCCGGCAACGACCCGAGTTTAAGACCCGCCGCGTCAAGCGCGACCTGATCTTGATCGATGCCGATCAGCGTGCCCCCGCTGCCTATCAGCTTTGCAGCTTCGAAAGAATGCCCTGCTCCGCCGAGCGTTGCGTCCACGAACGTGTGCTGTGTTTTAAGGTTCAAATATTCGAGGCACTCGGGAAGCAGGACCGGTATATGCCGATATTCGCTTGTCATTACGCTCACGCCTTACTTCGATTTGTCATAGAAGATCGACAGGTCGACCTTCGAAAGCTTGTCGTCGTAGCGCTTCGCGTCCCAAATCTCGAAACGACCCTTGCTGCCAACGATGACGACGTCCTTGTCAATGCCAGCCTTCTCACGCGCCTCGGCGGGCAACATGATGCGGCCGGACTTGTCAACCTCGACATCCTTCGCCATCGACTTCAAGGCAAGCAGCAAACCGAGATGTCCTTGATCGGTTTCGTCGAAACCGCCGAAGCGTTTCTCGAACAGCTGGTTGATCCATGCCTCGTAGTCGGGGTTCTCGAAGACGTACAGGCACTCATCGGTAAGCTCCCGGGCGACAACGAGATTGGGGGAAAGCACCTTGCGGAATTTCGAAGGGAGGGACAAGCGCCCCTTGGCGTCGACCTTGAAGCGGTAGGCACCATTGAGGTTCACCGGGACGCGGGGACCGCTCGCCTGAGCGTGCACCTGCGAACCAGCGTTACCGGTCTGGTTGCTACCCTCCTCCATGTCAACTGCTTGCGTCATTCGATCCTTTCGAAACCCTGCAGTGGCTTCCGTGGTTTGTATTTTATCCCACTATGCCCCACCAAGCAATGAAAACGTCCCACAACGCAACCCGAAAGCCCATTTGGGAACGCAAATCCAGGTTTGCAATCCCAGCAAGCACCATATGTTGGGGTGATTGCAGGAAGGCTTTCGCAAGATAGTGACCGTGGGGCATTGTGGGGGGATTGTGAGGGGGTTAAGCGTGCCTTAACCATAGGTTGAATCATGGGGCGAGAGCATGAGGAGACAGCAAGGGCATTCAAGGCGGTATTAAGATAGAATGCCTGGTCAATGAGCCTATTTTAAATGATTTGCCCGTATGCACGCTCCCCCATCAAGAAAGAGGCGAATCCAGAATCAGGCCGAGGGGTGCAACCCTTTCAGCGGCGCCGCAAGGCGGCGTGGAGCCATTTAGGCGAGCGGCGTCATAATCGGTGGAAAGCGGTGAATACAGGAGTGTGGGACGATGTGGGGCAACTTCGTGGGACGATGTGGGGGGCGTTATGGGGCCCTCACTCAAGCGCGCGGATGCGCCTGCATGTACTCTTCGCGAATAAGCGTGCGATCGACATGCGTGTAGATTTGGGTGGTGGAGATGTCCGAGTGACCTAAGATGTCCTGTATCACGCGCAAATCCGCTCCGCCTTCGAGCATATGCGTGGCGAATGAATGGCGCAGGGTATGCGGATGAAGGTTCTCCACCCCGATGATCACGCCGGCATGCGACACGATGCGAAAGACGCTCTGGCGGGTAAGACGGCCGCCGCGAGCGTTCAGGAACACCGCATCGGTTGGTTTTGAATAGGGCTTGGCAAGCTCGGAGCGCGCATGCTCCATATACGAAGACAGGGCTCGCGCGGCCGCTCCCGATATTGGGGAGATGCGCTGCTTGTCGCCCTTCCCCACAACGCGCACATAGCCATCGGCCAGGTGCACGTCGGCAAGATCAAGGCCGCACAGCTCGCTCACACGCAAACCGCAGCCGTACAGCACTTCCAAAATGGCGCGATCACGACGATCGGCAGCGGTAGTCGAAGGCATGGCATCGAGCATGTCGCCCACCTGCTTGATGGACAGCACATCAGGCAGGCGGCGCGGCGTTTTCGGCAGCGCCAAGGTGCCCGCCGGATTGTGCTGCGTATAACCTTCCGCTACGCAAAACCGGTGAAAACCTTTCACCACCGATATGCGCCGGCTGACGGTGGTCGCAGCGAACTGCTCGCCGAACAGGTACGACTCGTACGCAACGATCAAATCTCGCGTCACGGCCGATAGGGTAAAGACCTCTTGCGAGGCCAGAAAGTCACGGTAGCGCTCAAGGTCGGTCTCGTAAGCCGATACGGTTCGCGGACTGCTCCCCCGCTCAACACGCAGGTAAGCGATGTATTCGGCGGAAAGATCGACGAGATCGTCGCCATCGATAAAGTCATCCATCGCATTACCCCTTTCATTGACGAAACCCGAGCAGCAGAAAAATGCGCTCGGAAACCTTCCGTACCCGGACGCTTCAGCGGTCGGGCACGCAGCACTGCGCTCGCGAAACGAATGCAGCGTCCTACGCCGGCGAAACGAACGCCTCCCGCAGCTCGCCTTCTGCTTGCCTTCGGATTGTTCGGCACACTCACCTTGCATATATAGTAGCGCATGCCTAAAGGCCGCTATGCCGACCCCGACGCCGTGCTTCACCTTAAAACCAATGCGCATAAAGAAACCTCCCGTTTCTCGTGCCCAAGAAACGGGAGGCGTCGGTCCGGGAAACAGCAGGCGGTTCATCGCAGGCTGACTTTCGGGTGGGCGGAGAATCGCACGCAAGCCCTAAGACAGCGCACGAGCGGTCGGGCTACCCGCGATGAGCGACGGCGGCGGCCACGAATTCGCGGAACAACGGATGCGGGCGCGTCGGACGGCTCTTGAACTCGGGGTGGCCCTGGCTCGCCACGAACCACGGATGATCGGGGATCTCGACCATCTCGACCAGGCGCTCGTCGGGAGAGACGCCGGAAATGACCAGGCCGGCGTCGATCAGGCGATCGCGGAAGGCGTTGTTCACCTCATAGCGATGACGATGGCGCTCGTAGATGATCGACTCGCCGTAAGCCGCAAGGGCCTTCGAATCGGCCGCGACCTTGCAGGGGTAGGCTCCCAAGCGCATGGTGCCGCCCTTGTCCTCGATGTCCTCCTGCTCGGGCATGAGATCGATGACCGGGAACTCAGCGTTCTCGTCGAACTCGGCCGACGTGGCTCCCGGCATGCCCGCGACGTCGCGCGCGAACTCGCACACCGCCGCCTGCATACCCAAGCAGATGCCCAGGAAGGGGACGTTGTGCGTGCGGGCATAGCGCACGGCGCAGATCTTGCCCTCGAAGGCGCGCTGGCCGAAACCGCCGGGGACGAGCACGCCGTCCATGTTCCCGAGCACCTCGTCAACGTTGGAATCGTTGAGCTCCTCGCCATCGATCAGATGCACGTTGGCGTGGCAGTTGTTGTGCACGCCGGCATGGTAGAGCGCCTCGATGACCGACAGATAGGCATCGGGAAGGCTGACGTACTTGCCGACGACGGCGATATCGCATTCGCGCTCGCAGTTGGCCGCCGCATCCAGGAAGCTGCGCAACGGGGTGAGGTCGATCTGATTTTCCGGCAGGCCCAGGCGCGCCAGGACCTTCGTATCGAACTGCTGATCGAACAGGCCGAAAGGCACCTCGTAGATGGAGGGGCTGTCGGCGCAGGCGAGCACTTCCTCAGGACGCACGTCGCAGAACAGGGCGATCTTCTCGCGCACGTGATCGGAGATCTCGTGGTCGGAGCGGCACACGATGAAGTCGGGCTGCACGCCGATGGAGCGCAGCTCCTTGACGGAGTGCTGCGTGGGCTTGGTCTTCACCTCGTGGGCGGCGGCGATGTAGGGCACCAGTGTGACGTGGATGAACAGGACGTCGCCGGGATCCTTCTCCTTCTTGAACTGGCGCGCGGCCTCGATGAAGGGCTGCGACTCGATGTCGCCGATGGTGCCGCCGATCTCCGAGATGACGATGTCGGCTCCCGACTGGTCGGCAATGCGGCGCAGGCGCTCCTTGATGGCCTCGGTCACGTGCGGGATGACCTGCACGGTGCCGCCGAGGAAGTCGCCGCGACGTTCGCGCGCGATGAGGGTTTGGTAGATGGAGCCCTGCGTGAAGTTGGATTCACGAGAGAGGTTCTCGTCGATGAAGCGCTCGTAGTGGCCAAGATCGAGATCGCCCTCATGACCGTCGTCGGTGACGAACACCTCGCCGTGCTGGAACGGGCTCATGGTTCCGGGGTCGACGTTCAAATACGGGTCCATCTTCTGCATGGTCACCTTATAGCCGCGCGCCTTGAGCAGATGCCCCAAAGACGCTGCGGTGATGCCCTTGCCCAGGGAAGATACGACGCCGCCCGTGACGAAAATATGCTTGGTCATGGTACTCCTTCGCGCTAGCACAATGTATTGCTTATCGCTGCGGCGCACAGTGCAGACCAGCACGTCTGCAGCACGCGAACAGCGAACCCCACACGTTATTCCATTCTACATACGAGTCGATGAGCGCGCCCTCTGACGGCGGCATTTAACACAGAGGAAACGTTGCGGTTTTCGACGCGGGCGGCGCGGGCGGCGAAGCACGTACCGTATACTGATCCAGTTAAACGCCCCTTGCGCCCGCGCCGCGCAAACCGGGGCCCACGTTGCCTTAAGGGAAAGAGGTTCGCCCATGCGCATCGGTTTCGACAACGACAAGTACCTGGCCCTGCAGGCCGAGCACATCAGGGAGCGCGTCAGCCAATTCGGCGGCAAGCTGTACCTGGAGTTCGGCGGCAAGCTCTTCGACGACTACCATGCCAGCCGCGTGCTGCCGGGATTCGAGCCCGACAGCAAGATCCGCATGCTGCAGCAGATGGCCGCCGACGTAGAGATCATCATCGCCATCTGCGCGAACGACATCGAGAAGAACAAGGTGCGCGGGGATCTGGGGATCACCTATGACGAGGACGTGCTGCGCCTGCTCGACATCTTCGGCTCCATGGGGTTCGCCACCGCCGGCGTGGTGATCACCCGCTACGAGAACCAGCCTTCCGCCGTCGCCTTCCGCCGTCGCCTGGACAGCCTGGGAATCAAGAGCTACCTGCACTACCCCATCGCCGGCTACCCCTACGACACGGCGCGCATCGTGTCGGCCGAAGGGTACGGCAGAAACGAGTTCGTCGAAACCACCAAGCCGCTCGTCGTGGTGACCGCGCCCGGCCCCGGCTCGGGCAAGATGGCCACATGCCTCTCGCAGCTCTATCACGAGCACGAGCGCGGCGTTGAGGCCGGCTACGCGAAGTACGAGACGTTCCCCATTTGGAATTTGCCGCTGAAGCACCCGGTCAACATCGCCTACGAGGCGGCGACGGTCGATCTGGACGACGCGAACTGCATCGACCCGTTCCACCTGGAGGCCTACGGCAAGACGACGGTGAACTACAACCGCGACGTTGAGATCTTCCCTGTGCTGAAGGCCATGATGGAGCGCATCTTGGGCGAGAGCCCGTATCAGTCCCCCACCGACATGGGCGTGAACATGGCGGGGCTTGCCATCGTGGACGACGACGCCTGCCGCGAGGCGGCCAAGATGGAGATCGTGCGCCGCTACTTCTCCGCCGCGGTCGAGGAGCGCCGCACGGGGCTTCATCACGAATACGTGGAGCATCTCGAGCTGCTGATGAACCAGGCCGGTGTGGACGCGGGCTACTCGCCGGCACGCTCGGCCGCGCTGCTGAAGGAAGAGGCGACCGGCGGACCTGCGGGCGCGATGGTGCTGCCCGACGGACGCGTGGTGACGGGCAAGACGTCCGATCTGCTCGGCGCGGCGTCGTCGCTTCTGATGAACGCGCTCAAGGGAGCCTCCGGCATCGACGAGGACCTGTTCGTCATATCCGACGAGGTCATCGAGCCTATCTGCGAGCTGAAGACGAAGACGCTGCATTCGAAGAACCCGCGTTTGCACTCCGATGAGACGCTGCTGGCGCTGTCGGTATCGAGCGCGACCGACCCGGTGGCGGCCAAGCTGATCGCGGCGGCGGGCGAACTGCGCGGCTGCGACGCCCACTTCAGCGTCATTCTAGGGCCCGCTGACGAGAAGCTCTACCGCACGCTCGGCATCAACGTCTGCTGCGAGCCGAAATACGAGCAGCGCCGGTACTTCCATCGGTAAGGGTTGAAGGCAACGCCGCGGCGCGCCACCGAAAGCGAGCCGCGGCGCCCTTAGCTCAGCGCATAGCGTTTCAAGACGTCGGCCTTGTCCTCCTCGATGAGTCGAACCAGGTCCTCGCGGTACTTTTCCCTACTGCCCTTGTCGTCGATATCCGAATCGATCGACACGAATGCGTGCAGCACGCTGTCGGCATCCTTCCCCACTTCGGCAAGCTTGGAAGTCATCGTGGAATAATCCCCCGTAGCCTCGAATGCGGCCGTCAACCGATCGGTCAAGCTGTCCGAAGACGAGTTCGAAAAGGACAGACCCGAGCTTGAGGAATCGACGCCGTCTTGCCCGGACGCTTCCGCTAAACGCGATAGCTCGTCCAAGGTCTGCGAAAGCTCCGCGGGAGGCGCGGCCGCAGAGCAGAGCCAAGCATCATCGTCCGGAATACTATCAACCCGGCATTCGGCAAGCACCTCATTAAGGTATTCCTGCGCCTTAGCGGTAGCGCTCCGATAGTCCTCAATCGCGCGGGCAAGTTCACCCGAAGCGTTCCCAACCACAATCTGCTTGAAATTATCCGAAAGCGCCGAAGAGGCCGCCGATGAGCTCTTGAGCTTGGCTCTCTCCGACCTGGAAGCACTGGACATGCCGTAATACCAGTTCAGAAAATCATCGACATTGTCGCTGCATCCCGCATAAACGTCCTGCACGGTGGCAACCAAGCTGCTCTTCGCCGACGCCGCATCGTCAAGCTGCCCGGAAAGCGCGCCCGAAAGCAATTTCTCGTCGATCATCTGCCGGTCGTAACAGATACCGTCCACCTCGTACACCGAGACGCTGGCAACAGCGCGCACCGCCTGCTGGGCCATCGAGTATGCCGGCCCCTGTACAGCTGCGCTCACTTGAGCGTCTGCATAGAGGAACGCCCCGATCAAGGCAATCGGGGGCAGAATGAAGCACGCGAGATAACGCCGCTGCACGTAAAGCCGCTCGCGACCGTCGGATGCGATCGCGGAAATAGGGGCGAGAATGCTTGCCATCTTTTCCCTATCCAAGATCATGCCGATGGAGAAAATGCTCATCGCGCCCAGAAATGCGCCCAAGGAAACGATGAGCTTGACGATGAGAGATACGGGGCTTTCGGCGAACGCCTCCTGAAGAAAGGATGAGCCGAACGACGTCCACGCATCGGCAAGGCGAAGCCAGATCCCGCACTCATGCAAAAGCGACGACCCCGATTTGGCGAAGTATGCGGGAGTAGCCAAAAACGCCTGCAGCAACGAGGCACTCGAGGATGTGTCGGGGTTGTGCGATTCGATAACGCAGTACACGACGCACAGCAGAAAACCAGCGATGGCCGAAGCGCACAGCAGCGAATACGCCGAACGGAAAAGACCTTTCAGGTCATGCAAGATAAAACGCTGGAACAGGTAATGCAACGCCGGCAGGCACCCGCCGCCCAAGGCGACCATGAGCCACTCCATCGCGTCCCAGCAAACCGAACCCACCATGAAACTGGCGACGCCGAAGGCGCTGAGCACGAATCCGAGAAGAAAACCGAGCGTTCGCCCGTTGTTCAATTGAGACAGACGTCCATCCCGCTCAAGGACGAGCTGCCGATGCGCCTTGCGGATGACGACCTGGTAGGCGACGCCGATCATGGAGATGGCGCTTAAGGCCGCCCAAAATAAGGCGACGCCGAAGGCGGGCATGAAAGGTATCGCCACGCTGAGCAGATACAGGACGACCAGCATGCCGAAAAGCCACAGGTAGTATTTCAGCAAGGGATAAGCGGGGAAACGGAACCGAAGCCGGTCATCGAACACGGTTAAACCTCCCACGAAAAGCACTCAGCACCATGCGCCCGTCGGCTGCGCATCGAACATGCGGATCGCGCGGGCAAACCCGGATCTGCCGGCAAGGCCGACTTTTACGGGCAAGCCCCATTTTGCGGCGTCTTAACGTCCGAGCCTGCCGGCCAGCTTGCCGACGATCCGCTCGATGAAGGCCGCCTCGGGCACATGCAGCGCGCATGCCGGCACGAACGTGACCGCCAGCGCCACCGCACCGCCTACGATAACGTAAACGAGCGCCTGGACGATGGAGCCCGACAGCGGGGCAACCAATGTTTGAAGCAACCACAGCACGCCGCCGCCGGCAAGCGCGCCGGCCGCGCCGAGCACGAGCGCGACGGCCACCGCGCGCACGATGGAGCGCAGGCCGAAGGGGCCCAAATCTCGCCGCAGGTACGCGAACAGGCAGACATCGGAAACCAGGTAGAACATGGTTTCCGCCACGGCAATGGATTCTATGGGCATGGTTGCGGCGTTGCTGGCGGCGAACATGGTCAACCCCACCTGCACGGCCGAAGCGAGCACGTTCACACCCGCGAAGACGCCCATGCGCCGCAGGCTGGAGAACGTTTTCTGCAGATAAGTGTTCACGCCGTACAGCGGCAGCGCGACCGCCCATACCGCCAGGTACGTCGCGATGGAGGAAACATGCTCCATGGTGAACGCGCCGGCATGGTAAAGCGTCACGAGCGGCATGCTGAAGATAGCCAGGTACAGAGCGAACGGGATCATGAAGAACAGGATCTGATTCGTGCCGCCCACGATGCCGCGCTTGACGCCCTCCATGTTGCCCTCGGCTCGCATGTCGGAGAGCTCAGTGAACATGGCCGTGGTGATGGGCACAGCCAAAAACGAATACGGCAGCGTGAACCACAGGCGAGAATACGCCAGGATGGACGGGCCATTGTCGGCGAAGTTATACGACGCGGCGTTCTGCACCGACACCACCGCGAACGAGCACAGCATGACGATGACCGCCGGCACGCCGATGCCGAGCGTCTCACGCAGGGCCGGGTCGCGCAGGTTCACGCGCGGGCGGATACGGATGCCGTTGCGTTTGAGCGCCGGCAACTGAATGGCCATCTGCACCAGGACGCCGGCGGGGTTGCCGATGGCGATGATGTAGAGCGCGAGGGCAGGATCGGTGGGCGCAACCAGCGAGTACGCCAAAAACGTGAGGATGACGATGACGTTGTTCGCCACCGGCGCGATGGAGGACCACAGGTAGTCGCGGCTGGCGTTGAGCAGACCCGACACGATGGCCGAGCACCCGTAGAAGACTATTTGGATGGCGAAGAACTGGAAGAAGAACACCGAAGTGGCCATCTGCGACTGGTCGGAGTAGAACGATTGCGTGTAGATGACCGCCGAGGGGAACAGCATGCAGGCAAGCGACACGACGCCGAGAAGCAACACCACGAGCGTGAGCAGGTTCGACGCGTACTCATTGCCCGCGCGCTGTCCCAGGCGCTTCTTCACCGACACGTACACCGGCAAAAACGCGGTGACGATCATGCCGCCGCACACCAGCTCGTAGAGCTGATTGGGCAGGTTGTTTGCCACCTGATAGGAACTGGAGAGCAAAGTGGAGCCGAGCGCGAAGGCCATGGCCCACGTGCGCGCGAAGCCCGTGATGCGCGATATGATGGTGCAGATGCTGATGAGCGCCGCAGAGGAGCCGATGGACGCCGCGGAAGCCTGCCCGGAGGAGGCGGGCACATCGCACGTAGCACCGGAAGAAGCCTGCGAGGCCTCGGCGGCGCCGGTGGCACCTGGCATGCCGCCGTTCGCCGTGCGCGTATGTCGAGCTCGTGAGAGCTTGTCGGACATGGGAAGTTGCCTTCAATCAAGATGCGTATAATGATAAATCATAGCAAACCGTGAAAGAGGGGCTGCATGCACATCCTTATCGTGCGCAACAACTACAACTCTCAGGCCGTCGAGGCGTCGCTTCTGCTCACGACGTACCTGAACGCGCAGGGTGTTGACACAACGCTGACAAGCGCCTCGGATCTTGACGGCGTCTACCCCGACAAGGACATCGCCGCAGTCGTGCAGGGCGGCCTTGACATGGCGGTGGCGCTCGGCGGCGACGGCACGCTTTTGCGCACCGCGTTGCAAATCGCCTACACGGGCATCCCCATCTTGGGCATCAACTACGGTACGCTCGGCTTTCTGACGAACCCGTGCGAGGCAGGCGTGCTCGAGCCGATGGCCGCGGCCCTTGCCGGGGAATGCATCGTCGATAAGCGCACGAACCTCGAGATCATCGCCGTCTGCGAAGGGCAGTCGGACCCCTTCCTGGATGAGGCGGCCAGCGCAGGCGGCCCAGACGCGGATGCGACGCCGATGCCGGCATCCAACGAGGGCGACCTGCCCTGCCATCGCTTCTTCGCGCTCAACGAGGTTGCCGTCACGCGCGGCTCGAATGGGCGCATCATCGAATTCAACCTGGGCGTTTCAGGGTCGATGCTAGCGGATATGCGCGCCGACGGGCTGGTCGTCGCCTCCGCAACCGGATCGACCGCCTATGCGCTGTCCGCCGGCGGCCCATTGGTGGCCCCCGGCTTCACCGGGCTTGTCGCCGTCCCCATTGCGCCGCATACGCTGCATTCGCGCGCCATCGTCACCAGCCCCTCCGACGTCGTCGAGATGGATCTGGGTCACAACTCCGACGGACGCATCGCGACGCTGTTCATCGATGGCGAGCCGGTCGATCTTGAAACGCCGCTCAAGAAACTCTACGTGCGCCGCGGGGACACCCCCACCACCTTGCTCCACTACAAGGACGAGGGCTTCTATCCGCGCGTTGCGAAGGTGTTCTTCTAGCGGCATCTCATAGGCGAAGAAATTTGCTCGCGACCGTCAGGCCGCCGCACGGAAGGAACACCATGACCAGCGCCAAAACATGTTCCACGCTCAAAGCTCCCGAAGGTCCCATTTCGTTTCCCGGCACCTACGAGCGCGGGTCGAACTGGAAGCTGTATAACCACCTGATAGGGCAGATTCCCGAGGGGATCAAAGTGCGCGACTACTGCCTGGGCTTGCATTGGTCCTATGTGGAGGCCGACTGCGGGATGGGGGTCGCCTTCACCACACGTGGGGGCGGCAAGCGCCGCTTCAAGATGGATCTGCGCGGCATGGAGCTTCGCCAGGTTGCGGAGCTTTCGAAATCGTGGTGCTTCGAGGAAGCGACGATCGGGGTTGCCGCGCTCAATGCCTGGTATTCAAGGCGCGAGTTGCTCGATCCGCTCGGATGCGCCTACGCCGACCCCTCCGAGCACCGCAGCGATGGCGAGCGCGAGGGAGGCGGTCCCACCGACGCCTTCAACGCCTACCGGCCCGCCATCGAGGCGCACGGTGGCAAGGCACGCGTCGTAGTGGTGGGGCACTTCCCACATATGGCCGATATTGCCGAATACGCCCAGCTCACCGTACTTGAGCGCAATTGCCGCGACGGGCTGGACACGCCCGACCCCGCATGCGAATACGTCATGCCGCAGGCCGATTTCGCCTTCATCACCGGCGTGACGCTCATCAACAAGACGGCGCCGCGCCTGCTCAACCTGGCCGAGAAAGCATGCACCGTGATGGTCGGGCCGAGCGTGATCATGACGCCGTTTCTGCTGAAATGGGGCGTGCACGAGCTGGCCGGCAGCATCGTGAACGATCCGGAAAAGGCGAAATTCGCGGTGAGCAACGGCGCCGGGCAGCTGTTCGGCGAGGCGCTGGTGATGGCAAGCCTGAAGGCCGGGGAGGCGAAACGGTAAGCAACCCTGTGCGGCTGCCCGGGGCATCACCCCCCCCCAAGCGCAAGAAACTCCGCTGCAATCAAAGCGCAGCGGAGTTTCTTTTCAGACCGGTATGCGTCTGCCGTTATTCGGCAGCCTGCTCCTCGACCAGCGCGTCGACCGCAGCCTCGTCGGCAGCGGAAACCTCGACGGCAGGCTCGGTGGCCTCAGCAGCGGCGGCAGCCTCGGCGGCAGCGGCCTTCTCGGCCTCGGCGGCAGCCTTCTTGGCGTACTCCTCGGCACGCTTGGCCTTAGCAGCGGCCTTGGCCTCGCGCTCAGCCTTGCGAGCAGCCTCGGCCTCGGCGGCCTTGGCGGCCTTCTCGGCCTTGCGAGCGGCCTCGCGAGCAGCCACCTGCTCCTTGGCGGAACCGAACTTGTCGGCGAAGCGCTGCACGCGTCCGCCGGTGTCGACGAAGCGCTGCTGGCCCGTGTAGAACGGATGGCAGACGTTGCAGATGTCGATCTTCAGCTCGGGCTTGGTGGAACGCGTCTGGAACGTGTTGCCGCAGCTGCACTTGACGGTGCAGTCAACGTACTCCGGGTGGATTCCCTGTTTCATGTCTGGTTACTCCTTTTGACAATGCCTTGGTTTCCGACCAAGGCGGAAGACAAGCCTTTGCATAATACCACGGAACCCGCCGAGCACCTCTAAGATGCTTGGCGGGTTCACGTTTTCTTCGCTTCACGCGTTCGTGCACCCATGCAGGGCGCGACCAGATCAGGCGAACCGCTCGATCTGGCTCACGATCAGGAAATCACTCCCTTGGCAAGCGCACGCCCATGTCGCGCGGCTCGACCGAACGCTCGCAATCCGCATGCGGCTTTCGGCCTTATGCGCCAGCTTGCGCCTTCGGCTCAAAGTCGGCCTTATGCGCCGGCTTCCTCGCCCGGCTTCGGCTCCTGCTCGGTGATGATGGCATGCTCGAGCACCCAGCGGTTCGCTTTCAACCGCTCGGCCGTCTCGCGCAGCACGAAACCTTGGCCGTTCTCCTCCATCTGACGGCGCGCCGCCTGCGGGTCGGCGGGGTTCATGGCCTTGCACGACGCCATGATATCGTCGTCGTTGATCTCCATCTTCTCGTGGCGATACACCGCATCGAGCGCGTAACCGGACACGAGCATCTGACGCGCCTGCATCATCAGCATCATGCCGAATTGCTGCTCGCCTCCCTGGGCCTGCACGAACTGGTCGAACTGGATGCCCTGCTGGGCAAGGGAGAGACGAATGTTGTCGAGCAGCGTCTCGCGCATGGCCTCGTAGGTCTCGTCGGCGATGGAGCCCTTGAAACGATGGCCGAGGGCTTCCGCCACCATGCTCAGCTTCATCTCGTTGTATTCGTTGGCCGCCTGCGCGCGCATGCGCTCGGCGAGGCTGCCGCGCAGCGCCGCGGCGTCGCGCATCATCGGCACGTTCTTGGCGACGAAGGCGTCATCCACCGCAGGAACCACCTTGCGTTGCAGTTCTTTGATGGTGACGGTGCACTTGAAAGGGTCTTTTGCGTCGTCGGGCATATTCGGCACGGTGAACTCGATATCCTTCACGTCGCCTTCCTGCATGCCGTACAGATGCCGCTCGAACTCGTCGGGCATCAGCTGCATGCCCATGATGTAGGTGCGCCCATCGGTGCACAGGTTGTCAAGACGCTTGCCCGCCTGGCTCGCCTCGATGGCGATCAGGGCCGCATCCCCCTCGCCGATAGGATGCGATTCGGCCTTCTCGAAGGTGGCGAAGCTTTCAGCAAGATTCTGAAGCTCCTTTTCCACCTGGCTCTCGTCGAAGGTGAACGCCGGAACCGTCACGGCAACCGGGTCGTAGCTGTCAAGCTCGTATTGGGGCTTCAACGTTACGCGCAAGGTGAACTCGAAGGTTTTCCCGCGCTTGATGGGCTCGTTGAAGACGGCTTTCGGCGGAAACGCAGGGCACAGATTGCGCTTGTCGACGGCATAGGGAACCAGATGATCGACGGCCAGCTGCTGGGAAACCGCGTCGAGATCCTTGATGCCCATCTGCTCTTCCGCTGCTTGCGCGGGCATCTGACCCGGCTGCAGGCGGATCCCCATCTTTCCGCAAAAGGCGTAATGAGCCACGCCGAACGCTTGCGCGACCTCGGCGGTCGACGCGAGCGCGTCAAGCTGGATACGGCCGTCATCAAGCTTCTTCTCGGTAACCTTCATGATTCCCCTTCGTTGAAATACCGAAACACACTCGCGTTATTGTAACGCAAGTCCGCCGATGGACGGCACGCTATTCGTTCGACTTCAGGCTCTCGACCATGTCGACGCGGCGCAGTTTGCCGCGCATGGCCAGCGTGACGACGATCGAGAAGACCATGGTCAGCACGAAGGCGATGACGAAACTCGCAACATGGATGTCGCGCCCGAACATGACCTGATCGACCTCCGCGGTCGTGATGACGTAGCCCTCCATGATCACGCCGAGGACGAGCCCGAAGGCGGCGCCGATCACGGCAAGCAGCAGCGTCTCTCGATAAATGTAGGCGTTGACCTCATGCGGAGTGAAGCCGAGCACCTTCAGGGTGGCTATCTCGCGGATGCGCTCGGTGATGTTGATGTTCGTCAGATTGTATAAGACGACGAACGCGAGCAGAGCCGCCGCGACGACGAGCACGACCACCACGCTGTCGACGCTTTTGAGCATGGTGCGGTAGTTTTCGATGGTCTCGTCGTTGTACGTGCAGGTTTTCACGTTCTCAAGGCCAAGCACCTCATCGGAGAATTCCTGGCGGGTGCCCGTGTCGGATCCAAGCTTGGTGTAGAACGTGGAGAACGTCGGAGATGCGCCCATCACCTGCGCATACAGATCGGGCGTCATGAAGACGACCTGCCCGACGTAGTTCTCCATGATCGCCGAAACCTTGACGGACCTTCCCTCGCCCGTCACGTTGCCGACGGCGTCCTCGTCGAATATATCGACGGAATCCCCCACCCCGACGCAGAGCGTGGTGGCAAGCTTCTCGCTGATGATCACGCCATCATCGTCAAGGGAAAGCGCCTTGCCGCTTACGCGCTCGCGCAGCACGTTGAACGACGAGAAGCTGTCGGGGTCGCTCGGAACGTCAAGATCGACGCGGTGCTCGAGGGCTCCATCCGCAGAGCACACGATCTTGTTCTCGACGCAAACCCAGGTCGAATCCCCTTCAGCCACGCCAGCAGCCAGATCTTCGACGGCGGCTTTCTGCTCCTGCGTCGCGCCGTCAGCGACGCGCACGATCGTATTGTAGCGGTACAGATCGTAGAACTGCTTGTCGATGATGTCGTTGATGGCGTTTTGCAGCCCCAGACCCGTCAGCAAAAGCGCGGTGCAGCCGGCGATGCCGACGATGGCCATGAAGAAACGCCTCTTGTAGCGGAAAAGGTTGCGCGCCGTCACCTTCCAGCTGAACGACATGCGACTCCACAAGGGGCGAATACGCTCGAGCAGAATGCGCTTGCCGGCTTTCGGCGCACGGGGAAGCATCAGCGTTGCCGGGCGCTCGCGCAGCGAGGAAGCCGCGGCGAACGCCGTCGCCGCAACCGTGATGCCGACGCCGAGGGCGGCCGATAGAACGGCAAGCGGCGCATCGATGGGGGTCGGAACGCACGGGACGCTGTACATGATCGAGTAGGCATGCATGATGAACCAGGGCAGGAACTGCGAAAGCGCCGCGATGCCCGCGAAAGCCCCGATACCGCTTGCCACCACGGCGTACACCAGGTATTTCGAGGTGATGCGCGCGCCCGAATAACCGAGCGCCTTGTAGGTGCCGATAAGGACGCGCTCCTCGTCGACCATGCGCGTCATGGTCGTCAGGGACACCAGAGCCGCGACGAGGAAGAACAGCAGGGGGAACACCTGGGCGATCTGGTCGATGCGCCCTGCATCGGAGCGGAATCCCTCTGCGCCGACGTTTTTCGTGCGGTCGAGCACATAAACGTCGATGTCCTTGTTGGCGATGTCGTCGATCTCGGCCTGAGCATCGTCAAGCTGGCGCTTCGCATCGGCGAACTTCTCATCGGCTTCGGCACGCTTCTCGTCCAACTCGGCTTGGCCGTCGGTGTATTCAGCAAGCCCGCTGGCGTACTCGGCCTGGCCGGAAGCATATTCCGCTTGACCTGACGCAAGCTGCTCTTCGCCGCTGGCAAGCGTCGCCTCCGAGGCGTCGAGCTGCGCGCGGGCGTCGTCAAGCTGCGCGCGGGCGGCATCGAGCTGCGCGTAAGCCTCCATGCGCTGCTGCTCGATCTGCTCGCGACCCTCGGAAAGCTGCTCGGGCACGCCGGCTATCTGCTCGTCGATAGCGGCGATGGCGGCCTCAAGCTGCTCGATGGCCTCCTCGATCCCGGCTGCGCGCGCCTGCGCAAGCTGCACCGCAAGCTCGTTGCGCTTCGAGGACGCCTCGTCGTATTGGGCCTGCGCTTCATCGAGACGTGCCTGGGCAGCCGACAGAGCCTCTTCGGCGGTGCTCTGCTGGCTTTCAAGCTCAGCCTCGCCCGACTGGAGCTGCAAGCGCCCCTCAGAGAGCTGCTGCTTGCCGGAAGCGATCGTCTGGGAGCTGCTCGCCAACTGAGCAGCCGCGCTCGCCAGCTTCGATTGCGCGCTCGAAAGTTCCGAAGCTGCATCATCGAGCGTCCGCTGCGCATCGTCAATCTGCGTATAAGCGTCGCTTCTCTGTCGTTCATATTCTTCGCGCGACGCGTCCAGCTCGGCTTGCGCATCGGCGGCGATACCGTCAAGGCGGCTTGCAGCTATCCGAGGCGAAAGATCGCTCAGGCGCCGCGAGACGCCGTCGACAACCTCCTGATATGCGTCGCTTCCCCACTTCTCGGTGGCGGCGCCCTCGACGGTGATAAATGCCTCGGTGATCGGGAAATCGTCGGCGAATGCGTCGTCAGGCACGTACAGGTACGAGGAAAGCTGGCCGGAGCCGAGCGTCGTCGTCCCCGGGCTGGTCGAGCAGGTGTAATACGAAGAGCGGATGAATCCCGTTACGGTGAATTCCCGCACCGAGAACGTGTCGTCGAGGTCCTGCGTGGACTCCATGACGCGAACCGTGTCGCCAATGCCGACCTCGCCCGTCCAGGCGGCATCGGCTGAGAGCAAGCACTCGTTGGCCGAGGAGGGCCAGTCGCCCTCGACCAGTATCAGACGGTTCAGATAATCGTTGTTGGCGGATTCGACGTGTACGCCGTCTGAGCAGGTGCTTTGCCGGGCGGAATCAACATCGAGAGAGTGAACGCGGAACGTGTATTGCGTGCCGTCAAGATCGGCGATCATGTCCGCCTCGCGCGCGGGCATGACGCCCGAAACCCCCTCAACGCTGCGCAGCATATCCACCTCATCGTCGTTAAGGCCGAGGGTGGAGACGACGCGCAGGTCGCATAGATTCGTGGCGTCGTAATATTCGTCACCAGCAAGGCGCATATCGGGCCCGGTCATGCGCAGGCCGGCATAGAAGCCGCAGCCAAGCGCGGCCATCACGGCAATGGCCAGAAAACGCCCCCAGGAATGGCTGATGGAGCGGAGGACGTCCTTGTTGAAGGCGCTGCGCATGACGCTACCACTCCACCATTTCGGCCGATATAGGATGATCGTTGACGTGCATAGAGGCTATACGGCCCTCGCGCACATGGATCACACGATCGGCGATATCGCAAAATGCGGAGTTATGCGTAATGAGCACGACGGTTTTGCCCGTGTTCGCGCAGGTGTCCTGCAAAAGCTTCAAGATCGCCTTGCCCGTTTTGTAATCGAGGGCGCCGGTAGGTTCGTCGCACAACAGCAGCTTGGGATTTTTCGCGAGCGCACGCGCGATGGCGACGCGTTGCTGTTCGCCGCCTGAAAGCTGAGCGGGGAAATTGTCCATGCGATGGGAAAGCCCAACCTCGGAGAGCACTTCGGCCGCGTCGAGCGGGTTCGGGCATATTTGGCTCGCAAGCTCAACGTTTTCGAGAGCGGTAAGGTTCTGGACGAGATTGTAGAACTGGAACACGAACCCGATATCAACCCGTCGGTACTGCGTCAGCTCCTTCTCGTTGAACGCGCTGATCTCAGCACCGTCGAGAACAATGGATCCGGACGTTGCGCCATCCATGCCGCCGAGCATGTTCAACAGCGTTGTTTTGCCCGCGCCGGATGGCCCCACGACGACGACGAACTCCCCCTCTTCGCAGACAAACGACATGCCGTCGGCGGCGGCAACCTCAACTTCGCCCATCTTGTACACTTTGCGGACGTCATTGAATTCAACGAAAGCCACGGGGATCACCCTGCCTCGAATCATGTTCCGAAAATCAGCGGAACAGGTAAACCTGTAGATTAGATCCCGATTATAACGAAGGCGCCCCGGAATAACCGGGGCGCCTTGCAAGCCTTATGCTAAACGTTACGTTTCCGCAACCTTTCGGCCTTAGCCGAACAGCTCGATGGTATCGCCTTCCTGCAGCGTCACCATAGCCTTCTTCCAGGAACGGGTCTTGCCCTGGGAGTAGCGGACGCGCTTGGGCTTCGGCTTGACGTTAAGGGTGTTCACCTTGACAACCTTGACGTCGAAGATAGCCTCGATAGCCTGGCGGATCTCAACCTTGTTGGAGTCCTTGGCCACCTCGAAGGTGTAGACGTTCTTCTCCATCTGGTCGTAGCTGTGCTCCGTCACGATAGGACGGATGATGACCTCGCGGGGATCCTTCATTATGCGAGCACCTCCTCGATGCGCTTCAGGGCCTCGGACGTGAACACGAGCTGCTTGTTGTCGAGCAGTTCGTAGGTGTTGGCCTCAACGACGGGAAGGATGTTGACCTTCTCGATGTTGCGGAACGACAGGAAAGCGTTCACGTCGTCGTTGCCGATGACGATGGTGGTGCGCTGACCCTCGAAGCCCATGGCCTTCAGGAATGCGACGGCATCCTTGGTGCGGGGCTTCTCGAAATTGAAGGCGTCGACCACGGTGAACTGGCCGTCGGCCAGCTTAGCGGACAGGACGGAGCGCATGGCCAGCTTGACTTCCTTGTTGTTCACGCGGAAGGCGTAGCTGCGCGGATGCGGGCCGAACACGACGCCGCCGCCAGTCCACTGTGGGGAGCGGATGGAGCCCTGGCGGGCACGGCCGGTGCCCTTCTGACGCCAGGGCTTCTTGCCGCCGCCGCGGACCTTGCCGCGGGTGAGGGTGTTGCTGGTGCCGCGGCGCCAAGACGCACGCTGAGCGCGCACAACCTGGTGCATGACGGGCACGTTCGGCTCGATGCCGAACACGGAAGCAGCGAGGTCGGCGGAGCCGGCCTTCTTGCCGCTTGCGTCCTTGATATCGATAGTCGTCATGGTAGTTGAAACTCCTTATTATTGGTCCAGGTTAGGCCATGCGCACGCGCACGATGCCGTTCTTGCCGCCGGGGATGGCGCCCTTGACGATGATCAGGTTCTGATCCTCGTCGACGCGCATCACGGTCAGGTTGCGAACCGTAACGGTGTTGCAGCCCATGTGACCGGGAAGGCGCAGGCCCTTCAGCACGCGGGAAGGCGTGGCGCACATGCCGACCGAACCCGGGGCACGATGGAAGTGAGCGCCGTGGCCGCCCGGGCCGCCAGCGAAGCCGTAGCGCTTCATGACGCCGGCGAAGCCCTTGCCCTTGGAGGTACCGGTCACGTCGACCGACTTGACCTCGGCGAAGGCTGCGACGGTCTGCTCGTCGCCCACCTTGTACTCGCCGGCGTTCTCGACGCGCACCTCACGCAGGTAGCGGGTCGGGGCCGTGCCCTGCTTGGCGAAATGGCCGGCCATCGGCTTGTTGACCTTCTTCTCCTTGATGGAGCCGAAGCCCAGCTGAACAGCCTCGTAGCCATCGGTGTCGGTCGTCTTGACCTGGCACACCTTGTTCGGCTCGGCCTGGATCACGGTCACGGGAACGAGCTTGTCGTCCTCGGTGAAGATCTGGGTCATGCCGATTTTCTTACCGTAGATAGCGTTAATCATGCTCTTTAACACCCCTTACAGCTTGATCTCGATGTCGACGCCGGCAGGGAGATCGAGACGCATCAGGGAATCCACCGTGTTCGGGGTGGGTTCGAGGATGTCGATCAGGCGCTTGTGGGTGCGCATCTCGAACTGCTCGCGGGAGTCCTTGTTCACATGGGGGCCCTTGACGACGGTGAACAGGTTGCGCTCCGTCGGCAGCGGGATGGGGCCGGACACTTTGGCGCCCGTCTTCTGGGCGGTGTCGACGATGAGCTTCGTGGACTGATCCACGATCTCATGATCGTATCCCTTGAGGCGGATGCGAATCTTCTGATTTGCCACTTTCATTTCCTCCGTTAGCTATCGGACAGACAGCGCTTACGCGTTGCCGCCGGCCTTGCTGATAATCTCTTCCGAAACGCTCTTCGGCACAGGCTGATATGAATCGAACTGCATCGTGTAGGTTGCACGACCCTGCGTGCCGCTGCGCAGATCGGTTGCATAGCCGAACATCATGCCGAGCGGGACCTTCGCGGAGATGGCGACGGCGCCGTTGCGAGCTTCCTGGCCCTGGATCATGCCACGGCGAGACGGGATGTCGCCCATGACGAAGCCGGTGTACTCCTCGGGAGTTTCGACCTCGACGGCCATGACGGGCTCGAGGATGACCGGATCGGACTTGCGCAGGGCGTCCTTGATCGCCATGGAGCCGGCAACCTTGAACGCCGCCTCGGACGAGTCGACGTCATGGTAGGAGCCGTCGATGAGCTCGACGCGAACGTCTTCGACCGGGTAGCCAGCCAGAACGCCCGTGTTGAGAGCCTCCTGGATGCCCTTGTCGATGGACGGGATGTATTCCTTGGGAACAACGCCGCCGACGATCTTGTTCTCGAACTCGTAGCCCTTGCCGGCCTCCTGCGGGTACATGTTGATGACCGCATGACCGTACTGGCCGCGACCGCCGGACTGGCGGACGAACTTGCCCTCGGCGCTCATGACCTCGTGGCCCGGGCGCTCGCGATAGGCAACCTGCGGCTTGCCGACGTTGGCCTCGACCTTGAACTCGCGCATCAGGCGGTCGACGATGATCTCGAGGTGCAGCTCGCCCATGCCGGCGATGATGGTCTGGCCGGTCTCATGGTTGGTGGACACGCGGAAGGTCGGGTCCTCCTCGGCGAGCTTCTGCAGCGCGATCTCCATCTTGGTCTGATCGGCCTTCGTCTTCGGCTCGACGGCGATGTCGATAACCGGGTCGGCGAATTCCATGGACTCCAGGATGATGGGGGCGTTCTCGTCGCACAGGGTGTCACCGGTGGTGGTGTTCTTCAGGCCCACGACGGCGACGATGTCGCCAGCGGAGCACTTGTCGATGTCCACGCGCTGGTTGGAGTGCATCTGCAGCAGGCGGCCGATGCGCTCCTTCTTGTCCTTCGTGGCGTTGACCACGTAGGAGCCGGCATCGAGAGAGCCGGAGTAAACGCGCAGATAGGTGAGCTTGCCGACGAACGGGTCGGTCATGATCTTGAACGCCAGGGCGCTGAAGGGGGCCTTCGGGTCGGACGGACGGCTGTCCTCCTCGCCGGAGCCGGGGATGGTGCCCTTGATGGCGGGAACGTCGGGAGGTGCCGGCAGGTAGTCGACAACCGCGTCGAGCAGCTCCTGAACGCCCTTGTTCTTGTAGGCGGAGCCCACGAACACCGGGTTGATCTTGCACTCGATGACGCCCTTGCGCAGAGCGGCCTTGAGTTCCTCGACGGAGACTTCCTCTTCCATGAGGACCTTCTCCATGAGGTCGTCGTCGCAGTCGGCGGCAGCCTCGAGAAGTTCCTGGTGAGCGATTTCAGCGGCATCGGCGAACTCGGCCGGGATGGCATCCATCGGCTCGGGGTAGGTCATGCCCTTGTCGTCGGCCTTGAAGTCCCATGCGGTCATGGTGACCAGGTCGATGACGCCCCAGAAGTTGTCCTCGGCGCCCATCGGCAGCTGAGCTGCGACGGCGTTGGCCTTCAGACGATCCTTCATGGTCTGGATGGCATGCTCGAAGTCGGCGCCGACGCGGTCGAACTTGTTGATGAACGCGATGCGCGGCACGCCGTAACGCTCGGCCTGACGCCAAACGGTTTCGGACTGCGGCTGAACGCCGGCAACGGCGTCGAACACGGCAACGGTGCCGTCGAGAACGCGCAGGGAGCGCTCAACCTCGGCGGTGAAGTCAACGTGGCCTGGGGTGTCGATGATCTGGAAGCGATATTCCTGATCGTCCTTCTTCCAGAAGCACGTGGTGGCGGCGGCGGTGATGGTCACGCCGCGCTCCTGCTCCTGAACCATCCAGTCCATGGTGGCGGCGCCGTCGTGAACCTCGCCGATCTTGTGGGTCTTGCCCGTGTAGTACAGGATGCGCTCGGTCGTGGTGGTCTTGCCGGCATCGATGTGGGCCATGATGCCGAAGTTACGGGTGAGCGACAGGTCGTTGGATTTAGCCATTATTCGTCACGACCTAGAAACGATAGTGCGAGAACGCACGGTTGGACTCGGCCATCTTGTACAGGTCTTCGCGCTTCTTCACGGATGCGCCGGTGTTGTTGGCGGCGTCCATGATCTCGTTGGCGAGACGCTGCTTCATGGTGTGCTCCTTGCGCTTGCGCGAGAAGTCGACGATCCAGCGGATGGCCAGCGTGGTGGCGCGACGGGAGTTGACCTCCATGGGCACCTGATAGGTGGCGCCGCCGACACGCTTGGGCTTAACCTCGAGCGTGGGGCGAACGTTGTCCATGGCCTTCTTGAAGACGGCCAGGGCGTCCTCGCCCGTCTTCTCGGCGACCAGATCGAAAGCACCGTAGACGATGCCCTCGGCGGTGGACTTCTTGCCGTCAAGCAGGATCTTGTTGATCAGCTGCGTGACGAGACGATTGTTGTAAACTGCGTCCGGCTGGGTTTCGCGGCGGACGGCTGCTGCACGACGCGGCATGTAAACTCCTTCTTATTCCTGCGCGCTTCCAAACGTTTCCGTTCATTAGGCTTCGCCCTCCCCGGCCCTTCCGGTTCGGACGCATGCAAGCCCGCGCGGCTTATCGGTTGCTTATTTCGGGCGCTTGGTGCCGTAA
The DNA here is from genome assembly GCA_963613135.1 of bacterium. Taxonomy (GTDB): domain Bacteria; phylum Actinomycetota; class Coriobacteriia; order Coriobacteriales; family Eggerthellaceae; genus Senegalimassilia. The sequence continues at coordinate 49,623 of CAVDXU010000011.1, forward strand.
CGGCTGCGGGCCTGCTTGCGCTTTTCAACGGAAGCGCAGTCAAGCGCGGCGCGGATGACCTTGTAACGGACACCAGGAAGGTCCTTAACACGGCCGCCACGGATGAGCACCATGGAGTGCTCCTGGAGGTTGTGGCCCTCGCCCGGGATGTAAGCGGTAACTTCCATGCCGTTGACCAGGCGCACGCGGCAAACCTTACGAAGAGCCGAGTTCGGCTTCTTGGGGGTGGTGGTGTACACGCGAGTGCACACGCCGCGCTTCTGCGGGTTGCCCTTCAGCGCCGGAGTCTTCGACTTCACGGCAGCCGTCTTGCGGCCCTTGCGGACCAGCTGGTTAATAGTAGGCAAAACATTCTCCTTCTGCTACTTTGCCTTGCAGCCGAGCTTTGCAGTCGGCTTCATCGGTACTGTTTCCAAGTGCGTTCAGCTGATACGCACACGAAAACACGGCACCTCATCGGAGGCGCGAGTTGGTACTTTATCAGCGGCATATGAACGTGTCAAACGCCACGCGTCCGGGCGTGTCTATAGTTTATCACACGAGAATGACCAGGTCAACAATGGTTTATACCGCTCTAGAACACAGTTTGAACACAAATTCGGAAAAAGTTCTTGCAATTATTTCGGGTATCGGATGCAAGAAAGGCCAAGGCGGGGCGAACCGAGGAGCAAAGGCGCATAACGCCAGGCAGGATGCGCCGAACGCCACCCGTCGTTATCGGGCTACCTGCGAATTCGCGTCGCGATCGATGTTGCGCTGGCGATCGATGGCGCGATTGCGGAAATACACGGCCCAGTTCGCGCCGATGCAAACGACGTTGAGGAAATACACGGCCAGAACCCAGTTGATGGTGCCGGACGCGAACTTCGCGGCTATACCCGCCACGTAACCGAGGGTGATGAGCGCGATGAATTGCCAGCTGGTGCCCGCCGCCGTGCGGGCCTTGAAGTTCTTGTACGCGTTCATCGGCCATGAAAGTCCGAAGCAGATGAGCATGATCGCTTCGAGCGCTTCCGCCATGAGGGGTCATCTCCTTCGCGCTAAGCAGCATGCTGCCGCGCATTCATTCTTGCAATCCGGTTCCGTATGGTAGTCCTTTCGGAAACGAGCCGGCCTTCATGACAATCGTATTCACAGGAACGTCCAATTAGGCCCTGCGCCCCACCCGCAACGCACGAAGGCCGCTCGATGCGGCCTTCTCATTATGCACGGTTATATCGGTTGATTGGACGACGACGATAGCGCGCAGACGCATTCGCCGCCGCATGCGCCGGGCGTTAGTGCGCCAGGATGGGCGCGGCCACCTGCTTCTTGCGGGAAAGCACGCCGGGCATCCAAGCGGATTTGCCGTTGAGGTCGACACCGAACACATCGGAAACGAACTGGGTGTCGCCCTCGCAGATGAACTGGCTGCCCTCGGCCAGGATGTCCGTGGCGAAGAACAGCACGAACTGGTAGCCCTTCTCGGAGACGAGGGCTTTGATGGCTTCGCGGATCTCAGCCTCGCGGCCAAGCACGGCTTGAAGGTCGACCGTCTCGAACTGGCCGATGTAGACCTTGTTGCCGTTTGCAAGCTCGAACTCTTTGGCGTCGGCGTTGACCAGCTGGTCAACGGGCAGCTCGGCGGGGTTGGAACGGCACTTGAAGATGTCCATGCCGTATTTCACCGGATCGACGCCGAGGGCGGATGCGGTGCGCGCGATGATGTCGCGGTCGAAGTCGGTGGTGGTAGGCGACTTCATGATGACGGTATCGGTGAGCATGGCGCCAAGCAGCAGTGAGGCGATGCCCTCGGGCGCTTCCACGCCCTCGATCTCGAACTCGCGAGCAACGATGGCCGCGGTGGAGCCGACCGGTTTGGCGTTGAAGCGCAAGGGCTGCGCGGTCACAAGGCCGCCCAGGCGATGATGGTCGACGATTTCGACGATTTCAGCCTTATCAAGGCCCTCGGCGGATTGCAGAAGCTCGTTGTGGTCGACAAGGATGACCCGCTGGCCCTCGTCAACCGAATCGATAAGGCGCGGAACCTCGATACCGTGCTCGGAGAGCACCCACTCGGTCTCGGGCGGCAAGGCGCCAAGACGGCATGCCTCGTAGACGACATCCTCGCCAGCGCGACGCGCAAGCTCGTTTTTCAGATACGCATAGCCAACGGCTGCGCTGATGGCATCGTTGTCAGGGTTCTTGTGACCAAACACCAGGATGGGTGCCGCCATGTGATTGCTCCTTCTTGCCGCGGAAAGCCCACGAGCCTTCCCTCTCCTTTTATGCATGTTCTGCGCCGCATCGCGATGCGGCCGACTTGGTAGTATAACGCGCCTTGATGCGATGACGGCGAAACGCCAGGGAACAGCCACGAATGAGCTGCAGATGGCGATGAGGAGCGCTGGAGGGCGGCAGACACCCGAGCGGCGCGCGGCGGGTGGCGGCTGCACCGGGACGACGGCGCGGCGGGCGGCGAGCGGGACGACGGCGCGGCGGATGGCGATCGGCAACCCTACTTACCGCACATGTGGCTTTCGCACCAGGCGCAGGCGTCGGGAGTTGCCGCCAAGCCGCCCAAGGCCGACTCGCGCAACTCGAAGGGCAGGCTGCGACCCACCTTGTACATGGCGTCGACCGTTTGATCGAAGTTGACCAAACTTCCCACGCCGGCAAGGGAGATCTGAGCGCTCACCAGCGCCGTCGCCGCGCCGGAAGCGTTACGCTTCTGGCACGGGACCTCCACCAGTCCCGCCACCGGGTCGCACACGAGCCCCATCATGTTCGTCAGCGCGTTGCCCGCGGCATCAAGGCACTGCTCGGGCGTGCCCCCGGCAAGCTCCACCACCGCCGCCGCCGCCATCGCCGCGGCAGATCCGATTTCCGCCTGACAGCCGCCTTCGGCGCCGGCCACCGTGGCATTGCGCGTGATCAGGTAGCCCACGGCCGCCGCGCAGGCAAGCCCGCGCGCAAGATCTTCGTCGCCATAGCCCTTTTCCTGCTGAAGGCTCAGCAGGACGCCGGGGATCACGCCGGCCGATCCGGCGGTCGGTGCGGCGACGATGCGGCCCATCGACGCGTTCGTCTCCAGCACGGCCATCGCGTAAGCTGCGGCGCTTGCGACCGGCTCACCCAGCACGCTTGCCGAGTGATGGCGCAGCTTCGCCATGCGCATGGCCTCGCCACCGAGCAGCCCTCCCATCGAATGAGCCGGCGTGTCGAGCGGACGCGTGGCCGCATCGCGCATGACGTGCAGCACGTGCAGCAGGTAGGAGGCGGTCGCATCAGTTCGCCCACGGCTTTCCTGCACGGCGCGCTCACGTGCCAGGAACACATCCGAGATGCGCTCGCCACGCGCATGGCAGCGCTCAAGCAGCTGGGCTCCGCTTGCGAAGTCGAGCGCATGCAAGCGCTCGAGTGCTGCCGACTGAACTTCGGCGTCGACCGTTGGTGCAGCTTCGCCGACGGTTGCCGCGGGGATAACCCGGCATCCGCGAATCGCCTCGCCACTGAGAATGGATTCGCGAACCTCGTCGGCGATATGCTGATCGGTCTCGAGCACGGTCCAGGCCGCATCGCCGCGCTGCTCGCGGTACATGCGGGCGGTTGCGATGTTCACGCCGTGCTCGCTTAGGCGCGTGGCGATATGCGCGAGCACGCCCGGCTCGTCATGCTGCTGCACGACGATGGAATGGTTTTCCCCGGTAATATAGACGTCCACGCCGTCGATCTTGCGGATGACGGCCGCGCCGCCGCCGACGCTTTCCCCGCGCACGTTCATGCGCGCACCGTCCGCCGCGTCGATGACCATGTCGATGGTGTTGGGGTGCTCGTAGTCGTCGCGATCGGGCTCGCAGGAGAACTCGAAAGTCAGCCCCGCCTCGCGCGCATGGGCGAAGGAATTGCGAATGCGCAGGTCGTCGGGCGCGAAACCGAGCATACCGGCCACGATGGCCTTGTCGGTGCCATGCCCGGTGAGCGTGTGGGCGAAGCTTCCCAGCAGGTGGAATTCCACGTGACAGGGCATCTCGCCGGCCAACTTGCGCGCCATGTAGGCGATGCGCAGGGCGCCTGCGGTGTGCGAGCTTGATGGTCCGACCATGACAGGCCCGATGATGTCGGTCAGCCCCAGCGTTTCCATGCGCGTCCTCCTGCGGTTCGGTTTGCTTTTCGCCTGCGTCCGCGATGCGCCGATCGGTGCATCGCATAGCGAACAATCCTAGCGTAAAACGCTTCGAGCGCAGGGCTCAAAAGGTAAGCGGACACGCTTCGGAAACCATCCGTTCACATTGGTATTCCCCGCTGCTAGCCGCCAACCCGCCATCCGCCGCGGGCCGTTCGCACCGGCTCGCCGGCCTCAGCCTTGGCTGCACCGTTCATTACCTAGATATAGGCATTGATGACATCCTGTTCTTTATCGTTAGGTAAAGAACATTGACCAGCTGGTCAATGGGCAAACTTGATCTGAAGCGATTTTGTTACTGATCCGTCATCTTCGAAATCAGACGAACAGCCGACGGAATCGATTCCGTCAACTGGCGTTCCGGGACGATCCCCGCTGGCAGCCGGATGAGCGCCTCAGATCTCAAGCAACCGCAATCGAGCAAGAAAGGGACAGCATGGCTCCTGACGAAATAGTACCCGATAACACAGCAGCGCCGTCACCGGTATCTGTCATCTCGGAAAACGTCGACGTATCCGTCCCCAGCCTCATAAGGCTTTTGATCGCATTTGTCCTAAGCACGTTTTTCCTGGCCATGCTCGTCGGCTCGATCGGCGTCGATATCGAAGGCTTGATAGATGCCGAAAATGGCTTGGGCATGCTGTACCTCTTCGTTCCATTCATGGGGCTTGCGGCAGCCGTTCACCTTATAAGCGGCATCACCGGCGACAAAAGCATTCTGATGATGAAGGTGTGCCGCTACCCGGTGAGAATTCTCACCGTTGTCGTTTTGCTAGTTCCGCCCATCATCCTTTTTACCGGAGTTGCAAATGGCTCGATCACGGGGGAAGCATCATTAGCCGTCTTTTTCTACGTGATGTACGTGATCTGCGTCCTTGGCTTTTCGTTTGCCTACTTGCTGCTGTTCACCAATTCTCGATGCAGCTGGCCAAAGGCAATATCGATAGACATGAACCCCCTGGGAGAAGCCTTGCTGCTTTTTCTCCTTACGGAATTTTTCCTATCCGACACGATGTTTTACTTAAGCGCCTTGCTGTTTTTGATCGCCCTGCTCGTACCAATCATCTGGGCCATCTCTCGTAGACAAACTATCTATGTCAGAGTCGTTGATTAGCACTAACCCCTACATCAACTAACACAGACGGGAACGCCATGTCTCAATTACAGCAAATCGGAATCTGCCTGATCGCCACCGTCATCCTGTCGCTCATCCTGATAGTGGCAGCTTTAGCCCTTTCGACAACCGGAGTGACGCAGCAGGCAATCCAGCTTCAAGCGCATACGGCAGATCAGATCAACGAGTTCGTCCTGAGCACTCTTCCTAATAATTGGTAGCTCAATCAGTACTCCACTTCACTTGAGCCCATTTCAGGGCACAGCATCGAGCACCGATACCAACCTTTCAGCAAAGGCGGCGAGGGGACGCCCACCAGATGCGTCCCCTCGCCATGCTGCCGGCCTGCTCCCCTAGCCCACTTTCACGATGGGGGCGTAGTCTTTGAGGAGCTTCTTCGTTTGGCCGGATTTGGCGAAGCGCACGTGCAGCGTGTCGCCGTTCTGCCAGGTCGAGTCGTTATGCTCCCAGTGCACGGATGGGGATGACATACACCCCGTCGGGACGTCGGTATGCAGCTTCACCCATTCCTGTTATGACCGCAAGGAACGATGGCTCGCGCACGTTCGCCTTTTCGTTGGCGCATACTTTTTTACGCACACGAAGCAAACTTGCGGCAGCTTCGTCGACCTTGTCCAAACCGACCTTCACTTCAAGCGCCGCCCATCTACCATCGGCGCGCTCCACAATGGCGTCGGCTTCAAGGCCCGAATCGTCACGATAGTAGCGAACGGGATTTGCGACGGCGTAATCGAGAGCGCGCGCATATACATCGAGGTCGCGCATAACAAGGTTCTCGAACACCAGGCCAAATGTTTGCCAATCCTGCAGCAACGCCTCCGCAGATAGGCCAAGCAATGCCGCCGGCAACGACGGATCGGCGAAGTATCGTTTCGGCTTCACGCGCATGCGATTCGGCGAGCGCGATGCTGGCACCCACCCGGGAACCTCATCGATAAGATACAAGCGGCAAAGCATGTCGACATAGGCGGCTACGGCTTTCCTATCGCTTTCGGAAACTTTATCCTCGGCACCATAGGCGTAAATATCGCGGGCGAGCGTATCGATCTTTGCCGATTGCCCTAAATTACGCGCAAGAGATAAGGCGGTACGCCGAGCAAGGTCCTCCGATCCGCCAAGCTGCAGAACGCTTTGCGTAAACACCGATTCCAGGTAATCGCGCACCACTATTTGCGCTGCAGGTGCACTTTGAAGGCGTTCTTCCGGCCATCCTCCGCGAACGGCGATTTGCGCCAGGCTCTCGATGCCGCTTTCGCATTGGCATGCGGAGAATTCACCTTCGAACAAACCCGCGAGACTGACTTTTGCATTTGACTCCCCTGTTTCCTCGAGCGTCATAGGATGCATGCGAATACGCCCTATGCGACCTGCGCCGCTATGCGAAACAGCTTCCTTACGAGGCGTGGAGGACCCTGTGAGAATCCATGCACCCTTTTCGCCCGCCAGATCATCTGCCGCATGGCGAACCGCGTCCCAAATTGCCGGAACGCGCTGCCATTCGTCAACAACATGCGGCCGCTGCCCCGCCAACGCGTATGTGGGGTCGGCCTGCGTTATCTGCAAATTCGCCCCGCGATCAACATACGTCACCGAAGAGGCATGTGCCAACGATGACCAGGTTTTGCCGCACCATTTCGTTCCCGACACTTCGATAGCGCCGAATAAATCAAGGTACGTTTCTATTTGCGCGTCAACGATACGAGGTCGATAAGACGCAGGACGAGCGCAATATTGCTGAGATTCGGCAGGCATGGCTATACCCTTCCATAACATAGTGTTATCTGGGATTTTACCAAAATACGAATGATTTATATACCAGATTACGAATTCAAGTAGTACCAAAATACGAACAACGCTGATTCCCTGTTGCGAATTTGGATCCTAAAGGGGCTCATAGAGCATACCCGTACGAATGGCAGAGCGTCCCCGCACGATACGATATCTTGCAGGGACGCTCACTAAGCGGCGAAAAGAAGCCTCGCGAAACGATATGGCAGTCTTGTTCGCCGTCGAGCAGCGGTTACGGCAACGGAGCGAATAGAGGGCCGTCCCCTCGCCATGCTGCCGGCCTGCTCCCCTAGCCCACTTTCACGATGGGGGCGTAGTCCTTGAGGAGCTTTTTCGTTTGGCCGGATTTGGCGAAGCGCACATGCAGCGTGTCGCCGTCCACCTTGACAACCTTGCCGCGGCCGAACGTCTTGTGGTCGACGGCATCCCCGACGGCAAACGTCATCTTGGCCGCCGCCTTCTTTTCCGCACCCGGACGCACGTAGGCGCCCGACACAGCGCGACCCGAGCCCCCACGGCCCTCGCGCGCCTCGCGGCGCTCGCGATCGGAACGCCCGAAGGGCGAGCTGGCGCTTGAGCGGCCGAACACGCGCCCGCCGCCGGCCTCCACGCCGCTGCCGGAAATGCCGCGGCGGCTTCCGCGCTTCTCCCAGCCGGTGCCGGAAAAGCCCTGGCTTCCCACGCCCATGGTCTGGCGCAGCTCTGCGGGAATCTCGTGCACGAAGCGCGACACGGGGTTCGACTGCGTCTGCCCGAAAATCTGTCGCGTGTAGGCGCTCGTCAGGAACAGCGTCTTGCGCGCACGCGTGATGGCCACGTAGGCCAACCGGCGCTCCTCCTCGATGCCCGCGGCATCGTTGACGCTGTTCGTATGCGGGAAAAGCGTCTCCTCCATGCCGGCGACGAACACGCAATCGAACTCCAGGCCCTTGCTGGCATGCACCGTCATCATGGTGACGGCCTGCCCGTCCTCGCCGAGCGTATCCAAGTCGGTGCGCAGGCGCACCCATTCCAGGAAGTCGGCCAGCGAATTGCCACGCAGCACGCGCACGGGTTCGGCTTCGGCCGCTTCGCCGCCCTCGCCGGGCTCGCCGGCCGTGGGGGCCGCGTAATCGGCGTCTTCATCGTCGTGCGTATCGACGAATTCGTCGACTACCGACAGGAATTCCTGGATGTTCTCGATGCGCCCGCGCGCCTCGTCGGTGCCCTCGGCCATAAGCGCGCCGATGAGCCCCGAGCGATCCACCACGGCCTCGACGAGCTTGCGCAGCTCGCCGGAATACGACTGCGCATCCTTCACCAACTGCACGAACTCGCCCAGGCTGCGACGCGCCGTCGCGCGCAGCTCGGGGTCGGCCACGGCGAGCTCGGCGCCTTCCATGAAGGTCATGTCCATCTCGCGCGCAAACTGCTCAACGCGCTCGACCGTCGACTTGCCGATGCCGCGGCGCGGCGTGTTGATGACGCGCTTGGCGGCGATGTCGTCGGCCGGGTTGATGACGAGCGTGAGATAGGCCATCACATCGCGGATTTCCGCGCGGTCGAAGAAGCGCGTGCCACCGACGATGCGGTAGGGCACACCCGCGCGCAAGAGCATGTCTTCAAGCATGCGCGACTGGGCGTTGGTGCGGTAGAACACCGCGCACTGGTTGTACGACAAGCCGTCTCGGCGCTGCTTCTCTATCTCGCCGGCGATCCAACGGCCCTCATCGCGTTCATCGGTGGCCATGTACACGTGGATCTTCTCGCCATCGGGCTGGTCGGTGAAGAGCTTCTTCGCCTTGCGATGCTGGTTGTTGGCGATGACGGCGTTGGCCGCGGCGAGCACGTTGCCCACGCTGCGGTAATTCTGCTCCAGCTTGATGGTGGTGCAGCTGGGGTAATCCTTCTCGAATTCCAGGATGTTGCGGATGTCGGCGCCACGCCAGCTGTAGATGGACTGGTCGTCGTCGCCCACCACCATGATGTTGCCATGGCCCGCGGCAAGCAAGCGGCAGATCTCGTACTGCGCGTGGTTCGTATCCTGATACTCGTCCACCAAAATGTAGCGGAAACGCAGCTGATAGGCCTCGAGGATGTCAGGGTGGTTCTTCAGCAGCAGATACGCGTACAGCAGCAAATCGTCGAAGTCGAAGGCGTTGGCCTGCTTCAGACGCTCCTGCAGGCGCTCGTAGACGCGCGCGGCCACCTTGCCCACCGGGTCGTTGGCCTCTTTGGCGAATGGCCCTGGGGCCTTCAGCTCGTTTTTCGCAGTGGAAATGCGGTTCATCAGGGAATTTACGGGGAAACGCTTCGGGTCGATGTCGAGCTCGGCCATGATTTCCTTGTACAAGCGCTTCTGATCGTCGGTGTCGTAGATGGTGAAGTTCTTGTCGAAGCCCATCCGTTCGGCATCGGCGCGCAGGATGCGCACGCACATGCTATGGAACGTGGAGACCCACATGCCGCGGGTGCGCGGGCCGACCAAGCCCTGCAGGCGCTCGCGCATCTCGGCGGCGGCCTTGTTGGTGAACGTGATGGCCAGGATCTCCCACGGGGCGACGTCGAGGTCTTCCAGGATGTGGGCGATGCGATACGTCAGCACGCGCGTCTTGCCCGATCCGGCGCCCGCCAAAACCAAAAGCGGCCCTTCCGTGCATTCGACGGCGGCGCGTTGCGGTTCGTTCAGGGTTGAGATGTCGATCGGCATAAAGCTTCCTTACACGATGCTGCGATGAAACGAGGGTTTTGCGCCTTATGGGCGCGACGTCTGATTGTACCGCCTTCGCGCGGCGGCCGCCCGGGAAGAGGTGAGCATGCACAGCATGGGCAGATAGTGTTCGATAACGGATAGCGACTGAGACGGCATGCGCCCGCGAATACTGCGACAAATTTGCAGGATACCGAACCTATTGCGGCTATGGGTACATATTCCCCCAGTTCATCTAATTAGGATCGAACAACATAACATGCACGATAACGTACATAATGAATGCCAGAAGGAGCCGCAAAGTAAGGAGAGGCGCATGGGATATCGCGAACGCAGCCGCGTTCGGCGGCACCGCCCCCTATTCGCGATACGATGCGCGAAAGCGCACGGGGGGGACGCCGACACGCCGTGTGAAAAGGCTGGAGAAATGGCGCGCGCCGTTGAAGCCCACCTGGCAGGCCACGGCGGCGACGGGAAGGTCCGTGGAAATGAGCAGCCACAACGACGCTGTCAGGCGACAATCTATCAGATGGTCGATCGGGGACACGCCGTAACGGGCTTTCGTGGCGTGCCCGATAGCGCTCGCACTGACGTTAAAGTGCGCAGCGAGCGAGGCGAGCGTGACAGGCTCGCGATAGTGCTCGGAAAGGTAGACCAGGACGTCGTGAGCCAGCACGCTTGCCGCGTCCGTGCGCGCCGCCACCATACGCGGGGCGTCCGCGAACAGAGCAATCGCCTGGGCAGCCAAAGCGGCAGCAAGAGCTTCGCAAGCTGCGAGCTCATACGTCCCGCCGACTTGCCGCAGCGCCAATATCTGGCGCATGCCCGCATCGAACAGCGCCGCCTGGGCATCGTCGGCCTCGGCGAGCGGCAGGATGTCCGGCCCGATAAGGCAGGCCGGGGCGAGGCCGGCAACGGAAAAGCCGCTAAGCCCCAGATTGAACGCATCGAGCGGGGCATCCTTGTCGGAGAGCACGGCATGGGTGACGTTGGCGTTGATGACCACGATGGATCCGGCATGCACGCGATAGGGCATATCGTCGATGGTGTAGGTCCCCTCGCCCCCCGTAACGTAGATAAGCTCGGTCATATGCGCATGGGCGTGATGGCTGTAGAACCAATGCGGATTGCCGTACGTGTGCACGATCTTGGCAGGACGCGGCGCAGCTCCGCCTTCGAACGGTCCTTTCATCGCGCTTTTTCCCGAACCGTAATCGGGAAACGACAACGAGATCACGCACCCTCCCCTTCGTTTCGCGTTCTTCAAGCAAGCATATGCCAGCCCGGCATCGACGGCAACGCAGCCAGCCGCCCCAGGCGATCGGGCGCAAACCAACGCCATGCCGGGACATGCACCACTTTAGCGAAAAGAGGCCTGCAATGAGCAATAAACCCCCCTGCATCGAAAAACCGTTTCGCAACCTGGACCAAGGAGGCCGACCCATGAAAGCAACCGGATCGACTTCAAGCGCGGCGCATCTGTTCACGCGCATCAACGACCTCGACCATGTGCTGGACACGGCAAACTTCAGCGTATCGAACTCCTGCATCGGCTGCCGCATCTGCGAGCACGCCTGCCTCGCGTGCGCCATCGAGATGCAGGAAGGCCATCCGGTATGGGTAAAACCGCGCTGCTTCATGTGCTTCGGGTGTTTACGTAAATGCCCCACCGCCGCCATACGCTACGGAGCGCGAAACGCTTAAAATAGCCCTATCGAAAAGCGAGGGTGAGAAGGCAATCATGGCAATGGACAATTTCGAACAGGCGGACATCAGCGGGATCGACGTTTGCCTTACCGACAATCTGCCCCGCGAGATGTCGCAGATGGAAACGTATCAGGAGCGCCTGGATCAGGCTTATCGCAATATCGGCAAGCTGTACGCGAAGCTGCATTGGCACAGCGCCGAGCCCATCATGCTCCCCTATCTGAACACCGTCGCCGAATGCACGAGCGCCATCAGCAACATCAAGCGCAAGCAAGCCGATTCGCGCAACAACATGTTCTGCCCGGCATGCGGCGCCCATATCGCCTCCACCTCCCAATTCTGTCCTCATTGCGGGCAGAACATCCAAAGCTTCCTGCGCCAGGCGGCGGGC
>CAVDXU010000011.1:61549-65794 GCA_963613135.1 bacterium
GCGCGGCGGGCGCAGTCGCAGCCCCCGTTTGGCAGGCGCAAAGCGCCCAAGCCTCCCAGGCCTCCTGGGCGACGCCCGCTCCGGCAGCAAACGCGAGCGCCCAGGCGCCGGCGTCATCCCCCATGGCCGAGCCTTCCGCAAGCGCGCCGGGCACCGCGCCCGGCAACGATCAGTTCACCGATATCATCAGCCACCACGTTGCCTCGATCGACGACGGCACCACCGTCTTGTCCGGAGCGACGCCCGGCGCCGACGACGGGACCACCGTCATCGGCGCGAACGGCAAGGGCGCGAACGCGGCAAGCATGCCCGCCCAGCAAGACCCGGCGAATCTCACGAACGTCATCGATCTGATCGATTTCGCAGACGCCGCCGAAAGCGCCGCCTCCGCGCAGGACGCCACCGCCACCGCCGGCGCGGAGGCGGTTGCGCAGCCCCCACAAGCCCCACAAGCCCCACAAGCCCCACAAGCAGCGCAACAATAAGAAACCCGCCTGCTTCAAGCAAGCGGGTTTCTTCATGAGAAGGGTTTCAGGAGCACGCGCGACCCGGTTGTCTGGTCGGCTGGCCAGTCGGCCGGTTGGCCGGTCGGTTGGTTAGCCGATCGATCGGTTCACGCCAGATGCGCCCTTCGCAGGGCTTGAGCCCGGGGATCCCTTACCTAAACGATCTTCTTCCCGAAGACCGCGGCAATCTCGCGCAGCTCGGCAACCAGGTCGCGGAACTGGGCGGGCGTGAGCTGCTGCGGGCCGTCGGAGAGGGCCGCCGGCGGGTTGGGGTGCACCTCGATCATGATGGAGTCGGCGCCCACGGCAACCGCCGCACGCGCGAGCGAGGGAACCAGATCGCGCACGCCGGCCGGATGCGACACGTCCACGCAGATGGGATAGAGGCTCTGTTTGTGAATGACGGGCACGGCGGAGATATCGAGCGTGAAGCGCGTGGCCGTCTCGAAGGTGCGCAGGCCGCGCTCGCACAGCACGATGTTGTCGTTGCCCTCCATGGAGATGTAGTCGCACGCGGAGAGCCATTCGGCAATGGAGCCGGCGAAACCGCGCTTGAACAGAACCATCTTATGCGAGTCGCGCGTGACCTTGCCGATATTCTTCAGCAGGCTGAAGTTCTGGAAGTTGCGCGCGCCCACCTGCAGGCCGTCCACGTAGGAATGGACGAGCTCGCAATGCTCGGAGTCCATGACCTCGGTGAGGGTTTTCAGGCCGTACTTCTCGCCGCCGGCCTTCATGATCTTGAGCGCTTCCTCGCCTAAGCCTTGGAAGCTGTGCGGATTGGTGCGGGGCTTGTACGCGCCGCCGCGGATCCAGGTAAGACCCAGATCGTGAATGCATTCGGCAACCTCGAAGAACTGCTCTTCGCTTTCCACCGAGCAGGGACCGGCGTAGATGGTTATCTCGTCGGTGCGGGCACCGTAATCCGGCAGCTTCGTTTCAATGTGCTGTTCGCTCATGCGGACGGGGTCTCCTTCATAACCTTCAGGATAGTGCTGTAGATCTCGCGGAGGTTGTCGTTGTACAGCGGACCTTCGTTGAAGCTGTCCACCTTCTCGAAGATCTCCTCCTCGCGCTTCGGGTCGTACAGACCCATGTGGGCACCGGGCTTGAGGCCGCGAATGACCAGCGAATGACCGGCGCGCTTGTTCAGCAGCGCGACGATCTGGCGGTCGAGTTCGTCGATCTTGGCGCGATGTTCCTGGATCTGCTCGAGCGAGCTTTTCTCGTCAGACATCGGCTTTCCTTTCTTTAAATAGAGCGGTAACGAGCATGGCCGCGCCCGCCGGCACCAACCGGCGTGCCGCAGTGCGCGAAAGCGGCCCTCGTGTGCGCCCCATCATAGCAAAAGGCGATACCGATGATGAAAAGCTTGCTGGAAAAGGCGGATGGGACGGGCAGGCGGGCGCGGGCAGGGGCGGGCGCGGAGGAGCAGGCAGGCGGCGAACGTGGCGAAGTGGAGGGCGCCCGCGCGCGGGCGGGCAGCCAGGGCGCGGGCGGGCAGTCCTTCCCCTACAGCATGCCGACGACGGTCGCCAGAAGCGGCACCGTCACCAGGGCCAGGGCCGTGGTGATGAACGTGCCCTGTGCCATCGTCTTCGCATCGCCATGGTACTGGTAGCACAGCATGGTGCCGTTGGTAGCGACGGGCATGGCCGAGAGCACCACCAGGATGGACAGCAGAAGCCCCGAGCAGATATGGCTCATGACGCAGAAGATGATAAGCGGCGTGACGACCATGCGCACCAGGCTTGCCACCCACAGGCGCGGCGTGCCGATAAGCTTTGCAGCCGGCAGATTCGCCAGCGAGGATCCGACGATGAGCAACGTGGCCGGCGTGGTGAAATTGCCGATGGTCGACAGCGCGTCGCCGAGCACCGGCACCGAATGGACGCCGAAAAACGCCAGCAGGCACGACCCGATGGTGGCGACGTTGCAGGGATTCACCAGATCGCGGAAGTTCATGCGCACCTTGACGCCGTGCTCGTTGTCCGACGCGATGAGCCACACGCCCAACGTGAAGACGATCAGGTTGAACGGGATGTTGTACACGACCGCGTAGATGACCGTCTGCGGCCCGAAGATGGCCGACAGCACCGGATAGCCGATAAAGCCCGTGTTGCCGAAAATGAGCATGAAGCGGTACACGCCGCGCATGCCGAACGGAATGCGCAGAAGGAAGGTCACCAGAAACGCCACCGCAATGAGGATGACGAAGCTAAGCAGGGAAAGCGCCATGATTTCCGCGATGGTGGCCTGATCGGGAAGTTCGTCCACCGCAAGCACCGACGAGAGGATAAGGCACGGAAGCGTGGCGCTGAGCACCAGCGAAGAGAGCTTCCTGTCCATGTCGGCATCCATGACGTTCGCCTTTTTGCACCCGTAGCCCACGGCCACGGCGGCAAACAGGACCACCATCTGAATAAAAATGCTGCTGAACTGCTCAAACACCGCGATTGCGCCTCTTGTCCCCTTAATCTACCACCCTGTTGCGCAGCGCACCGCACGCCGCGAACGCCAACCGACCGTCCCTTGAACCGGCGGGAAAACGCACTACAGCACGCCGTTGAGCTGCAGGGCGAAAACGCCGAGCACGACCAGGCCGATGGCGATGCGGTACCAGCCGAAAGCAGTGAAGTCGTTCTTCTTGATGTAGCCCATCAGGAATTTGATGGACACGACCGACATCACGAACGCCGAGACGACGCCGATCACAAGGACCGCGATCTCGACCGAGGTCATCATCAAGCCGGCGGCGAAGAACTTGATGCACTTCACCAAGCCCCAGCCGAACATGATGGGGATAGCCAGGAAGAACGTGAACTCGGCGGCGGCGGTGCGGCTGCAACCCGACAGCATGCCGCCGATGATGGTGGCGCCGGAGCGCGACGTGCCCGGGATGATGGCGAGCACCTGGAAGCAGCCGATCTTCAAAGCGGCCTTCCAGTCGATCTCGTCGACGTCGGTGATGGCGAATACGCGCTTTTCGGCGGCAGCGTCGATATCCTCTTCCGATGCGCCGGCGAATGCCGCTCGACGCGCATGGCGGCCACGCGGTTGAGCAGCGGAAACCTCCTCGAGCAGGCGATTGCGAGCCTCACCGAAACGACGGCGATTGCGGCGCTCCATCACGATGAAGATCACGCCGTACAGGATAAGCATGACGGCGACGGTCACCTTGTTGTAGAAATGCTCGTTCACCCAGTCGTCGAACAGCAGGCCGACGATGGCGGCCGGGATGCACCCGATGACGACCATGCCCCACAAACGCCACGTGCTGCGCTTTTCGGCAGCCGACTTGCGCGGAGAGAGCGGATTGAGCTTGTGGAAATACAGCGTGAGCACGGCCATGATGGCGCCGAGCTGGATAACGACGAGGAACAAAGCGAGGAACTGCTCGGATACCTGCAGCTTGACGAAATCGTCGACGATGATCATATGACCCGTCGAGGAAATGGGCAGCCATTCGGTAATGCCCTCGACGATGCCGAGCAGCAGCGCTTTGAGTATTTCTAGAATCATTCCGAGCCTTTCGTTCGGTTCAATAACCTCGATGCGGCGCGATGCCGGCGGCATCGACGCGAGCAAGGTGCATTCCCTTTTGTAGAAGACGGCGCGCAAGCAAGCGGCCATTACGAATGGAATATTGTATGGGGGCGAACGCGATTTCGCGGCGACAGGTTCGCGCTTCTACCAGGAAACCAGATGTTGGGCACGTTTCCCTGCGCGTATTCGCCGA
>CAVDXU010000012.1:0-55979 GCA_963613135.1 bacterium
CGCCGGATATCTCCCCGCGGCCACCCGCTTATCATCCCCCTTGACTGCCCGCCGCCGAGCATTCCCTTGATCGCATGCGCATGCATGTCACGTTCGACAACGACATGTATGCGCATGCGTGAATCGCCGTGAACGTCCCGCGCCTCTGCAGGGTCGTAACACGTGCTCTGCATCGGTATCACGATTCATGTCGTTGGCGCGCTATGATTTTCGCGGGGTGTGCATAGTTTATATCGTGCAGGCATTTGCTTCTACATTTTCGATCTTGCTTCGTGGTGTTGCGCAACATTAATGCCTGATAAGTCCTTTAAAATGTATATGAGCGATAACCAATTATCTCATTGTTAATAGCAACTCAGCCGGCCTTGGCTGCATTGCGCCACGTTAATCATCGCTATCCAATTTATATGCCTTCTGCTATTGAGGTGCTTATAGGTTTCTTAACGTGGTTCATTACGAGTGTGTTGGAGGTTCCCATTGTTTTGTCCCGAATGCGGCACTAGCGTCTCCGAGGGTGCATCTTTTTGCCCTCAATGTGGAAAATGCCTTTCCGCAACTAATATGGTAGCTACTGCAGGAAACGCCGCTCCTGATCAACTTGATAGCAAAACTCCCTCACAGATGGGGGGCTTTTCGGCATCTTCGTTTATCGATACGCTGAAAAACAACCCTGTTCTATTCAGCAGAGTGATTGTGGGCACGCAGCTGTTGCTGTGTCTTCTGAGCTTGCTTCCCTTTTTCTCGCTCGATTTGATCTTGTTTTCATCCGAGTGCTCCATTCTTATGTTGTTCCCAACCTTATCTGGGTTTTCGGAATATCTTGGCTCTAGCACAACGGGATTTGCCTTGTACGCCTGGGCGTTCGTTATCTCTGCTTTGTGGCTGGGAGCTGCTGTCATGACCGTTTTCGATACACTCGCTCTGGTTAAAGGCGGAAAGTGCCGGGGCTTGGCCGCGCTGCTGTACCTCGTTCTCGGCCTTCTGGCCCTTGTTTCCGTGTTCGGCGTTAACGCTTATGTTTCGGGTTCGATATCCTACACATTCTTCTCGGTAACGGTCTGGGTGTGGTTGCTTGTTGTCATATCGGCGCTTGCCGTAGCCTTGCACGTTTACCGAGTCGGTCCGGCAAACTATAAAGATTCTCTTTTCCGTTAACCGATACCGCTAGCTTTCACTTCTCGTTATTCGCTTTACTTCAAGCAATTGTTTCAGGGAAAACAGGGTAACGGCTCACCGAGCCTCGTCAATAAGAAAGGAACGAAATGAACTGCCCTCAATGCAACGCGCAAGTACCCGGAGATGCTAAATTCTGCCCCGTGTGCGGTACTGCTGTGACAGCTGCTGCTTCTCCTGCGCCGGAACCAGGATCGCTGGTGACCGACTCTTCTGCAGCTGCGTCAGCTTATCCCGCAGACGCCGGGACACCGGCACCTGGTAAGCCTTCCGCATCCTCCTTTGATTCTTCGGCTGCTATTGGGTTTCTGAAGAAGAACAAGAAAGTGGCTATCGGTGCAGGTGCCGCAGTAGTCGTCGTGCTGGTTGCGATCGTTGCGTTCGTCATGATCGCAAACAATGTTCCCGAAGACGTGGTGAAGCGTGACTTGATGAACACCTATCTCATGGAGCATGGTGCGGTGAGCTCGAGCTACGTTAACGATTCGGACTACAGCATTACCGAACTTAAGATCACGGGCCAATCCGAGGAGAAGCTTTCGAGCGACCTTCTTTCGTTGGCGACCACGGCCGCAACGGGTTCTAATACGGTTCGGCGGGTTTCTGTTTCGGGCAAGATCGCAAACGAAAGTTTCGAGACTTCGTTTACCGGATACCTTTACTACGTTAAAACCAACGATCAATGGGTGGAGATAAACACCGACGTTGACGCTACTTCCACCAAGCCTTTGAAGGGCGTTGACAAAACGGAGAGCACGTCTTCGTCGTCGGCCCAGGTGTCTGATTTCTCTTCGACTCTTGAAGAATCCAATGGTTCGTACGTTTCGGTTGCTACGCAGAAGGTTAAGTATTCCTACTGGTTTGCCGATGATACGGCGACCAGCACCTCGAGTTTCAAATTCGATCAGGAAAAAGGTTGGGAGCGTCAGGGTGATGCCCAGCTGAGCGACACGAAAACCGAATGGAAGCTCAAAGGGAAGACTTTTGCCTACAACGAGGGCTCATCGTTCTTTTCCAGCGGTACGAAAAATTCAACCGTTTCGTTTGGGGATTGTTCTGGCGAGACGGCGAATGCAACGTATACGATTGGGTATACGCCATCGAGCAATAGCAACTCCTACACCGAGTACCTCACCGTTGATCTTAAGGGCTCTGCATCGGGTTCGTTGACGCATGAATTCTCGAAAGGATCCTTTAAGATTGAGCTGAACGACAAGGGTAATTCGGTGACGTTCTCCTTTTCGGGAAACGGCAACTCCACGACAACCTCTGCGGGCGTGGGAGAGGTTAACCAGTTGTACGGGTCCTTCGTCACCAAGGCCGTATACTCACGGAGTACTAGCGGTAGCAATGAACGAACCCTTGAAATGTCGGGCTACAATTTTACCGAGAAGACCGCCGCGTAAGCTTTTTGCATAAGATTCATGGGTGTATATGGGGTGCGACTCGTAAAGGGTCGCACCCCATTTTCATTCCAGATTTACCGCATGTAACCCTGTGGTTACGTTTCCGCTGATAGATAACCCATTCGGGCAGATTTTCAACCGTTTCGAAAATATTTTTAATAGGAATTTGAAATGTTGTGCTAGCCTAATTTCAGAACAAATATGACCTACATTGATCACATTTGTTCTGGGAAGGGAAAAGGAACAATATTTAGGGGAAGCATCGTATGCCAAGCTTTCTTCAGCTTGAACGCTTTGTTTTGTCGGCGCAATTGAAATCATTCAAGGCTGCAGCAAACAAGCTGTACGTCACGCCTCAGACGGTTTCCAAGTCGGTTCATGACATGGAGCGCGAGATGGGGGTAACGCTTTTCGAGACGGGCACGCACGCTCTCGTCGTCACCCCGATCGGCGAATCGATCTTGGCCTATGCAAGCGACATCGTCGACAATCTTGACGAAATTCGAAAGATCGTTCATGAAAGTTCGCTTCCCGATGAGGTGCATGGCGCTGCGAAAATCGCAGTTTGCTCCACGCCGTTGAGGGGATCGGCGTTCAAGAAGCGTGATTTCTTCCAGTTCTATAAGTCGTATCCGCAATTCAAGCTGAACGTCTCCTTTCATCCGTCTAGTTCGTGCATCGATCTGCTGCAAATGGGGATTGTCGATTGCGGGGTCGTTATCGATAAGCCGACGAACTCCGATATCCATTCCGCAAAGCTCTGTTCGCTTCCCTTGCAGCTTCTGGTATCGAACCGTCATCCGCTTGCGCGTTGCAAAAAGGTGTCGCTCACGGATCTGGACAACCTTTTAATTGCTCTGCCATACGACTTGTCGTATTCGCTGCGGCTGCTTTCTGAGCGCGCCTGCGCTGCGGGCGCAACTCCGGCATTCGAATCCCTTGAGATGAGGGCCGATCTGCATTCCTGTTTCCTGCATCACCATATGGGCGCGCTGCTTGTTTGCCCGGACAGAGAGTTGAGCCACTTGCATCCGCATACAGCGACATTGCCGTTTCCCGCAAATGAGCAGGTCATGATCCCCTATTACTTTGCATGGCGAAAAGGTGGGGAAACCCCTTCGATTGCCCTTGTGCGGCGTTATCTTCAGACTGCGCAACGGTAAGATTCGAGTACAACCGCATAGATTGGTTTTGTTGCTGGAAATTACACCAATTGGGTGATGCATACTCTAGTGTCTTTCGCTATGGTTACGCTTGGAAAATTCGGAGCAGGGGAGGATTTGTCCATGAATACCAAGACGAAGCGTCGCATGATGGCTGTTACCGGAATCATCGTCATCGTGCTCATCGTCATTTTGGCCGTCGTCGGAGGAGCGGGTGCGGCGCGCGCGGCTTCCATATCCGAAGCGATCGCGGGAACGTATGCCGATCAGAAAATCCAAGTGAGCGGCAACGTCGTCGACAACTCGTATTCGACCGAGGGCAACGTTTTGGTCTTTTCGATTTACGACAAAGACGGCGATCCCGCTGAGCAGCTGAAGGTCCGCTATGAGGGGGGTGTTTCGGCTACGTTCGGCAATGATGTGACGGCGATATGCACGGGGAAAATCGACTCCGAGGGCGTCTTGCGCGCGAGTGAGTTGGTGACCAAGTGCCCATCCAAATACGAAAACGCTACCGATGCCCTGACTATTTCTCAGCTTGTTGAATACGGCGAGAAGGTCTACGACAAGCCCGTTAAGGTTGCTGCGCAGGTTAAAGCGGGATCGCTTTCGGCTGCGGGAAACGGTGAGCGTTTTGTCCTTGAAGAGAGTGGCACAGGCCAGATTTTGCCCGTTGCCTACGATGGTGCGCTTTCCGATGAGATCTCCGATGGCAGCAAGCTTGTCGTGACGGGGAGCTATTCAGCTGATGGGTCGTTTAAGGCGACGGACGTTGCCCTTGAGGGCTAGCCGCTAGGGTGTTATCGGAGCGAAGGGGCGCTGGCGGGTTCCCACCCTTCGCCCTGTTGAGATTGAAAGGTAGTTAACCGTGTCGACGATAGGTTTGATGGGCTTGCTGGTCGCGTTTGCCGGCGTGTGCGTGTCGGTGCTCTGCTTGCTTGCGGGCGGCATCATGGGTCGCAAACGCGAGACATCGGCGTCTGAAACGCTAGTGTGGGGCGGTCATGTTGCGGTCTTGCTGACATGCGTCGCCTTGACGGTTTGCTGCGGCGTTTTGGTCTACTGCTTCTTCGCCGGTGATTACAACATCGAATACGTCCTGAAGCAGCATTCAAGCGCTGAGGGTCATCTTGCCTGGCTTTATAAGCTGTCTGGTTTGTGGGCAGGACGAGAAGGGTCGCTGCTGTTCTGGGCGTGGCTTATCAGTGTTTACAACTCGATTGTTGCGATTCGTGATCTGAGGGCGCCGCGCAAGCTCGATTCCATGGCGTTGCTAGTTTCCCAGCTGGTGCTTGCGGCTTTCGTGGGTGTGCTGCTGTTCTCCGAGGACAACATGCCCTTCACGGTGACGCCTAGCAAGTATTACAACTCGAACGGCACGCTCACAAGCGCTGCGGGCATGCTCGGCATGAACTCGCTGCTGCAGCATTGGGCGATGGCCGTGCATCCGCCCACTCTGTTCGCCGGCTATGCTGGCCTTACGATCCCGTTCGCCTATGCGATCGCGGCCCTTATCGTGAACGATCCGTCGCGTGAATGGGTTGTCCGTGCGCAGCGTTATGCGCTGGTCGCGTGGCTGTTCCTTGGCATCGGCATCGGACTTGGCAGCGTGTGGGCCTATGTGGTGCTCGGCTGGGGCGGCTACTGGGGATGGGACGCCGTCGAGAACGCGAGCTTGCTGTCGTGGCTCGTTGGCGTGGCGCTTATCCATAGTTTCACTGTGTACCGTCAGCGCGGAGCGTTCAAGCGCTGGGGCGTCATGTGTGCCTGCATCACCTTCGCGTTCGTCATCGTCGGCACGTTCATTTCCCGTTCGGGTATCGTGCAATCGGTGCACGCCTTCGAGGGTGATACGGTATCGTTCATTTTATTCGGCGGTCTGATCTCGATAAGCATCCTTGCCGGCATCATCGGGCTCATTGTTCGCTGGAAGAGCTTTGGCCCGGCCAAGGACGGCTCCGATGAGATCCAGAGCATGGCCACCAAGGAAGCCGCCTACTATTTCAATAACGTGATCATGGTCGTGTTCGCCACGCTGCTCGCGTATTTGACCATTTCGAGTGCACTGCCGAGCTTTTTGCCGTTCGGCGGCCAAACCGTCTCATCGGGCACGTTCAACGCGATTGCGCGCCCGCTCGGCATCCTGTATCTGGCGATTATGGCATGTTGCCCCCTTTTGAGCTGGGGAAAGACGATGCGTGGCAAATTCCTCAAACAGGCTCGCATCCCGGCCGTCTGCGCGGCGGTTTTGTTTGTGGTGCTTGCGATTTATTGGGCGACGTATCTGGTTCCCTCCTATAACGACATCATCGATGCCGGCGGAACCACGGCGGACGGTCTTGCGAGTGAAGGGCCGGCCTTCTACTACAATGGCTTGGCGCTCGTTGGCTTTTTGGTGGCGAGCCTGCTGTTCTTCAATATGCTGTTCATGCTGGGACGCACCGTCTCGGCATGGAAACGTGCGCACAAATGCAACGTTCTCGCGGCTGTGTGGGGAAGTCTGCGTAACACGCCGTCGCGTTTCGGCGGGTATCTTTCGCATGTGGCGATGGCGATCATCCTGATCGGCTTGATCGGATCGTCGATGTACGTGACTGAGAAGGTGCAGTACGTTGGCTATGACGAGTCAAGCGATACGGCGAGCGACGTGCTCGAGGTGAAGGGTTATACGCTGGTTTACTCGTCAAACTCCATTACGGAGGTCGACGGGGGCAGCAATATCCTGTACACCGTGAATTTCGAGGCTTATAAAGACGGCGAATATATCGGCACGGTGAGCCCGGCCGTGAACCTGTCACAGAAAACCCAGCAGCAGAAATTGGAGGCAAGCGTGATCTCGCTGCCGACTGAGGACCTGTTCGTGGTGTATCGTGGAGTGAACGACGATGGGGCCTTCTCGATGGATGTGCGCATCAACCCGCTCGTCTCGTTGGTATGGATCGGCTTCGGCCTGCTTATGATCGGCGTTTTGGTAGCGGCTTCCGGGCGCCGTTCGGGCAAGAAGACGCTTGTCTCATCGGGGGATTCTAGCGAGGTCGCACAGCCTTCGGCAGACGCCGAGCAGGGTGCTCGAGAGGCAGTTGATAGCCAAGCCGAAAAGGCTCTGTCGGCAGATTCGCCCTCCGATGAGTCGCCTGAAAAATAGGCTTCGCCTGCGAAGGGAAGGGAAAGCAAATGGAAGCGCCCGTTGCGATCGAGACGAAGAAGCTCGCGAAGACGTTCGGCACGCGCAAGGCGGTTGACAACGTGTCGATCAGCGTGCCCCAAGGCGCGTTCCTGTCCATTTTCGGGCCGAACGGGGCAGGCAAAACCACCTTGCTTCGGATGCTTTCCACCCTTTCGCGACCGACGTCGGGAACCGCGCGCCTGATGGGGCTCGATCTGAAGGAGGAGCCTGACAAAGCTCGCGAGCATATAGGGCTGATCTCGCATAACTCCATGCTGTACCCTGATTTGACGGCCGAGCAGAATCTTCTGCTCTATGCCAAGCTTTACGGGCTCGATGACCCTTGCGCGCGCGTGACCGAGCTGCTTGATGCGGTGGAGTTGAAGCATCGTCGCCTGGATGTTGTGCGCACGTTTTCGCGTGGCATGACCCAGCGGCTGTCCATCGCGCGAGCCTTGGTGCATGATCCGGATGTCGTGTTTCTCGACGAGCCGTATTCGGGACTTGATCCGCATGCTGTCGAGATCTTCGACGAGCTTATCGAAAGCCAGCGAGAAGGCAGGACCTTCGTCATGGTGAGCCATGATCTGAGGAAGGGCTTTGCGATGTGCACGCATGCGCTGGTTCTGGCACGCGGTCGCGTCGTTGAGTTCTCGGCGAAAGAGGACATCGACTTCGACCGCTTCGAGCAGGTATATCGCTCGACGGTTGGAATGGGGGTGGCATAGGCCATGGCCCGCACCGAAGTGAAATTGCAAACGCCGAGCACGTTCTCCCAGTACAAGACCTTGCTTGCGAAAGATCTGCAGCAGGAATTCCGCACCAAGGAGATGCTCACGTCGATGGGCATCTACGCCTTGCTCGTTTTGATCGTCTACGGGGCGGCCCTCGGTCAATCCGCGCAATCGACCGATGTGCTGCAGATTTCCGGCGGCCTTTTATGGTCGCTCGTGGTTTTCACGTCGCTTTTGGGGCTGAACCGCTCGTTCAACCATGACAAAGAGCAGGGATGCATGGAGGGCATTCTGCTGGTGCCGCTCGATCGATCGGTCATTTTCCTGGCAAAAGCGACGTCGAATCTGCTTTTTCTCCTCGTGGTCGAGGTGATCGCCGTTCCGCTGTTCTGGTTCTTCTTCTTGACGACGGCAACGCCGGGCCCTGATTTCATGCTGATGATCGTCCCTTTGGCGGTGGGAACGATGGGCGTTGCAGGCGTCGGTACGCTGTTGTCCACCATCACGGTGAACACGCGCGGGAAAGATGTTATGCTTGCCGTACTTTTCGTGCCGCTTATCTTCCCGCTGCTGTACGCATGCGCATCGGCGACGACGGCGGTTGTGGTCGGCTCGGAGGGCTACCTGGATGTGTTCGTGCAGTCCCTGGCGCTCGCGGGCGGTTATGACGTCATCATGCTGCTTTTGAGCTGGGTTCTGTACGACTTCGTGATATCCGCTTAGCTCGGCTTGCCCTTGCTTGGCGGCGTTCGAGCCGCCTTTGCGGGAATCGATGGAAAGGAAAACGATGTCCGAAAACAAATCGGTGAAGCTGCCCGAAGCGGGGCAGTGGCCCGACAAGATAGCCCCTTGGGCGTTGCTGGCGGGTGCCTTGATAAGCACCGTCGGCTTCCTGATGGCGTTTCTGTATGCGGGCCCGGTGAACGGGGCGTCGGTTGACGGCGTCGAGCTGATCGGCGGGCAGATGGTCTCAAGCAAGCTGCTGCTTTCGCAGAAGATCTTCTACTTCCACATGCCCGCGGCAATCGTTTCGTTTCTGGCTCTCGTGTTCGCCTGCTATTATTGCGTGCGCTTTCTGGCCACGAAAAACCAACGGTTCGACACCTGCGCGAAGGTTGCCATGCAGATAGCGCTCGTCTTCGTCATCATGACCATGATCACCGGTGACCTATGGACGCGTTTCGAATGGGGCGTGTGGTGGACCTGGGAGCCGCGCCTGACGACGTATCTGATTTTGATGCTTATCATCATCGCGTACTTCGTGCTGCGCAACGCTATCGACGAGCCCGAACGTCGTGGGGTGTACGCCGCGGTAATCGGCATCATCGCAACGATCGATGTGCCGATCTGCTTTATGGTCACGCGCCTGATCCCTTCGAGCGTGCATCCGGTCGTTTTGCGCCAGGGCGGCATGAGCGCCGATATGGGAATGACCGTCGGTGTATGCATGATCGGTCTGCTTCTCGTCGGCTTCGGATTGTATCGCTTGCGTTTCAGGCAAGTTCGCTTGCAGGAGCGCCTGCAAGACTTGAAGGACGAAGTCGAGCTGCTGGAAGAAGCAAGATAGACGCAAGATAGGCGCTCGTTTCGAATCGTAATCATCCGCTGCATGCGTAAGGAGTCCCCACCATGAATCCCGTTCTCGAAGAGATTTACAGCACCGTAGTCCCGTCCGCTCCGTATCTTATCGCGGCATATGCCTTGATATGGCTTGTTCTGCTCGTGTACGTTTTCGTCGTTGTTCGCGGCCTGAAGAAGACCGAGGCGCAGATCGCCGTGCTTGAAGAGGCTGTGGCGGAGCTGAAGGCGAAATAGCCTGCGTGATACAATCGCATAAGCGAATTCGACGGGCGTCCGTTTGCGGCGCCCTTCGTTATGCAAACTACGTAGAAAGGTAGCCGATGAAGGCCATCATCCCTGCTGCGGGCCTGGGTTCCCGCTTTTTGCCCGCCACCAAGGCGCAGCCGAAGGAAATGCTGCTCGTCGTGGATCGTCCCGTTATCCAATACATCGTCGAGGAGGGCCTGGCCTCCGACGCTGACGAAGTGGTTATCGTGAACAGCCGTGACAAGAAGTCCATCGAAGAGCACTTCTCGCCGGCGCCTGAGCTGGTCGCCATGCTGCGCGAGCGTGGCAAGGACAAGTACGCCGACGCCGTCGAGCATGCGGGCAGCCTGAACGTCAGCTACGTGTATCAGGACGAGCCGCTCGGCCTGGGTCATGCCGTGCATTGCGCTGCCGAGAAGACGGCCGGTGAGCCGTTCTATGTGCTACTCGGCGACGTGCTGGTTCCCGACAATCAGATGCTGCCAGCGATGCAGAAGGTTTCCGACGAGCATGGCGGAGCAAGCGTGATCGCGGTCATGCCCGTGCCCGACGATCAGGTGAATCGTTTCGGCGTTATCGCGGGTGAAGCGGTGGCCGACAACGTGTGGAAGATCGATTCGCTCGTTGAGAAGCCGGCACTTGAGGATGCCCCGTCGAACCTTGCCGTGTTCGGCCGCTACCTGCTGTCCGCGCGCGTGATGGAGCTGCTCGCCGAGGTGAAGCCCGGCGTTGGCGGCGAGATCCAGCTGACCGACGCGCTGGATGCGGTACTTAAGGAAGAGGAGATGTACGCGCTCATCATCGACCCGTCCGACGGTTTCGACACCGGAACGGTGGAAAGTTGGCTTGAGACGAACAACATTCTATACGAGCGCAAGATGGGCAAGAAGGCGTAAATTCGTTGCGTCCTTATCTGTATGTTCGTGAAGCGTCGCTATGAGCGGCGCTTCTTTTTTGCCGGCGCATCTTGGGCGGGGTCGTTGGGTTGCCTCAGACCCTGTGCCCTTGGTTCCGTCGATGTGTTCTCGACGTTTGATTTCGGTTTTCAGCGCTTTTCGGCTTCGCTGGGGCCTCAAGGAAAAAGAAGGGGTCCGGTGTAGGGAATCACCGGACCCGAAGGGAGGGGATCTGCGGCGCTTAGGGAAGGGAACGCGCCGCATTTTCTGCTTAGGGAAAGCAGGTGCAAACCGAGGAGGGGAACCTCGTTTGCTACGGCTTCAGTATAGGGGTTGACATTGAAGTGGATGTGTGATGCCCTTGCAAGTTTTGTGAATGAAACTTCTGTTTCGTTACGAATTGGTTAAAACCTATGGGAGATGAGGTCAATAAGGTTATGGAGTCGCTTGGAGCGTTCGCTCGAACGGCGGTGTTCAGAGGGCTTGCGTGCATCGGCGTTTGTTAGAATGAACGCCGAGGAAAGGATTTATCATGCCCGACATCCAGTTGCGCTTTGGTCGCGATATGCTCGTTCTCTCGTCTCCGATTGCCCCTGTTTTGGCACGTCAGGGGTTTGGCGAAGGGGGCGATGTGGAATACGCCACGCTCATGGAGCCGGAGGCGGTTCGCGATGCCCTGCGCTTGAACTTGACGGCTGGCGTGCAGTGCCTTGTCACGGAGTCGGCGGCGATGACCCCTGCGCGTTTGGCACATCGGGGGATGGCTCATAGCCTCGACGAACTCGTGAGGGCGTCCGTCACCATTGCGAACGACTTGTCGCCCCAGCATACATTCGTGGAGGTTGGCCCATGCGGGCTGCCGCTTGATGCGTCGAGCAAGGCGTCGCTCAACGAGAACCGGGATCAATACGCGCGCTTTGCGCGAACTTGCCAAGATGTTGCGATCGACGCGTTCTTTCTGAATGGTTTCGCGAACATCGCCGATTTGAAGTGCGCGCTCATGGGTGTGCGCCAGGTAAGCGCGCGGCCGATAATCGCTTCGGTCGACGTTGCTGCCGATGGGACGCTGGCAAGTGGGCGCGGCGATATCGACGAAGCGCTTTCAGCCATGGTCGATCTCGAAGCTGATGTTGCCGGGTTTGCGACGGGGGCTCCGCTTGATGCGGCATGCCAGCTGACGCGCCGTGCCGCATCAGCTGGTTTGCCGGTGTTGGCCCAGCTTGTCGTTGCCGAACATCAGCCTCAGCAACGTTGCACCACCGCGGACAACCCCTATTATTGCCCGGATGTCGTCGTGGACGCCGCCCTTGCCCTGCGTCGTGCCGGTGCGCAGTTCCTGCGCGCATGTGGGCAGGCGACCCCCGCCTATGCCGGCGCGATGGTAGCGGCGGTCGAAGGCAGCGATGTCGTTTCGGCTATTGCGGAGTAGCCATGGGCCATCAGGGCAGCAACGTTAAGCGCAGCGAGCATTTCGGCCAGTTGCAGCGCGTGGTCGATTCGGTGTTCGCGTCCGTCGATACGAAGCGCGTGCGACGGCTGGACGTCGTCGTTGCGGCCGAGTCGTTCGACCTTCCCGACGATCTGACGGAGATCATCGGGCTTTTGCCTCCGGGAACGTATACCAGGCAGCGTTTATGCGACCAGCTCAACTCCGCTATCGGCGGGCACGCGTGGGGCCAGGTGTACGGCACGGTCGAATAGGCCTGCAGCTCGGGTAAAGGAGTTTGCGGCCGATTGGGCGAGATGGGTGACCCTCCGAGCCTCATCAAGGCGGTCCCCATTCTCCTCATGCGCGTCTCGGCGGGGCTGATCGGGCGGGAGAAAAGCGAGCTTGCCTCGCGGAAAGTGGATGCATGCAGAAATTCGAGAACGCGATCACCCAGCTCACGGGCAACGAGTGGCTCGCGACCATCATCACCGCAGCCGTCATCATCGCGATCACGGCTGCTGCCACGCATGTTCTCTCGAAGTTCTTGAGGCGCGTGCTTTGCTACGCCGACGAACTTCCCTCGTCGTCGATTTTCGTGAACATAGGACGCGCTGCCGTTTGGATCATTGGCGGATCAGTGCTTTTGTCCACCTGTTTCGGCGTCGATGTGTCGGCCGCCGTCACGGCGCTCGGCATCGGCGGTATCGCCATTTCGCTGGGTTTTCAAGACACCATCTCGAACCTGATCGGCGGGCTTGCGGTCAGCTTGCTGCGCGTCGTGCAGCCGGGTGACAACATCTCGGTCGGCGGATCGACCGGCGTGGTCAAAGATGTAACCTGGCGTCACACCACGATAGTCAATTCAGCAGGTGAAACGGCCGTTGTCCCGAACTCCACCATCAATAAAACGTCGCTGGTGCATTTGCCTCCAACCACCAAGATAGCGATCCCGCTTGTCGTGGCGGGAACCGGAGAGGACATTGACGAGCGGGCAAGCAAGATCGAAGCGGCGGCAGCGGCGGCCGTCGAGGAGGTGAGCCATGTGGTGCAGCCGCCCCATCTATGGTTCGACCGATCCATCGATGCCGGGTTCTCCGGCTCGCTTATATTCCATATCGAAGACGGGTCGTGCGCGACCAAGGCGAAGGACGTCGCCTTGCGGGCTGTGGCGCCTTTCACGCGTTGAGGTATTGGCGATTGAAGCCTCTTTGCGCGCCCGGCGCGTGGGTTGCGCATGCGCCGGGCGATGTCGCTTTGATCGAGGGAAGGCGTTCCTGCAGGCTGGTGCCGGCGGCCAACTGCGTGGCCGATGGGGCATGCAGCCGAAATGAGCGGAGCGGCGGAGCCTATTCGTCGATGCCGATCATGACGTTCGATGCCTTTATCACGGCATAGGCTCTCTGGCCGATTTTCAGATCGAGGTCTTTGAGCGCATCCATCGAGATGGAGGAAGTGACCAGCTGCCCGTCGGGAAGCTCAAGCAGCACGACAGCGTTGACGGCGCCCGGGTGCAAAGACATGATGGTTCCCTGTAAAACATTTTGCGCCGATAGTTTCATAGTGCGATGACCCCTCCGAACCGCTGCAAACGAAATGGCGCCCTCCCGGTGCACCATGCGACGATGCTCGAGTATAGCGCAGTCGATGCCTGTTGGCGCATATTTGGCGAAGCGGGTCGGTAAGCGTGTGTAAAGGTAACGTAAACCTTCTGTCTTGTTTGCGTTGCGAAACGGCGGACGAGCAGGCTGAACTGGCAGTTTCAGTGTAGGATTCACACTTGTGGAAAAGACTTGCGCCCTGGCGAGGTCAATTCGCGCGCAATCGCGCGACGCCTTCCTGGCGGGAGCTGAAAGGGATAAATGCGCGGGTCGAGGCAGGCTTGCGCGGGACGGCGAATCCGGAGGCTGGAATGATTTACTACCTGGAAGACGATACCAACATCCGCGATCTGGCGATTTACGCGCTGAAGCAGGCGGGGTTGAGCGCCCAGGGGTTCTCGTCGGCAGGCGCTTTTTTCTCCGCTCTAAATGCGAAAATGCCCGAGTTGGTGCTGCTAGACATCATGCTGCCCGAAGTCGATGGGCTCGAGGTGCTGCGTCGGCTGCGCGCCGAGCCGGCTACGCGCAACGTGCCGGTGATGATGCTGACCGCGAAGGGCACCGAATTCGACAAGGTTACAGGGCTCGATGCTGGCGCAGATGACTACCTGGCGAAGCCGTTCGGGATGATGGAGCTGGTCAGCCGCGTGAACGCTCTCCTTCGCCGCGCATCGGCCCCGGCAGCCGTTTTCGGCGATGAGCTTGTCTGCGGTCCCATATCGCTGCGCGTTTCTTCGCATACGGTGAAGGTGGGCGGGGCGTCGGTGCAGCTGACGCTGAAGGAATTCGACCTGCTGCATGAGCTTATGAAGGAGCCGGGGCGCGTGCTGTCGCGCGGTCAGCTGCTGGAAAACGTGTGGGGCATGACGTATGTCGGCGAGACGCGCACGGTCGACGTGCATATCCAAACCCTGCGGCAAAAGCTTGCGTCCGCGCAGGAGGGCGCCGATGCCTATATCAAAACGGTGCGCGGCGTCGGTTACAGCATCGGCAACGAGGCGTAAGGGGTTTCGATGTCGGCGGCAAGTGAGGGGGCGAAAAGCCTTTCGGGACGGATATTTACCAGCGTCCTGGCATTTACGCTGGGAATCGTGCTGGTGTTCGCCGTGTGCCTGATAAGCATCTTCTATTTCTCGTATGAGCACGATGCCGAACGCAATATTGCCGATGCCGTCGAACGCGCGGCCGTCACGCTCGACGAGCAGTCGTCTTCCGATGTCACCACCGTTCTTTCGCAGCAGTTCAACGGCATCACGCGATACACGCTCATCAGCTCCGGGGGGCTGGTTCTCTTCGATAGCGAGGCCGATGCGAGCCTCATGGACAATCATGCCACCAGGCCCGAGGTTCAGCAGGCCGTCACCGATGGGGAGTCCGTCTGCATGCGCTATTCGGAAACCATAGGGACCGACACGGTGTATGCGGCGAAAAAGCTGGCGGACGGGCGCATCATACGCCTGTCCGAAACGCGTCATTCCCTGCTTGCCTTTCTCGGTGAGATGTTTGCGCCGGTCTTGATTGCCTTGGTCGTTGCGGCCGGGCTGGTGTTCCTGCTTTCGCGTGTTTTGACGCGTCGCATCATGAAGCCCATCGATGCGCTGGACATGGCCGAGCCGCTTGAGAATGAGATCTATCAGGAGATGGTGCCGCTGCTCGTCCGGATCGACGAGCAGCAGGCGCAGCTCAAAAGGCAGAACAAGGAACTTGCCGAAGCCGAGAGCATGCGCCGTGACTTCTCGAGCAACGTCAGTCATGAAATGAAGACGCCGCTGCAGGTGATTTCGGGATACGCCGAGCTGATGAAGAACGACCTGGTTCTTCCTGGCGATCGGCAGAAGTTCGCGGGGCTTATCTATGACGAGGCCCAGGCGATGCGCGGGCTCATCAATGACGTGCTGACGCTTTCCAAACTTGACGAGAGCGCGTTCGCACGCGAGCAGGTTCCCGTCGATGTGCACGCCGTGGCATGCCGCATGGCTTCGCGGTTGACGAAAATCGCGGCGGATCAAGGTGTAACCGTGCAGGTGAGCGGCGAGGCGGCGTGCATACGGGGTTCGGAGGCGCTGACCGAGGAGATGCTGTACAACCTTATCGAGAACGGTGTTCGCTACAACCATGAGGGCGGTTCGGTGTCGGTGAGCGTTTCCCGGGCATCGGCGACGGATGCCGATCGAGAACTGTTTTCTCGCGCTGGCCTTGACGACGCCGGGGCAGTTGAGGAAACGGTGACCGTTTTGGTGAGCGACACAGGCCCGGGCATTGCGAAGGACATGCAGGAGAAGATATTCGAGCGATTCTTCCGCGTTGACAAAAGCCGTAGCAAGGAAACGGGCGGCACAGGGCTTGGCCTGGCCATCGTCAAGCATGCGGCGCAGTATCATCATGGGGCGATCGCCGTTGAAAGCGCATTGGGGAGCGGGACGACGTTCGTTTTAACGCTGCCGGGCGCGTGATCGACGCGGATCGAATGTTGGGTGCGGAGAGGTGCGGCGGGCGCGTAGGGGGGCGGCATACGCGCCGGGCGTGGCGGACGCGGTGCGCCCGGACGCGGCGGATGCGGCTTGCGCGAGAGGTGGATGATGGGCGAAGCTGTTGGAAAACAGGAAGTTCCGCCCCTGGCCGGAAGGATGAACCCACCTCAGTAAGGTGGGTGCTCGCAGCATGCTTCCCGGCTTTCGTGCCGACGGGCACGAATCTCCGTTCCACAGGCTATCTTGAGCTCCCTGTGAAATTGCATCGGTCCATCGCAAAAGTACGGCTTCAAGGGCGGAACCTGCTTTGAGTATAAAAGTGGTTGGCGCAAAGTAAAGTCTTGACAGAAAAGAGGATCCGGTGAAGCTGCCTTAGTCGAGGTTTCTCGAATCAGGCTAGGCGAATATCGGCTTGGGAAGGACGTCGCGGCCGGGCCGAGCGGTGCTTCAAGGTCGTTTTGGAGATGCCTGAATCGCATCTAGGCAAACATACGTTCGTATGTTAAGCTCTTGCACCAAGCGAGAAGTGAGGGGCATGAAGCATGGATACCTTGTTCACGGCAATGGAAAACGATCGAAAACAGCAGGTGGCGCCCTTGGCGGTTAGAATGCGGCCGCGTACGCTCGAGGACGTGGTCGGCCAAGAGGAGGCCGTCGGTCCCGGCAGTTGGCTTCGCGTCGCCATCGAGCAGGACAACGTCAGCTCGGTCATCCTGTACGGCCCCGCCGGAACGGGGAAAACCTCCATCGCCCATGTGATCGCCGAGACCACGAAAGCCACCTTCGTGGAGGTGTCCGCAATCGGGGGGACCGTCTCCGATTTGCGCCGTGAAATAGATGCCGCCGAGAAGCGCCTGACGCTGTCGGGCGCTCGGACGATCCTGTTCGTCGACGAGATCCACCGGTTCAACCGATCTCAGCAGGATGCCTTGCTGCATGCGGTCGAGGATAGGGTTGTGGTCCTGGTGGGGGCGACGACCGAGAACCCGTTCTTCGAGGTCAACTCCGCATTGCTTTCGCGCTCCCGAGTGGTTGAGCTGCATGGGCTTTCGGATGGCGACGTGGCGACGCTCGTCGATCGCGCGGTATCGGATGAACGCGGCCTTGCGGGCAAGTATCGGCTTGATCCTGATGCGCGCGCTGCTGTGGTGCTGCTTGCCGGAGGAGATGGCAGGGCTTCGCTGACCACGCTTGAGCTTGCTGCGGGCATGAGCAAGCCCGGCACGAAAGAGAACCCCGCTATCATCACAAAAGCGCAGGTGGAAAGCGCCACGCCCCACCGAACCTTGCCGTATGACAAGAACAAGGATATGCATTACGACATCATTTCCGCATTCATCAAGTCCATGCGCGGATCCGACCCGGACGCGGCGCTGTATTGGCTTGCGCGGATGATCGACGGCGGGGAAGACCCGAAATACATCGCGCGCAGGATGTTCATCCATGCATCCGAGGATGTTGGCAACGCGGACCCGCAGGCGCTGCTCATCGCGGAGGCGGCGTTCAAGGCTGCCGAGGTCATTGGCTATCCGGAATGCCGTATCAACTTGGCGCAAGCTGCCATCTACATCGCGCTTGCGCCGAAAAGCAACGCATCGGAAGCGGGCATCGATGCCGCGCTCGCCGAGGTTCGCAAAGGGCCGAAGCGCGACGTCCCTGATTACCTGCGTGACCGTCATCGCCCGGGATCCGAGGGATATGGCGAATACAAGTACCCGCACGACTATCCTTCCGGGTGGGTCGACCAGCGCTATTTGCCCGAGGGGTTGGAGCGAGGGTGCTTCTATCGTCCATCGGAGCGAGGGTGGGAGGCGTATCGCGTCGACGCTGCGGCGCGCGATCGACGGGGCAATTAATGTCTTTGGTTTGCAGTCGATGCTGCGGTGCGCGTCTCAGGCTGTCGGCTCATCCGGCGACGGGCTCGCGTGTGCCCGCTGATTGCCCGCCGTGTGCCTGGTGCGCTATGAACGATCGGTGGGAACCGCCACGCTTGTGGCATAAGGCCTGTTTTCGCATGGTATAGTTGTCGGCGTTACTTTTTTTGAAGCCTAAGGAGGCAAGCGGTGAGTTTCGATGAGATTGTGAGCATTGCCCTGCCTGTTGTGTTCATTGTCGTTGGCATTGCGCTGATATGGTTCCTCGTTGAACTGATTCTGACGGTGCGCAAAACGTCCCAGGCGATCGATGACGTCAAGAAGCAGATCGATCCGACGCTTGAAAGCGTGCAGCGCATGACAAAGTCCCTTGAGCCGGCAGTTGACAAGATCGACCCGCTGGTTGATCGCGTTCAGCTTACCGTCGACGCCGCAAACCTTGAGATCATGCGCCTGGACACCATTTTGGAAGACGTGGGCGAGATCACCGATTCCGCCTCGAGCGCGGTTGGCGCCGTGGACAAGGTGGCCAATGCGCCGATGGAGATCATGAACAATGTCACTTCGAAGGTGCGCGGCAAGTTCAAGGCGAAGAACGCTTCCGACGAATCCGTCAAGCTCGGCGAGGCCAAGGCGCAGGCTTCCAAGCTGGTCGACGCTTCGGCCACGGCCACTCAGCCCGCTGAAGAGGTTGCTTCTTCCGACGAGCAGGCCGATAAGCCGCTGGGGTCTCAAGAAGAAGATGCCCCCGAGTACTTCACGTACGCGCAGAACGACGAGGGCGAATCTCGCCAGGCGTAAAGAACCGGAGAATCAGCATCGATGACCGAAGAAGAGCAGCACAGGAACGTCTCTCTCGAGAAAAGCAAGCATGCATTCTTGGTTATCTGGGCCATCGTCGGCGCTGGTCTGCTCACGTGCGCCCTGGTCTATCTCATCAATATTCTCAGCGTTCCGGTCGCCATCGTTTTGTGGACGGTGGTCATCGTTTTCTGCCTGCGCGGGACGGTCAACAAACTGGAATCGAAGGGCGTCTCCCGCACCATAGGGACCGCCCTTGCCTATGTCTTGATGTTCGTCGTCCTGGGCCTCATCGCGATTTTCATGTTCTCGCCGGCGCTGGGCGTCGGAGATCAGTTCAACGATCTGCTTCAAAGCATCCCGGCGTATATCAGTGGATTCATGGACTGGGCTAACGGTTTTTACGCGCGGTACTCCGATGTCCTGCAGAATGAAACGGTTCGAAAGTACGCAAACGATGCCCTCTCGTCTCTTGGGCAGTCGGCAACAGATGTCGCCCGTCAGAGTGCCTCGGGAGTCGTTGCGTTCGGCACCGGCGTCGTGAACACAGCCGTGGCGATCGGCTTCGCTTTGGTTATCGCCTTCTGGATATTGATCGATCTGCCGGCACTTGGTCGCGAGGCTATGCGCCTGGCCGGCCCGAAGCATCGCGAAACCATGACCATGCTGCATGTTACTTTCACGCGTGTGATGGGCGGCTACATCAAGGGCACGCTGCTGCAGTGCGCCATCATCGGCGCGGGGTGCGGGATACTGTTCGCCGTCCTGGGCATTCCCAATTACGCGGCACTCGGCGGCATCACCGGCGTTTTGAACATCATCCCCATCGTCGGCCCATGGCTTGGCGGGGCGCTTGCGGCCGGCGTCGGTGTGTTCGTGAGCCCCTGGATCGCGCTCGTGGCCCTCATCGGCACCGTCGTCATCCAGCAGGTTGTGTATACGTTCGTCTCTCCGCGCATCATGGCCACTTCGGTCGATATCCACCCAGCGCTCAACCTGATCGCCTTGATGGCGGGCAGCGCTATCGGCACGGCGATGAGCGGGTTGACCGGCGCGCTTGTGGGCATGCTCGCCTCCATTCCAGCCGTGGCGGTCGCGAAGTCCGTTTTCGTGTATTATTTCGAGAAGAAAACCGGCCGGCGGCTTGTCGACGCCGACGGCGTGTTCTTCAAGGGAGCATCCTTGCCCGATGGTACCGTCGACCCGATAGCCGACGCCGTATCGCCGCATCCCGATGCCGCTGCGGTATCGGAGAAGTCCGAGGGTAAAACCTCCATCAAGGAGTTTCTCTCGCAGAGAGGTAAAAAATCGTAGTGTGAAGGCGCTGCGGTATGAACGAGTTCGTTAGAAAGACAGGCACATGAAGTACATGACCAGCGCGGAGATCCGTGAAAAGTACTTGAGTTTCTTCGAGGAAAAGGGCTGCAAGCGCATGCCGTCCTCGTCCCTTATCCCGGACGACCCGTCGCTTTTGCTGACGAGCGCGGGCATGGTGCAGTTCAAGCCGTATTTCCTGCATCAGAAGGAATTCGATCCGGCCTATCTCGGCACGACAACCGCGCAGAAATGCGTCCGCACCAACGATATCGACAACATCGGCGATGCCCGCCACCTCTCGTTCTTTGAGATGCTCGGCAACTTCAGCTTCGGCAAGTATTTCAAGAACGAGATGTGCGCCTGGGCCTATGAGTTCTCGACCGAGGTGTTGGGGCTGCCGGCTGAGAAGCTGTACTTCACAGTGTACGAGGACGATGACGAAACCATCGAAATCTGGAAATCGCTCGGCGTTCCCGAGGATCATATCTCCCGCCTGGGTGAGGAGGACAACTTCTGGCGCGCCGGCCCAACCGGCCCGTGCGGCCCGTGCTCGGAGATCTATTTCGACCAGGGCCCCGAAGTTGGCTGCGGTAGTCCCGATTGCAAGCCCGGGTGCGACTGCGATCGTTACCTTGAGTACTGGAACTGCGTGTTCACCCAGTTCGATGGGCAGGAAGACGGCACGCTCGCCCCGCTTATGACGAAGAACATCGATACCGGCATGGGCCTTGAGCGCATCGCGGCCATCATGCAGGGTGTCACGAACAATTACGACACCGACGTCCTTCGCAGTCTTGTTGCCGTGGGGGAGCGTCTGACCGGCAAGAAATACGGCAATGGTGGCGAGGTCGACACGAGCCTTCGCATCATGGCCGATCACAGCCGTTCCGTTTCGTTCATGATCGCCGACGGCATCCTTCCTTCCAACGAGGGACGCGGCTACGTGTTGCGTCGTTTGCTGCGCCGTGCAGTTATGAAGGGTCACCTGCTCGGGCTCGATAAGCCGTTCCTGAACGAATACGTTGACGAGGTCGTGCGCCTGATGGGCGACGTGTACCCCGAGATCGTCGAGAACCGCGAGCTCATGCGCGGCATCATCCTTTCCGAGGAAGAGCGCTTCGGCGCCACCTTGCGTCAGGGCCGCGCCTATCTGGCCGATGCCCTTGAGAAGCTTGACGGCGACGTGCTGTCCGGTCAGGCGGCGTTCACGCTGCATGATACGTATGGATTCCCGGTCGACATCACACGCGAGCTTTGCGAGGAGCGCGGCGTGAACGTCGACATGGAAGGGTTCGATCGCTGCATGCAAGAGCAGCGCGATCGCGCCCGCGCGGCCAATACGAAGGATGCCGAGGCCGCATGGAGCACGTATGGCGGCGTGTACGCCGACCTGCTCAAGGAGCTCGGCCCTACGCGGTTCGTCGGATACACGGAGCTGACCGCGCCGGTCACGGTCGCGGCCCTGGTTGCCGACGGATCCATCGTGGAATCGCTTGCCGAAGGCCAAGAGGGCGACGCCATCCTGAACATGACCCCGTTTTATGCCGAGATGGGCGGCGAGGTCGGAGATACCGGCGTCATCGAGGCGGCGGGCGTCAAGCTGGAAGTCGTGGACACCAAGGCTCCCGAGAAAGGCCTGTTCGCGCATAAGGTGAAGGTGCTTCAGGGCTCGATTTCCAAGGGCGATTCCGTGACGGCCGTCGTTGACGCCCATCGCCGCGCCTGCATCATGCGCAACCATACGGCTACGCACATCCTGCATGCGGCGTTGCGCCAGGTGCTCGGCGACCATGTGTCCCAGGCGGGCAGCTACGTCGGTCCTGATCGCCTTCGTTTCGACTTCACTCATTTCGCGGCGGTGACGCCACAGCAGCTTTCCGAAGTCGAGCGCGTTGCCAACGAGTTCATTATGTCCGCGACGCCCACCAATATCTACGAGACGTCCCTTGACGAGGCGCGCGCCGCCGGCGTGACGGCCTTGTTCGGCGAAAAGTACGGCGATACCGTGCGCGTTGTCGAAGCGGGCGAGTTCTCTCGTGAGCTGTGCGGTGGCTGCCACGTTTCCAATACGGCCGAAATCGGCATCATGAAGATCACGGGCGAAACGAGCGTCGGCGCGAACGTCCGTCGTATCGAGGCTGTTACGAGTTTCGGCGCCCTTGCCTACGTGAATAAGCTTGAATCCGAGCTGAAGGAGACGGCGGAGGTCCTGCGTGTTCCCTTGTTCGACGTGTCCGAGCGCTCTGCGGCAAACGTGAAACAGTTGCGTGAGCAGCAGAAAGCGGCAAAGCAGGCCAAAAACATCGTTTCCGACGACAACGTCGCCAAGCTTGTCGATAGCGCTGTTGCCTCTGCGGCCGGCTATCCCGTCGTCATTTCCCGCGTGCAGGTTTCGGATGCTGGTGCTCTGCGAAATGGCTGGGATGTTTTGAGCAAACGCATGGAAAAGCCCGGCGCCTGCGTGCTTATCGCGGAAAAAGAGGGCAAGGCCGTCCTCATGGCCGCGGGAACCCCTGAAGCTGTCGAGGCGGGCTTCAACGCCGGCGCCGTCATCAAGGCGATCGCGCCCTGCGTGCAGGGCGGCGGCGGAGGAAAGCCGTCGATGGCTCAGGCCGGAGGCAAGAACGCAGCCGGCATCGACGACGCGCTCGAAGCTGCGCGCAAGCTGCTGCTGTAAGGACTATCGGCGCAAAAAGGGCGCCTCGCTGCCAGCATCGGCGAGGCGCCCTTTTATGCCTGGGGAAGGATCAGGGGATAAAGATGAGGGTATTGGCGCTCGATATCGGCCAGACGCGCATCGGCGTCGCCGTGAGCGATCCGCGTGAGCGGGTTGCGTCGCCGGTGTGCGTGCTTCCCGCTGCCGAGGTGGTGGGGAACGCGAAAAGCTGGAAGCGCGTTCTTGAGGATTGGGAGCCCGAGCTGCTGCTGTCCGGCCTTCCCTACACCCTGTCGGGTGAGGAAGGGCCGCAGGCGCAGCGTATTCGGGAAGTTGCCGGGCGCATAGCCCGCCAGGCGTCGTTGCCGGTCGAATTCACCGATGAGCGGCTCAGCTCGCAGGAAGCCAAGCGCAGTTTGCGTGAAAGCGGCTTGTCGGAACGCGATATGCGCGGCAAAGTGGATATGATTGCAGCGAGTGTGTTCTTGCAGGCGTGGCTCGATGCCCGTCATGCCGGTGAAAGGTAACCAGCGTATGGCTCCTCGCAGAAGGAATGTAACCTATGCCCGCCGCGCGACCCATGCGGCCCGTTCGGCTCATGCACGCGGCGACCGCATGTTCAGGACGTACGACACCAGCTACATCCAGCCGAAGCGCAGCAAGGTTCCCGCCATCGCGTTCGGGGCTGCAATCGTCATTGTCGCCCTGTTGCTCGTCTGGTTCGTGGGCACGCGGATCTCAAGCTGCGTTTCGCCGCAGATCGAGACCATTTCCTCATCTGAACAAGCGACCATCACCGTCAACGAAGGCGAGGGCGCATCGTCGATCGCATCGACGCTCGCCGAGGCGCGCTTGATTTCCAGCACGAAGGATTTCACCGACCGCGTGAACAAGCTGGGAAGCGGCGATAGCCTCAAGCCGGGTACCTACGTGTTCGTGGGGGGAACGTCCATCGACGATATCATCTCCGCGCTGCAGAGTGGCCCTTCGGTTAATTCTCTCACCATCCCAGAGGGCTATCGTCTTTCGGAGATAGCGGCGGCGGTTCAGACCGCGTCCGATGGAAAGATCAGCGCCGACGAATTCACCCAAGCGGCTTCGAACGCCAGCACCTATGCGCAAGATTACAGCTTCCTGCAATCTGCCGGCACGAACAGCTTGGAGGGGTTCCTGTTCCCGAAAACCTACGATGTGGCCGTTGATGCAACCGCCGATAGCCTCATTCGCGCGATGTTGACGCAATTCCAGACGGAAACCGCAAGCATCGATTGGTCGTACCCTCAATCCCAGGGTCTCAGCATCTACCAGGCCGTGAACCTGGCGTCCATCGTTGAGAAGGAATCGAGCGGCGACGAGCGTATCCGTGCCGAGGTTGCCGCGGTGTTCTACAACCGCTTGACGACTGAAGGCGAGCCGAGCTTCGGGTATCTGCAGTCCGATGCAACCACCGCCTATGTGGTTGGGCATGATCCTTCCGGCGATGAAGTTCATTCCGATTCGCCTTACAGCACGTACTCGAACACGGGCCTGCCGCCCACTCCGATCTGCTCCCCGTCCATCGATTGCCTGCGGGCTGTGTGCGCGCCTGATTCGGAAGCGCTCGGCAAGTACTACTTCTTCTACTTCGAAGGCGACAATTACCAGTTCAGCGAAACTTACGAAGAACATCAGGCTGCGTTCTCGTAAGGCGGCATCGTGGCATATCTGCAACCGGAACGCTATTTTTCCCGCATTTCGCGCATCGACATTCAGCGCGATTTGCTGAACCGGGGCTACCGCGTGGTGCTTCTGGACGTCGACAACACCATACGCTCGCGGGCAACGCATGATGTGCCGCGCGATGTGGGGGTATGGCTGGCGAATGCGCGCGATGCGGGAGTCGAGTTCTGCCTGGTGTCCAACAACTGGCATGCTGACGTGCATGAATTGGCGCGTCGGTTATCGTTGCCCATCGTCGCCAAGTCGTGCAAGCCGATCCCGGTAGGATTCCTCGTCGCGCTGCGCCAGTTGGGTGCCTCAAGGAGCGAGGCCGTGGTCGTCGGCGATCAGCTTTCGACCGATGTACTTGGCGCGCATAACGCCGGCCTTCCCGCGTATTTGGTCGCCCCGTTGGTCGAGCAGGATCTCAAGCACACCCTCTACGTGCGAAAGCTTGAGCGCGCGATCTTGGGGGAAGCGAAGCCGGAAGGTGCGGCTGCGCCCGTCGCTGTCCGGGAATCAAACCCCGATCGCTGATCGATAAGCCTCCTGCCCCCTCGCCTCTTACCTTTCCGCCTCGCTCGCCGTTGCCGCATCCGTGACGCTTCGTCGCGTCGCGCGGCGGATTCCGCCTGCGAACCGTCTGGTGCCAGCGGCAGCTTCCAAAGATTCTTCTTGCCGTTCATGACATACGGCCTTTTCGCACGTGCGCTATTCGCTATCATGGAGTTCCCTGC
The DNA here is from genome assembly GCA_963613135.1 of bacterium. Taxonomy (GTDB): domain Bacteria; phylum Actinomycetota; class Coriobacteriia; order Coriobacteriales; family Eggerthellaceae; genus Senegalimassilia. The sequence continues at coordinate 24,947 of CAVDXU010000012.1, forward strand.
TAAACTGCAGGCCCTTTGACGACCAGAAAGGAATTTCATGACCGAGCAGAGCGAAGGCGAACGCCTCTATATATTGGGGCATCCGGTCGCGCATTCGAAATCGCCGGTAATGTACAACGCGATATACGGGGAGCTGGGACTGCCTTGGTCCTACGGCTTCGCCGATTATCCGGAAGAGGGGGATGCCCGCGCGTTCGTCGACGCGCGCGACTTTCTGTCCATCAACATCACCACGCCGTACAAGCCGCTGGCCTTCGAGGCCGCCACGCGCAAGGCGGCCAGCGCGAAGCTCGCGCAAGGGGCGAACGTGCTTGTGCGCAAGGATGGCGAGCTGATCGGCTTCAACACCGACGGCGAGGGGTGCGTTAAGTTCTTGGAGCTGGCGGGCGTCAATTTCAAGGGGAAGCGCGTGGTGGTATGCGGAACGGGCCCGACGGCGATATCCATTCTGCATAATTGCGCCGTTGCAGGGGCTGACGTCCTGCTGATGCTCTCGCGCTCGCGCGAAAGGGGAGAGCGGGTGCTGAACGGCTACCTCGAGCGATTCAAGGAGCTTGCCTACGCGACCATCGATTTTCCCGCCGAAAAAGAGGGGCATCGCAGCTTTCGCGAGGCGTACGAGAAGCCAACCTTCAAATTCGGCACGTACGACACGTCGAAGAACGCGATCCACTCCGCCGACATAATCATCAACGCCACGCCTTTGGGGATGGGTGAGGGGCAGCCGGCACCGTTCGACACCTCGCTACTGCGTCCTGAGCAGGTCGTGTTCGACGCTGTTTACGCAAGCGGCGAGACGCAGCTGGTGCACGATGCGCTTGAGCTCGGGTGTGCGGCCTACAATGGCGGCGGCATGCTGGTCGCGCAGGCGGTTGCGACGGTCTTCATCCTGTCCGATATCGAGCGAATCGACGTTGCGATGGGCGAGGCCGAGATGTTCAACAAGATGGCCGACGCGGCAGGGTTCGACTGCCCGCGCGCATAGGGGCGATCGGGCGAAATGCTCCGCCGCGACACTGCCGAGGCGGATGCAGGAGTCGATTCACCGAGCGCGCGACATGGTCGCAGTTGCTCGTACTAGTTATTTTGGAAGAAGAATTATGCGTTACTACACAGCAGGTGAAAGCCATGGGCAAGGGCTTGTCGCAATCGTCGAGGGGGTTCCTGCAGGCCTGAAGATATCCGAGGAGCAGATCAACATCGACCTGGCTCGTCGGCAGTCGGGCTACGGCCGCGGCGGGCGCCAAAAGATCGAGCGTGACACGGTGCAGGTGCTTTCGGGTGTTCGTTTCGGGCGCACCATCGGCAGCCCCGTTTCGCTTATCGTGCGCAATCGCGACTGGGAGAACTGGACCGACCGGATGGCGCCGTTCGGCGAGCCTCCGTGCGATTTGGTGCGCGAGGTGACTCCTCGTCCGGGTCATGCGGACCTGGTCGGCGCCTTGAAGATGAATACCGACGATTGTCGCAACATCCTCGAGCGTTCCAGCGCGCGCACGACCGCCCCGCGCGTCGCGGCGGCCGGTATCGCCCGCGAATTTCTGGCGGACTTAGGCGTCGAGGTGTTCTCGTACGTCACTTCGATCGGAACCGCCGCCATGCGCGAGGACGACCCGTGCGCGCAGGCTGCGACCTATACGCCGCTCGCCATCGAGACAAGCGAGGTGCGCTGCCCCGACGAGGAGGCGACCGCCGCGATGAAGCGCGAGATCGATCGCGCTATCAAGAACAAGGACAGCCTTGGCGGCACCTTCCGCGTCGTGGTGCGTGGCTTGGTTCCGGGCATCGGCGGGTTCGAGGTGCCGACTGAGCGTTTGACCTCGACCATTGGTGCGGCGCTGTTTTCGATCCCCGCCATCAAGGGCGTTGAGTTCGGCCTCGGGTTCGAATGCGCGCGCCGCCCGGGCAGCCAAGTGCATGATCCCATCGTGCTCGATTCGACGAATGCCCGCTTTTCGCGTACGACGAACAACGCGGGCGGTCTGGAAGGCGGTATGAGCACGGGAATGCCCTTGGTGGTCACCGCGGCTATGAAGCCCATCCCCACCTTGATGCAGCCTTTGCAGACGGTGAACCTTGACACGTTGGAGGTGGCAGAGGCGTCGAAGGAGCGTAGCGACGTATGCGCCGTCCCCGCCGCCGCCGTCGTCGCGGAGGGCGAGGTGGCGTTCGCCATCGCTGATGCATATCTGCGCAAATTCGGCTGCGACAACATGGCCGACATCAAGGCGAATATCAAGGCCTACAAGCAGCGGCTCAAAACTACGGCTCGATAAGCGGTCGAAGCCGCGGTTCAAACCAACGAATCAAAGCGAACATATTCCAGACACGTTCAGAAGGAAGAAAGTAAGATGCAAGAAGAAGTGAAGCAGGACATCACCCCCGAAAACGACCCGATCGCCTACACGCTGTCGGTCAGCACGCCCGACGAGGTTGCCGCCATCGTCAACAACCCGCAGATCGAGAAGGCGAGCCGCCCGACCTACGAGTTGACGCGCAACGTGTTTTTCGTCGGCTTCATGGTCGCCGGTAAAACCTCCACATCGCGCCGTCTGGCCCGCCAGTGCGGCTTGGCCACCATCGATCTGGACGCCTACATCGAGCGCCGTGAGCGTCGCGCCATCAATCAGATCTTCGCCGACCAGGGCGAGCAGGGCTTCCGCGATATGGAGACCGAGGTGCTGCGCGAATTCGCGCACAAAGGCCCGATGCTCGTGTCCTGCGGCGGCGGCATCGTGCTGCGCGAGGAGAACCGCGAAATCCTGAAGAACAACGGCTTCGTCGTGTATTTGCAGGTCACCGCCGAGCAGGCCGTTGAGCGCGTCGGCGACGTGTCCACGCGCCCGCTGTTCAAGAACCTCGAAACCGCGCGCAAGACCATCGAGGGCCGCCTTCCCATGTACGAGGACGCGGCAAGCGTCGCCATCGACACCAACGGCAAGTCCATCAACATGGTTGCCCAGGAAATTCAGGACATTCTCGAAAAGGAAGGCATCTTGTGCCTGCGACAAAAGTAATGGTGAACATCCCCGGGGAAGATGCGTACGCAGTGCGCATCGGAGCCGGGGTGCTGTCCGATCTCGGCCAGTCCATGCGGGCGGTTGATTCACTCAGCGAGGCAAGCGAGGTTCTGGTCATCACCGACGATCAGGTCGCTCCGCGCTACCTTGCGCAAGCGAAGATGTCGCTCTCGCGTGCCGGATACCATGCGTCCGACATCTGCCTACCCTCCGGCGAACAGGCGAAATCAATCGATGTGCTAGCCGAGGTTTGGGAGGCCATGGCAGAGCTTTCGCTTCAACGCGACTGCGTCGTCGTGGCGCTCGGTGGCGGCGTCGTCGGCGATCTGGCCGGTTTCGCTGCAGCGACGTATATGCGCGGCGTCGAGGTCGTTCAGGCGCCGACCACGCTTTTGGCGATGGTCGATTCGAGCGTCGGCGGGAAAACCGGCATCAATTTGCAGGCGGGCAAGAACTTGGTAGGCGCATTCAAGCAACCTGCTTTCGTCTGCGCCGACACGGTCACGCTTGAGACATTGCCGCCACGCGAGTGGGCCTGCGGATGCGGGGAGATCGCGAAATCGGCCGTCATCGAAGGAGACGATTTCTTCTTCTGGCTTTCCGAGCATGCCGCCGAGCTTGCAGCGCGTGTGCCGGCCGTGGTCGAGGAAGCCATTGCCCGCTGTGTGGTGTTCAAGGCCGACGTGGTGGCGCAGGATAAGACCGAAAGCCGTGGTGTGCGCGAATGTCTGAACTACGGGCACACCCTGGCTCACGTCATTGAGAAGATGTCGGGCTACGGAACGTATTCCCATGGGGAAGCTGTTGCCGAAGGCGCTCGGTTCGCCGCGCGTCTCGGCGCCGAGTTGGTGGGAACTTCCGCGGATGTGGTTGCGGCGCAGGATTCCCTGCTTGATGAGCTGGGGCTTCCCGGCCTTGGGTGGACGGCTGACCCGGAGGAGGTGCTGTGCCTGATGAAGCGCGACAAGAAGGCTCGTCGCGGTCAGGTTCGGTTCATCATGCCGCGCGATGTTGGCGACTGGGAGCTTGCGACCGTGCAGGATGATGTTATCCTGCGGCACTTGGAGGCATGGTTTGCCGAGCAAGCGACGCATTCGTGAGCGTTTGCTTACCGGTTGATCGGAGGCGAAACTGCAAGCACGCCCTGGCGGGAGCCCGTCAGGGCGTGCTTTCGTTTAGGGTAGCGCGCGCTTCACGATCGCCTTGTCGAAGGACAAGACGCTGTGACCGGATATGACGTTGCGTGCGACGAGCATGCAGTCCGTGAAGTCCATCAGCGTGCTCCCGAACAAGCGGAGGGCGTGCACGATTTCGGCGCGTTCCGCGGTATTCACCTCATCGAGCATCCATTCGAGTACGCGTGCGACCATGGTGCGCGGCACGTGATACACATCGCGCAGCACCACGGCGGCGCGTGTGATCATCTCGGGATGCACGTATGCATCGCCCGAGGCTATCACGTCGGCTACTTGACGTGCCTGCCGCGCGTTGTCGTTGAGAAGGTAGCGAAGAATCGCCGTTTCGTCGAGGATCGTCGCCATAACTACCTGCTTCCATATTCGTCGAGGGAGTGAATCCAGGCCTCGCGCTCCTTGTCGCGTTTGGAGGGGCTGGCGAAAATGTTGAGCGCGCCGTACGCCTTCAGATCGCCGTGTGGGCGTCGGGCGGCGGGCGTGAAGGGCAATTTCTGGTCGGTCACGCTTTTGGCGAGGAAGACCCGTACCGCTTCGGAAAGGGTCATTCCCATGCCGGCGTAAAGCTGTTCAGCATCTTGCTTCAATTTTGGGTCGAGACGCACCTGCAGGAGCGCTTCCTTTGGCATATTCCAGCCCCCGTTTCTTTGTAATGGTACACAAAACGTAGTGACAATATAATACAACCTGAATGAGTCATCTAGGCGGCATAAACCCCACTTTCCCTCGCATTCTCATGTCGCAAGGGATACCGTATCGGCTGTATCCTGGGTGCTGTTGCGCTGCGTTGGAAGGTTGGGCTTTGCGCCTTGAAGCGCCTCCCGTCGACCCGATGCTGCTCCGGGTCGCTGCAAAGCAGGCTCCTGCGCGCTATAATCCGAGCAAGCGGATACGCCGGGGGCATCTCCGGCTCAGGGCGATTAAAGGAGGGGTCATGGCTTCCACGTGCACCGTAGCCGAGCTGCAGAACAACTTTGATTCTTTGGCATCAGCGATTTTCGATACAGGAGAACCCCTGTTCATCGACCAAGGAGGGCAATCTGATATCGTTATGGTGCCCGCCGATTCCTACCTGCACGATATGCAGGCGCTCTCGGAGTTCAAGCGAATTTTCATGCAGGATGGCGCTACGCCGGCCAAGTAGCGCATCTGCGCGATCGAATCGATCGCGACTTCGGCCGCCACGGCTCAGGCGATGATGTGGAATGAGGGGTCCGCACGATCGCCTGGGCTTTTTTCATGCTCGGCTCGCCTTTCGCATCGGCCGCATCTGCTCGTCGCATCATTCGAAATGAACGAAACCCAATTAACTCCCTAGAAAAATAAGTCTTGAAGAAGTTGTGGATAGGTGTATGCTTAGCACAAGTTGCCGGCATTCGACCCGATTCCTTGGGGGAGGGATCTCGAAGATAAACCCGGCAAAGGAGAGGGCCTTGATGGGCCTAAGGGGTCACAATTGAAAAAGGGGGGTGGTCTTCTTGGGAAGCAAATTCGTTATCGCGGATCCACGTAAATGCATCGGCTGCAAGGCATGCATGGCTGCATGCCTGGTAAAACATTTCGTTCCCGGGGACGTCGCCATCGCGCGCCTGAACGTGGTCCGTTCGGGCGATCGCACCGCACCGATCGTATGCCACCACTGCGAGAACGCGCCGTGCGCGGCTGCGTGCCCGACGCGCGCGCTGTACAACGAGGGCGATCGCGTCGTGGTGCGCATGGAGCGCTGCATCGGGTGCCGCAGCTGCGTGGTCGCGTGCCCGTACGGCGCGGTCAACGTGGTGTCGCGCATCGATTCCGGCAATCTCGGCGGCTTGCGCATCGGGGCTGCTCAAAACGCCACGGTCATCAAATGCGATCGTTGCGTCGACCGCGAAAGCGGCCCGGCGTGCATCGAGGCGTGCACGTCGAAGGCACTGCGCATCGTCGATCAGGACGATATCGACGCTCAGATGCAGGCGCATCGTGCGAGCGCCGCCCGTGTTCTAGCTGGGTGATTCTCGCCGCTTGAGGCGGCGAAAAGGGGAAATACAGGAAAGGGGGAAGCCATGGAGAAGCATATGGTTGTGTGCCCGTACTGCGGCACCGGCTGCAAGTTCAACCTGCTCGTCGAGAATGATCTCGTCGTGGGGGCCGAGCCTCTCAACGGACTGACCAACGAGGGCTTTCTGTGCTTGAAGGGTTGGTTCGGCTACGACTTCATCAACGACACGAAGATCCTCACGCCTCGCGTGCTGCATCCGATGATGCGCGAGCACAAGGGCGCGCCGCTCAAGCGCGTTACCTGGGACGAGGCGCTCGACTTCGTGGCGAGCAAGCTCACCGAGATCAAAGAGAAATACGGGCCGGATGCCATTTTCGTGACGGGTTCCTCCCGCGGCACCGGCAACGAGTCGAACTTGGCGGCGCAGCGGTTCGCTCGTGCGTGCATCGGCACGAACAACATCGACAACTGCGCCCGTGTTTGACACGGCCCCACTGTCGTCGGTCTGATTGACACACTTGGAGCTGGTTCGATGAGCTGCGGCGTTCCCGGTATGGAGGACGCTGGCTGCTTGTTCCTGTTCGGATACAACCCGAACACATCCCATCCGCTGGTCGCACGCCGCGTGGTGAAGGCGAAGGAGAAGGGCGCGAAAATCATCGTGGCCGACCCCCGCTTCATCGAGACGGCGCGCATCGCAGACATCTACATGCCGTTGAAGAACGGCAGCAACATCGCTTTCCTCAATTCGTTCGCCAACGTTATCGTCAACGAAGGGCTCGTCGACGAGGAATTCGTGCGCGAGCATACCCTGGGCTTCGACGAATGGTGGAAGACCATCGAGAAATACACGCCGGAGGCAACGCAGAGCATCACGGGCATCGAGCCTGCGATGATGCGCGAGGCCGCCCGCATGTACGCCACCGCCGAGCCTTCCTCGATCATCTGCTGGGGCATGGGCGTGTGCCAGCAAAAGCAGAACGTGGAAGCCGTGCATACCGCGGCCGCCATCGCCTGCATCACTCACCAGATCGGCAAGCCGAATTCCGGCGTCGCCCCGGTGCGCGGCCAGAACAACGTGCAGGGTGCCTGCGACATGGGCGCGCTGCCGAACTTCTTCCCGGGCTACCAGTCCGTGACAGACCCCGCCGTCAAGCAGAAGTTCGCCGACAACTGGAACATCCCGGTCGAGGCGCTCTCCGATCACGTGGGCTACAAGATCACCGATTTGGGGCACCTGGTTCAGGAAGGCAAGGTGCACGCCTTCTACAACTTCGGCGAGGACCCGCTGCAAACCGATCATGACACGCAGCATCTGGCCCATGAACTGGAAGGGCTCGACCTGTTCGTGTCCCAGGACATCTTCATGACGCAAACCTCGGCCGCCGCCGACGTCATTCTGCCGGCCACCAGCTGGGGCGAGCATGAGGGCGTGTTCTCGGCATGCGACCGCACCTTCCAGTACTTCAGCGCCGCCGTGCCGCCGAAGGGCGAATGCAAGCACGACTGGCAGATCTTCAGCGAAGTGGCCGAGCGCATGGGCTACGACATGCATTACAAGAACTCCCAGGACATCTGGGACCACGAGTGCCGCAACATGTGGCCGGCCGCCTACGGCGCCACCTACGAGAAGATGGCCGGCGTCGGGCATGCCCAGTGGCCCATCCCCACGCTCGAGCATCCCGGCTCTCCCGATCTGTTCCTGGGCGGCGCGTTCACCACGTCGGAGGGCAAGGCGCACCTGGTGGCGCACGACTACGTCGACCCGACCGAGCTGCCCGATGACGAGTACCCGCTGGTGCTGTGCACCGTGCGCGAGGTCGGCCACTATTCCTGCCGTTCGATGACGGGCAACTGCGAGCAGCTGTCCAACCTGGCCGAAGAACCCGGGTTCGCGCACATCAATCCCGCGGACGCGGCGGCGCGCGGCATCAAGAACGACGACATGGTCTGGGTGGCGTCGAGGCGCGGCAAGATCATCACGCGCGCCTTCGTGGACGACCGCGTCAACGAGAACGCCGTCTACATGACCTATCAATGGTGGATCGGCAAATGCAACGACCTGACCATCCATGCGGTCGACGACCGCTCCCGCACCCCTGAATCCAAGTACTGCGCCATCGAGGTGACGCGCGTGGACGACCAGGTGTGGGCCGAGAAGCATGCCGAAGAGCTGTACATGGAGCTGAAAGCGCGCCTGGCCGCCGAGGCGAATGCGCAGTGGGGCGACGAAGCCCCGCTGACCGCCTACAACGACCTCGATGAATCCGAGCGCACCCCCGGCGAGGTCAGCGCCATGGCGTAGCGCATGCGCGGCGCGGGAGCCCCCAATCCCGTGCCGCGCATGGAAGCAATGTTCGGCTCCCGGCTGGGAGCTCACCCGATAAGGAAAGGAGGAGTGGATGAATCGCTTTATCGCCATATACCCGAGCCGCTGCGTGGCCTGCGGAACCTGCCGTGCCGCCTGCAGCGAGGGGCATCGGCGTGCCGGCCTGCAGAAAGAGCCGCGCTTGGCGCTCTACGAGAGCCGCGACGTGGTCGCATCGTTGACGTGCCATCACTGCGAGGGCGCGCCGTGCGTGAAGGTTTGCCCGGTCAACGCCATCAAGCACGAGGATGACGGCTGCGTCCGCGTGGACGAGTCGCATTGCATCGGCTGCAAGCTGTGCGCGGTGACCTGCCCGTTCGGCGCCATCCACATGGCGGGCACGCCGCGTGCCGGCGTCGCGGGCATCGAGTTCAACACTCCATCGTTCGCCGGATCGCTCGATCCCATCCTGCGATGGGAGATCGGCGTTTCCCCGGTCGCCGTGAAATGCGACCTGTGCAAGTACGACGGCTGCAAGCCCCATTGCGTCGACGCATGCATCACCGAGGCGCTCACCCTCATCGAAACCGACGGGACCGACGCCGACCTTGAGGCCAAGCGTGCGCAGGCTCTCGAAGCAGGGCTCGTGATGCTGGAAGATTTCAATCCGGAAGGGAGGGATGAGCAATGAACATGCTTCTGATATCGACCGTCGTCTCCGTCGTCGGCGCCATCGTCTCGTTGTGCATGAGCAAGGCCGAGACGGCCGCCAAGTCGGTCGCCTGCCTGTTCGGCGCGGTTGCCGCAGCCGGATCGATCGCGGCGGGGCTGTCGGGCATCTTCATGCCCGAGCAGTTCATCTGCTTTGCCACGCCCTTCAATTTCGCGAACTTCACGTTGTTGGTGAATCCCCTGTCGGGGCTGCTTTTGGTCGCCATCAACATCCTGGCGTTCGTTGCATGGATTTACGGGTTTGCGTACTTCGACGAGTACAAGGGCATGGGGCTTGGCGCCATCGGCTTCTTCATGAACCTGTTCGTGGCTTCCATGAACATGGTGCTGACCGTCGACAACGCGTTTTGGTTCCTCGTGTTCTTCGAGCTGATGTCGCTGACCTCGTATTTCCTGGTCATCGTGGAGCAGAAGCCCCAGTCCATCAAGGGAGGCTTCCTCTACTTCATCATGGCGCACGTGGGCTTTTTCATGATCATGCTCTCGTATCTGATCATGGCGGGCATCACGGGAAGCTTCGAGTTCGCCGACTTCCGCGCGGCGCATTTCGAGCCGGCCATCGCCAGCCTGTGCTTCATCCTGGCGTTCTGCGGCTTCGGCTGCAAGGCAGGCATGTTCCCGTTCCATTCGTGGCTGCCGCAGGCGCACCCGGCGGCGCCTTCTAACGTGTCGGCACTCATGTCCGGCGGCATGATCAAGATCGGCATCTTCGGTATCGTGAAGGTCGGGCTCGACCTGCTGGGTTCCTGCGACGTGCAGCTGTGGTGGGGCATCGTCGTGCTGGTGATCGGCGCGCTGTCGAGCGTGCTCGGCGTGGCGTTCGCCTTGGGCGAGCATGACATCAAGAAGCTGTTGGCCTACCACTCGGTGGAGAACATCGGCATCATCCTGCTCGGCGTGGCCATCGGCTACATGGGCATGGCGCTTGACCAGCCTGTCATCGCGGTGCTTGGATTGATGGCCGGCCTGTATCACGTGCTCAACCACGCCATGTTCAAGGGGCTGCTGTTCCTCGGTGCCGGCTCGGTGCTCTACACCACCGGCTCGCGCAACATGGAGATCATGGGAGGCCTGGCCCGCGTCATGCCGACGACGGCCATGTGCTTCCTCATCGGCTCGCTTGCCATCTCGGCCATCCCGCCGCTGAACGGCTTCGTGTCCGAATGGTTCATCTACCAGTCCATGTTCTCGGTGGCCATCACTGGCGACATCGTGGTGCGCGTTTTCGCGGCCTTCGCAGCGGTGTCGCTGGCCATCACTGGCGCGCTGGCCGTCACGTGCTTCGTGAAGGCCTACGGCGTCACCTTCCTGGGCTCCCCGCGTTCCGAAGCTGCGGCTAGCGCCAAGGAAGTGCCGGCATCCATGCGTTTCAGCATGGTCGTGCTGGCCGTCATCTGCGTAGCGCTGGGCCTGGGCGCCCCGTGGGTCGCCCCCGTCATGCAGAACATCGCCGCCTCCATCACCGGCCAGGCGACCATCGCCGTGGCCAGTGGAATCGACCTTGCCAACCCCGCGCTCGGCTCGGTGGTTTCCACGCCGCTTATCGCGGTGCTGCTCATCGCGTTGGTGCTCGTGCCCGTGGCGGCGCGCTCCATCCTGAGCAGCGGCGGGCAGGCGTCCGACCGTGACCCGTGGGCCTGCGGTTATGCGCTCGACCCCGACATGCCTGTGGTCGCCACCACGTTCGCGGCCGAGGTTAAGATGTTCCTGCGTCCCATCTACACCGCCCGCGAGGCCATCGTCTCGACGGCGGCTGCGTGGCGCGCCGGCTTCGGCACGGTGGTCAGCGGCGCGGAGCGTGCCGAGGTGGTGGGCGACAAGTACGTGGTCGCCGGCACCGCATCCTTCGTCCGGTGGATTTCCAGCAAGGTCCAGAAGATCGAGGGCGGCAATTTTCGCATCTACATCATTTATATCGTCGTTGCCCTGGTGTTCTTCCTGGGCCTGGCCGTTTTGATGAAGTAAGGAGGGCGAAATGGAAATCATCGTTGCAATCGTTCAAGCCCTTCTGCTCGTCGTGCTCGCGCCGCTCGTCTCGGGCTCGGCCCGTTGGCTGCGCGCGAAGATGCACACGCGCAAGGGCCCGTCCATCCTGCAGGACTACTACGACATCGCGAAGCTGTTCAAGCGCCAGGACGTCCACACCAAGGACTCTAGCTTCGTGCACAAGCTGATGCCGCCGCTGTTCATGGGCTGCTTGCTGGTGCTGGCCATGGGCGTGCCCATGATCACGCGCCAAAGCCCTGTGCCCGCGCTCGGCGACATCATCCTCATCCTGTATCTGCTGGCGCTGCCCCGCTTCTTCTTCTCGCTGTCGGCGGTCGATTCCGGCGACGCGTACGCGGGCATCGGCGGCGTGCGCGAGCTCATCGTGGGCGTGCTCGTGGAGCCGGCCATGATGCTGGCGCTGTTCACTGTGGCGCTCGCCACGGGCACCACGGCGGTCGGCCAGATGGGCGATGCGGTGGCGCAGCTGTCCGTCACCAGCCCAGTCGGGGTCTTCGTCGCGGCGCTGGCGTTCTTCGCCGCCTGCTACGTTGAGCTCGGCAAACTACCCTACGACCTGGCCGAAGCCGAGCAGGAGCTGCAGGAAGGCCCGCTTTCCGAGTACTCCGGCCCCTCGCTCGCCATGGGCAAGATGGCCCTTTCCATGAAGCAGATCATCGTCATGAGCTGGTTTCTGGCCATCTTCGTCCCCTGGGGCGCGGCATGCGAGCTGACCATCCCGGCGCTGGCGTTAGGCCTGGTGTTCTGGCTGGTGAAGCTTGTGGTGTTCTTCACCCTGTGCAGCATCTTCGAGAACGTGGTCAGCCGCGTTCGCTATAAGTTCGTCGGCCGTCAGACGTGGAGCATCGTGGCGCTTTCCCTGTTCGCCTTCGTGTTCTGCATCCTGGGATTGTAGAAAGGAGATACGGAAATGATATCGACCATATCCCTTCTCGGTCTCGGTGCCATCGTCATCCCGTTCGTGATGGCGCTCATCATCGTGGTGTCCCCGCAGCCTGCTGCCAAGTGGCTGTGCATCACGGCCGCGTCCATCTCCACCGTGTTGACGCTGTGCGTGTGGGGCTCTGTCGCGCAAGGCGGTGGGGAAGCCGTCACGGTGGCGCTCGCCTCGATGGGCGACGCGCAGATCTTGGGACTGATCTTCGACAAGATGAGCGTCATGTTGGCCACCGCGTTCGTGGGTATCGGATTGTTGATCTCCATTTATTCGGTGGGCTACATGAATGCCGGCAACCGCGAGCATCCCGACGCGCCGCGTCGTAGGTTCTATGCGTTCTTCACCGTGTTCATCGGCGCCATGGCCGGCTTGGTCTACAGCAACACGCTCGTGTGCCAGCTGGTGTTCTTCGAGATCACGGGCGCGTGCTCATGGGCGCTCATCGGCTACTACGGCACGCCGACGGCCAACAAGTCGGCTATGAAGGCGCTTATCCTCACGCATATCGGCGCGCTGGGCCTCTATATCGCCACCTGCCTTCTGTTCACGCAGGCGGGCACGTTCGAGATCGCGGCCATCGCGGGGCTTTCCGTCGACTGGAAGATCGCCGTTCTGGTTTGCATCATCATCGCTGCCTGGGGCAAGTCGGCGCAGCTGCCGTTCTACATGTGGCTGCCCTCGGCCATGGAAGCCCCCACGCCGGTGTCGGCGTATCTGCACGGCGCCTCGATGGTCAAGGTCGGCGTCGCGGTGCTCGCGCGCGCCCTGGCTTCTGCCGGCGTCATCCCCGAGCCGGTCGGCTGGGTGATCGTGATCGGCGCCATCGTCACCATGATCTTCAGCTTCTTCATGTATCTGCCGCAGAAGGACATGAAGCGCCTTCTGGCTTTCTCGACCATCTCTCAGCTGTCCTACATCTTCCTGGGCTTCGGCTTCTTCGTGTTCGGCAGCCAGATGGCTTTCGACGGCGGCGTGATGCATATGTTCAATCACGCCTTCGCCAAGACGCTGTTCTTCCTGGTGGCGGGCGCGTTCAGCTACACCATGGGCACGCGCATGCTGCCCCAGCTCAAAGGCGTGCTGAAGAAGCAGCCGCTTTTGGCGGTCGGTTTCGGCGTGGCGGCGCTCGCCATCGCCGGTTGCCCGCCCTTTAACGGCTTCTTCAGCAAGTTCTCCATCTTCGCCGGCAGCTTCACGGCTGCTCAGGGCAACCCCCTGCTCATGACCATCGTCGTGGTCGGACTCATCGAGACGGTCGCCTGCTTCGCCTGGTTCCTCAAGTGGATGGGCGCGGTCATCCCCGGCGAGCCGTCCGAGACGGTTGCCGCGAGCCAGCCTCTGCCCAAGCCCATGGTCGGCGTGTTCATCGTACTCATCATCATGACCGTATGCTCCAGCTTCATCGCTGCGGCCTGGCTCGGATAGGAGGCTGCCATGGATGGATACGTTCTGGTCAACGTCCTCGGGGCGCTGCTGATCGTCACCTCGCTGTCGGTCATGCTCACCCGCTCGCCGAGGACATCGGCCTTCGAGTACGCCGCGCAGTCGTGCGTGCTCGTGGCCATCTTCATCACGCTCGGCGTGGTGACTGGATCGACCGAGCTGTTCGCCTGGTCGTTCACTGCAACGCTCACGAAGGTCATCTTCGTGCCGGCGGTCGTGCTCATTGCTTATAAGAAGATGGGCTCGCCGGAAAACACCGAGGGGTCGTCCACCACGCCGGTGCTGTCGATCGTCTTGGTGGCCATCGAGCTTTTGGTGTGCTTCGTCGCGGTCATGGGCATCAACCTGCCCACGGCGGCCGAGGTCAAGCCCGCGCTGGCGGTTTCGCTCGCGCACTTCTTCATCGGGCTTACCTGCATCATCACGCAGCGCAACATCTTGAAGCAGATGTTCGGCTACTGCCTGATGGAGAACGGCTCGCACGTGACGTTGGCACTGCTCGCGCCTCAGGCGCCCGAGCTTGTCGAGGTCGGCATCGCCACCGACGCCATCTTCGCCATCATCATCATGGCCATCGTGGCGCTGCGCATTCACAAGTATGCTCACACGCTCAATGCGGATGAGCTTTCGGAATTGAAGGGTTAGGGGGTCATCATGGATCTTTCAAGTTTGCTCGTGGTCCTTTTGCTCACCCCCTTGGTTGCGGCGCTGCTCATGGCGGTGCTGCCTTCGAAGGCGGTTTCGAGCGCGGCCTACGAATCGATCCACATCCTGTCGGTCGGCGCGGTGTGCGTGCTGTCCGTGTACCTGGTTGTCCAGGTGTTCGTGGGCGGCGCGGCCATCGAGGCTTTGGGCATGTGGCTGCGCCTTGACGGGCTCGGCTCCATCTTCGCCACGCTGATCGGCGTCATCGGGCTTCTGACCGGCATCTACTCGCTGGCTTACGTGCGTCACGACATCGAAATCGGCAACATGGGGCCGTCTCAGGTCAAGCAGTACTACGTGTTCTTCAGCCTGTTCGTGTTCTCCATGCTGGTCGCCGTGTCGTCGAACAACATCATCATGATGTGGGCGGCCATCGAGCTGACCACGCTGGCCACGGTGTTTCTGGTGGGCGCGTACAACACGAAGCTCTCGCTCGAGGCGGCGTGGAAGTACGTCATCGTCTGCACCGCGGGCGTGGCGTTCGGCCTGTACGGCACCGTGCTCGTCTACGCCAACGCCAACGCGGTGATGGCCGATCCGCACCAGGCGGTGTTCTGGACGTCCATCCTGCCCTACGCGGCGCAGTTCGACGGGCAGCTCATCCAGATCGCATTCGTGTTCGCCGCCATCGGCTTCGGTACGAAGGCCGGCCTGTTCCCCATGCATACCTGGCTGCCCGACGCGCACTCCGAGGCTCCCAGCCCCGTGTCCGCGCTGCTGTCCGGCGTGCTGCTGAAGTGCGCGATGCTCATCATCATCCGCTTCTACATCCTGGCCATCCAGGCGGTCGGGCCCACCTTCCCGCAGACGGTGATGCTCATCCTGGGCGCCATCTCGGTTGGCATGGCGGCGCTCGCCGTCTTCTCGCAGGACGACCTCAAGCGCAAGCTTGCGTACCACTCCTGCGAGAACATCGGCATCGTGGCGCTGTGCCTGGGCTTTGGCGGCCCGCTCGGCATCGCCGCGGCGCTTCTGCATTGCGTCACGCACGGCTTCACGAAGGCGCTTCTGTTCTGCATCTCGGGCAACGTGCTCATGAAGTACGGCACGCGCGACCTCAACAAGATCAGCGGCATCCTGCGCGTGGCGCCCACCACGGCCGTCCTCATGGCCATCGGCTTTTTCGCCCTGGCCGGCTTCCCGCCGTTCGCCATGTTCGTATCCGAGATCATGGCCTTCGCCGCGGGCGTGCTCGGCGGGCATATCCCGCTCGTGGTGCTGTTCGGTATCGCGCTGACCGTCGTTGTGGCCGCTTGCGTGCATGTGGTCACCGGCGCGGTGTTCGGCGAAGCGCCCGAGACGGTGAAGCGCGGCGACGTGAGCCCGCTCGCGCTTGCGCCCGAGGTCATCATGGTGTTCGTCATCCTGTGGTTCGGCGTTGCCATGCCCCAGCCCGTCATCAACGGCGTGGAGCAGGCTACCGCCATCGTTTTGCAATCCGATGTCAGCGCTCTGCACGAAGAGCCGCTCTTCTCGAGCCTGTTCGGCGCGTCCGGCACGATGGATTAAGGAGGAGCAATGGCTGCAACGGCAAATACTCGCACGCGGGTGTGCGAGTCGCATATCAAAGCGGTTGAGGAGCGCTTCCCCGGCGCGGTGAAGCGCTACGAGTGGCAGGACGGCGACCAGGTGACCATGACGGTCGAGGCCGACTGCGCCCCCGAGGTCATCGAGTACCTCTACTACGAGCGCGACGGCTTCCTGCCCGTTATGGTGGGAAACGATGAGCGCCAGCTCAACGGCCACTACGCGCTGTATTACGTGCTGTCCATGGAAGGGGCCGACCGCGGCTTTCTGACCGTGCGCGTCGAAGTGCCGCGCGACACGGAAACTTTCCGCGCCGTGTCGGCGAAGGTGCCGGCTGCGGTGTGGTCCGAGCGCGAGGTGCAGGACATGTTCGGCCTGCATGCCGAGGGCATCATCGACGGGCGCAACCTGGTTCTGCCCGACGATTGGCCGGAAGGCCTCTACCCGCTGCGTAAGGACTCGATGGACTACCGCTATCGCCCGGAACCCACGAGCGATTTGGAAAGCTATCAGTTCCTCAAGGAAACCGGCGGCAAGGAAACCACCATCATGCCGATGGGCCCTCTGCACATCACGTCCGACGAGCCGGGGCATTTCCGCCTGTTCGTCGACGGCGAGGACATCATCGATGCGGATTACCGCCTGTTCTTCATCCATCGCGGCATGGAGAAATGCGCCGAAGCCCGCATGACCTACGACCAGGTGCCTTTCCTGGCCGAGCGCGTGTGCGGCATCTGCGGCTACGCGCACTCGGTGGCCTACTCGGAAACCATCGAGCATGCGCAGGGCATCGAGGTGCCGCTGCGTGCCCAGGTCATCCGCTCTATCGCGCTTGAGACGGAGCGCTTGCATTCGCACCTGCTGAACCTGGGCCTGGTGTGCCACTACACCGGTTTCGACACGGGCTTCCAGCACTTCTTCCGCATCCGCGAGAAGGCGATGGACCTAGCCGAGCTTCTAACCGGCGCGCGCAAGACATACGGCTTGAACCTTATCGGCGGCGTGCGCCGCGACATTTTAGCCGAGCAGACGGTTGAGACGCGCCGGCTGCTTGCCGAGTTGCGTGCAGACGTGAAGCGCCTGGTGGACGAGATGACGTCCACCCCGAACTTCATGAAGCGCACGCAGGGCGTGGGCGTGCTGGACAAGAAGATCGCCCGCGACTACAGCCCGGTCGGCCCGCTCATGCGCGGCAGCGGCTTCGCCCGCGACACGCGCTGGGTGCACCCGTTCGACGGCTATAAGCTCATCGCCGACAAGCACAAGCCTATCACGCAGGATTCCTGCGACGTTCTCGGCCGAACGCTCGTGCGCATCGGCGAGGTCTTCGACAGCATCGACATCATCGAGGAGCTGCTCGATTTGGAGCTTCCGGCCGGGCCCATCCTCACCGAGGGCTGGACATACACGCCGCACAAGTTCGCCGTCGGCTTCACCGAGGCCCCGCGCGGCGAGGACGTGCACTGGTCGATGGTCGGCGACAACCAGAAGTGCTACCGTTGGCGGTGCAAGGCGTCCACGTACAGCAACTGGCCGGTGCTGCGCTACATGTTCCGCGGCAACACCATTTCCGACGCTGCGCTCATCGTCGGCAGCTTGGACCCGTGCTATTCGTGCACCGAGCGCGTGACCGTGGTGGACGTGAACAAGCGGACGCAAAAGACGCTTTCCAAGACGCAACTGGAGAACTACTGCGCCAATCGTCGTCATTCTCCGCTGAAGGATTAGGGGGTGCGCGATGTTCAAGACCATCAAGGAAATACTTCGCACCGGCAACGCCACGGTCGCCTACCCGTCGGCTCCGCTGCACCAGTACGACGGCTATCGCGGCAAGCCCGAGCATGACGCGGTGGAGTGCATCGCCTGCGCCGCCTGCGCCAACGTCTGCCCGCCCAACGCCATCCAGATGTCCATCGACCAGGTGGCGGGAACCACCACGTGGTCGATCAACTTCGGCCGCTGCATCTTCTGCGGAAGGTGTGAGGAGGTGTGCCCGACGAAGGCCATCGTGCTTTCAAAAGAGTTCGAGCTGGCCGTCATGAACAAGGACGACCTGGAGGAGACGGCCACCTACAAGTTGGAAGCCTGCGAGAGCTGCGGCGCGTATTTCGCCACGGCCAAACAGGTTGCCTACGCAACGGCTATCCTGCAGCAGGGCGCGCCCGATGCGGAAACGGCCAAGGCGCTTGAAGTGGCGCACGTCTGCCCGGCGTGCAGGCGCAAGGCCGATGCGTATCGTGCCAAGCGTTCCGACGAGCTTTCCGGTGCGCAGCGCAAGAAGAAGATGGAGGCCAAAGATGATAATCGATAGGCAATACCCCGCGGCGCTCCAGTACCAGCCCGACGTGCGCACGCTCGACGAAAGCGTGCAGAAGGCCAAGGCGGCGCTGCTCAACGATATCAAGCGCTCCGTTTACATCTATCGCGTGGACTGCGGCGGCTGCAACGGCTGCGAGATCGAGATCTTCGCCACCATCACGCCGGTGTTCGACGCCGAGCGCTTCGGCATCAAGAACACCCCGAGCCCGCGTCATGCCGACATCCTCGTGTACACCGGCGCCGTGACGCGCGCCATGCGCATGCCCGCGCTGCGCGCCTACGACGGCGCCCCCGACCCGAAGCTCGTGGTCAGCTACGGCGCCTGCGGCTGCACCGGCGGCGTGTTCCACGACAATTACTGCACGTGGGGCGGCACGGACAAGATCATCCCCGTCGACGTGTACATCCCGGGATGCCCGCCCACGCCGGCGCAGACCATCTACGGCTTCGCCATGACGCTGGGGCTTTTGGGCCAGAAGCTCAAGCATAAGGAGGAGTTCGAGAAGCCCGGCGAACAGGCGACCTTGCGTTTCCCCGACGTGCCCTACAAGGTGCGCACCACGTTGGAAAAGGAGGCGCGTCTGTACTCCGGTTATTTCCAGGGCGCCAATTTGGCCGAGGAGTTCCTGACCACGTTGGAGTCGAACCCGGGCAACGTCATGGGAGCCGTCAGCTCGCTGGTGGCCAGCCAGACCGATCCGCGCCGCGCCGAGGTGTATGCGCACTTGGGCGAGGTGCTCAACGGCATGACCATCGCCGATGACGCGAACGAGAAGCTGCTCAAGGAGGCGCTGCAGAAGGTGGTCGTCGCCAACGGCGGCGACGCGGCGGCGTCCATTTTCGCGAAGGCGCTTGATGGCGATGGACGGTAACGCGCGTGCCTATGCGCCCGACGCGCCCGCCAGCGTCGCCGATGCGGCCGCGGCAGGCCCCGAGGTCGTGTTCTATCAGTTGACGAAGAAGTTCGTCGACACGGAGGAGTCGGTACCCGACGACGCGCAGGATGTGCTGTACTACACCTTAGCGGTCGGGCACCACACCGGCGTCATCGACTGCTTCGAGGAGCGCCTCCGTTGCCCGCTTGCCACCTACGAGCGGCTGGTGGAGGCGTTTCCCGAAGGTGATGCGCGCTACAAGCTCGCCGGCGTCATGCGTCAGGGCGAAATCCAGATAGACAAGATGCATCTGGCGGTCATGGTGCCGGGGCTGGCGGCCATGCGCGATGCGGCCGCGGCGCCCTCGGCGGCCGAGGCTGCGGCGCTCGATGACGAGGCGCGCGGGGTGCTTGACGCGCTGACGGATATGGTGGACGTGCTCGCGCGCGAGGGCGCGGCCTACATCATGGGAAGGATACGAAGGCCATGAGCGGAAAAGCGGTGTTGACGGTTGGTGCGGTGCTGCGCGGCGACGATGCCGCAGGCCCGATGCTGTCGAAGATGCTCGAGACGAACCCGGTTGCGGGCTGGACGAACATCGACGGCGGGCAGATGCCGGAAGACCAGCTGGCGGTGGTGCGCCGGATGGCTCCCGATATGCTCCTTCTCGTCGACGCCGCCGACATGGGCGCCGCGCCTGGCACCATCGCGGTGCTCGACGAGCATGACGTTGCCGTTAACATGCTATTTACTACCCATTCACTCCCAATTGCTTTTCTCCTTAAAGAGCTCAAGGAGTGTTGTGGTAGGGTTGTGTTCCTTGGCGTACAGCCAGGTCAATTGGAATTCATGGCACCGCTCACCCCGGAAGTGAACGAGGCCGTGGAGAAAATCTACGGAATGCTCTCAACCGGTTCCGGTTACGTTGCGGGCGTCCCAGACGAGGACGGGTGCGCGGGGTAGCGTGCCTGTCGCATTTAGGAAGGAAGGTGGATCGACATGGAAGCGAAAGATCCTGTCATCCTTGATGCGAGCAATATTTCGGCATTGAAGTCCGACGCGCTCTCCCCGGCGGAAACCGAGGCGAAAAGCGAGGGGATTGCCGTGACGAAAGCGGGCATGGCCCCGAACAAGTGCTTCGTGTCCGCAATGCTCGCCGGCGCATTCATCGCCTTCGGCGGCATGTACTTCTGCGTGTTTTTGGGTGATTCAACTATTCCCTTCGCAGCGCAGCGCATGGTGGGTGGCATTTGCTTCTGCCTGGGCCTGGTGCTGGTGCTGTGCTGCGGCGCCGAGCTGTTCACGGGCAATTCGCTCATGTGCTGCGCGAAGGCTTCCGGCAAGATTAACTGGAGCGGCCTGGCGAAGAACTGGGCTGTCGTCTGGGTTGGCAACTTCGCGGGAGCTTTGGTGGCCGTGGCACTCATCTACCTGGCCAAGGTGTACGCCATGAACGGCGGCGGCGTCGGCGAGGCGATGGTGTCGGTCGCCGTGAGCAAGGTGACGCCCGATTGGTTCACGCTGTTCTTCAAGGGCATCATGTGCAACGTCTTCGTGTGCCTGGCCGTTTGGATCGGGTTCGCGTCGCGTACCATCACCGACAAGGTCATCGGCATCATCCTGCCCATTTCCGCTTTCGTGGCTTGCGGCTTCGAGCACTGCGTCGCCAACATGTTCTTCCTGCCTACGGGCTTCCTGCTCAATTCCATGGGCATAGGAGCCGAGGGCGCGATAACCATCGGCGGCATCCTCTTCAACTTGAGCGCCGCAACGCTGGGCAACATCGTCGGCGGCTTGCTCGTCGGCATGGCGTACTGGTACCTCTACGCCAGTCGTCAGGCGAAGTAGGTCCGCATGGACGGGTTCGGCGATGTACGGTTCGTGGTGACGTTCCCGAACACGACGGCCGCCATGGCGTTCGCCTCGGCGTGCGCGTCCGAGGACGTGGCCGGCCGGCTTATCCCCATCCCGCAATCGCTGCATGCCGGATGCGGGCAGGCGTGGTCGGCGCCGCTTACGGCGCGCGTGAAGCTGCAGGCGCTGATGGCGCGTCCCGATATCGCCTACAACGAGTGCACCATCATGGAATTTTAGGGTGCACGCCCCCGGCACGCAGGTTCGCAAGAGCCTTGCATGCCGGGGGCTTTTTGCTGTCTGGTACCATGATTGAACGAAACGATTGACGGCTTTGGAAGCGGGCAGGTGGCGAATGGATGCGAATGGGATGGCGAATGCGGCAGGTGGGCGCGTGCGTGCGGCGGACAAGGACGGCGCTGGCGTGACCGGGACTGGCGGCGTGCGCGCAACGGCGCCGGCGAAGGCTGCCCCCGCCGCCGGCGAGGTGCGGCCGCGCCTGACGGAAGACCTGCTTGAGCGGCTGCTGTCCTCGCGCAGCATCGATGCGTATCTGGACGAGGCGGCGCCTGCCGACCGCGTGCTCGTCGAGTACCTTAACGAACTCCTGCGCGATCACGGCCTGAAGCGCGCCGAAGTCATCCGCGCGTCGGGGATCAACGCGACCGTCGTCTACGACATCTTCGCCGGGAAGAGCAAACCGGGGCGCGACCATGCCATCATGCTGGCGTTCGGCCTTGGCTGCAGCCTGCGCGAGACGCAGCGGCTGCTGCGCCAGGCGGGCGTTTCCGAGCTGTATGCGAAAATCCGCCGCGACGCCATCATCGCTTGGTGCATCGACCAGGGGGCGACGCGCGCCGAAGCCGACGACGAGCTGTTCCGTTTTGGCGAGAAAACCCTCCTCGCAACCGGCCGCTTGGGGTAGGAGTCCCCTCAATCTCCGCTGTTGAAAATTCAGTTCCCAACTGACGCGTGGGTGATGGATGCAAGGTTACAATGCTTGAAAAGCAGCTGCTCGGCGGCATGGCGTTTTACGCCCTGAGCCGGGCGGCGTAATCGACGACTGCACTCCAGGAAGAGAAACCCGTGAACGACGACCAGATTCTGCATGCGCTCCATTTCGATGACGCGTACGAGGTGCGCAGCGTGCTTGCCGACGGTCCCGGTGGCGTAACCGAGCTGGTCTTCCTTGACGGATCGGGGCCTTTCGTTCGCAAGAAGATACCGGCTGAACTGGCGCGCCGCGGGGTATGGTCCGCCCTGGCGGAATGCAAGTGCCGACGCCTGCCGCATGTGGTGGCAACGTATGAGCTTCCCGACAGTTTCGTCGCGGTGTACGACTACGTGCCCGGTGAAACCCTGGAAAGCGTCGTCGAGCAGAAGGGGCGTCTTTGCACGGAGGATGCTGTGCGCCTGATGGTCGAGGTGTGCGAGGCGGCAGGCGCGCTGCATGCTCGCCATGTGGTGCATCGCGATTTGTCTCCAAGCAATATCGTCATCGCGGCCGATGGTGCGCACGTGATCGATTTGGGCATCGCGCGGGTATGCACCGAGGCTCCTGGGAAAAACACTACTAAGCTGGGAACCTGGGGGTTTGCCTCTCCCGAGCAGTTCGGCTTCGCACAAACCGATGC
The DNA here is from genome assembly GCA_963613135.1 of bacterium. GTDB lineage: Bacteria > Actinomycetota > Coriobacteriia > Coriobacteriales > Eggerthellaceae > Senegalimassilia. Next base: position 47,482 of record CAVDXU010000012.1, read on the forward strand.
GCGTTCGGACGTGTACGCCATGGGGCGCGTGCTCGCCTATGCGCTCACGGGCGTTCGCCCCGATGCGGACGATTTCGAAGGCGCGCTCGATCGCGCGGATGGCATTCCCGCCAACGTGAAGTCCGTCGTCGAGAAAGCCTGTTCGTTCGAACCAAGCGGGCGTTTCCAGAGCGCCGCCGAAATGGCATGTGCCTTGATCTCCTGCGGGGTCGGTAGCCCCGCCGTCCCCGTCTCGCCCGCCGCCGAAGCTGTCCCCGTATCTTACACCGATGCCGCTGCCGCGTCTAACGGTGCTGCCGCGTCTGATGCCAGCGCTGCCGCGCCCGACGGTGCTGCCGTGCCCGAAGACGCTTCCGGCGTGCGGCCCCCGCGTCCAGGTGAGAAGGATTCCTGTAGCGACGCCTCTTCTGCTGCGAAAAAGCTGCCGGGCGGCAGTTCTCGCCGGGTTGTGCCGATTGCGGCCTGCGCAGTGGGCGTTGCGGTTGTCGCGGCTTTGGGCGCGGGGGTCTTCGGCGGCGCGTTCGGCGTCGGCGGGCAGTCGCAAGATGCGGAATCAACCTCGCGCGCTTCATCGGATGTGACTTCTTCGGCAGGCTCTTCGCAAGAAACCGACGCGACTTCCGGCTCGTCCGGCACCTCGTCAAACGCGTCGAACTCGTCGAGCAAGAACGCGCAATCGTCGTCCGCCTCGGCGACCGATGCTGCCAAGAACACCGAAAACCTGCTGAGCATCGTCGAGTCGGGTTGGTCGATGGGCGACAACGGTTACATGCAGTTCGTCTATGCTTTGCGGAACAATTCTGCGGACACGACGGTCAAACTTCCTCAAATCACCGTGACGGGCAAGAATTCCTCGGGCGAGGTGCTGTTCACGCGTCAGACGGGACTGATGTCCATAGGTGCAGGTCAAACGCAATATTATACTTCGATTGAATCTTGCTCCGAAACGCCGGTGAGCGTGGAGTTCGAGCCGCAAACGCTCAGAAGCTACAATTTGAGCACTTCCGAATCGGCGGGGTCGTTTTCGGTCAGCAACGTGTCCGAGTCCAAGGGTCAGTTGGGCGAAACGAAGATTACCGGAGAGGTGACCGCCGACGATGTGGGAACCACCGGAGACGCCGACGTGATGGTCACTGCCGTGTTCAAAGATGCAAAGGGCTCTATCGTGGGAGGTGCGCAAACATTCGTCTCGTGTCCCGCTCAAGGCAAAAGCGTTGCGTTTAGCGCTACTCCGTTTGTCGAGGTGGAGCACGAATCCGTCGACGTGTATGCCTGTATTTGGTAACGGGGCAGGCCTGGTGTTGGGGTAAACCCGGCTGCGGGGCGAATGCGGGGCGGGCGGCAAAGCTAGCCGATTCGCCCCGCTTCTTTGCGCATCGCCGCGGCGCAGGTGGGCATTCGCTTTTGGACTGACGGTTGGCGGACACTCGCGTTTGCGCGGCAGTGCCGCCGCTACAGGTTCAGCAGCTGCTTCTTTTTCAGATCGAACTCCTCTTGCGTGAGAATCCCCGCATCGGCGAGGTCCTTGAGCTTGCGAAGCGCCTCGATGCGTTCGTCGAGGTCGTTGAACGCGGGGGAGGGCTGCTGAGTTTCGGGCTCCTGCGCTGCGCCGTTGTTCTGGCCCGTTTGCTTGTCCGGCTGTTCGGTGGCACTTGCCGCCGTCGTGCCCGACGCCTGCGCCTCGTTCGCCGCGCCAGGAGCCGAGCCTGCCCCCGAACCTGCGGGATATCCTGCGCCTGACGCGTTGCCGGCCCCCGCCGTTTGCGCAAACCCCGCGTTCAGCGGATTGATCGCGCTGGCGAGGTTCATGCCGAACAGCATGCCGCCGCCGTCGCCAAGCCCGTTGTCGCGCACTCCCTCGGCAATCATTTGCTGGGCGGCGACGTTGGCCGCATGCTGCGAGACGCCCTCGAAGGCCGCGACGTTCATCTTCTTCTCGGCGTAGCCGCGCACCAGCTCGCGCGACTCGTCGGAGAACTCGATATTTTCGATGGCTACGCTTACCAGCGTAAGGCCGAAACGCGCCGGCCACGACCCGGCGTTCTGCTCCTGGGCGGCGACGTCGGCAGCAATTGAGGAGGTCTGCCCGGGCAGCTGCGAGATGCGGAACTGGGCCGACAGGCTATTGACCGCGGCGATGAACGAGTGCAGGAACTCCGAGGTGAGCTGCCGGCGCGCCTTCGGATCGTCGATGGAATAGCTGGAGACGTTGGCGGGCACGAACGAGCGAATGAACAGAGCCGGGTCGCTCACCTGCACCGAAAAGGCGCCGTAGGCATACACTTCCAGATCGGTGCCGTAGAAGCGATCGTTGTAGGCCAGCGGCCCGCGCGTGCCGAAGCGGATGCCGCGGATCTCGCGCAGGTTCACGAACGCGACGCGCTTGTCATCGGGGGAGATGCCGCCGAAGGTGAAGCGCTCGGCGGCTTGCCCGAGTAGCGTTTTCCCGATACCCGTCTCCGCGCGGTCCTCCGCGTCGAACACCGTGGCTTGGCCGTTGCGGTACTCGTAGCCGCCGGGCGTGGTGATGACCTGCTCGATGCCGGCTTGGCTGAACATGAACGCGGCGGTGTTTTCCGGAACGTAGATCATCGACCCGTTCGTCAGGATGTTCTGCGCGCCGTGGTTGTTGCCGCGCCCGTTGTCCATGTTCTGGCGCACGCCGGGGGCGACCAGCGTATGCTCGTCGAACGCTCCGGCGGTAACGACGTCTTTCCATTGATCCTCGAGCATGCCGCCGAAGGCGTCGAACATGCTATCAACTATGCCCATGGCATCTCCTTTGCGCTAGGTGGAAAAGGGCTACAGCGTTTGCTTCGTGTCGCAATACAGGCAGGTCACCGCGGCGCCGGCCCGTCCGGTCAGCGGTGCGTGGCAGCCTTGGCACTTGCGCGCGACCATTGCGTGCGCCCCTTTGCGCGCCTCTGCGGTCGGGGCGTTCTTCTTCCCGAAAATGGTGCCGACCACGTTTTTCGCACCATCGACGAAATCGGCCAGCTCGTCGGGCAAGGGGTTCTCGGTCTTGATCTCGCCCAAGTTGCCGATGGCGGCGTTGCGAATGCTCTCGGCCCAGCGTATGACCGTCTGCTTTGACTTGTTGGGGAAGCTCACCGAGATGTTCTCGCCGGAAAAGAGCACCTGCAGGATGTTCTTGTCGCGCAGCTGCGTGGTGACCACCTGCGGGAATCCTTGGCTGTCGAGGGTTTGCTCGAGCGGGCAGCGCTTCAGCAGGCGGCGTTTCTGGAACAGGCCCTGCTGTTGGCTGCATACCAAAATGAGGTGGCGATTGGTCAGCACCACCTCATCGAGTTTGTCGACACTCTTCCCGCTGTGCAGCTCGGCGGGCGTCTCCTGCATGATGACGAATTCCCCGGGATCGAGGTTGTAATCTTCCATGGTCGCGGCTCCTTGCAGACGTTTTCTCGCAAACCATGGTAAGCAACCGCCCCACCGCTTTCCTCAGCTGCCAGCTGAATGGAAAGCAGCGGGGCTGGCAAATAAAGCCTGGTAAAAAGTGTTGGTCTGCGTTGATGGGCGTCCTCGTCGCGTGGAGAAAGGGGGGATCGATGGATATTACCGTTTCGGCGCGCATGTCGATTGAAGTCAGCATCGTCACGCGTGACCCAAAGGGGTTCGAAGGGGCGTCGATGGCGGTTCTTTCGCCTGATCAGGTTCTTGCTATGCTGGAAAACAAATACGGGGTTTCGTACGATGACATCGAATTTTAGCTTCTGCGGTTCTCCCCAAATAACAGGGGGGCGGAGTCTGCTGAACTCCGCCCCCCTGCGCAGGCGTCTCAAAACCAGTGCGCCCCTATGAGTGTCGTCCCGTTAAGCGGCAACCTCGGAGAGGCGTTGCGTGACGCGGGCCGTCACCTCAATATAGTAGGCGTAATCGGCTTCCGAAAGCGATGCCTGGTCAACGGCTTCGATCTTGCCGGTCCATTCGGCGTATTCGGCCATGATCTTGGAGTAGTCGGCGAGCATCGAGGTGGTATCGCTGGAGCTGTTGTACTTCTCCATGAAGTCGCAGTACTTGTTCATGATGGATTCGTAGCCGTCCATCATCTCCTTGAACGCCGGCGTCACACCGTTCGAAGAGGTTGAAGCCGCGGTGTCGGCCGCCTTTTCGCTTGCGGGGGCTTCGGTCTTCGTTTCCGTCGCGGTTTCCTTCTTGGTGTCGGCCGTGCTTGAGGTCGAGCTTGAGGAATCCTTTGCCGGCCGCGTAACAATTTCCATCAGGTTGTTTCCAACGTAGTCGATATCAACCGATGCTCCATCAGCGTTTTTGGCTCGGAATGACGTATCGGTTTTGCTGAAGTCGACATTGAACCCAGCTGCGGATACGGCATCCGCGTACGCGCTGAAATCTTGTTTGGAAGTGTTGCCGATCGTTGCGCTGAACATAGTTGAGCTGTTCGTCGTGATGCTTCCCTTGTCGGACGCAGGTTTCGGCAGCGCCGCCCCCGGGCCGGACGTCGGCCAGGCAATGGTATCTAAGGCAACGGCGGCTTCAAGCCTGATGTCCATCGAGTCCGTGTAGAAGCTTAGGCTGAGATGCTCGCCTGATTCGGCATACGCCTCGAATCCGTTCGAGGTTTTCTCGGCGTCCACCGTGAAGCCCTTTTGCTTGCAAGCTTCGATATACTGCTCGAACTGGGAGCTCGTGTAGTCGTCTACCGATACGTATAGGCTCTTGTCGCTATTGCTTGAGATGTCGATCTTGCTGCTGTTGGGATCGGGCAGCATCGTCGCAAGTCCCGTGGTCGGCCACGCCTCATAGCTCTTCGACGACTTGCCGCAGCGTGACAGCCCGCCGATCAATCCAAGCACCACGATCACTGCCAGTATGATCAAAACCGCGCGCTTGGTGTTCTTCCCCTTCGATGCAGTTTTCGGTACGCCCGAGCCGCCGTTGCCGCCGGGCACCTGCTGGCCGTTCGGCTTTCCCGCTTCTTCCCAATCCATGCGTTCCTCCTTCTCATAAGGCCTTATTGCTTCCTCGTCGAATAAGTCTAGGGAAGGGCTCCCCCCGATTCCTCAGCCGGCAACTGAGGAATCGGGGCGTCTAGTTTGGTAGGTTTTCAAATGAAGAAAGTCGTACGGGCGCTTCGGGTGCTTTGGGGAAGCGGCTGCTAACGTCGCTTGATGGCGCGTTCCGATGAGACGGGCAAGATTGACGAAGCTGGTTGCTTTGCTTCAGAACTTAACGAGGTCGCGGACTTGCACGCCTAGGCTGTCGGCGATGCGGCAGAGCAAATCGATGCCAACGCCGACGCTGCCGTTCTCGACCTGCCAAAGGTGTGTCTGGTTTGTGCCCGCCATCAGGGCGAGCTTGCGCTGGGAGAGCCCTTGCCGCTCCCGTTCCCGGCGAATCGCGCCGCCGAGCATCTGTTTCCGCGCAGTGATGTCCATGCCTGCATGGTATGGGCAATTTCCTGCTGCCCAATATGCTATAACAAGTCACAAGAACGGGATGGCGGTTGCCCCAGTGGCGACGCCTTTGCTCATCAGGGGAAGGAGTATGGCATGCTCGGAGGATTTTTCAAGCAGGCGGCCGATGCGGCGGGCAACGCGGCCAAGGCAGCGCAAGAGGCCGCTGATCAGGCGGCGCGGGCAGCTCAAGAAGCTGCGGAGCAGGCAGCAAACGCAGCACAAGACGTAGCCGGCCAAGCCTCCAACGCCGCCCAAGACGCGGCAGGTGCGGCAGCTGAAGCCGCAGGTAATGTCGTCGGGGTTGTTGCCGAAGGCGTCTCGTGTGCCGGCGAGACCGTTGCTAATTCCGAGATAGGAAAGGCGGCGGCGGGTGCGGCAAACACCGTTGCCGACGGCGTTTCATCGTGCGGGGAAAGAATAGCTTCGACCGATGCCGGAAAAGCCGCAATCGATGCTGCGGGGGCTGTCGGGTCTGCAGTAAGCGGCGCGGCGGTGGCGGCTGCTGGCACTGCGAAAAACGCCATCGATTCTGCCGCAACCGTGATTAAAGAAAATTCGTTTTCGGGAAGGTTGTCTCGCAAGTATAAGGAAGGGCTCATTAAGGGCTTTCAACAGGGCTTAAAGCAAGGTGCTTATTTAGCTGGTCAGAAGCGTTACAACTTCTACTACGCATATGTTGCAACCATGTGCTACTTTTTGCGCGTTGATGGGGATTTTTCCGATGATGAGCGCGAGTGGCTGGAAAACGGCCTTGCGTTTCTCAAGCTTGATGATGGACTGCCTGAAGAGGTTAAGAAGACCCTGCAGGAGATCGCAGCTACCGAAAACCTGTCCTTTGACGAGGTGAAGGGTCGTCTCGATAAGGTCAGCATGGTCTCTCTGGATTCCATCGCCTCGCAGTTGCAGGTAGCTATCGAGGCTGATGGCAAAATTACTGAAGAAGAAGAGCATGCCAAGCGCCTGTTTGCAGATTATGCGTCGACGAGGGCCGCATGTGTGGCCGCTGAAGTGAGCTGGGAGGACAAGGCGATCGAAACGTCGGTTCGCGAATATGCGGAGAACATCGACCGAATAGACCATGAGTTTAAGGAACGAACCAAGCTTCAGGATGCCGATGCTGCGTTTCTCGTCGGGGCAACGATGCTTCAAGTTGCTCGTGTGCTCGTTATTAATTCGCTGACGGAAGTAGAAAGGGCGGGAGCGGGCAACGCGAAAGAGGCCGCGCTTCACAACGCGCAAGAAAAACTATTCGATCATTTCGAGGGCGGAACCGAGCAGTCGGACAGGCTGTATGCTTCAAGAAGCCATATTCTCGAAGCCAGGGGCGTTCCTTACGACGCGACCCGATATGAGGAAACAAATTTCAAACTGTTTAAGGGCGCGAACCACCGGTTCGCAACGCTTGGGCATGATCCGGTCTTAGGTCTCGTGTTCGGAACTTCAAACATTATGACCAATACCATCTCATGCGTGAAGGAGACGAATGTATTCGGGATAGGGGCGCGTATTCCGGTAACGCATTGCGTTTCGTATGACTTGTTGGGGAAGAATCCCCGGATCGGTGAGCAGGTTAGCACAATCGAGATGCTTACCAGGTCGGGGCGTCGCGTTGTCGACGAGCCTGATGCCGCAGCGTTCGCCCTCATCAAACAGCTGATTCATATTGGAACCGACTTGTATACGCCTTGCGGTATTCAGATTCCTTTCGCCAACCTTGTTCTTGATAAGGCCCATGCTGAGATGCTGACACGTTACGTCAGCACGGGTGATCTGCTGAAAGTCGGCGTACAGGCCGGCATGGCGGTTCTAGTTAATTGGCTAATTGCGTCTTTGCACGGCTGTTCGCTTATCTTTCAAGATGATGGATCCGACTACGCATTGGAAACTTATCAGGTTCGCACCAAGAAGATCTTGCTGATTTCGAATGCGATTGCGACTTCCAGCAGCGTGCTGGAAGCGGCGGTGTTCAAGAACCCTTGCTGCCTCGATCTTGGTGGCGCGGCTGTTTTTGTCTATCGGTTGTTCAGCGATAGGAGCTTTATGTCCAAGCTGAAGCAGGAGTACCTCGACGCTGAACTCGACAAGATATATAACGAACGCGCTGTCGGTTTGATTTAGGACGGGTCGCGGATTTTGATGTGCTTAAAAGGAGCGTCAAAGACCGCGATGACCTGCGGCGTCTGAAGGGAATCGGCGGCGGGACGCCAATAGAGAAAGCGAGGAAGCTGTGACCCGAGTGGAATCAAAAACGCATGGTGAAGGGTAGGCCGTCCGGGCGCTGGATCAAAAAGCGCGACACGTACGACTGGCGGAAGCACCAGATTGCGGAGAAGGCGACCGACGGGTACCGTTGCTGGTGTCTGAACGTCCTGGCGGCCTACGCCGACAAGTGCGGTAGGCCCTACGACGAGCATGAGCGTGACGCGCGTGTCTTGTGTCGCTAGGCTACGTATTCTCCTTGTTTTTGGTTTTGCTCGTATCTGAGTCAATCAGCCAAATAAATGGGATGCTTAGAAGAGGAAACAATCCCATTATAGAGACGAAAAACCAAGAGCTATCAGGATTGCCTGCTGCCTCTCCGGCGAATTGACCAACAATGGTCATTGGGATGCCGACAGCCGCCAGCGCAATGGAAGCCTTTGCCTTCCGCAGCCTGCGCGTGTTGGCGTCAGCCCTCTTTTTGTCTTCCTGGCTATATTTCATCTCTACGCGCTTTGTTCTCTCTTTTTCGACGAGAACATCCTTGAAGGCAACAGGGTCGACGAGGAGCTTTTCGCCGCAATACGGACAGAAGCTTATAAGGTTGTCGATATCCAGCTCCAATCCCGCCCCACAAGCTGGGCAGTTCATTTTAAAGAAAGGGGCGCTTTCTTTCATTTGTATCCCCTTACCTTGGTGTAACGGTAATCGGCTTCAAGAGAAACAAGGTCGTATCGGCGCTGTATTTGCCCACTTCGGCTTTGACTCTGACATTGTCCCCGATGCTCAGCCCTTCCACGCTTGACGGAAGGCCGAGGTTGGATCTGTTGACATTGTCGAACTTGAAATTGGGACCAAGTTGCG
>CAVDXU010000012.1:56072-57596 GCA_963613135.1 bacterium
GCATGAAATCGAATCTGGTTTTATAGTTTTCGTGATACGACCAATATGTGATGCAGCCATCAAACTCGATGGTTCTCCCCTGGTATTTCGCCGCAAAGGACCCGATAGCGGGATCTGACTCGTTGTGGGTAGCAAGGATTGTCGCGAGCTCTGGGCAGTTCTCGGCCGTCAGAACATCAGGCTCATCGGACGCTGTAGGCTCTTTTGAATATTTACTTGCATCGTCGGACGATGAAGGCTCGGGGTTGGCGGGTTCTGCCGCTTGACTTTCGGTTGAGTTTCCCGAATCCCCCTCATCAAGCTCTTTGACCTTCACCTCGTCAGATGTGCAGTGAATAGTATAGGAAAATGCGCAGTTGCTATCGACATCCACTGTGGCGGAGCCGGTAGTCGAGCTGTCGTCCTTAGACCTGAATTCGATTTCGTGCTGGCCTTTTATGGTCTTCGTTGAGTAATCTGCCGTATCGCCGTGATCGAGCTCCCCCAGCTTCGTTCCGTCGAAATAGACCAGCACGTCATATCTGCTGAAGATGAGATTGCTGTCGTATTCGACGTGAACAGACACTTCATAGGTTGGCGCATCGGGGCTGTTGGGAGCATTGGATTCCGAGCTGCCGCAGGCAGAAAGCACCAACATAAGGAACGTCGCCATCAATACAATCAGGGCTTTCGCATGCTTCATCTTGTCTCCTTCGAGGCGGTTTTCGGCACGCCCGAGCCGCCGTCGCCGCCGGGCACCTGCTGGCCGTTCGGCTTTCCCGCTTCTTCCCAATCCATGCGTTCCTCCTTCTCATAAGGCCTTATTGCTTCCTCGTCGAATAAGTCTAGGGAAGGGCTCCCCCCCGATTCCTCAGTTGCCAACTGAATATGCGCTGCGGTTCGATTTGGAAATGATTTGGGAAGGCGCAGGTCGGGTGGGGTAGGTCAGGCAGGGTGCCTGATTGCGGGTGGCTTGACCCGCCGGATCGATTTTGGGCGGGTCGTTCCCGACGTTGCGCATGGATTGATGCTGATTTCTGCCAAAAAATTGGAATCGAGGGGAAATTTTACCGCTTTTGAAGGGTGGCGGTACGTGTTGTGAGGGATGTTGTCCGAGGAAAAGTGCGTTCGTTACAGTTTGACCTTCGTTCGTTACTTCTTATTTGGTGAAACGAGCTTGATGTGTTTACTCAAGCCTGTTTTATTTCCCCTCGATTTCCAAAAGTTGGCAGAAATCGAACGTTTTGCGTGCGCGGGATTTGGTAGCGGGGGGAGATTCAAATCGAATCGCGCCAGTTGCATGCTCGAGCCGGTCGGGGTGGGCCGTCGAGCGTGCGTCCGAACTGGGCTTGCGCCCCGCCCGCAGCCGATCAGATCATCCGCGGCAGAGTCGATCGCCTGTGCGCCCGCTCCCGCCCACGCCCGCGCCCGCTCCCGCCCATGCTCGCTGCGGTGGTTTCGCCATCTTTCGGGGGCTGTCCGTTCCCGCCGCGGCCCCTTGGTCGTACAATGGCCTGCAGTATCTGCCACCTTCAATCTCACAGG
>CAVDXU010000013.1:0-6780 GCA_963613135.1 bacterium
CGGGGACGCCGCCCCTGCTGGACAGCGATTCCGAAATGGCGCCGAGTGGTTTTCGGGAAGTCGCCGAACGCTGAACGGGAGGACGCCGCGTGGGCGCTTGGCGCGGTGTCGGCTTGCGATTGTTGCGGGAATCCACCTTGACCACCCTCCCCTTCGTGATCGGTTGCTGCAATTATACTTCGAAACACGAGGTCACAGGGGCAGTAAGCAACGTTTGAGGTTGGATAAATGCGTCGCACCTTCGGTGCTCCCTATTATGGGTTGACCTTTCGCTCGAACCTACGAAACACACCAGTTTAAAGTCGGTTTTATGGCAAAATTCGTAGGCGCGTTCGAAAGAGCGCGCTTCCGGCGAGACGAAGCATCGGGCGGAAAATCCCCTGTCAGCCGGTAAGGTTGCCCGCATCGGACGGACCAACGCCGGTCGAGGTGCGCGCCACGCGTCCGCCTTGAGTTCGCTGTTCCCGAAACGCTTGCGCAGCTTCGAAGGCCGAAAATTGCCAAAAAATCGGAATCGAGGGGAAATTTTGGGGCGCTCGAGATGCGGGGAAGATGCGGCAAGGGATAGCACATCGTCTTGACCAGGGGTTTCTTCAAACGGCTGATTCACGGTCGCGGCCAAGCGACGGCCGGCGAAGGGAAATCGGGCCACGAAGGGGTCGATTTCTCCCCTCGATTTCGATTTCTTGGCAGATTTCGCCCGGTTTCCGTGCGCGGTATGCCACAGGGGCCGAAGCGCCATCGCCATTTCAGGCGCGCCACATCGAAATTTGAACGGTTGGTTCGGTCCTGCGACGTTCCGTCCTGCGAGGTTGCGTACACAGCCAACACATTGCCGTTAACGCGCCCCTCGTACGTGACGTTACAACGCTCCGTCGTGCTCGCCGCTACCGCACCTCGTCCTGCGCTCCTGCCAAAACGGTGGCGCTGGCTAGGATTGCGCTTACTGCTGCGGTGCCCGCAATCGCGGTTGCGCCGGCTACGGCTGCGCCGCTGGGGTCGCCGGTCGATGCGAGCGAACTCGTTTTCGCTTTCATGCTCAGACCCGTTTTCGTCGTCGAACTCGCCTGGTTCCCGCCGGCCCCGCCGGCGCCCGCATCGCCGTCGCCGCCCGACCCATCGCCGTCGGGTCCGGGCACCGGGTCGGGTTCCGTCTCGCGATCGGCAACGACGATGCGCCCCTGCCCCGCTTCGTCGGCATACCCTTCCCCAATATCGCCCTTAAGGTTGACCTGGATGTATTCCGTAAGCGCATCCACGTCCACGCCCAAAAAGGCCGCATCGGCCGCGTTGGCGGGAACAGGCATGCAGTTGCCGCCCTGCACCAAAACGTACAGACTGCCCGCGACGGTGTATTCGGCCGCCGGGTCGATGTCCTTGCCGTCGATCCGCGCGTGCTTCACGCGGCGTTCGCCCGAGAAACCCTTCAGTGCCGAATCATCGTCCTTAAGCACCACCGGAGTGGGGATGTCGGTTCTCACGGTATAGCTCACACCCTCGCTCACCTGCAGAAATCCGCCGCTTTCTTCAGGCTGCTTCATGGCGCCAACTTCCAACATGTCCAAGATGTGCTGTCCCGACACCTTCAGGAAGCACAGCTGGTTCATGTACGGGTGCACCGAAACCAGATCGCCGTAGGTCACCGTGCCCGCCTCGATGTTCGCGCGGATGCCGCCGCCGTTGACCGCCACCAAATCGCACACCAAACCGCGGTTCGACGCGAAGTACAGCACGGCGTCGGCACACAGGTCACCCAGGTTCGTCTCCTGCTTGCGGGCAATCCAGCTCAGCCCATCGTCGCTGAGGCAGCGCAGCAGCTCCTCGGACGTGCCGACCGGCGACTTCTTCTTCTGCTCCATCTCTCCCTCGAGCTTCGCCACCAGCTCGGCGATGGTCGCATCCTCGCCGCTCCACTCCTTGATAAGCTCCGCCGACACGCCGTCGATGCCCGTCGCGTCCAGCGAGGCCGTCGCCGTGCCGTAGGCCGGGTTGATTTCAATGCGTCCGAAGCTCTGGAATTTCGTGCCCGTCTGTGCGATGACGACGTCCTCGCCAGCCTTGTTCTGCACCGTCTGGACATACATCTCGTGGCTGTGGCCGTCCACGACGACGTCGATTCCGGTCGTATGGGCGACCACGGCGTCGCTTCGCCATTGCCTAAACGCGCCGGTTTCCCCAAGATGCGCCACCAGCACGACGTAGTCGGCCCCACCCTCGCTGCGCGCCTCGTCGACGGCGGCCTGCACGGCGTCGTAGAGCTTCTGGCCGCTCTCGTCGCCGCAAAAACTGTAGATGATGTTGCCGTCTTTGTCCTTGAAGCTGTTAGGCGAGGAAGAGGTGAGCGTGGAAGGCGTGGTCGCGCCGACGAACGCGACGCGCACCGCGCCGGCCGCCGTGGGGTATTCCAGCACGCGATACGCATCGAAGACGCGGGTGCCGCCCGCATCCAGATAATTGCAGCACACGTACGGCACGCCCTCGGTCTGGCGCAGGGCGAAAAACTGCTCCTGACCGTAATCGAATTCGTGGTTGCCCGGAATAAGCAGGTCGTAGCCGCAGGCACCGATGACCTGGGCCGGGGCTTCGCCCTTCGTGAACGAGCCCTCGAAACCGCCCTGCACGTTGTCGCCGGCATCGACCAGCTTCACGTTGGCCTCGCCGTATTTCTCGCGCTGCGTTTTGGCGTAGTTGATGAGCGCGGCATACCCGAGCTTGGTTTTCGCGTTGGAAAGCTCGCAGTGCACGTCGTTGGTGTGCAGGATGACGACGGGGGCCGCCGCGGCGCCACCCGCGGAGCCGTCCGCGGAAGCCGCAGCCGCCAGCCCGTCGGCGAACGCGGCGGCGGGGCCGGAAGCAAGCGGAATAGTGAGGCTCGCCAGGACAACGCCTGCGCCGGTAAGGAAGGAGCGGCGGGAAATGTTCTTGCCGGTCGTTAAGCGTTCGCCCATGGGAGTCCTTTCGCGAAATCCTGTTGCTACCCTTCGTACACCACGTTGCCGGCGCAGATGGTGAACTTCACCTTCCCGTGCAGCGTTTCGCCGATGAACGGCGAATTCGCGCCCTTCGAGACGAACTCGCCCGGGACCGTCCACGCCTCGTTCTCGTCGAAGATGACCAGGTCGGCGTCGGCGCCCTCGTCGATGCGGCCCTTGTCCAGGTTGTAGAGCTTCGCGGGGTTCAGGCTCATCTTCTCCATCAGCTGCATCACGGTCAGATGACCCTTGCGCACCAGGTTCGTAATGCCCAGCGCCAGCGCCGTCTCCAGCCCCACGATGCCGCTCGGCGCCTCGGGAAACGGGCGCGCCTTCTCCTCGGCGCTATGCGGCGCGTGGTCGGTCGCGATGATGTCGATGGCACCGTCTTTAAGCCCCTCGATGATGGCGTAGCGGTCGGCGTGCGTGCGCAGCGGCGGGTTCATTTTCGCCATCGTGCCCTTTTCGAGCACGGCCTCCTCGGTCAGCGAGAAGTGATGCGGCGTCGCCTCGGCGGTGACGCGCGCGCCCATCTGCTTGGCCAGGCGCACCAGCCTCACGGAATTCCCCGAGCTGATGTGCTGGATATTCACGCGCGCGCCGGTGTGCAGCGCAAGCATGCAGTCGCGCGCCACCAGCACGTCCTCGGCCAGCGCCGGCGCGCCGCCAAGCCCGAGCGCCTCCGACACCGCGCCCGTGTTCACGCCCGGCGTCTTGATGAACGCCTTGTCCTCCTCGTGAAACGACAGCGGCAAGTCAAGCTTCGCCGCGCACTCCATCGCCTCGACCACCAACGCCTCGTCCATCAGCGGGATGCCGTCGTCGGTGAACCCCGCCGCGCCGGCCGCAGCCAGCCCCTCCATGTCGACGATTTCCTCGCCGGCAAGGTTTTTGCTGATGGAAGCGCAGGTGAGCACGTTGATGCCGCAGCCCGCGCCCTTGTCCAGCACGTACTGCAGCGTCTCGGGATTGTCGACGGCCGGCTTGGTGTTCGCCATGCACACGACCGTCGTGAACCCGCCGGCAGCCGCTGAGGCCGCGCCGGTTTCGATATCCTCTTTATAGGTAAAGCCTGGATCGCGAAAATGCACATGTACGTCCACCAGGCCGGGCGCCACGATGCAGCCCTTCGCCTCCACGATGCGCTCGTAGTCGTCGGAGCGCTGATACTTGCCGATCTTCGCGATTTTGCCGCCGTCCAAAACCAGGTCAAGCACGTCGTCAATACCGCGCGCCGGATCGATGACGCGGCCATCCTTCACCAGAATCATCGCGCTTCCTCCTTCAAGTGCTCGTAAATCACCTTCGCGCCGTCGCAGATGGACTCGATGGTGGTGAACTCCTTTTTATTATGGCTGATGCCCTTGACGCAGGGAATGAACACCATGGCCGTGTCGCAAATGTGCGCGAACGACATGGCGTCGTGACCGGCGCCGCTGATCATCGAGCGATGCGGGATATGCAGCTCCTTGGCGGCTGCGAGCAGTTTTCGCTGCAGGTCGGCGGACATGTCGATGGGCGGGATGTCGGACGTTTTCTCGCGGAAGTACTTCAGGCGGCGCTTCTCGCAGATGCGCGTGCAGGCGGCCTTCAAGCGCGCCTCCATGCGATCGAGGCTGGCCGAATCGATGCCGCGCATGTCCACGCCCAGCTCCACCTCGCCGGGGATGACGTTGAGTGCGTTGGGGTGGTTGGTGATGACGCCGACCGTGGCCACCGACTGATACATCGCCTCCGACTTGCCGATTTCCTCGATCTCCAGGATTATCTCGGCCGCGGCGGCAAGCGCGTCGGAGCGCATGCCCATGGGCGTGGCGCCGGAATGCTCGGCGTTACCGTGGACGTGCACCTTGAAGCGGCGCGGCCCGGCGATGGTCGACACGATGCCCACCGCGTCGCCGTATTCTTCCAGGACCTTGCCCTGCTCGATGTGCAACTCGATGTATTCGCGAATGCCGCTGATGCGTTCGGGCGAGAGGCTGTAGCCCTTGCGCTCGAACACCTCGCGCAGGCTTTCGCCCCGCTTGTTCACGGCCTCGCCAATGTCGTGCTTGTAGATTTCCTTCGTGATGAGGCCGCTGCCGATGGTGCTGCGCCCGAAGTTGCTCGACTCCTCGCAACGCATGGCGCCCACACGGATGGGCAGGTCAAGCCCATCGCGTTCCGCCCATCGCATGATCATAAGGCCCGCGATGACGCCCGCCACGCCGTCGTAGCGCCCGCCTTCGATGACGGAATCCAGATGCGACGCGACCAGATAGTACGGCTCGTCCCTGTCGTGGCGCTTGCGATATAGGTAGGTGTTCCCCACTGCGTCGGCGAAGTTGCCGTAGCCCGCCTCGTCGCCCAAGGCGCACAAGGCCTCGTGCATTTCGTCCTCCACCTCGGTGTAGCCCAGGCGCGTGACCCCGCCGTTTTCCGAGCTACCGATGCCGTAGAAGCGGTCGAACAGGTATTCCGCGTACTCGATGTCCTCGATTGCGTGCTGCATCCGCGCATCCTCCTTCTCAATCGGAAAGATTCCCCTTCTCGAGCGGAAAAAGACATTCTAGACCCATTCATGTTTCAGATGGGAAAAATAACCGCGAAGAAGGAGGGTGGCGCTATACGTTGGCAGGGCGTTCCACGGCGTCGTACTCGGCAAGCGCCGCGGCGTACCCGGCATCGAGATAGTCCGTCGAGAAATAGTACACGTCGCCGTTCGACGCGACGGTGCGCCCGATATCGGGGTAGTTGCCCGAATCGCGCACAGCTTCCCAAGTTTGCTGAATCTGCTCGTCGGTCATGGAGAACGGCGGGTTGCGCAGGCACTCAGCCGCATAGGGACGCGGGTAGACGCGCGAATCCTCGCGCACGCATTCCACGAACGTGACCTGCGGATTATCCTCGGCAGCCAGAAACGCCCAGCGCGCGTAGTTGTCGGTCATGAGCGTCTGATCGTACAGGTAGTAGCTGTGCATGCCCATGAGCACCTTGATGCGGTTGCAGCGAATCTCCTTGCGAACCGGCGCGGCATCCTCGTCCTCCACCAGCACCCATTCGCCCTCGATCTGCTCGAGCCTGTATCCTTCCGGGATCTTCAAGCCGGCGAAGGGGCTGTTGCCGTCGGCGGCAGCGGGGGCGGCGTCGGCGTCGGTGGTGGCGGCATCAGCGGGCCCGGAGCTCGCAAAGGCCTCCCCGCCTGCAGCATCGACGGGCGCCGAAATCGACGCGTCCGCAGCGTCCTCGCGCTCAACAGGGCCGGACGACGCGACGTCCGAGACGCCCGCCGCAGCCAATGACGAATCGCCCGTCGAATCGGCAGCAGTCGCCACGGCATCGTCGGGCGCAGCCTCCCCGCCCTCGGCGGCCGTCTCACCGGCAACGGCCTCCTTGTTTTGCGCAACCGCACTGTCGGCCTCAATCTGCGCCAAACGCCGATTCGGGATCTTCGGCGGCACGCCCACGGCATGCGTCGCGGAACGTACGGAAGCCGCCTTCGCCTTCTCGGCCGCAATCTCGGCCGCTATCTCGTCGGCATGCTCCGCTTGGTAATCCTCGAGCCATTCGTACACGAACATCTCGAAGTCCTCGGCCGTCATATGATCCGGCACCAAGCCGATGGCCGGCCAGCGATCCGGCGTCACCAGATGGCTGTCCGCGGACATGCGACGCACGTCGTCGAAGGCATCGGCCAAGGCGTTGTGCTCGGCAAGCTCGCGAGCTGCGGCTTCGGCCTCGGGGTCGGCCTCTTCGCCCGCGTCATCCACAACGACGGCCTCGTCGAGAGCGCCGATACCACGATCGCAGGCAGCGTCTTCGCGTTCGC
>CAVDXU010000013.1:6884-45997 GCA_963613135.1 bacterium
TCCGCAGGTGCAGCTCCCGCTTCGCCCGTCAGGCCCTCGCGGCCCTCCCCGGCCATCGCTACGCGCTCGCCTTCTGCGCCGACTGAGCCTCGGCAACCAGCATGTCGACGCGCGTCGCACGCAGGCTGCAGTGCTCGCACATCAGGCACGCGACCGAGAGTTCGTCGCACGGCAGCTTCTCGTTCATCTCGGCCAGGCTCATACCGCAGCGGTACATCCAGTCGCCCACCAAGCCGCGCACGGCCTCGACGGCGAACACGGGCGTGTGCTTCTTGTCGACCGGCACACCGTCGACCGCGCGCTCCACATCAGCCGGCTTCAAAGCAAGCGCCTGGCTGAACGTCATTCCCTCGATCATCGAGCAGACGACGCTCGCGCATCCGGTCATGGCCAAGCAGCCTCGGCTCTTGAAGCCCACCTTCACGAACACCGGGTCGGCCACCGAATCATCCACTTCGGCGAACAGGCGCAGCGCAACCTCCCCGCGCTTGCTGCGCCCTACCATGCTCTGCACGTTGAAATTCTCGGGCTTGCCGGAATTCTTAAAATTCGCCACGACGGCAAGCAGCGTCTCGGAATACCCCGCCACGCCGTTGTCCAGCTCGGTTTGATACACGTCCTTCGTTCGGATGAGCGCACGGTCCTCGGGCTCCACGTACAGGTTTCGCCCCTCGTCCGGCTCGTCGAATTCGATCTCGTCCTCGTTCACCATTCTTTGACCCCCTCGAATCTAAAACAGTCTGGTTACATTTCCGAATCACTCGCATGTTATGATGACCGTCAAGAAACAGCGCATATACCCTCTTTTAGGGGGAAATCGACCAGACGTCATCGCCTTTTTGAGGGAATTGGTCATAACTGCTGGTCGAATGCGTCATAAATTAGAACGGGAGGAACGGTTGAGGAAGCCAGAACTTTCAACCGAAGACATCGAACGCGGGTCGGATCCCGCACCTGAGAGCATCACGCAAAAAGAACCCTCCACCTTCTTGCGCACTTTTTTGCCCCTGCTCCCCTCCATCCTAGGGTTCGCTTTCGGACGCGCGGGGCTGATCGTGGCAAGCTACGGCAGCTACCGAAGCACCGACGAGGGGCTGTTCACCGACGGCGCGATGATGGCCGCAATTGCGGTTATGATCGTGCTCGCGGCGCTCATCTTCTTCACGAAGTTCCGCCTCAACAAGCCGCAGACGAACCTGATCATGCGCAGTTGCTGCATCGTCGAGACCGCCATCCTCATCGCCCTGCCCCTCACTGATTTCTCGAATCCGGCAACTTATAAGATTCGCTTCGCCATGAGCGCCCTCATCACGCTCACCGCGTCGGGGTGCATTTTCTATTGGCTGCGTCGCGCGCGCGGAT
Source organism: bacterium (assembly GCA_963613135.1). Taxonomy (GTDB): domain Bacteria; phylum Actinomycetota; class Coriobacteriia; order Coriobacteriales; family Eggerthellaceae; genus Senegalimassilia. The sequence continues at coordinate 8,247 of CAVDXU010000013.1, forward strand.
GCGAGAGCCTCACCGCCACCGTCTACGCGTTTGCCGCCATCGCCATCAGCGAGGTGGTCATCTACCTGTGCGGCGTCCTGGACTTTTACGGGTATTTCCTTGCGGCGGCGTTCGTTTTGCTGCAACTGCCGTGCATGATGCTGGCACGCAAGCGCACGAACGCGTACGGCATCAACTCCTTCACACCCGAGCTTGATTATTTCGGCATCGTCGACGATGCCGCGCACAGCAAGCGCCTACTTTCAGCGACGGCGATAAGCCTGGGAACCCTGTTCGTGGTCGTCGGCTTCCTGCGCGGCTACCCCGACGGCGCCTCCATCGCCTTTCATCGGGAAACGCGCTTGGCCTACGGTCTGCTCACCATCTTGATCGCCATCATGCTCATCGTGATGGTGGCGCGTCGGCGCAAAAACGTGATGACCGTCGGCATGTTCATCCTGTTCGAGACCATGGCGGCAGGCGCGCTGCTGCTCTATGCCGCATTTCCGGAAGCGCTCGACATCGGCGCGGTGCTCACCACTTCGCTCAACGCGCTCATGTGCGCCTTCATGTGGTATATCACCATCGCGTTCATGGGCTTCGGCTGGCGCGACCCCTACTACTACGCGCTTGGTGGATGGATTATTTGCTTGGGATGTCGCTGCATTGCGCGCGTGGCGTTCATCACGATCCCCTTCCTGAGCAGCGACGATATTCTCATCCATGCCTGCATGGGATTCGCGCTCATCATTTCCATCCAGGTAGCGCTCGGGCTGTTCCTCAATATTTCGCGAAGCGAGGCCGAACGGCGCGAGCGGCGCTACAAGGCGCGCGTCTCTCAGCTTGAGCGGCAGCTGGCCCAGGCCGGACAGGGCCGCGTCGTGATGGTCGGCGCAGGGAATGACGGCACAAGCGGCTCGTGCGGCTCGTGCGCCTCGTGCGACGCGGAATGCCTGAATGCCGCCGATATGGGCATGAGCCTGGCGGACATACTGCTCAAGCAGCCCGCCGCAGCCACCTCGGCAAGCAAGGGCGGCAACGACGGGAGCGCCAGGCAGAGAAGCTCGACCTTCACGCGTCTTATGGGATTGGACTCCGAAAGCGAGCATCAAGCCGCGAAAACCGCCAATCCGGCAACGGAAGACGAGCAGGAGAACTCGCATCAGGCGGATATAAGGCGCAAGGCCGAGAAGGTGGGCGAACAGTTCCTGCTCTCCGATCGCGAAGTCGAGGTTCTTTCGCTCTACGCGCTCGGATGGACGCAGAAAAGAGTCGCGGAAGAGCTGTTCATCAGCCCGGGCACCGCGCACGCCCATATCAAGCGCATCTATGCGAAGACCGACCTGCATTCGCGCCAGGAAATCCTCGACTACATGGAGCGATACGCGGATTGATGCGGCCGGAGCGGCCGGAGCGGCCGGGACCGAGGCTTGAGAGCATCGCCGCCGCGGACTCCCAGCAGCCGACGGCTCCGTGGCCGCGGGATAGCCTGCGAACCCGGCCGGGCGGCCGCAAGACCATCGGCGCGGGTCCCGGCAGCCGACGGCTCCGCGACCGCAAGACCACCGGCGAACCCGGCCGAGCCCCGTCAGCCGCCTGCCGCGCCGGAGCCCGCCGTCCGACGGGCTCCCGGCCAAGCAAATAACGATCGCGCTATTCGTAATCCTTCTTCAGCGCGGCGAAGGCGGGCATGCTGTCCTCGATGGTCTTCTTCGCGATGCAGTAGCTCAGGCGCACCCAGCCCGGCACGCCGAAGCTGTCGGAGGGCACCAGCAGAAGCTCGTGCTTCTTGGCCTGGTCGCTGAACGCCTGCGCGTCGGGCTCGAGCGCGCGCACCCACAGGTAGAACGCGCCGTCGGGCTGCACGTACTCGTAGCCGAGCGCGTCAAGGCCCTCGGTGAGGATGCGGCGGTTCTCGGCGTAGGCGGCGACGTCGGACGGCTCGTCGACGCAGGCGGCCACCACGCGCTGGAACAGCACCGGCGCGCAGATGTAGCCATGCGCGCGACCGGCGCCGGCCACGGCGAAGAACACGCGGTCGGCCTCTTCGGCATCCATGGTGTCGGACACGTACACGTAGCCGACGCGCTCGCCCGGCAGGCTGAGCGCCTTGGAGTACGAATAGCACACGAGCGTGCGCGGGTAGATGGTGGGCACGTAGGGCACCTCGGCGCCGTAGACGATCTCACGGTACGGCTCGTCGCTGATCAGATAGATCGGATGGCCGAACTCCTCTTCCTTGGCGCGCAGCATGGCGGCCAGCGCCTCAAGGTTCTCGCGCGTGTACACGGCACCGACCGGGTTGTTCGGCGAATTGATGATGACGGCGGCCGTCTTGGCGGTGATGGCGGCGCCCATGGCTTCCACGTCGAGCTGGAAGCTGGGAACCTGCGTGGGAACCTCCACGATGGAGCAGCCCATGGTCTCGATCCACACCTTGTACTCGGGGAAGTACGGCGTGGGGACGATCACCTCGTCGCCGGGGTTGCTGATGGCGCCCAGGCTGATGGCGATGGAAGCGGCGGCGCCCACGGTCATGTAGACGTGCTCGGCCTTGGCCGGGATGTCGTAGCGGCGCGCGATGCTTTCCGCGATGGCGGCGCGCACGGCGGGGATGCCCGAGGCCGGGGAGTAGGCGTGCAGCTCGACCGGGGAGAGTTTCATGGCCTCGTTGATGGTGTCGGCCACCTTCTGCGGCGCCGGCACGCTGGGGTTTCCGATGCTGTAGTCGAACACCTTGTCGTCGCCGATTTCGGCCTTGCGCTTCATGCCGTACGCGAACAGCTCGCGGATGGCGGAAGGCTCGTTGCCCAAGTTGTACATGCGATCGTCGATCATGGGTGCTCCTTGCGGTTCAGCGTTCGCGCACGAATGGTTCGCGAACGGCCTTTCTATGATGAAGGAACCTTACCACTTTGAAATGGCCGGATCGGGGGCGGCCGGTCGAGTGGGAAAACTTTCACAACGTGATGGGGGGGAATCAGGGCGGCGGAACGCGGGGCGGCGGAACGCGCATTCGCCCGTGCCGTCCACGGCGGTCTCGGACGGCTTTCCTTCTCGGACGGCTTTCCGATTCTCATTAACAAGCTGAAACACGCCGGCGTAGCGCGGTTGGGGTACAATGTCGCTGAAAGCGGACGCCGCCTCATCCGGCGCGGCCGAACCAACCCGCCTGAAACCGCGCGATCGCAATCGCGCATAACGAAAGGGGTTTCCCATGGCATTCGGATACAAGCGTATTTTCGCCGCACTCGACGGTTCCTCGACGCAGCGCGCCGTCATGGAGCGCGCTATCGCGCTCGCGGCCGCCGACGGAGCCGAACTGGTCTTCGGCCACGTCATCGATTCCGTTCCCTACGAGGCTTCCGGCGTCGACTTCGAGCTTCTGTGCAACGAGGGCAAAATCCGCATCGAGACCGATCTGGCCGACCTGCTCGAAAGCGCCCGCAACAACCCGGAAATCCCCTCCGTGCAGCTGATGGTGCGCGCCGGCCGCATCACCGACACGCTGGCGAAGCAGCTGATCGAGCCCATCGATCCCGACCTGGTCATCTGCGGCGAGCGCGGCCTGTCGAACATCAAGTACGTGTTCGTCGGCAGCGTCTCCACCTTCCTCATCCGCAACGTCCGCTGCGACGTCCTGGTCGTCAAGCAGAACTAACGTAAGCAGAGCCAACGCGAACGGCCTGCCGGCTCGATGGGCCGGCAGGCCGTTTTTTACTCATTCCAGCTGAGAAATTCCTCGACGCTCAAATCTTCGAAGCTCAGCACCGCATGCTCGGCCTTTTCGGCAAGCACTTCCAAAGAGCCGGCGCTGTCGTTGTCGTACACGGCTATCGTTCGATAGCCCGCATTCCGCAACGTGTCCACGGCATACGCCGAATCCTCAACGCCCCAGGTGGTTGCCAGGGGCGTTCCCATGATCTCGCGAGCGCGATCCCATACGGCCGGCTCGCGCTTGGTCGAATGAACATCCTCGACCGACAAGATGCGCTCGAGCATGGGTGCGAAGCCGCAGCGCTCAAGCCCCGCCACCAGATACGGCTTGGGGCTCGACGACGCCACCGTCATGTGCGCCCCCGCGCGCGCCAGGCCTTCCACGAACGTCAAGGCCCCGGGTCGCGCCTCGGACCGTTGGCTGTAGAACTCCAGCATGTACTCATCGATCATGCGCACGACGTCGGGCCCGGAAGTGCCCAGCCCGTACTTCTCGTGAATGTAAGCGCCGCACTCGGGAATGCTCATCGGCCCCATCGCGGCAACATCCTCGTCGGAGAGCGTTCCGCCGGCGCGACCGATCAGCACGCCCTGCATCTCGTACCACACGCCCATCGAATCGATAAGCGTCCCATCGCAATCGAATACCACGCCGATCTTGCCTGCATCCATCCGTCATCCTTTCGTCGTTTCCCGAAAGCCTAGCAGGAAGCGGGGGCGCCCAGCGCCCACGGCGCGCGCCACCGCTAAGAACGCACAAGCCACAAGGGGTTCGCAAGGTACCTCTGCGCGCACAGCTCCGTTCCCGATTCAAGCGTGTTGCGCAGGTGGGACGGAAGAGCGTCGGGATAGTGGCCGGCCGCCCAGCCGAGCAGCTGCAAGCGGCGGAGCATGGACAGCGCGCAGGCGCATTCGATATCGGCATCGGTCAGCGTCGTAACGCTTTCATAGCCTTCCATCCAACCGCGCGCAAGCGACGCGGCTTCGGGCTCATGCTCAACGAACGAGAGCGCTGCGGCGAAATCGTACATGAACCACGAATAGCCGCAGTCGTCGAAATCGATGATCGTGAACCCGCCGTCGGGTTGCAGGATCAGATTGGCAGGCCGCAGGTCGCCATGCACAAGCCCCCAGTTCTGAGGGGAACGGGGAATCGCAGCGAGCACCGATTCTGCCGCCTCCTGCGCAGACGCGAACAGCTTGCGCGCGGCAGCGTCGCTCACGCGGTCCTGCCAGCGCCCCCAACGCGGGCACTCCCCCACCATGTCATCGATTCCCCAGGTGAAGCGCTTGAAGCCCACCGGAGGATCCCAACTTCTCGCGCGCACGTGCAGTCGTGCGGCCGCCTCGCCGATAGCGCGGAACCACCGCCCCGAACCGGCAACGGCGTCAAGGGATTCGCCGGGGACGAACTCCATGCAAACGCATACCCACTCGCGCCCGCCTTCGTCATGGATCGACGCCACGGGGAAGCCGGACGCCGTGGGGACGTTGCGCACCACGCGCACGCCGTCGACATCTCGAAGCGCGTTGAGCCATGCCGCCTCGGACGCCACGCCCACCGCGCCGCCAGCATAACCGGGCTGGCTCACACGAACGACCGCGACGGGCTTGCCATGCACGAACACGGCGAACGTTGCATTTTCCGAAACGGTGATCAGGCGGATCTCGGTTGAGAACACGTTGAGACCCCACTCGTCGCAAACGCCGTACGAAAGCCACCACGGTGCAAGCGACCCGGTTCCATAGGCGGCGAACGGAGCCAAGTCGACCGTGCCGATGGACGCGTCGAGTTTCGGGGGCAGATGCAGCCCTGGGGATGAGCGGCGTTGCGCGGGGTTGGATTTGGGGTGGGTTTTGGGATTGGCTTTGGGGTCGGTCTTAGGGTCGGGGCCGAAATCAGGATTGGAGCCGAGGCCGAAATCAGGATCGAAGCCGGTCGCGACCCGCGCTCTCGGGGTTGGCGAGATTGAGCCGTTCGAGGTTGATGCGGCACGACCGCCCGGGGCCGGCATGCCCGGGACAACCGGGGCCGGAACGGCATGGCCGGCCGCAGGGCTGCGCATCAGGAAATCGTCAGGGAGCTGCGCCGCATCCGAAGCCGTCGAATAGGCGGCCGAAGACTTGCGCCGCACGCGACGTTTGGGCTTCTGGGCGCGGGGCGCGGCATCGCCGGGGCGCGGGACGCTGGGGCTGGCGGGGCCGCTGGAGCTGGCGGCACGCGGGACGCTGGGGCTGGCGGGGCCGTCGTTGTGCGAGGCGGCTGCGTCGCCGGGGCTAGCAGTGCCGCTGGAGCTGGCGGCGCGCGGGCTGCCGGGGCCGGCGGGGCTGGCGGGGCCGTCGTTGTGCGAGGCGGCTGCGTCGCCGGGGCTGGCGAGGCGCGAGGCGCCGCTGCGCGAGTTCAGCTTGCCGGAGCTTACCCCGTCGGGGCTCCCTCCGTCGAAGTTCGCTGCTCCTGACTTTCCTGCCATCGCACCCCCTCTCAAACGTCGAGTCGAATGACTTGACGTTATCGCGAAGATGTTGCGAAAAAGCTTCATCGGTCAGCCGAAACAGCATCGTTCGAAAAAAGAAACGCCGGGGCAACCCCGGCGTAACCAGCAGGAAACGGAAGGTTTTCACGACAGCGGCAAGGATCGGCAGTCCAGCAAGAGCACCCTTGCCCCGACGCTGGCGGCAGCCTGGTCGATCTATCGTTCAGCCCAGCAAAACATTGCAGCGGGCCGACCCTGCAGCGGGACCAGCCCGACAGTGGGATCAGCGTGACGGCAAACCCTTGCCGCGGGCCGGCCTCTCGAAACCCAGCGGCGAAGCCGGCCGGCAAGGCCTTGCCGGCCGGATCAATCCCGCGAAACACTGTTGCGGGATCGATCCTTCCCAAAGCGACGTCGCACTCGAGCGCGTACCGGCTTAGCGGCGCTCGCTACGACGACGCGCGCCGCCGCCCGCTACGGCACTGGCACCGATGGCGCCAGCCAAGCAGGCCACGCAGGCAAACAGGCTGACGACCTGCAGCGAGTCGCCGGTCGCAGCCGATTTGGCGCTACTCGCCTTATTGGTGGACGAGCTGCCGTTGGGCGAATCGCCGCCCTTCCCGCTGGAGACGTCCTTGTCGTCGGACGCCTTCTTGTCGGTATCGCCGGCGTTGTCCTTATCCTTATCAGAGGTGTCGGTACCCGGATCCACCTTACTATCCCACGAATAGCCCTTGCCGTTTTCATCAGCGGCCTTGTAGACGGAAAGCGCCTGCAGAACCTGGATGGACGGTATGGAGCTCGCCTCGTCGCCCTTCTCATGCGCAAAACCCATCGGATCGACGTTGTAGCGCATTAGGGCCGTGATCAGGTTGTTCGTCTCGTTCGCGAACCCGTTCGCCGCATTCAGCGGATCCTTGCCCAGCGCGGTCAGGGCCATCAGCACCTGCGCATCCGATTCCGCGGAACCGAAATCGCACGTGCCCGAGCTCATCTTGCCGCGCAGGTAGTCAAGCGCTTTCGTCACGGCCTCGGCGTTGTCGTCAGCGTACGGCGCCAGCGCCTGCAGTGCGATGGCGGTCATGTCGATGCTGCTGCCACCGCCCGCCTTCAGGCCGAACCCGCCGTCTTCGTTCTGGAACGTCAGCAGCTTCGCCACCAGCGTATCTCGATCCCAGACAGATCCTTCGGGCGTCTGCGCCTTCGCCCGATCAAGCGCCAGCAGGGCGTAGGCCGCCTCGTTCGACAGATCGTACGCATTCGACTTGCTGCACACCAGCTCGACGAGGTTCTTGCCCGCAACATCCGTCACGTCTTTCCCAAGAGCGGCAAGCGTCATCATGACGCGCTCGGTGTCGGTGATCGACTTCGACCAGGTATCCGCATTCTCCGAAACCGAGGCCAGGTAACGATCGACCACGGCCTGATCGATCTCGCGCCCGGCATTGGCGAACGCGTAAAGCTCCCACTCATCGCCGTATTGGAAGGCGGTGGCGGAACGGTTCGCGTCAAGATAGGCCGCCGCGGAGGCGATGCCCTCATCGACAAGCTCGGACGTATCGGCCGGCACCACGATACCGTCAACGGTCACGGTGAACGTCACCGGCTGCGCACCGCCGGTCGTATCGACCGGGGTGCCCGTGACGGTAACGGTGCCCGGCTTGAGCGCCGTTACCGTGTAGTCGCTGCTCGCGATGTAGAGGCCATCGTCAGGAGCACCCTCCTCGTGCTTCCATGCGCCCGCGACGTCACGATCGATGCTGATGATGCCGTCGGTGCTGTAAGACCAGGTCATACCCGGTTCGGTCACGCTCCAACCTTGGGAGTCGGCCACGCCTGCGAACGTCAGGTCGAGCTTCTCCTGCGCGCCAGCCTTCACCGTCACGCTTTGCGGGGCCTTCACGCTTGCCAACGGGTTCGCGTACTCGTACGTCACGCTGCGCGACGCGGAGATCGCCTCGCCCGCCCCATCAACGTCCGGCAGGGTCACCGTGAACGTGGTCGTTCCCGCCGCATACGGGGTGAACCCGATGTCGCCGGAGGTCGTGTAGGCGGCAACGCTCGGATCGCTGCTGGTCACCGTATAGTTGTCGCGATTCGTCGCGTTGTCCGGCGTCACGTGCGGACGCGCCTTGTCGGTCACGAACGCCCTCGCGTCCTCGCTCAAGGGGTTGCGACCCTGCAGCACGATCGTCGCGCCGTCTTCGGCATACCCCAGCGAAACGCCCGTCGCATCAACCTTCGTCGACGACACCGTCACCGTCTTCGCACCGAGATCGATGTTGTCGCGCGAGGTCACCGAAATGGTCGCGCTACCCAGCTGCTTGCAATAGAAGCAGGCGGAATAGTCGTTGCTGTACAGCACGTTCGCATCGCTGCCCGCAAACGAGAAGCGTGTGAACGAAACCGGGACGAACACACCCTCCGCCGCACCGACGTAATGCACGCGCACCTCAAGGTTGCGCACCTCCGAGCCCGATACCGTGATGGATCCGTTCGTCACGTCGGCGCCGTCGAACCAGATCTGGAAATCATCGATGGGCTGCGCTTTCGCCTGCACCTTGATGGTGGCGACCGTGCGCTTCGTTCCGTCAGCCGCAGTCTCGGTCGCCGTGACGGTTCCCGCCGCGTTGCCGTAGACGTACAGCTGGCCCGTCGATTCGTTCACGCCGATGTTGTTGCGGTTCGCATCGTCGGTCGCCCAGGTCACCGTGCTGTCCGCCGGCAAACCTTCAAGCGAAAGAACGCCGATCAGGCGGTCGGCCGCCACATCGTCCGGCGATAGCTCCAGCACATGATTTTCGCCGATCACCTGCATCGACCCATCGTTAGCGGTGAACTTCGCCGCATACACGTCATCCTGCGCGTCATCATCGGGTTCGGTGTAGTCGCAGGCTTCGCCAAAGTACGGGTAGCCATCCGACCCCTGAGCCCATGCAGCGCCCTGCACGCCGCGGTTCGCGTTCATCAGCTCGACGAAGCTTGCCGTGCGCATATCCTTCGGGTCAAGCGAGAACGAATTCGAAAGCGCGCTCGTCGAGAATTGAGCCGGCTGAGCCTGGTAGCTCGACCAGTACGTATTGATCACGCGACCGGAATCATAGATGGCGAACAGGACGCCGCCGGTCGCCTCGGCCACGGAATAGCAATTCGAAACGACGCCGCCGGCAAGCGTGCGGGCAAGCCCGACGACGCCTTTGCCGGACACGGAAGTCGAGCAGTTGATCACCGCGCCGGACATGCTGTTGCCGAGCGGACCGAACGCACGACCGTCCGTCGCCTGCTTGAGCTCGCCGGCGAACTGCACGTTCTCGACGACGCCCGTCACCGCCACGCCGTCGAACAAGCTGCGCACGCCGCCGCCATTGGAAAACGTCACGCTGTGGCCCTGGCCATCGAAGGTGCAGGCCAGCTCGCCGGAGGGGCCGAAGAACCATTCGTCGTCGATCACGATGTCGTTATCGAGCACATAGTAGGCCGACTCATCCTTGACGTTCATGTACATGAAGTCGTCCTGGCTGGTGATATGCTTCGCGGTTGCGGGGACCTCGGTCGGATTCGTCGGCTTCTTCCTCGCAAGCGCGGACTGCGCGTCGGTCAACGCGCGAACGGCGTCGTTGACCTGCTGCTGCGTGGCGCCTGTATCATCGTTCGTCCGCTTGGCTGCCGAAAGCGCGGTCGCGAACGTCTGCCAGCTGTCGGACTCGTAGGCCTCTTCGGAAAGCTGATCAGCCGCCTCAATGGCCGCAACAAGCGCGCTCTTGTCCACGACGGCCGGCGCACTTGCATCCTTCAACTGCGGGAACGATCCATTCGACACCCACGAGAAACCGGTGTCGGGAGCGCTTGCCGAAAGCACATCGAGGGCGGTTGCGGACGCGAGCTCGGCGTCGCTCACCTTCTGGCAGTTCGTCTTGGCAAGCGAGCCGTAGCCCATGGAGACGGGACCGTCGCCAACGGTGTACAGGCAGTTCGCAACCGTGCCGCTGGCACCGGTGCCGACCAGGCCGCCCGACATCATCGAGTCGATGCTGCCCGCGAAATACGAATTGGCGACCGTGCCGCCGGAGATCTCGCCGACCAGGCCGCCGACCTCGCCCATCCAGCCCGACAGTTTAAGGCTCGCAGTGGACCAGCACATGCTAATCGTTCCCGTCAACGTTACGGCGATCGAGCCGAGGTTGTCCGAGCTCTCGACCGTGCTTGACGTGGTCACGCCCAGGTTCTGCACCGTGCCGCTCACGGAAGCCGCCAAGGGCTTGCCGGAAAGCGTGATGGTGTGCCCGCAGCCATCGAGCACGCCGGCGAGGCTGGTGATCTGCTGATCTCCATCAAGCGTGATATCGGCCGTCAACTTGTACGTCTGACCCGCTTCGATAGTCGACGGCAGATCGGCTGCCGCACCGACAAGATGCTCGTCGGCCTCCGAGACCGTCACGATTTGCCGCGAGAGGACGTCGGAGCTTGACCCGGAGCCGGCGGCAAAGGCCGGCGTGCCCATAAGCGACAGCGCCAAGACGCCCGCCATGGTCGAACGCAGCAAGCGCCCGCCGGCGCAGGAGAACCCGTGAGGTTTTCGCATTTCGTTCCCTTTCCTCGTTTCCCATCGATGGCGCCTGCCGCCGATGGCACTTTAAGATGCGTGGGGAAACGGGAAGCGACGCCAAGCGCGCGAAAGGGCCGCGTTCGAGAATCGAACGCGCGGACGTGGACGCGCCCGCATACAAGCAACGGCCGCAGCACCAAAAGAAAGCCGCCCCGTTTCGTGAAACGAGGCGGCAAATCGGCAGCTAGCGACAACGCGCTTTGGCGCGTACCGCATCACGTATCGCATGCCGGAGCACAGCAGCATGACGATCCGCCCCCGTTTGCCACAGGAGGGACGCAGGCGGGCATTCTGGCTGATCGTTCTCGCACGAACGAAACACAGTAACCGCCTTGCTCGGGATTTTCACCCGATTTCCCCGCTCACGCGCCAAGCACGCTGCGCCCCGATCATCTATTCAACTGACGAGGAATTGTATGGATCGCGCCACAGCGCGTCAAGGGAACGTCGCGGCAAACGCAAAGGGAACACGAGGGGCGCGGGCGCGGGCGTGCGGGGCGCAAGTTCTCAGGCCAGGCGCGGACGCGGGGCGGGCGGACTCGGCCACGAGGTGTCGCGTTAACGCCGCGAACTCCAAAAGCCCGAGAGCCGCCCCTACGTCGTAACCACCCGAAACGATAGGGCGTGGGCCTTCAAGTAATGCCGGCAAAGCCGGCATAATGAACGCGCAGGTGGCGCAGCCCAAATGTCGCAGATCCAACAAAAGTCAGCGAGGGCCGCCCCGGTGCGTCGTATTCGCCTGAAACAAGGGGGCATAGGCCTTCGGGCCATGCCCCCGCAGTTGAAGGCGAAGACGGCGTGCCGGGGCGGCCCGCAGCGTCGAGCGGTTGCGCTGGCCGACAGGCCAGCGCAACAACTATTTGACTCCGTATTGCTCGTAGTACTTGTCGATGTCGGCCTTGATGGCGTCGTCGATGAGCACCTCGCCTTCCACTTCCTTGTTGTGAAGGCACTCGGTCACCTCGGCCATGCTCACGATGGAGGCGACCGGGAAACCGTACTTCTCCTGCACTTCCTGCTGCGCGGTCACCACGCCGCCCTTGCCGACCTCCATGCGGTTGAGGCTCACGATCAGGCCGCGCACCTCGACATCGGCGGCGCCCTTCAGGATGGGGTACGTCTCGTCGATGGACTTGCCCGACGTGGTGACGTCCTCGACCATGATCACGCGGTCGCCGTCGTGCAAATCGCAGCCCAGGAGATTGCCCGCATCGGCGCCGTGGTCCTTGACCTCTTTGCGGTTGCAGCAGTAGCGCACCTCCTTGCCGTAAAGCTCCTGCAGCGCGATGGCGGTGACCACGGCCAGCGGGATGCCCTTGTAGGCCGGCCCGAACACCACGTCGAAGTCGAGCCCGAAGTTGTCGTGGATGGCCTGCGCGTAGTACTTCCCCAGGCGATGCAGCTGGTCGCCGGTCACGTAAGCGCCCGCGTTCATGAAGAACGGGGACTGGCGCCCGCTTTTCAGCGTGAAGCTGCCGAACTTCAGCACGTGGCTTTCGACCATGAAGTGGATGAATTCCTCTTTGTACTGCTCCATTGCCTGTGGCTCCTTTCGGTTCGCCGCCGGCGCACGCCGGCAAGTATTCGCAAGCCCGCCGGCCTTGCTCGGCCGGCGGGCTTTCCTGCTTAGGTAACGCTGATTGCAGCCCTTACGCTTCCACGCGGATGACGCTCGGCTCGGCGCGCAGCACATCGGGCAGCTGGCCGATCTCCTCGAGCACGCGGCGCACGCTCGCCTCGCTGGCGGTGTGCGTGACGTAGCTCAGGTTCACCGTTTCATGCTCCGCGCTTCCTCGCTGCACCACGCTGCGCACGCTCACGCCGTACTTCGCGAACACGCCCGCCATCGCGGCCAGCACGCCGGAACGGTCGGCCACGGCGAAGCGGATGTAGTACTTGGTATGCAGCTGTTCCATGGGAAGGATGGGCAGGTTGTCGGTGCAGGTGCAGCCCACAATAGGCCCGATGCCCAGCTGCATGTGGCGCGCAACTTCCAGCACGTCGCCCATGACGGCGCTCGCCGCAGGGCCGGCGCCCGCGCCCTCGCCGAAGAACATGGTCTCGCCCACCGCGTCGCCGGTGACGTAGATGGCATTGTAGACGCCGTTGACCGTGGCCAGCTGATGCGTCTTGGGGATCATCGTCGGATGCACGCGCACGTCAATGCCCTCGGGCGTGCGGTGCGCCAGCGCCAGCAGCTTGATGACGTAGCCCATGTCGTCGGCGGTTTCCAGGTCAAGCGTGGTGATGTTGCGGATGCCCTCGGTGAACACGTCGTCGATCTTCACGCGGCTGTTGAACGCGATGGTGGACAGGATGGCGATCTTCGCCGCGGCGTCGAAGCCGTCGACGTCGGCGGTGGGGTCGGCCTCGGCGAAGCCCTTCGCCTGCGCCTCGGCGAGCGCGTCGTCGTAGGACATGCTGTCCTCGACCATGCGCGTGAGCATGTAGTTAGTGGTCCCATTGACGATGCCCATGACCGAGGTGATCTCGTTGGCGATGAGCGAGTGCTTCAGCGGGTCGATGATGGAGATGCCGCCGCCGACCGACGCCTCAAAGGCGATCTCGCGGTTCGCCTCGCGCGCGGCGCCCATGACCTCCTCGCCGTAGGTCGCCATGACGGCCTTGTTCGCCGTGACGACGTTCTTGCCGGCCGCGAGCGCGCCCAGGATGACCTCGCGGGCCGTCGTGGTGCCGCCGATGAGCTCGATCACGATGTCGACCTCGGGATCAGCCACTACCTCGTGCCAATCGGTGGTGAAGATACCGCCGAGCCCGCGGGCCTCGGCCTGCTCGGGGCTGCGCGAGCATACGCGCACGATCTCCAGGTCAACCCCGAAATGGCGCGCGAAGTCCTCGCGGTGCTTCTGCAGGATGTCGATGCACCCGCCGCCGACGGTGCCGGTGCCGACGAGCCCTAGCTTGATGGTCATGCTGTTCCCCTTACAGATCGCGGTGGTACAGGTCGGCGTAGCTCTCGCGGCGCGTGGTCACGCGGGCCTGGCCGTCCTTGACGAAGACGATGGCCGGACGAGGCTGGCCGTTGTAGTTGCTTGACATGGTGTAGCAGTACGCGCCGGTGCCGAACACGGCCACGACGTCGCCGAGCTCGGGCGTCTGCAGCGGCATGTCGACGACCACGGCGTCGCCCGACTCGCAATGCTTGCCGCACAGCGTGACGATCTCGGTACGCGGCTGACCTGCCTTGTTGGCGATGGTCGGCTCGTAGTCGGCATGGTAGAGCGCCGTGCGGATGTTGTCGGACATGCCGCCGTCGATGGCGACGTACTTGCGGATGTTCGGCAGCGTCTTGAGGATGCCGACGGTGTACAGCGTCACGCCGGCGGTGGCCACCAGGCTGCGGCCCGGCTCCACGGACAGGCGCGGCAGCTTCACGCCCAGGCGCTCGCAGTTCTCGCGCACGGCGTTCACGGTGCACTCGGCGAACTGGTCGATGGTGGAGGGCTTGTCCTCGGCGGTGTAGGCGATGCCCAAGCCGCCGCCCATGTCGAGCTCCTCGATGGTGTAGCCGTACGTGTCCTGGATGCGCTTGATGAACTCGATCATCACCTGCACGGCCTCGGCGAAGGAATGCAGCGCGAAGATCTGCGAGCCGATATGGCAGTGCAGGCCGGCCAGGCGCACGTTCGGCGCCTCGATCGCGTCCTTCACGCAGGTGAAGGCGAAGTCGTTGAGCATGGTGAAGCCGAACTTGCTGTCCTCGCAGCCGGTGCGGATGTACTCGTGCGTGTCGGCCTCGACGCCGGGGGTGATGCGCATGTAGACGTCCTGCGTCACGCCCAGCTCGCCGGCGATCTCGCTGACGCGCGCCAGCTCGATGCGGCTGTCCACCACGATGCGGCCCACGCCCGCGGAGATGGCCTCGCGCAGCTCGGCGGGCGTCTTGTTATTGCCGTGCACGAAGACGCGCTCCATGGGGAAGCCCGCCTGCTGCGCGCAGTACAGCTCGCCGCCGCCGGAGACGTCCAGGCACATGCCCTCGTCGTTGGCGATGCGCGCGGCCTCCTTGTTCAAGAACGCCTTGCTGGCGTAGATGATGTCGGAGTTCTCGTAACGGCTGCGGAACGACTCGCGGTACGCCTCCATGCGCGAGCGCATGTCGGCCTCGTCCATGACGTAGAGGGCCGTGCCCTCGCGGCGCGCCAGCTCGACCATGTCGACGCCGCCGATGAACAGGTGGTCGTCGCGCACCTCGGCGGTCTTCGGCAGCACGGCGCCGAGATCCATCGTGGTGCGGTTGTCGGGCTGCTTGGTGTGATCGGATGGGGCCAGGGACATGGGGGCTCTCTTTCCTCGCGGGCGGGCGGCGCCGGGCGGCGGCGCGAGGCAAGGCATCCCACGGAAAGCGAAAGCGCTGGCGTGGAAGACTTGCGCTCAGTGACGCAACCCAGCATTCGTTTTAGTCCGCACAATAGTACCAGCACGAACGCCCCCAGATAACGCAGGTAGCGCAAACCTCGGTAAATTCCGCAGGAGATGCAGCTCGATGGGGCCTAACGGCTTTAGCAGCAAAGGATCCGTACGGCGAAAAGGGTCGCGGCAGGATCCGGGAGCGCTCGAGATGGCACTCGGAATGGCGCGTCGAGCGCGATGTGCGGCAGCTAGCGCACGCTGGTGGCACGTCGGGGCCGATGTGCGGCAGCTGGCGCACGCTGGTGGCATGTCGGGGCCGATGTGCGACAATCGGCGCACGCCGATGGCACGTCGGGGTCGATGTGCGACCCAAACGCTCCGATTTCTTTCTCACATCGGCACTTTTCCGCCCAATTCAAA
Organism: bacterium; assembly: GCA_963613135.1. Classification (GTDB taxonomy): domain Bacteria; phylum Actinomycetota; class Coriobacteriia; order Coriobacteriales; family Eggerthellaceae; genus Senegalimassilia. The sequence goes on from CAVDXU010000013.1 coordinate 23,817, forward strand.
CACACATCGCCACTTTTTGACCCCGTTTTTCTCGCACTTCGGGCGTCACATGCCATTGCCTCCCCGCAAATTTCGCACATCGCGGTCGAGGTGCCAATCTAGTCAACTTCTCCGCCCCTTCAGCAGCAAGACAGGTATCGAAGATCGCAAGGCACCAAGGGCCGCAAGGCACCAGGGGTCACAAAGCACCAGGGGCCGCAAGGCACCAGGGGCCGCAAGGCACCAGAGGCCGCAAGGCACCAGGGGCCGCAAGGCGCCGGGAGCTGCTACGCAGCAGAGTCTCCGAAAGGCAGTCGAACGCTAGCAGAGAGCAACCCCCACATCCACCCCGCGCGCCCATCAGCTGCCAGACACCAGCCTTCGAACCCGCGTCAGCCGCCAGCCGTCAGACAGCAGCCTCCAGGTCGAATCCGATGGCCCCCGTGAACTCGAGCCCGTCTCCGCACCCGCAAACGTCCACCTCCGCATCCCCCTGCGCCTTCACTCGCATTCACGCCCGAGCCCGCGGCCGCATCGCCTCCTATTCCCGCGCCATCGTCAGCCGCCATCCCGCGTCCGCCTCCGCGCCCCAACCCGCCTCCGCCAGCTGCCGGACACCAGCCTCCGCGCCCGCCCCGCCCTGCGCCCGCCTACGCAGCACCCAGCATTCCGGTAAAGTGCAAGACTTCGACAAGAGCGCGGCAACCTCTCGGCAAGAAGTTGCAAACCATGTGCCATGCGAAGCCTTTACCCTTATCGGGCATGAGCGCCTCCCGAAAAGCGAGACGCGAAAACGCAACGAAAGGAAGGAGGACCTCTTGAGCGCGATCATCTCCCACCATTCCGCGCTCAGGCTCACGCGCGTGCTCGGCCCGAAACCGGCGTTGCCCTATTCCCGGATGCCGAGCTTCGACAAATGCACGTCAAGCCAAGAGCTGGCGCGAGGACTCATTCGGCAATTCCCTATTCTTGAAGGAGAGCCCGTAAATTTCCTGGTCAACGACAGGGATGCGCGCCTTAGAACAGACGTTGCGAACTCCCACCTGCATACCAATGCGCTTCCACCTCGATCGCTTGTTGCGGTAGCCGAAGACATCTATCGTTGCACCCCGGAATTCTGCTTCGTTCAGCTTGCGCCGCTCCTGTCGCTCCCAAAGCTTGTACAAGTCGGGTTCGAGCTGTGCTCCTCCTACGCCCTCACTCACGACGATGTCGGCTTCAGAAAACGACCCGCCGTGACAAGCCCCCGAGCCATCGAGCGTTTTTGCGAAGACAACCCGTCGCTGAGAGGGTCGGCCATCGCCCGAAAAGCCGTTAAGCACGTGATCGAAGGATCCGCCTCTCCAAGAGAATCGGTTCTGACGATGCTGCTCTGCATGCCTACCCGATATGGCGGCTACGCTTTCCCCGAACCGAAGCTGAACGCGCCAATTGAAACGGTTACGGAAAGGGGGCGATTGCGCCACAGGCAGCGATTTGTTTGCGATCTATTCTGGCCCGAGCTCAAACTTGCGGCGGAATACGATAGCCGGGCGTTTCATCAGGGGGAACGAAAAATTGTGGATGATCAGGCCAGGGCCGCCGCAATCGGAAGCAGCGGGATCACCGTCGTATCGATCCGGGGCGGGCAAATCGACGATCCCTGCAAGTTCCAAACCGTCGTCGCCGATTTAAACAAAAAAGCCGGAAGACGGCAAAGGATCCAATCGGAATCTTTTCGTGAAAAGGAGCGAAATTTACGAAGCGAGATACTCCGCCCCGAAAACGATGTCTGGTGACGCACGGGGCGAGAAAGCCAATGCCGACGGCGGAGCCGGGATCGATATCGAGCCCGGGGGCGGGGTCAAGATCGAGGCCGAAGCCGAGGCTGATGCCAAAGGCGGAGCCGGGGTCGGGATCGAGGCCGGGGATGGGGTCGATGGCGGAGCCGGGGTCGAGGCGAAGGCGGAGCCGGGATCGAGGCGAAAGCGAAGGCGGGGTCGGGATCGAGGCCGGGGATGGGGTCGATGGCGGAGCCTGGGTCGAGGTGAAGGCGAAGCCGAGGGCGATGCCGGAGCCGGGGTCGGGTGCGAGACCGGAGCCTCAGCCGGAAACAGGACCGAAACTGGAGGCGGGGTTCGGATGCCGAAGCAAGCCGCAAGGGCCGACGCCGAAGCCGGAGCCGAGTGCGATGCCGAAAGCGAAGGCGGGGTCGAGTGCGAGACCGGATGCGGAGTCAGAAAAGGTGCCGAAGCCTCAGCCGAAAGCAGAAACGAAACCGGAGGCGGGGTTCGGATGCCGAAGCAAGCCACAAGGGCCGATGCCGAAAGCGGAGCCGGGTCGATGTCGGCGCCGAGGCCGATGCGAATGCCGAAGCCCCGAACGAAGCCGCAGCCGGATGCGAGGGCCAAAACTGGAAGCGGGGTGCGGATGCCAAAGCCGCGGCCGTGACCAGGGTCACGAACGAAACGATGTCGGCCGTCATGCGCTCGGTCGGGGAAGTTAATCGCCCGCGAGCACAGGTCGATCGCCGTCGTCCGACAGCCTAACGCAACCAACCCCGACCGAAGCGCAGACATATGCGCACTACCTGCACAACTACGTCATTTTGATTTGCGCGGGACAACCATCATGATTCACGCCCGCGCGACACACCGACATCGAGCTCACCACGATTCGCGCCCGCGCGCCACATCAACACCGAGTCCGCCACGCGCAGCAACCAACCGAGCATCGACGCGGAACGGCGGCGAAACAATCGCCCGACAATGCGCTACTATAGATTCAAGGCGCAATGCCGAAAGGGGACGAAGGGATCGCGAGGGGGAAACCGCGGAGCAACCGCGCGACATGGCTCGCGCAGCGACCGCGCGGCAGAACTCGCAAAGCAACCATGCAGCAGGATCCGCGCAGCAACCGCGAGCGAGACGCGCAGCGAGACCCGCAACGCGAGCTTTGTCGCGCGGCCCGCAACGCGGCCTGCACGGCGGAAGCCGCCGCATGACCTGCCAAGCAAGCGGTGCAGACCGCAAAGAGAATTCATCCCGCCGCCGAGACGAAAGGATCATCATGGCAAAGCCGGAACCGTCTATGGATCAATGGCTCAAGGAAGCGAAGCAAGACCCGAAAGCCGCGCAGTGCGGCATGTTCCTTGTGCACAACGGCGTGGTGCGCATCACGCCGAAACGGGAAGTACGCGAAGGCGTCGAGGGGCTCGGTCAGGTATCGCATGTCGACTTCAGCTACGATACCGAAGGGGTCAATGCCGCCATCAGGGAGGCGCTTAGCTGGCCGGGCGTGTATTACGTGCGCGTGTGGCTTAACGACGGCCTGCTCAGCGTCGGCGACTCCATCATGTACGTGATGATCGGAGCCGACATCCGCCCACGTTGCGTCGATGCATTGCAGAAACTGGTCGAGAAGATCAAGACCGAACTGGTCGAGGAAAAGGAAATCTTCGCGTAAGGCACGAATTACTGCACTCCGATACCGCTTTTGACCTGGGGCGATCTAGCGATCGCCCCTACGATACTCAATTAACGAAACGGTTTCTCGGCAGCCAAGATTCGTGGCTCCATTAGTTCCGAATCGGCACAAGGAAAACCGGCGTTTTCGGCAAGCCCGCAGGTGACCCTTCTCGCCGGGTAACATGAGACGCAAATCACCCCATGGCTCGCTCTCGCATGTCGCCTTTGTCCAACATGGTCAAATTCGCGAAGCCGTTCTCAAGGCAGGCCTTCAAGCAAAGCAGAAAGGCCGGGCGGCCGGACCCAGCGACCCAGCCAGAGGCCATCCTACCCGGCCCGACGACCCCGCCGAAGGCCAGCCGGCCGGACCCAGCGAAGCCGCCGAAGACCGAATGCCGGCCTCTTCCCTATGCGAAGTAATCCACGCCACTTTCGAACAGGGGCATGAACTTGTCGCCCGGGACGTTCTTGTATAGGCCGTCGCCGCGGCGCTCCACGTGTCCCATCTTGCCGAGCACGCGCCCATCGGGGCTGGTAATGCCCTCGATGGCCATCATCGATCCGTTCGGGTTCACGTCCCAATCCATGCTGGGGTTGCCCGCCTCGTCGACGTATTGCGTGGCGATGCGACCCGTCTTCTCCAGCTGAGCAAGCAATTCCGGGCTTGCCACGAAACGTCCCTCGCCATGGCTGATGGCGACCGTATGCACGTCGCCCACGCCGCAACGCGAAAGCCACGGGCTCAGGCTACTTGCCACGCGCGTGCGCACCAGGCGACTCTGGTGGCGGCCAATGGTGTTGAACGTCAACGTCGGGCACGCATCGTCCATGGGGCGGATGTCGCCATACGGCACCAAGCCCAGCTTCACCAGCGCTTGGAAGCCATTACAGATGCCCAGCATCAAACCATCACGATTGAACAGCAGGTCGCGCACGGCCTCCGTCACCTCGGGAGCGCGGAAGAACGCGGTGATGAACTTCGCCGAACCGTCGGGCTCGTCGCCGCCGGAGAAACCGCCGGGAAGCATGATGATCTGGCTGTTCCTGATGGCCTTCACCAGCGCCTGAGCGCTTTCGGCGACGGTTGCCGACGTAAGGTTGTTCACCACCAGGATCTCAGCTTCGGCGCCGGCCTGCTCGAATGCGCGAGCCGTGTCGTATTCGCAGTTGGTGCCCGGGAACACGGGGATGATGACGCGCGGACGCGCCAGCTTGCCGCTGTACGTGAGCGGGATTTGCGCGTCGCAGGTCACCTGCTTGACAGCCTCGCCCGCCTGACGGTACGGATACACCGACTCGATGGCGCTCTCCCATGCTTCCTGCAGCTGCGTCAGGTCGATCACCTCGCCGTCCGCCGCGAATTCGTACGCCTCGGTGGTGGTGCCGAACACCAGCACGTCAAGGCTGTCGGTGGGATCGGGCAGCTGCGCGTCGTCGGCAAGCTCCACGATGAAGCTGCCGTAAGCCGGCTCGAACAGCGAGGCAACCGCTACGTCGTCAAGCTCCACGCCGATGCCGTTGCCCACGCACATCTTGAACAGCGCCTCGGCCGCGCAACCGTAACCGAGAGCGGAAACCGCCAGCGCACCCCCGTTGCCGATCAGGCTTTCAACGGCCGCAAATGCCGCAAGCTGGTCCTCAGCGGCCGGCATGATGCCCGCCTCGTCGTAGCAGCGCGGGGCAACCAGCGCGACGCGATGGCCGGCGCCCTTGAACTCGGGTGACGTGACGCGATCGACCTTGCCCACCGCCGTCGCGAAGGACACGAGCGTCGGCGGCACATCGAGCTGCTCGAAGCTGCCGGACATGGAATCCTTGCCGCCGATGGAGCCGATGCCCAGATCGACCTGCGCCATCAGCGCGCCGAGCACGGCGGCCGTCGGCTTGCCCCAGCGATCGGCGCTCCCGCGCAGGCTTTCGAAGTACTCCTGGAACGTCAGGTACATATCCTCATGCTTGAAACCGGCCGCCACCAGGCGCGCCACCGACTCGACCACGGCAACGTACGAGCCGGCGAACTGGTCGGCCTCGGTCAGATACGGGTTGAAGCCCCAGGCCATGCCGCTGCACGTGGTGGTTTCGCCCTCGACGGGCAGCTTGGCCACCATAGCCTGCGCAGGCGTGAGCTGATGCTTGCCGCCGAAGGGCATGAGCACCGTCGCCGCGCCGATGGTAGAGTCGAAACGCTCGGACAAGCCCTTGTTCGAGCACACGTTCAGGTCGCTGACCAGGGACGTCATGCGCTCGGCAAGCGTCGCGCCCTCCCAGGCGCGCACATAGGCGTCGGCCGCGCCCACATGCACGTCCTGATGCTTCGGCGCGCCGTTGGAGGCCAAGAACTCGCGGCTCACATCGACGATCGCCTCGTCGTTCCACATGATGCGCACGCGCGGCTCGGCCGTGACCTCGGCGATGACCGTCGCCTCCAGGTTCTCCTCATGCGCGTAGCGCAGGAACTCGTCCACGTCGTCGGCCGCGATGGCGCAGGCCATGCGCTCTTGCGACTCGGAAATGGCGAGCTCGGTGCCGTCAAGGCCGTCGTACTTCTTCGGAACCTTGTTCAAATTGATGCGCAAGCCATCGGCAAGCTCGCCGATGGCCACAGAAACGCCGCCCGCGCCGAAGTCGTTGCAGCGCTTGATCAGGCGGCACGCCTCGCCACGACGGAACAGGCGCTGGATCTTGCGCTCCTCGGGCGGGTTGCCCTTCTGCACCTCGGCGCCGCACGCCTCCAGGCTGTCAAGGTTGTGCTCCTTGGAAGAACCCGTCGCGCCGCCGATGCCATCGCGGCCGGTTCGCCCGCCCAAAAGCACCACGACGTCGCCCGCGGTCGGGGTCTCGCGACGCACGTGATCGGCCGGCGTGGCCGCCACCACGGCGCCGATCTCCATGCGTTTGGCAACGTAACCCGGGTGATACAGCTCGTTGACCTGGCCCGTTGCAAGACCGATCTGGTTGCCATAGCTGGAATAGCCCGCCGCAGCCGTGGTAACCAGCTTGCGCTGCGGCAGCTTGCCGGGAAGCGTTTCGGAAATGGGAGCCAGCGGATTAGCGGCGCCGGTCACGCGCATGGCCTGGTACACGTAGCTACGCCCCGACAAGGGGTCGCGGATGGCGCCGCCCAGGCAGGTTGCCGCGCCGCCGAACGGCTCGATTTCAGTGGGATGGTTGTGCGTCTCGTTCTTGAACAGGTACAACCAGTCCTGGTCCTCGCCGTCGACGTCGACCTTGCACTTCACCGTGCAGGCGTTGATCTCCTCCGACTCATCCAAGCCGGTGAGGGTGCCCTTCGCCTTGAGCCACTTCGCCCCGATGGTGCCCATGTCCATCAGGCACACCGGCTTTTTCGCACGACCCAGCTCCTCACGCATGGCTTGGTAGCGATCCCATGCGGCTTGCACGCGCTCGTCGTCGATGACGACGTCGGTCATCTCGGTGCCGAACGTGGTGTGGCGGCAATGGTCGGACCAGTAGGTGTCGATCATCTTGATCTCGGTGATGGTCGGGCAGCGACCTTCCTCGGCAAAATACTGCTGGCAGAAGACGATGTCCGCCAAATCCATCGCCAACCCGCGCTCATCGATGAATGCTGAAAGGCCCGCCTCGTCAAGCTCCAGAAAGCCGTCGAGCACCTCGACCGGTTGCGGCACCGGCTGCGGCATGTGCAGCGTCTCGCGCTCGGCAAGCGACGCCTCGCGCGCTTCGACCGGGTTGATAACGTAGTGCTTGATGGCGGCAAGGGCCTCGTCGGTGCAGCCGCCCTCGATGACCAGCACCCGGGCGAAAGCCACATCCGGACGCTCGCCCTGGCTGATCAGCTGGATACACTCGGCGGCGGAATTGGCGCGCTGATCGAACTGCCCCGGCAGCGCCTCCACCGCGAACACGCGCGCACCGTCGGCGGAAAGCTCACGCGACACGTTGTCGACCTGCGGCTCGCTGAACACCGTGGGAACGCACTGCTCGAACAGCTCCGCGTCGATACCGTCGACATCGTAGCGGTTGATCACGCGCAGACGGGCGTCGCTTGCCAGACCCTCGGGCACGGCCGTGCGAAGCTCGGCGAGCAGCTGGCGCGCCTCGACGTCGAAACCGGGCCTCTTCTCCACGTAGATGCGGGAAACCATGGGCGTCCTTTCCATACAGCGGGGCGAACCCCGAAAACGAGCGCGGACACCCAACGGGTGCCCGCATATCCGAACGTTACCTTCAAACGGAAGCGGGCGTGATCGTGCGCCCCATTTGCGCTATTGCTTGTCCTTCTTCTTGAACAGGCCGCCGAAGAGCGCCTTCTTGCCCTTCTCCTCGGCCTCTTTGCGGGCGGCCTCCACCTCTTCGGGGCTTTTCGCCTTCTTCTCGGCGGCAAGCTTTTCGGCCTTGGCCTTCTTCTCGGCGGCGCGCATTTCCTTGGTGGGGTGCTTCATGACCTCTTCGGCGTACTTCTGACGCGCCTTGCGGCATTTGGCGAAGTCGATGTAAAGCGCGGCGATGATGAACACGTAGGCCAGGGCCAGCGTGGTGTACGTGACCGGCTGGGGCATGCCGAACGAGCTGCCCGCGAATGAGAAGCAGGTGAGCACGATAGCCGCGACCAGCGTGATCCACCAGATGCGGCGCAGGCGCCGGTATTCCTCGGTCGGAGGGTTGTAGAACTGGCGGTCGCGCTCCTGCGCCTTGGCGCGCTCGGCCTTGCGCTCGGCTTTCTTCTGCTCCTTGGTCTTCTCCGTGGGCTGCATGCGCACGGAAGCGGCCGCCTTCGTGGCGGGTTTGGCCGATGCGGCGGACTTGCGCGTGGCGCCCTTGCGGTCCTCGGCGGTGTATCGTTCGTTCAGGGGATTGCGTTGGGTCATCTTCGTCTTTTCCAGGGGTCGTGAACTGATAGGGAACAAGGTGGCGAAACGTACGGCGCGCAAGCGGTCACTCACGCGCCGGACAGCTTACGCGAACGGGAACTTCGTGCCCGTGATCTGCTCGTATGCGGCGATGTACTTCTGGCTCGTCTTCTCGATGACGTCGGCGGGCATATGCGGCGGCTCGCCCTGGCGATCCCAGTTGGCCGTCAGCCAATCGCGGACGAACTGCTTGTCGAAGCTGGCCTGGTCACGGCCGGGCTCGTATTCGTCGCCGGGCCAGAAGCGGCTGGAGTCGGGCGTGAGCACCTCGTCGGCCAGGATGATCTGCCCGTCGATGACGCCGAACTCGAACTTGGTGTCGGCGATGATGATGCCGTTGTCGGCCGCATGGTCGCGAGCCGTCGAGTATACCTTGATAGCCAGATCGCGCAGCTGCGATGCCACATCCTGCCCGATAAGCTCGGCGCAGCGATCGAAGCTGATGTTCTCGTCATGCCCGCCGATTTCGGCCTTCGTGGACGGGGTGAAGATGGGCTCGGGAAGCTTGCTGGAGTTCACCAGGCCCTCCGGCAGGCTGATGCCGCACACGGTGCCCTGCTTGTTGTATTCCTTTAAGCCGCTGCCCGCCAGGTAGCCGCGCACGATGCACTCGACCGGGAACATCTCGGCCTTGCGCACCAGCATGAAGCGCCCGCGCAGGTAATCGGCGTACGGGGCGAACTGCTCGGGCAGGTCCGCCACATCGGCGCTGATCAGATGATTGCCGATAACGTCCTTCAGCTGATCGAGCCAGAACAGCGAGAGCTGCGTCAGGACCTCGCCCTTATGCGGGATCTCGTCGGGCAGGATGTAGTCGTATGCCGAAATGCGATCCGTCGCCACCATCAACAGCTTGTCGCCCAGATCATAGATGTCGCGCACCTTGCCCTGCGCGTCTGGTTTGATGTCGATTCCGCTCATGTGGTCCCGCTTCCTTCCGTCTGTTTGCGTTTCGCGGCTGACTTTCGTCGGCGAATCCGGTCATCGCGGCCGGCAAACCGCCGGCCGCGACGGATTTCATCGCCCGTTTTCGCTGCTATTATCCGACTTTTTTTCATCGTCGTGGGGTTTGCCGAACGGTATCCCCGTTTTCTGCGTATGCCTGGCCATCCACTGCTCGCGATGCTCCCGCTGCTGCGCGCGCTGGGCCTGCTGCTGCTCTTTTTGATGCTGGCGTTCCCGCTGACGGGCTTCGCGCTGCTCGCTCTCCTCGGAATACAGCGGGAGCATGATGGTGAAACAGGCGCCCTTGCCCTTCTCGCCCTCGACGGTCACGTGCCCGTTGTGCCGGTCGACGATCTCCTTGACCACCGAGAGGCCGATGCCGAGCCCACCACGTTCGCGCGTGCGGCCCGCATCGGCGCGCCAGAAGCGGCTGAAGACCATCTTCGCCTCGTCGGGCGACAGGCCGATGCCCGTGTCGCGCACCGCAATCGCGCACATGCCGTCGTTGCTCGAAACGCTCACCGTGATGGTGCCGCCCTCGGGCGTGTAGCGAACCGCGTTGGAGATAAGGTTCGCGGTGGCCTGGCGAATCATGTCCGAGTCGCCGCGCACGATCACGTCGCGCTCCACCTCGTAAACGAGCTTGAGGCCGGAATCGTTCACGTAGGCCTCGTGCGTCGAGATGATGCCGCTGATCAGGTCGCCGACGTCGAGCAGCTCCTTCTTCATCGGCGTGCTGCGATTCTCAAGGCGCGAAAGCTTCAAGATGGCGTCGACCAGGCGCGACAGACGTTGCACCTCGGAGTTCACCGTCTCCAGGCGCTCCTCGTTGGGCTCGAACACGCCGTCGACCATAGCCTCGACCGTCGACTGGATGGCCATCAACGGCGTGCGCAGCTCGTGCGCGACGTCGGTGGTCAGCCGCCGTTCGAGCTTGCGATCGCGCTCGATGCTGTCCGCCATCTCGTCGAACGTCATGCCCAAGCGCGCGATCTCGTCCTCGCCCTGGATGCCGGTGCGCGCCGTGAGGTCGCCCTCCTTGATGGCGCGGGCGGTCGACGCCATCTTGTTGATGGGCCGCACCAAGGCGCGCGCGAACAGATAGCCGATGCACGATGCGAGCACGATGGCGAGCACGGTGGCGAAGACCATTGCCTGATATGAATTGCTGGAGAACTCCTCGTCGGCCTGCGTGAGCAAGGCCTCGGATCCGTACACCCAGATGCGCACCGATCCCACCGCGACGCCACCGTATTCGATGGTTGCGGAGGTGAACTGCTGGCTTGCGGTGGCCGGCGGGGCCAGCGTGCGCACAGCGGCGGAGGAGTCGGACCCCGACGACGAGCTTGACGAGCTTGACGAGCCGCCCTTCGATGCGTCGGTCACCTTGCCGTCATCGATGGTAACGGCTGACGAATCGTACACGGTCTTACCGCTCGAATTATCGATGATGGCCACGCCGACGCCGCTGTTCAGGCTTTCGGCATACTTCGCGACGGCCTCGACCTGCGGGTCATGCAGCGTATGCGACGACGCGTACACCTCCTCGATGCGCGATGCCGTGCTTTCAGCAAGCGACTTCATGTTCTCTTGCGTGTAGGTATGGAAATGCTGTTGCCACACGAAGGACAGAACGCCGATGGCGACGAGCGCCGTCATTGCCGCGATCAGGGCGAACGCCGCGGTCACGCGCGTGGTGTAAGTCAGATTGCTCCACCAATCGCGAAAGCCCGCGAACAACTTGCGCCGCGGCTTCTTCCCGCAAGCACGCTCGACGACCACCGAGCCGCCCGTCTGCGAGCCGGCGGCGGAGCTGGTCTGCGATCCCGCAGCGGCAGCATCGGCGCCGGCCTGCGACCCGGTATCGGCGCCAGCCGACGACGCCCCGGCAGCGGCAGCGTCGCCTCCGCCCGCAGCCGCCTTGCCCGGCGCGCCCGCTGCGGCGCCATCGGCAGCGACGGCCCCGGCGGCCTCCTCGGCGGCAACAGCTTCGGCTGCAGACGTCTCAGCCGCCGCTGCGCCATCGGCGACAACGGCTCCGGCGGCTGTCTCGGCAACCCCTTCCCCGTTCGTATGATCTTTTTCCATATCGACCTGCACCTTCCCCTATGAACCGGCTTCTTTCGAAGCCGGGGAAAACAAAAGGCGCGGCCGACCGAACAGCCGACCGCGCCTCACGCATGCGTTGAGGTTTACTGACCCTGCTTCGTGGGATCCTCGAAACGATAGCCGACGCCATGGACGGTGTGCAGCCACTTCGGGCTACGCGGGTTGTCGCCGATTTTCGCGCGGAGGTTCTTCACGTGGGAGTCGATCGTGCGCTCGTAGCCCTCGAAGTCGTAGCCGAGCACCTTTTCCACCAGCTCCATGCGCGAGTACACGCGACCCGGATAGCGGGACAGCGTGGTCAGCAGCTTGAACTCGGAAGCCGTCAGATCGATTTCCTTGCCGGAAACCATCACCTTGTGGCCGGAAACGTCGATGGTCAGCTCGCCGAACTCGAGCACCTCGCGCTGGGGCTCGGAATCGGCATGCACGCGGCGCAGCAAGGCGCGCGAACGGGCGACCAGCTCGCGCGGGCTGAACGGCTTGACCAGGTAGTCGTCGGCGCCAAGCTCCAGACCGATGATGCGGTCCTCGACTTCGCCCTTCGCGGTCAGCATGATGATGGGCACATCCGAGTTGTCGCGAATGGCGCGGCAGACACGCTCGCCGGGGACACGTGGCAGCATAAGGTCAAGAATGACCAGGTCAAAGTGATGTTTCGAGAATTCCTCAAGTGCTTCTTGGCCATCGCCGACGGCGGTAACCCAATAGTTTTCACGCTCAAGATAGGCGGTCACCGCGTCACGGATGGCCTTCTCGTCTTCCACCAACAGGATGCGACGGGTTTCATTGCTCATGGTTCACTCCTTAGGAAGTTGTTGTTCCATGCGGCACAATCAGCACACGGCCCATTGGGGCGCGGGCGTGCGAAAGCGTTTGGGTTTATTGTAGCAAGTGCAGGCGAACGCCTTCGCCGCTGTAGTCGAAATGACATAATTACCACCATGGTAACCCGAAGGACAACACCCGGCGGCAACGCGCGCCGCGCATCTCATGCAGCTCCCCGTGCAAACAGGAAAAACACCGTTTCACCTGGGACGATAGGAACAGGCATGCCATCGCGCGGCAATCATGCCGGACGTGCGCAGGCACGTGAGAGGGCCAAGGCGGCCGGAGCGGCGCAAGCGTCTCGACGAGGCGCCGGGCCGAAAGGCGGCAGCCGCGCGACCTTCGTCGGCGGCAGCACCCCCACCCCGCTTTCGGGCACCCCGGGGCTTGGCGGCATCGGCATCGGCTCCTCCTCGCAATCCGGCGCATTCGGCGGATCGGGCGGGCAAGCACGCTTTGCCGGCAGCCCCGCAACGCGCCCGTCCCTCGGCAACGACGACAACGGCGAGGTGCTCATCACGCGCCGACGCCTTCTGCTCGGAGCCGTCGGCATCGGGGCGCTCGCCGTTATCGGGGGCGGCACCGCGGCCGTCGTGTCGTCCAGCAATTCCACACCCACCGTCAGCACGCTGCAGGTCCCGCAGAGCAACGTGACCAACGCCACCTCGCTCGATCAGGTTGACGACGCGAGCGACTGCGTCAGCCAAACCGGCGAGTACGACCTTCCCTACGGCACGCTCGTCTTCTGCAACGACGACAAATACGCCGCCTGCCTCATCCCGACCGACGGCGCCAAGCCCCTCTGCCAGATCGCCATGCTCTCGCTTTCGTCCGGCAACTATGAAACCGTCGTCGACAAAGCGCAAGGGCAGGACAGCGGCTTCGAGATCTACGACGTGCGCGCAACCTCTCAGGCCATCATCTGGACCGAGGCCAACATCCTCGACGGCATATGGCGCGTGATGACGGGCAAGCTCAATTCGGACGCATCGAGCGTCACCGGCGTTCAGCAGGTTGACGAAGGTGCTTGCGGCGAAACCGAGACGCCGAACATAGCCGCCGTTGGGAGCAACCTGTTCTGGCAGGTCATGCCCCAATCGAGCAGCAGCGTTTCCGCCTCCAGGCAAACGCTGCAGATCAAACGCGCCCGGGCGGGGTCGTCCGACGCCGAAGTGATCTACGAGTCGACGGGGCGCGCCGCAACGGCCCCTTACGCGACCGGCGATGCGCTCGTCGTCACGCCGCGCAACCCCGATTCGACCTCATGCTACCAGCTCACGCGCATCGACGGCGCATCCGGCGAGGTCACCGACACGCTCACGCTGCCCGCATCGATGAAGCCGATCGAGGCCGGATGGGGCATGTCCGGGTTCAACTTCGCCTTCGATGCCACCTACAGCTACGGCGACGGCATCGCGAACCTGGGCACCTACACGCCGGCGAACAAGCCCTCGGGTAGCTACGACGACGCGAAATGGATCCGCTTCGACCGCACGCCGACCTGCGCGCCAGCCTGGTGCGGCAATTTCTTCATGGTGAAATCGACGAAAGCCGTCTGCGGAGTCGACGCCGACGGCAAGCGGTATTTCGTCCTGGACGTCCCCAGCGGCGCCGATGATTGGGGGGAATGGCTCGCCTCGTCCGGCGCAAGCAGCACCGTGGTCACCTACGCGAGCATCAACTACACCTCGACCAGCGGCGACGAAACGAAATGCTGTCGCGTGCGCGTCTGGAAGGCGAAATAGCCGGCAACAGATCCGCTCCCTAACCCTTGATCTGCATAACCCGGAAACGCGTCGTCAAGCCCAGGCGCAGCTCATCGCCATCGCAAATCAACACCGGCGGATGCGTTTCATCCCGACGCAGGCTCTTCGGCGGCTCGACCACGCGCTCCACGCCGTCGGACGCGCTGACGAGCACCGTCCCATTCGTCGAACCGAGGCCCTGGCACAGCCAGGCTCCCGTATCTTTCCATATGCGCAGATGCCTGCGCGACACGTCGATCCCCACGTCATTGATGGCGTCCTCGCCCGAAGCGAGCGAGCCGATGATGGTGCCGCCCTCTTCGCAGGACAACGCGTGGACGGGCGGACGGGCAACGCCGTCGACGATGCGGATGAGGCCCAGACGGTCGACCGACCCCATAAGCCCGGTCGTCGTCGGCATGCCGCCGGTCAGAGTCGTCGTGACGGCGCCCGCCGACGCGCCCGCAAGGCAGCGTTTCGCGAAACGGTCGACCTCTATCGCCGCACGCCCCGGATCGCACAGGCAGCCCGTCGCCACGAAGGCCATCACCAGCAACGACACGTTGTCCGCGCGCGTGCGCACAGCCGCGTGGGCAAGACGCCTGACCAGGTTCGCGTACACCATGGCATCAAGGCCGTAGGCATCGAGCGAAGCATGCAACTCGCGCATCGCCGGCCCGGAATAATGTTCGAACACCTCTTCGCGCGCCGCGTCGTCATTGCCGTAACGCGCGATCATGCGCGACGTGAGCGCCTGGGCGCTTTGGAAGAAGTCGGCGAAAATGGCGTCGTTGACGTTGGACGGGCTGACATGAACCACCACCCGGGACAAAAACGTGCGCTCGTCGATGCGCGCACGCGGGGAAAGACCGCTGTAGATGGGCTTGTCGCTTAACAGGATGCGCGCCGCGTCCTTATTCGCCAATCCTCCAAACGCCTTCAAGTCGGCATACATCACGGCACTCGGGGTATCAATCGAACGCACAGCGCAAACCTTCCTTTCGAACACGCGAGGACGCCTCCCGCGAAGATGCGCCCAGGTCTTGCAGCAACGACGGGAAACGCAGAGAGGTCGATGCCGACTCTCGAGGAACGACAAGCCGTCGATCCCGTTCTTTCGTATTGCCCAGCATCATTGTAGCGTTCAAAGGCACAACCATGTTACGAATCGGCGAATTGGCGTAGCGACGGATCTGCGGATCGGCGAATCCCCTTGCCAACCAGTCGCTTTGTTGCGCAACGCAGGCTTTAAGCCGCCCGATATCGTGTAACCCATCGAAAGGAACGCACGCCGAAGAGCAAGGAGCCGATCATGTCCGCAAGCAGCATCGCATTCGCCGCCAACACCATCGTCGAGAATCCCGTTGACGAATGGGACGAGTTCCTGTTCTCGGACGACGATCAGGGAAATGCCCGACTCGGCGCGAAGAGCCTTGCCGCTCTCGGAGCATCGCTTTTGGCCTCGGCCCTCGTGCTGAGCGGCGGCCTCTGCGCCCTGATGGCGATGCCCGGTTTGCTGTAGCGCCCCATCACATATACGCCCTGCAACAACAGCGGGCCGGCTGGCGAAAAACTCGGCGCCAGCCGGCCCGCTGCATTAAGAAGCGCGAACGCATTCGCCTTCCCATCGCTCGCGATTCGACCTCGCGTTAACCTCGGAACAGCAATCCGCCGCAAAGCGGGTTTCCCCGGCCAGCATCAAGCAAGCGAAAGAGCCAGTCGGGCTTGATGCCCAACCGGCTCTTTAGCAGATACTCTTTGCGCACTTGACCTCGTGAAAGCTAGTCTGCGTACAGCACTTCCCCGCTCCTCATGATCGGCGCGCCAAGCGGGGCGCTTGTGTCCTGAGGCCACCCGAGTTGGCTCTCGGCCGCTGCGGCGGCGATGTGCTGCCCGGCGTAGCTGGCCATGTCGCTTGGCAACCTCATGCAGGTTGCATCCCGCGTCGACGTCCTGCCTTCGACAACCGCCCTCACGCTATCGGTTGCGTCGAAAACCATCACAACGGTGGTTTGGCTAACGCTGTACTTTGATTTGGCGTTCGGATTATTCGTCCCCGTCACACGCGCAACCTCGTCATCGGAGCTGCAGACGTACACCGTGCCGAAAAACACCTGTTTCCCCTGGTCGAACGCTGCCTGAACCTTCGCTTCGTTGGCCGCCTCCACGCTGTTCGCCGCGGAATCGCTCGTCGTCGGCGCCTGATCCTGCGTCGAGGGCTGCTGCGTCGCCTGCGCAGCATCGCTGGCGGCCTGTTCCTGCTTCTTCGCATCGTCCATACGCGCCGTGGCGGCATCCTTCAGCTTTTCAGCTGCCTCGGCGCTGTCCGCGCCGCCATCCTTCGCCGCCTGATACGCCGCCTCGATCTGCTCGGCGGTCACCTTGGAGGCCTCGATGGGGGAGATGGTGAGCGAAGGCTGCTTCTCGGCCTTCCCATCAGACGAAATGGTTAGCTCCGTTTTCGCGGACGAGACATCATAGATCGTGCCATCCGAGGCGATGGGCGACGCATAAACGGAAACGGTGTAGGTGCCCGCTGCGAACTTCGGCGACGCGGCGCCGTTGCCGACGTAAACGACCTTATCGACCGATTCGCCCTTCTCGGTAGTGCCAGAAACCTTGATGGGCACCTTGGTTCCGGTTGAAGTGTCCAACCCGGCCGCGTTCACGCTGAATTCGATGGGGAACGAATCATCCGACTGGGAATTCCCGCTGACGAGGAAGAACACGCCGGCGATCGCGCAGAGCGCCACCGCTACGGCAACGACGACGGCAATGGCGATGTTGCGTTTGCGCTTGGCGCCGCCGTCACCGGGATTGACGCCAGGGTCACCATAGGATGCCGCGCCCACGGCTCCCGCAGCACCCGTAGCACCCGCGCCGTTAGGGGCCGCCGGCTGATACGCGCCCGACACAGACGGCGCACCATAAAACTCGGGCGTCTGACCCTGCGCGTTGGCGCCCGGATAAGCCATCTGATCGGCAGGCTGCCAACCTACCGGTTCTTGACCGGCACCGATCGAGCCACCGCATGTTGGGCAGAACTTCGCTTCATCGGGAACCTGAGTCCCGCAAGTTGGACAATACATGCTCTTCCCTTTCCTCTTCATACCGCAAGCCTGCGGCACATCAACTCTGCAGGATGAAGCAAATATACGTTTAATGCAATGAGAGCTGTTGCGCAATACTGCCCTTTTGCTGTTTACGCAAGTGAATTCACCTGCTGAGAACGGTAAAGCAGCCGCTTACCCCTTCGGCGAATTCGTCATTTCGCAGGTAAGCCCTTCGGACTTGCAACGCCTTCGATCTTGAATGCATCGATGGCGCCCGAGGCGTTCCCAGGGCGTCCCCACCCCTGGGCGCCCCCGAGGCGTCGCAGCCCTTAGCGGCAGGCACGTGAAGTCTTTCGTGTTGCGCGCGATTATCGCGTTGGCGCTCCCCTTGTATTGATACAATCGCTGGCATGAAACCCATTGCCCATATGCATACCGACATGCCGCAGAAGTTCGGCATCCCCCGCAACAGCTTCGTCGCGCCGCACCTGCAGGGACGGATCGTGTTCGAGCCGGAATTCGCCGTCGATGCAGCGGTCGACGGCCTCGAAGAATTCACCCATCTATGGGTGATCTGGCAGTTTGAAAACGGCGAACCGGGAGGAGCGGCAGCGGATATCGCCACCGACGCAAAGAGCGCGAACGCGAGGGGCGCAGCGAAAGCGCCCACCGCTCGCAAATGGTCGCCGACGGTGCGGCCGCCGCGCCTTGGCGGCAGCAAGCGCAAAGGCGTGTTCGCCACGCGCAGCCCGTTTCGCCCCAACCCCATCGGGCTCACCTGCGTCACGCTCGACCGCATCGAGTTCACCGACGCGGGTCCGGTCGTTCATGTACTGGGCGCCGATTTGCGCGACGGCACGCCCATCCTCGACATCAAGCCCTACATCCCGTATGCCGACAGCCACCCCGAAGCAACCGGAGGCTGGATCGAGCACGCACCATGGAAGGAACTTGAGGTCGTTTTCCCTGATGAGCTAAAGAAGCGCGTTGAATCTGACAAAGTTGCAGGCCTTATAGAGGTGCTGCGCCAGGACCCGCGCCGCGCCGGCAGCAAGCACGAACCCGACCGCATCTACCGCATGGCCTACGCCGGTCGGGACATCGCGTTCAAGGTGGATCGCACCGTTCTCACGGTCGTCGAGGTGTACTAAAAGGCAGGGCGCGCCAGCCGGCAAGGAAGGCCGGCGACCGAGCAACCCCGCGCTCGCACGCTCCCCGCATGTTCGCCCCCCCTGCACGCAAAAGCGCCCGACACCAACTGGTGCCGGGCGCTTCGTTTCGCAGAACACAGCTCGCGGCAGGCTTTCTCAAGCCGCAAGCCGTTGCAAGTCGCGCTTCCCCGCGAACCGCAGGTCTCAACGCACTCGCAAGCGTCGGTCTCCGCTCTTAGTCGTCCCAGATCTCCGGGTGGATGAGCGTGCAGTCCTTGACGCGGTTCGGGAAGTAGTCGAGGCAATCGCCCTCACGATAAACGTCCGCGGTGGAGCAGTGCAGGCCGCCGCCGAACGGATAGGCATCGCGCAGGTCGACCGGGATGACGTTCATGCCCAGCTCGTCCATCTGCTGCTGCTGGTAAACCTCGGAAGCCTCGACGATGACCGTCTTCGGGTCGAGCACCAGGCAGTTCATGGACAGCCACACGGAGCTGTAGCACAGCGCGGGCGGCTCGTCGTGAGCCGGCTGAGCAGCGTCGACGATCTGCCAATCGTTGGCCTCGAAGATGTCCTTCTGGCCGGTGTCGGGGTGACGATGCGGGTTGTTGATGATCAGGCCCGGACGCAGCGGCACGAAGGTGGCGTCGATGTGAATCGGGTACGGGTCGCCCGGGAAGTTCATGGCATGGACGCGCAGCTCGGGGTAGTAGCGCTGGAACCATTCCATGGCCGTGCGGTTGGTGGTCAGACCATGCTGGATGAACAGGTCCTTACCCATGCGCATAACGTCGGCGGCATCCCACATCGGCTCGACCTCGGTGGTCACGAAGTCTTTGTTGGCGGTGCGGACCAGGCGCTCTTCGAGCGTGATCTTCTCGTCGTAGTAGTTGTGCTTGTAGGAAGCGTCGGTCAGGCGCGGACGCGGAGCCTGGGTCCACAGGAACTGCGGATCCTCGTCGAAGTACTGCTTCATGAGCGGCCAGTAGGCCAGGTACTCGAAGTAACGGCAGCGGAAGGAGTTGGCGGAAGCCATGATCTCGTTGCCGATGGTCAGCAGGATGTCGCGCGGGGGCATGCAGGTCATCATGGAGTCGTTGGTGAAGTCGGGCGTGCCGATCTTCTGGTTCCACTGCAGAGGCGTCGGACGGTCGACGATGACGCCGCGCTCTTCGACGGCCTTGACCAAGTTCTCGAGGCATTCGTTGCCGCGCTCGACAGTCCTCAGCGGGCGAAGGCCCCACATGCCGCGCATCTCGGAATCGACCGGCACCTTTTCAGAGGTGGCAGGCTCCTCGGGCGGGATCATGGAGTTGTCGCAGCGGCCAACGATGACGCGCTTCAACGGATCCCAGTCGTTCCAAGAATTGACGATCTTGGTCATGACAGTCTCCTTTCTGATGGCAGTGTTTCCGACACCACCTGATTTGCATCGTACAGTTTAACGCGCGAGACGCACGCCGTGGGCGAAAAACCTCAGAGCCCCTAGTAATAGCGGTAATACGCGGCGCAGCTGCCCTCGCTGCTGACCATGCAGGGACCGACCGGGTTTTCCGGCGAGCACACCTTGCGGAACAGCGGGCATTCGTTGGGCGCCATGCGGGCGCGCAGAACGTCGCCGCAGCGGCAGCCGCGCGGCTCGACCGTCGGCTCGATTTCGGGCTTGAAGCGGCGCAGCGCGTCGAAGGCGGCGTACTTCTCGCGAATGCGGTAGCCGCTGCCCGGGATGTCGCCCATGCCTCGCCAGGTGGCGGTGCAGGTTTCGAACACCTCGTCGATGGCGGCAAGCGCCACGGGGTTGCCCTGCGGCATGACGCCGCGCGCGTAGGCGATCTCGATGTCGGCGCGTCCCTCGTGCAGCTGGCGCATGATCATGGCGATGCCCTGCAGCACATCGACCGGCTCGAAGCCCGTGACCACGCCGGGGATGCCGTATTCCTTTGCCAAAAACTCGAAGGGGGCGGTGCCGGTGATGGTGGACACGTGACCGGGCAGGATGAGCGCGTCGAGCTTGAGCGACGGGTCGTTGACCAGCTGCTCCAAGGCGCCGGGCATGTTCTTGTGCGCGGCGAGCACGCTAAAGTTGCCAAGCCCCATGGCCGCGGCGCGCTTGATGGCCATGGCCACGAGCGGCGTGGTGGTTTCGAAGCCGACGCCCACGAAGACGATTTGGCGCTCGGGGTGCTGCTTGGCCAGCGTGAGCGCGTCGAGCGGGCTGTAGCAGATTTCAACGCTGCGCCCCGCCGCCTGCTCCCTGAGCAGGCTCGACGAGCTGCCGGGCACGCGCGTCATGTCGCCGAACGTGGCGATGGTGACGTCGGGGATGCGCGCGAGCGCGATGACGGCGTCGATGTCGCGGTTCGACGTGACGCACACCGGGCAGCCGGGGCCGGAAGAGAGACGCACGCCTGCGGGCATGAGGTTGCGGATGCCGTTGCGCGCGATGGCGACCGTGTGCGTGCCGCAGACTTCCATGAGCGTGACCTCGCGGTCGGGCGCGAGCTTGGCGATGGATTCGATCAGCCCGCGGGCAAGCTTCGGGTCCTTGAAAGCCGCCAGTTCGGAGCGCATCTCGGCGTCGTCGGCGGTGCGTGAATGATGAATGTTGTCGGGGGCGGGTTCGGTGCCGGTCAGGGGCGAAGCGCCGGGCCCGCGAAGGTCGTTGTCGATTCCGCCCATGGCTAAACCGCCGCGCCTTCGGGCAGCTCGTCGCCGGCCAGGGCCGGGAATTCCTTGATGAGGTCGATGGTTTCCTGGGCGAAATCAGGGTCGACCACCTCGATGGCGAAACCGGCGTGGACCAGCACGAAATCGCCGACGCCGGCCTGCGGGGTCAGGTCGATGGAGATGCTGCGCGTCACGCCGAGGATATCGACGGTCGCCAGGCCGTCGCCGTCAAGCGAGGCTATTTTCGCGGGAATTGCCAAGCACATATGCTGCCTTCTTTCTACTTCGTCTCAGCGTCGTGCTCGCTCGTCTTGTCTTGCGCCCATGCTACCACAGCCTGGCCGTACGAGATGCACCCGTCGCTGGGCGGCAGGTCGCGATTGAGCGCCACGGTGAAGCCGGCCTCCTGCAGAAGCGTCGTCGCATGCTCGACCAGGTAGCGGTTGAGGAACACGCCGCCGGAAAGCGCCACCGTGGTGATGCCGTAGACGCTGTTCGCCAGCTGCGCCGCCATGAGGACGGCGTTGACGAAGGCGTCGTGGAAGCGCCGTGCGATGGTGGGCACGGGCACGCCGGCGTGCAAGTCGTCGAGCAGGGAGGCGAAGACGGGGGCGGCGTCGAAGAGCACGACGGAAGTGTCCTGCGCCGTGCTGGTTTTGGTGGCCGTGTTCTTCACCACGTCGATACGGTAGGCGTCCTGCGCGGGAGCCGTCGCGGCCGGCTCGGCGGTGGGAACGCCCAGGGCAGCCTCAAGCTCGATGGCGGGCTGGCCCTCGTAGGTCGCTTCGGGACAGACGCCCAGAAGCGCGCTGGCCGCGTCGAACAGACGCCCGACCGACGAGGTGTAGGGCGTGTTCAGGTCGCGCTCGATCATCTGGTCGCACAGGCTCGCCGTCTCCCCCATCGCCTCGATGAGAGCGGCAGCTGCCGGATGTTCGAGCAGGTCGAAGGCGTGCAGCACGCCGTAAGCCATGCGGCGCGGGTCGCGCACGGCAGCAGCGCCGCCGGGCATGGGGACGTAGGAGAAGTTGGCGAAGCGCTCGAAAGCCTGCTGGTTGGCGATCAAGATCTCACCGCCCCAAATGCGCCCGTCAACCCCGTAGCCGGTACCGTCGAACGCGATGCCGCACACGGGTCCGAACAGGCCGTTCTCGCCGAGCACCGAAGCGATGTGGGCGTGATGGTGCTGCACCTCGAACAGCGGTGCGCCGGCCGATTCCGCCTGCTCGCGCGCCCACTTGCTGGTGAGGTACTCGGGGTGCGCGTCGCAGGCGAAACGCTTGGGCGCCTCCTGGAACAGCTTCTCGTAGCGCGATTTCGCCTCGAGCCAGGCGTCGTAGGTTTCGGCGTTCTCGACGTCGCCGATATG
>CAVDXU010000013.1:46127-49926 GCA_963613135.1 bacterium
GCTGCGACATCCGAGTCGCCAGCCCCTTCCCCACCCGCCGCGCGCACGAGCGCAAAAGTGGCCTTCTGCTCGGGACCGACCGCGAGCAGCGTTTCCTGGCGCGGGTTGGCTTCCGGGCAGTCGAGCGCGATAGGCAGCGGCGCGAAGCCGCGGGCGCGGCGGACGAACTGGATGGCCTGCTCGCCGCCGGCCTGCACCACGCGCAGCACCGAATCGTCGTAGCGCGAGAGGATTTCGCGGTTGTTGCCCAGGATGACGTCGGCGATCGCGCCGAGGGCGGCGCGGGCCTGCGCATCGTCGGTCACGATAGGCTCGTTATGAATGTTTCCCGAGGTCATAACCAACATAGGCAACGCGTCCAAACCCCGCTCGGCACGAAGAGCCTCGGCGAAATCATGCAGCAGCAGGTGCTGCACCGGGGTGCATGGCAGCATGACGCCGAGTTCGGGCAGCTTGTCGGCCAAACCGGGCGCGAGGTGAGCCTCGGGGCGCTTGCGCAGAAGCACGATGGGGCGCTTCGTCGATTCGAGCTGCTCCTGCTCAACCTTGTCAACCCGGCAGACGCGCCGCGCGTCATCGGCTGAGGCCACCATGACGGCGAACGCCTTGCCCTGGCGACGCTTGCGCTCGCGCAGCTTGGCGAGCGCCTCGGGGTTTTCGGCGTCGCACACCAAATGGAAGCCGCCGAGTCCCTTGACCGCCACGATGCCGCCGGCCATGAGCACGCGCACCGCTGCGGCGAAGACGGCATCGGACTCCTCGCGTGTGCTACCCCAGGCGATTGACCAAGCAGGATCGTCGGGGCAAGGGGCGAACGAAAGCGCATCGGGCAACGTATCAGGCTGGCCGGGCAGCCCGCCGGGCTGGCCAACCTGCGAATCGAGCCGAACCCCCGAATCGCCCGGGCATGCGCCCAACGTCAGCGAGGGCACCTGAGGTGCGTCAGATTGCCCCGCCGCAGCGCCAAGCGTACTTTGGTACGCGCCGTGCGCTGCACAAGGGGCAAGGTGACGTGCCTCAGGCGGCCGCAGCGTCGAGTCGTTTCGATCTGCCGGCAGGCAGATCGAAACAGCAGGCCCGCATTCCCAGCAGGCATCGGGCTGCGCATGGAAGCGTCGATCGGCCGGATCAGCGTATTCGCCGGCGCAACGCGGGCACATCTCGAAAGCCTTCATCGAAGTTGCCGGGCGGTCGTAAGGCAGCGAGTCGATGATGGTGAAGCGCGGCCCGCAGTTCGTGCAGTTGATGAACGGGTAGCGATAGCGCCGGTCGTTGGGGTTGAACAGCTCGGCCAGGCAATCGTCGCAGGTGGCCAGGTCGGGAGACACCAGCGTGGTCTTTTCCGCCGCAGAGTCGTCGGAGAAGCGTATCTCGAAGCTGGCGAAATCCTCCAGCGGCACCTCCTTGAGATCGACCTCGGTCACCTTGGCCGCCGCCGGCGGGTTCATATGCAGCTCGGTCACGAACCCGTCAAGCAGCTTCGCCTCGCCCTCGGCATGGATGAACACGCCCTCGGTTGCATTGAGCACCCAGCCGTTGATAAGGTATTTCCTCGCCAAGCGGTACACGAACGGGCGGAAGCCCACTCCTTGCACGATGCCCTTCACTTGAATGTCGAGCGCCTCGACCATACCAACCCCCTCGAAAAGAAGGGCGGGCACACGGCCCGCCCTTCGCGTACGTTATCGTTTCAACCTAGCGCTGCGTGCGCTCCTCCAGAATCTGGCAAACAACCTCGGCCAGCGCGCGCAAGGTGACGCTGGAGTTGTCGGGCAGGTGCAGATGCACGCAACGACGGCCGCGATCGGCCAGCGTGACCAAGTCGCCCGACGCCTGCGCTTTCGCCAGCGAACCCAGGCTTTCGGCTTCCTGCTTCAGCGGGATGTCCTTCAGCTCGTCGGCGGACAGGATGAGGAACACGCCGCAGTTCGGGCCGCCCTTGTGCAACTGACCCGTCGAATGCAGGTAGCGCGGGCCCACCTCCAGGCACGACACCACGCCACACTTGTCGGCGACGCCATGGCGGATAGTTTCCAGCGCCTCGCGGCGACCTTCGCCCGTGAACGGCAAAAACGCGTTGAGCGCGAAGAAGTCGCCCGGCTGGATGCTGCCGAGCAGCGCGCGCAGCGAGGAGCGAACGTCCTTGCAATCCTTGAAGCACGGCGCCTGGCGAACCTCGACCTCGCCCATGTGCACGTCCTCGATGAAGTCCTGCACGTAGTCGGGCTCGGGCTGGCCGTCGCGCAGGATGTCGAGCACCACGGCCTTCGCCGAAGCGACGTCGGGCTGGTCGAACGGGCTCACCTTCATCAGATAGCCGCACATGGCGACCGCGTATTCCCACATGACGAAGTGCTCGGGCAGGTCGTACACGGTGTCGATCTTGTACGCGGCGCGCGGGATGGTCGGATCGATGTAGGACAGGCCCATCTCGAAGTTGCGACGCTCGTCCCACAGGTCGTTCTTCGTCTGATACATGATGACACTGCGGTCACCTGGGTCTTTCGTAAGCAGCAGCGAGTCGATCTCGATGTTGGGCAGGATGCCTTGGCCGTTTTTGCCGACGGATTCGGCAACAAGCTGCTCGATCCACAAACCCAGCACGCGGCCACGCTTCTGCGTGAGGAAGCAGAACTTGTTGCGGCCTTGCGTGTAGTTGTCGTACAGGAAGGAAGCCAGACCGATGGCCGGGTTGTCGATGGCATCCTCAGAGCAGGCGCGCTCGGCCTCGGCGGCATGCGCCATGAATTCCTCCAGGTTGATGCCCACGAGCGCTGCCGGCAGAAGACCGAACACGGAAAGCGCGCTGAAACGCCCGCCGACGGTCGGTTCGCCGGAGAACACCGCGGCCCATCCCTCTTCGCGGGCCTGCGCCTCAAGCGCCGAGCCCGGATCGGTGATGGCGACCAGATGCTGCACCAGCTCCTCGGGCGAGATACGATCCGCCAGCTGGTCGCGAACGGCACGCAGGGCCAAACGCGGTTCGATGGTTCCGCCGGACTTCGACGAGATGATGAACAGCGTGGCGCGCGGATCGATTTCCGCGAGGATGCCGCGCATGCGCACCGGCGAGTCGGAGTCGATCGTGCGGAACTGCACCTGGGATGAATCCGGCTTGTTGTATTTCGTGATGGTCATGGGAGCCTGGGTCGAACCGCCCTGCCCGATGAGCACCACCCATTTGAGCCCTTGCGCGATCATGGAATCGGCAAAGGACTGAATTTCATGCAAGGGGTAAGGCGGGTTGCTCGCAAGATCCGCCCAGCCCATAAAATTCTGCGCGCATTCCTGCGCTTCCTCGGAAAAAGCGAACAGCGTCGCGTCCTTCGCATGCATGCGGCTTGCGACGCACTCCTTCACCAGCGTTTTGGCGGAGGGGTAAAGCTTTTCCATATCATTCGAAAGCATGAGCACCTTCTTTCTGCATAAGTACCGGACATTCTAGCAAAGCCGGGGAAAGGTTGCCCCCGAGGGCGTCCGACGTGTGACGAAGCTGTGAAAGGAAGGGCCCAACGACGAGGGCCCCGGCACTTTCGCACCGGGGCCCTTCGAGCAGGTTATTCAGCTAGAAGCCGGCGTTCGCAATCTAGCGGTCATGCTTCCGCATGCGACGGGAGCGCAGGGCCGCCGCGCCGCCCGCGAACGCAGCGCCGGCGCAGATAGCCGCAACGCCGGCCAGCGAGTCGCCGGTTTTCACGGATGTTTTGCCGGTCGATGCCGTTGTCGTTGTCTTATTCGTCGTGGTCTTCGGAGTCTCCGGCGTCTTCGGCTCCTCGTACTTGTTGTCGAAGGCCGCGGC
>CAVDXU010000014.1:0-11961 GCA_963613135.1 bacterium
CAGGCCCAAGATCTCGAAGATCTGCGCGGAGTGGTAGCCCTGCATCGTGGAGATGCCCATCTTCGACATGATGGACGTGATGCCGGCGGTGACGGCGCGGTCGTAGTTCGCCACGGCCTCGTCGCCGGAGATGGAGATCTCGCCGCGCTCGCATAAGTCGCGGATGATCTCGTGCGCCGCGTACGGGTAGATGCCCGATGCGGAATAGCCGACCAAGCAGGCGAAATCGTGTGCGCGCATAGCGTCGCCGGCCTCGATGAGCAAGTCGGCGTCGGTGCGCAGGCCCACCTGGATGAGGTGGTTGTGCACGGCTCCCAGCGAAAGAAGGCTGGGGATGGGCACTTCGCCCTCGCCCGCGCGGTCGGACAGCACGATGAGGTTCGCGCCCTCGCGGATGGCCTGCTCGACATCGGCGCACAGCGAAGCGAGCGCGTCCTTGAGCGCACCGGCCTCGCCCGCGCGCTCGTAAGCGCACACGAAGCGCTCAGTCTTGAAGCCCACGCGATCGATGGCGCACAGGCGGTTGAACTCGTCATGCGTGAGCATGGGGCTTTCCAGGCGCACGAGGCGGCACGTGTCGCGGCAGTCCTCCAGCATGTTGCCGTGGTTGCCCACGTACAGCACCGAGCTGGTGACGAAGCTTTCGCGCAATGCGTCGATCGGCGGGTTCGTCACCTGGGCGAACAGCTGGTTGAAATAGTCGAAGAAGCTGCGCTGCTTGTTTGACAGACACGCCAACGGCGCGTCGGTGCCCATGGACGCCAGCGGCACCTTGCCCTGCTCGGCCATGGGGCGGATGAGCTCCTGCACGTCGTCGAAGTGGTAGCCCAGCTTCGCCATGCGGCGCGTGAAGGGCACGCCCGCGTCGTGATCGGCCGGGAGCGCCCCGTCCGCGGGGGCCTCCAGATCGTCAACGGCCAGCGTCTCCTCGTCGAGCCAGTCGCGATAGGGCTTCTCGTTGGCGTAGCGGTTGCGAATCTCGTCGTTCCAGATGACGCGGCCCTGGGCGGGGTCGACCTCGAGCATCTCGCCGGGGCCGAGGCAGCCGGCCTGCAGCACGTTGGCCGGATCGACGTCGATGGTCCCCACCTCGGAAGATAAGATCAACCAGTCGTCGCGCGTGACGTAGTAGCGCGCCGGACGCAGGCCGTTGCGGTCGAGCGCAGCGCCGAGCATGCGCCCGTCGGTGAACGCGATGGCGGCGGGGCCGTCCCAGGGCTCCATGAGCATGGACTGGTAGGCGTCGTAGGCGCGGCGCTTGTCGGAGATGCGGTCGTTGTTGTCCCACGGCTCGGGGATCATCATGGTCACGGCACGGTCGAGCGGGCGGCCGTTCATCGTGAGGAATTCCAACACGTTGTCCAAGATGGCGGAGTCGGAACCCTCGCGGTTGATGATCGGCAGGATCTGCTCGAGGTCCTCGCCGAGCACCGGGCTGTACAGTTTCGGCTCGCGGGCACGCGTCCAGGAGATGTTGCCGCGCAGCGTGTTGATCTCGCCGTTGTGGATGATGTAGCGGTTCGGGTGCGCGCGCTCCCAGCTGGGAGTGGTGTTCGTCGAATAGCGCGAATGCACGAGCGCCAGGCTGGTTTCGACGGCCGCGTCGTTGAGGTCGGTGAAGAAGCGGCGCATCTGCGTGGCGACGAGCATGCCCTTGTACACGATGGTGCGGCTGGACATGGAGCACACATAGAAGATCTTGTTGGCCAGCGCCGGGTTCGCGTCGGCGGCGCGCTCGATGGTGCGGCGGCACACGTAGAGCTTGCGCTCGAAGTCCTGGCCGGCGGCTACGTCGTCGGGGCGGCGCACGAACGCCTGCAGGATGGTAGGCATGCACGCGATGGCGGTGGAGCCCAGGTCATGCGGGTCGACCGGCACTTCGCGCCAGAACATCAGCGGCACGCCACACTTCGCACAGCCTTCCTCGAAGGTGCGCTTCGCGTCGCGCACGCCGGTCTCGTCGTCGTGCGGGAAGAAGAGCATGGCCACGCCGTAATCGCCCTCGTCGGGCAGGAGCTGGCCTTCCTTCTGCGCCTCCTTGCGGAAGAAGCGGTGCGGGATCTGGAACAGCACGCCGGCACCGTCGCCGGTGTTGCGCTCCAGGCCCGTGCCGCCGCGGTGCTCCAGGTTCACGAGCACGGAAAGCGCGTCGTCGAGCATGGCATGGCTGCGCTGGCCTTTGAGGTGCGCTAAGGCGCCGATGCCGCATGCGTCGTGCTCGTAGGAAGATCTATATAATCCGCGCGCAGCGGCTGCGGGAGCGGCAGGCGCGGTAGCGGCGGCAGAAGCCGCAACCGTGCCGTCCGTGGCAGCGTTTGCGCAGGTCATCTGATGATGTTCCATGGTTCGTCCTTCGTCTTGGCCGACTGCCGGCAAATATGGGTATGGCAATCTGAGATAGTAGTTTAGCGGGCAGGGCGGGGCGGAAGGTTTTTCGTAACATGCGCTTGATAGCCATGTAACACGTTGGAAATCATTGTGGCGGGAATGCGCGGTAAGCGGTCGGCGGGAAGGAGGATCCGGAGCGGGCTCGCAAAGGCAGGACGGATGGTTTTGCAGGGTCGCCAAGGTCGCGCGCAAGCTCGGACAGGCTGCGCAGGCGATAGCGAGACCCCGAGGCTTGCCGGCCGGCAAATGACCCGGCTTCGCCGGAGCGCACGCTCTCGCAGCACCCAACGGATTTTATAGAGAATCGATCTTCACCGGGGACTTTTCTCGATTGCAGCAGGCCCTAACTACTGGAAAACGGCTTTCACCAGGTATTCCACATTTCCCTCGGTGCCGGTAATGGGGCTTTCCACCACGCCGGCGACCGTAAATCCGGCCGCCTCGAGCGCGTCGCGGACCTCCTGCACGGTGCGCTCGCGCACGCAGGCGTCGCGCACGATACCGTGATCGGTTTCGTCGTGATGGCTTTCGAACTGGGGCTTTATCAATCCGATGAACACGGTGCCCGCCTGAGCGAAGCGCGCGAAAACGGGTGCGAGCGACGCCAAACCGATGAAACTTAAATCGGCCACCAGCACGTCGAAGGGCGCCCCGAGCGCGGCCGGGTCGGCCAGCTTGATGTTGGTGCGCTCGAACACCGTCACACGCGCGTCTTGGCGCAGCTTCCAGGCGAGCTGCCCGTAATTCACGTCGACGCAGGCAACGCTTCCCGCGCCCGCCTGCAGTAGGCAATCGGTAAAACCACCCGTCGAGCTGCCGATATCCATACAGCGAAGCCCCGCGACATCCTGCGAGAACGCATCGAGCGCACCTTGCAGCTTATGCCCGCCGCGCGACACGAACCGCTTGCGGCCGCGCACCACGATATCAGCGTCCGGCGCCACCTTCACGGCCGCACTCGTGACGTACACGTCGTCGACCTTCACCTCGTGCGCCATCACGGCGCGCAGCACCGATCCGGCATCGGGGAACGTCCCCTGCCCCACCAGCAGCTCATCCAAGCGTATCTTCTTCGGCTTCTTCATGCGCCCCATTGTAACGAAAGGGACGCGTGCCTTGCGCGCGTCCCTTTCAATTCCCATATGCGTCGGCGAGATCTATCTTCCAAAAGCATACGGCAGCATCCCGCAAGTCCTTGCCAGCCTGCGCTTCGCCTTACGGAAGCAGCAGCTGGGCGATCTGTACGGCGTTGAGCGCCGCTCCCTTGCGGATCTGGTCCTCGACGCACCAGAACGAGATGCCGTTCTCGACGCTCGCGTCGCGACGTACGCGGCCGACGTACACATCGTCGGAGCCGGCGAGCAGGCCCGGCATGGGGTAGCCGTTTTCCGCCGGGTTGTCGTTTAAGGTGATGCCCTGCGCCGCGGCGAACGCCTCGCGCGCCTGCTCGGGCGTGATGGGGCCGTCGAACTCGGCGTTGACGTATTCGGCATGGCAACGCAGCACGGGCACGCGCGCGCAGTTGGCGGCAACGCCCAGGTCAGGATGGCCCATGATCTTCTTCGTCTCGACGATCATCTTCCACTCTTCCTTGGTGGAATCGTCGTCCAAGAACACGTCGATGTGCGGGATGATGTTGAACGCGATCTGGTCGCTGAAAGCCGACGGCTCGAAATCCTTGCCGTCCAGGTAGTCGCGCGTCTGGTCGAACAGCTCGTTCATGGCCGCCACGCCGGCGCCCGAAGCCGCCTGATAGGTGGACACGACCACGCGCTTGAGCGGGGCGATCTGCTCGAGCGCGTGCAGCGCCACCACCATCTGGATGGTCGAGCAGTTCGGGTTGGCGATGACGCCGCTATGCCAGGAGACGTCGCCCGGGTTCACTTCCGGAACCACCAGCGGCACGTCCTCCTCCATGCGGAACGCGCTCGAGTTGTCGATCATCACGGCGCCGGCGGCCACCACGGCCTCGCGCATCGCCTTCGAAACGCCCGCGCCCGCGGAGAACAGCGCGATGTCCACGCCCTCGAACGATTCGGGCGTCATCTCCTGCACGGTGAGGTCGCCGGCGGGGACCTGGCCGCAGCCCTCGAAGGGCAGCGTCTTGCCAGCCGAGCGCGCGGAAGCCAGCGCGATCACCTTTGAAGCCGGGAAGTCCAGGTCATGCAGCACTTTTAAAAACTCGTTGCCCACGGCGCCCGTCGCGCCGCACACCGCAACCACCGGATTGGCCGGCATCACTTTCGTCCACGTCATGATGTTCTCCTTTTCACCCTGCCGCCCCGCAAGGGCGGTCAAACATCCCAGGTTGGTCACAGCAGCCCGGATCGATCATAAAACATCTCAGGTCGGTCAAACTCAGCGAGGGCGCTTGCGGTGCGTCGCATTGTGCCGAAGCAAGGGAGCATTGGCCTAGATGGCCATGCTCCCGCAGCTGAGGTGCAAGGCAGCGTGCCGCAAGCGCCCTCGCAGCGTCGACAAGTTCGGCTGCCGTCAGACAGCCGAAACGCTAACGACCCTTGTTCATCTTCGCGGCGATTTCCTCGGCGGAAAGCTGCGTCTCCTCGAACACGCTGTCCGAATCCAGGCCGAACGCCGTATGCAGGCAACGCACGGCAGCCGCGGTCTGCGCGCCGTCAACCACCACGGACAGGCGGATCGGCGACGTGGAGATGGCCAGGATGTTGATGTTGTTCTCGCCGAGCGTCTGGAACGCCTTGGCGGAGACGCCGGGGCTCGACTTCATGCCGGTGCCCACGAGGCTGACCTTGGCGATATCGTCATCGACGGCGTACTCTCGCGCATTGATCTCAGGGATGATGCGCTCGACGGTCTCGACCGCGCGCTTCTCGTCGCCGCCGGGGCAGGTGAAGCTGATGTCGGTGATGCCGTCCTGCGACACGTTCTGGATGATCATGTCGACATTGACCTGGTTGGCGGCAAGAGCGCCGAACAGGCGGGCGGCCACGCCGGACATGTCGGGCACGCCGCGGATGGTCACCTTCACCTCCGAGGTGTCGTGCGCGATGCCGGTGATGACGGCTTCCTCCATCATGTCGGTTTCCTCCTTGACGTAGGTGCCCTCGGCGTCGGAAAACGCCGAACGGGAATGGATGACCACGTTGTATTTGCGGGCGAACTCGACGGCGCGCATCTGCAGCACGCCGGCGCCGGCGCCCGATAGCTCCAGCATGTCCTCGTAGTTGATGCAGTCAAGCTTCTTGGCGCGCGGGCAGATGCGCGGATCGGCCGTGTAGACGCCATCGACGTCGGAGTAGATCTCGCACACATCGGCGCCCAGGCCATGCGCCACGGCAACCGCCGTGGTATCCGAGCCGCCGCGCCCGAGCGTCGTGATGTCGCCGCTGGGATCCATACCCTGAAAGCCCGCGACGACGGCGATCATGCCGCGATCGAGCGCATCGCGCACCCGCTCGCTATGAACCATGGCGATCTTCGCTTTATTATGCGCACTGTCCGTTTCGATGCCCGCCTGGCGGCCGGTGAAGCTCATGGCCTTGTAGCCGCGCGCCTCGATAGCCATGGCCAGAAGCGTCATGGACACCTGCTCGCCGGTTGAAAGCAGGCGATCCATCTCGCGGGCGGGCGGATTGGGATTCAGCGATGCGGCAAGGCCCACCAGCTCGTCGGTGGTTTTGCCCATGGCGGACACGACGGCCACGACATCGTGGCCGGCCTGCTTCTTCGCGATCAGCTTTTTCGCAACCATCTGGATGCGCTCGGGGCTGGCAACGGATGTGCCACCGAATTTGCATACGATAAGCGACATGCGATTCCTCTTACGGACGGGTTACAAACGCCTGTCACTATAGCAAACAACCCCGCCTGCACTTCCGAAAAGAGCGCAGGCGGGGCTGTTTTAACAGCGAATGTTCGCACGTTCGGCGATGCGGGACCGGCACCGGAAGCGCCAAAGCCGGCCACGCGCGGCATTTCACGAGAATGCGGCGAACGCGACCAGGAACACGACCGAGACGATCCACATGAGCGGCCGCACTTCGCGCGCACGCCCCTGCGCGGTCATCACCACCACGTACGAGATGAAGCCCAGCCCGATACCGTTGGCGATGGAGTAGGTGAACGGGATGGCGATGATGGTGATGAACGCCGGGATGGCCGACTCGAAGCTTGCCCAGTCTATGTTGACGACATCGCTCATCATGAGATAGCCGACGATGACCAACGCCCCGCAGGTGGCCGCGCTGGAAACCATGCCAACGATGGGGGCCAGAAATGCGCATAGGAAGAACGCCACCGCCGTCACCAGGTTCGACACACCCGTGCGCGCGCCGACCGCCGCACCGGAAGCCGATTCGGCGAACGACGTGATGGAGCTTGCGCCCACGAAGCCGCCGATGGCTGCAGCCGCGGAGTCCACCAGCAGGATTTCCCGCGTGTTCTCCACGTTGCCCTGCTCATCGGCGAATCCGCCCTGCTGGCCAACGGCCATCATGATGCCCATGGTGTCGAAAAAGTCGCTCATGAGCAGGCTGAACACGAACATTAACAGCATGGGTTCGACGAACACCTGCGCAATGGCCAGCCCCCCGCCGCCGGGAAGCTGCTGGAAGGGCGCGGCGAAAGCACTGAAGTCGGGCGCGAAATCGAACTCGGTGGGCAGCGTCGTCACACCGAGGGGAATTCCCACAATGGTAGCCACCACGATGGAGATGAGCAGGCCGCCCTTCGTCCCGCGCACCGTCAGCACGACGGCGAGCACGATGGAGATGACGGACACGATGGCCGCAGGCTGCGTGAGCGAGCCCATGGTGACGAAGGTCGAGGAATCGGCCGCCAGAATGCCGCCGCCCTTCAGGCCGATGAACGCGACGAACAAGCCGATGCCGATGCCGATGGCCTGACGCAGGGCGACGGGGATGGCGCGCATGACGGCCTCGCGCAGGCCGCACAGCACCAGCAGCAGGACGACGATGCCCTCGATGAGGATGACGCCCATGGCAACACGCCAGTCAACGCCCATCGACCCGCACAGGGTGTAGGCCACGATGGCGTTGATGCCCATGCCGGAGGCGAGCGCGATCGGCCGATTGGCGATAAGGCCCATGGCGGCCGTCATGACCGCTGCACCGAAGCAGGTCGCCGTCAGCGCCGCATTGAACGGGATGCCAGCGGTTTGCAGCATGGTGGGATTGACCGCCACGATATAAGCCATGGTCAGAAACGTGGTAACGCCCGCCATGACCTCGGTTCCAAGCGTGCTGCCCCGCTCGTTGACTTTGAAGACGCGCTCGACGATCGCCCGCATGCCTCCCCTTTCTTCAATGGAATCGCGAAAGCCGATCACGAGATCGACCCGACTGCGAACGATACAGGAACCGAACCGTCCAAGCGCATGCCAGTCAACTATTTTTCAAGCCGCCCAAAACGCAAGCGGATAAGAAAAGCGCCCGACTTGCGGGCGCTTTCGCTGCTAGACGTTCTTCAGCAGAATGGTGCTCATGATATTGGCCGCATGCTCGCATGCGTCGCAGCACGCCTCCATGGCCTCGAAGAGGTTCGCCCATACATATACGCGCATCGGATTGTCGCGATCGTCGGTGTGCAAGGCCCGAATAGCCTTGATGAACAGGCCATCCGCCTCTTCCTCCAGGTCATGCACCTTGACGATGAGCTCTTTGAAGTGCTTGGACTTCTTGAAATTGCGGAAGTCGTGCATAGCCGCGTCGAGCGCCTCGGTCTCGCCCTTGATCATCTTGGCGAAGTTGATGGCGTCGGGATGCATGAAATGGATGTCATACATGTAGAAATGCTGCATGACGTCCTCGATGTTGTCGACGATGTCGTCAAGCGCCTGCGAAAGCTCGACGATGTCCTCGCGATCGATCGGCGTGATGAAGTCGCCGGCGATGGTCTTGTAGATGGAGTGGTTGATGGTGTCGCCCTCATGCTCGATCTCGTGAGCCAGTTTGAGGCTTTTCTGCAACTCGGAAGCCTCGGTGAAGGACTTCACGGTATCGATCAGCAGATCGGCCTCGGCGACGGCAAGCTTGGAGTGCTTTTCGAATGCGTCGAAGTAATCGAACTTGTGCTTCTTGCCCATTGGGCCCCCTTGTCGTGGAACAAACTCATACTCGTTTGAGACGCAATGCCACAGTTTAGCGCACTTCACGCCCGCCGAAGGTAACGAGAAGGAAGCTATTCAACTTTGTCGTCGGGCGGCGCGGCGGCGGCCGGCTGCGGTGGCACGGCGGCCGGCTGCGGCGGCGTGGCCGGCTGGGACGGCGCGGCCGGCTTCGCGATCGGCACCGTGGCCGCATCGTCACCGGCGCGGGCGGTACCCTCGCTCGCAAGCGGCACGCCCCCGTCGCGCCTGAAGCCGCTGGCCAACTTCCCCGCAGCCTTATGGACCGGCTTCACATGCCGAACGACCGACCGAACAGGCCGCACCACCACGTCCGTGTAATCGCGCGCGGGCCGCGTACGCCATCCGAAGATGATGGCCGCGTAGCGAACGGCGAGCACCAGCACGATGCACGTCACGCCCGCATAGCCGTCGAGCACATGGTTTTCCCGCATGAGCGCGTAGACGACGCAGCCGAGCAACGCCGCGCTCACGTACAAGGTCCCCGCCTGAAACGCCTCCGGTTCGCGATTCATGCAGATGTCGCGCATGATGCCGCCGCCGTTGGCGGTCATGGTGCCCAGAATGGCCGCCGGCACGATATCGAGCCCGGCCGACATCGCCTTGCCCGTGCCGATAACCGCCCACAGCGCCACCGACAGGTTGTCCAAGAAGTCGACCGCCGGGTCGAAATACGTGACGAGCTTGCCGAAATAGAAGACCACCACGCCCGTGATGATGCACGCCATGATCAGGTTGGGATTCTGGAACGCGTAAATACCGTAGTCCTGCAGCAAAACGTCGCGCAGCATGCCGCCAGCCAAGCCCACAACGATGGAGATGCAGCACACGCCGAAAATATCGTAGCGAGCGCGCACCGCGCTCATG
The DNA here is from genome assembly GCA_963613135.1 of bacterium. Taxonomy (GTDB): domain Bacteria; phylum Actinomycetota; class Coriobacteriia; order Coriobacteriales; family Eggerthellaceae; genus Senegalimassilia. Next base: position 9,380 of record CAVDXU010000014.1, read on the forward strand.
GCGCCGAAGATGGCGCCCGACACGGTTGCCGCAAGCTCGAGCCAATACGGTATGGTCAGGGCCACTTCAAGCATGCGGGGACCTACTCGACGCCAAGGATCTGCGCTTGGGTAGGACGGCCGGAAAAGTCCAGTTCACCCGTCAGTTCGCGAGATTTCGCCAAGTCGAAGCCGGCCGCATCGAACGTCGCGATGTTGCGCTGCGCCCGCTCAAGGGCCGCCTCGTAGAGATCCCAGAACCCGGTCGTGCGCACGTCACCGGAAAACGGGTTCGTCCACGGCGCATGGCCGCGGTTGTCGAAGGCGCATTCGGCAGATTCGACCGGTCGATGGCTCATGGCCTGATAGAACGAATGGGAACGCGCCATGCGCTCGACGCGTCCGATCACGTCGCGCTTCAGGCCTGCGCGCGAGTAGAACACGCGCTGCACGAAGCGGAAGTCGTACACCGCGATGGTGAACAGGCGCGATGGGATAATTTCGCCGTAGACGTTGAGCGCCATGTAGGAATACATCTTCGAGATGGCCGCGAGCACAAAGCGGCTTGCGCGCAGGATCTCCTGCGAGGGGTTGAACGTGGCGATGCTCTCGCCACGCTTGGCGTACAGCACGATCTCGTCGAGCTCGCTTTCGATCACGCCATGCACCTCGCTGCCGTCATCGCGGGAAAGACCCGGCACCCCGGCATCGCACAACGCATACTGCTGGCTGTACACGAACGGGTGCATGGTGGAATCAAGCGTGTAGTGGCACAGGAAGCCGAGCGCATAGGCGCGACCGATGCGCTTTTCGTCCGGGGAAAGGACGTTCAACGATTCTTTGAGGGCCACCATGAGCTCCGCCGGCTTCTTGGCGTGCATCGTGCTGCCCAGGCGCGTATGAGGCGCCAGATAGGGACTGATAACCGAATAAAACAGCGGGTCAGGACCCTGGTTTCCCAGAAGAAACGCATCGGCTTCGTCGCGCGACCCGCCGATGGTGGCGAAAAGCTGATCATAGATGTCTCGACCGAAAAAATCATGCGTGATGATAGCCGGCATGGTGATTCCCCTCGTTTCCATGGTCTGACGTTCATTTTACGTGGAAGCATTATAGCGTTCATATACAATGAGAACAGTGCGCCCCTCCCGGCGCGACGGACATGCACAAATCATCAACGGAAGGGGCATCCGCCCATGGGTTTTGGCCTTCGCAGCCTTTCGAAGCGCGAACGCAGCTGGGTGCTGTACGACGTGGGCAACTCCGCTTATGTGATGCTCGCCTCGACGCTTATCCCCATTTATTTCTCCGCCATCGTCGACCCCGACTCGTCCGCTGTGGTCGCCTGGGGTTACGCCACCACCATCGCCTCGCTGCTGCTGGCTTTGCTCATGCCGTTTCTGGGCAGCTTGGCCGATTTGAAGGGCAACAAGAAGAAGTTTTTGGCCGGCACCATCGGCACGGGCGCGGTGTCGCTCGCGCTCATGGGCGTGCCCGGCGACGCCATGGTGTTCTTGGTGGTATACGTGTTCTCGTCGGTTATGCTGAACGCGTCGCTGGTGTTCTACGACGCGTTTTTGGTGGATGCCACCGAGGAAGACCGCTACGACGAGGTTTCCAGCCAAGGGTACGCCTGGGGATACATCGGGTCGTGCATCCCGTTTCTCATTTGCCTGCTCATCGTGCTGTTCGGCGAGAACATCGGCATCGACCAGCTAACGGGTATCCGCATCTCGTTCGTCATCACGGCGGCGTGGTGGGTGGCGTTTTCGGTGCCCATCTGGCGCGACGTGCACCAGACGCACTTCAAGCCGCGCGAAGATCACCTGTTCAAGCGCACCGTCTCAAGTTTGATCAACACCTGCAAGAAAATGGTTGAGGACAAGCGGCTGGGCCTATACATGCTGGCGTATTTCTTCTATATCGACGGCGTGCACACCATCATCACCATGTCCACCAGCTACGGCACCGACCTGGGAATCGATTCGACGCAGCTGGTGCTGGCGCTTTTGGTGACGCAGGTGGTCGCGTTTCCCTCGGCCATCGCCTACGGACGCCTCTCCGCGCGTTTCGGCACGAAGAGAATGCTGCTCATCGCCATTTTCGCGTACTTTTTGATCACTCTGTTCGCGGCGTTCCTGCTGCGTTCGGCGGCGGAATTCTGGGTGCTAGCCGTATGCGTCGGCATGTTCCAGGGCGGTATCCAGGCGCTTTCACGCAGCGAGTTCGGCAAGCTCATCCCCAAGGAGCACGCCAACGAGTACTACGGCTTCTTCGATATCTTCGGGAAATACGCCACCATTATGGGAACGTTGCTCGTTAGCGTGTTCACCCAGTTCACCGGATCAAGCAGCATCGGCGTGCTGAGCGTTGCCATCCTGTTCATCGTCGGCTTCGTCCTGCTGCTGAAAATGCCGGAAGCCGAACAGGCGTAAAGGCTGCGAAAGGCCGAGCATAAGCCAGGCAAACCCCGATCCGTAAGCTAGGCAACCCCCGATCCGTAGGCCGAGCGAAAGCTCGGCCTTTATTAGTGGGCGCCCCTAGGCACGATCGCAAGAGCCCCCATGCCGGCGCAGCCGGCATAATGGACGCGCAGGTGGCGCA
>CAVDXU010000014.1:11971-15313 GCA_963613135.1 bacterium
CGCAGGTGGCGCAAAAATCAGCGAGGGACCCTGTGGTGCCCGGAATTCGCTTGAAGCAAGCGGGCATAGACCTTTGGGCCATGCCCGCGCAGCTGAAAGCGAAGGCCGGGTGCCACAGGGCCCCGCAGTGTCGGCAGGTGCGGCGGCCGCAAGGCCGCCGCAACCAAATTACATATAGAAGGCGAAGGCCCCCCGACGTTCGTTGGCTATCGTGGTCAGATCGCCGTGACCGGGCAGCACCAAGGTATCGTCATCGAGGGCGGACAGGCGCCTGAGCGACTTGCGCATGGCGGCCATCGATCCGCCCGGGAAGTCGGTGCGCCCGATGGATCCGCAGAACAGCGTATCGCCGGCGATGAGCACCGAGCGTGCTTCGGGATGGTCGGTCGCGGCCGCATCGAGCAGCAGGCACATACTTCCCTCGGTATGCCCCGGCGTGGAGATGACCTTCCACTTCATGCTACCCAGCTTGACCGTATCGCCATCGGATACCACCTGGTCAACCGGGCACGGCTTGAATTTCGAATCTCCGCGCGGGATAGGCTTCTTCCCCGAAATGACCTCTGCGTCACCCGCCGAGGCGATCACCTTCGCACCCGTCTTCTCCCGCAGATCGGCCGCTGCACCCACATGGTCGGAGTGGCGATGCGTCAGCACGATGGCGTCGAGCGGCCGGCCGCCGAGCGAGCGCACGATCGCATCTGCCCGCTCGGTTGGATCGACCACGAAGGTGGCCTTGCCGTCGGATATGACGAACACGTTGTTCTGGATCGGCCCCATCACCGAAAAGGCGACGTTGACGCATGCGCCCTTCACTTTGTAAGCCATGCTACTCCCCCTTCTTCTCCGCCGTGCCGCCCACCTTCGGGATCATGCGCCGCGCATCGAACACGCCTTCCAGGCCTTTAAGCTTGCTCAGGATCACATCGATGTGCGTGATGTCGCTCACCTGGAACAGAAAGCGCATCTCCACCATGCCGTCGCGGTGGGAAACCGTGCTGCACGTCAGCACGTTCGCCCCCATGTCGGCCAGCACCAGCACCACGTCGGAAAGCAACTTCAAACGATCGAGCGCCTCGATGTACACCTCCACCTTGAACGACGTGTTCTTCGGCAGATCGCTTTCCCAATGCACCTTCATGATGCGCTCGGGCTGCGCCATGAGCGCGCCGGCGTTCGGGCAGTCGCGACGGTGCACCGACACGCCGCGCCCACGCGTGACGAAGCCGATGATGTCGTCGCCGGGCACCGGGTTGCAGCAGCGCGACAGGCGCACGAGCGCACCCTCCACGCCCTCGACCACCACGCCGTTCGAGCTTTTCGTCTCCTTCTTCTTGGGCTTGTTGACCATGGTGATCATGGGCGGCAGTTTGCCCGTGGACATGGCCGCGCCCAGGTTCAGCGGGTCGGCCTGCGTATCGGCCTTCTTCCCCAGCTCGGTTAGCAGGCGGTTCGCCACGGACTGATAGTTTTCCTTGCCTGTGCCGATGTTGACGAGCATGTCGTCGGCATCCTTGTAGCCCAAATGCTCAGCAACGGTGCGCAGCGCGCGCTCGGCGCGGGTGTTCGAGATGCCCAGCCCGTGCTTGCGCATCTCGCGCGTCAGCTTCTCGCGGCCGTTGAGCAAATCGTCGGCACGCGTGACCTTGCTGAAATACGAGCGGATCTTGTTACGCGCCGAGGGCGTTTTCACGATGTTGAGCCAGTCGCGGCTGGGGCTGGCCGACTTCTGCGTGAGGATCTCCACGCGATCGCCCAGCTGCAACTCGTAGGCCAGCGGCACGATGGCGCCGTTAACCTTCGCGCCGACGCAATGGTTGCCCACCTCGGTATGGATGGCGTAGGCGAAATCCACCGGCGTCGACCCGGCGCGCAGGCTCATGGCCTCGCCCTTCGGCGTGAACACGAACACCTCGGTCGGCGCCAGGTCCACCTTCAGGTCCTTCAAAAACTCGCGCGAATCGTGCGTCTCGTCCTGCCAGTCGACCATCTCGCGCAGCCAGGCGAGCTGCTTGTCCATGGCATCCTCGCCGCCGCGCCCGCCCTTTTCCTTGTAGCGCCAATGCGCCGCCACGCCGTACTCGCTCTGGCGATGCATCTCCTCGGTGCGGATCTGCACTTCGAGCGGCCGGCCCGCCGGGCCGATGACCGTGGTGTGCAGGCTTTGGTACATGTTGAACTTCGGCATGGCGATGTAATCTTTGAAACGCCCGGGCATCGGATGCCACAGCGTATGGACCGCGCCGAGCGCCGAATAGCAGTCCTTCACCGACTTCACGATGATGCGAACGGCGATAAGGTCGTAGATCTCGGAGAAGCCTTTGCCCTTCTTCGCCATTTTCTGGTAGATGCTGTACAGATGCTTGGGGCGTCCCATGATCTGCGCCTGGATGTTCACCTTCTCCATTTCGGCATGCAGAACGCTTATCACCTGGTCAAGGTACGATTCGCGCTCCGATCGGCTTTCGGTGACCATGCGCGAGACCTGTTTGAACTTGTTTGGCTCCAGGTAGTAGAAACTCAAGTCCTCAAGTTCCCATTTGATGGAGTTGATGCCCAGGCGGTGCGCGATGGGCGCGTAGATCTCCAGCGTCTCACGCGCCTTGAAGATACGGCGGTCCTCTTTAAGCGCCGCCAGGGTGCGCATGTTGTGCAGGCGGTCGGCCAGCTTGATGACGATGACGCGGATATCCTTGCTCATGGCGACGAACATCTTGCGGATGGTGGCCGCCTGCTCATCGGTCAGCGTTTCCACTTCGATGCGCGTGATCTTGGTGACGCCGTCGACCAGCTGCGCCACGCGTGGGCCGAACTCCTGCTCAAGCTGCTCGCTGGTGGTATCGGTGTCCTCGACGGTGTCGTGCAGCAGCGCCGCCGAAAGCGTTTCGGCATCCATGCGCAGGTCTGCCAGGATGATGGCGACCTCGACCGGATGCGCGATGAACGGCTCGCCGGACTTGCGCGTCGCGCCCGCATGGGCCGCGTCCGCCAGGTGATACGCCTTCTCGAGCATGGCCTCCTCGTCGGGCGTCAGATACGAGCGGGTCATCTCCTGCAGATCGGCGAAACGCTCCTCCGGCGTCTTCTCGCCCTTCGGCATCACCTTGGTCGCCTCGGTTGAAAAGGCCTTCTCGGCGACGCGAGGGCGGCCGAGCATGTCCTCCTCCGTCGGTTGGCGAACGGCGGCGGGCACCGGCGGCGCGGGCGCGTCGTCGCGAACCTGGCCGAGCATGTTCTCGTTTTCGCTACTCATGGCCAGCCTCCTTCGAGTTGCTGTTCGGATACGGTTGCGCAGGATGCGCGGGGTTGGGCGGCGCGACGGACGTCGGGCCGGGGGCGGCG